>NZ_JBITIJ010000010.1:264555-332715 GCF_044458825.1 Nocardia sp. NPDC050412
GCCGGGCGCCGGCGCGGGCGACCCGGGCCCGGGGGGCCCGGGCCCTGCGCCGACTCGGACGCGAGACGGGCCGCGAACGGTCGCTCGTAAGACTCGCTCCGTTGTGGGTGCGTGAGTGACGGGAGTTCGTGTCTTCGTCGTATGCGCTTCGGCGACTCGGCTGTTTCTGATGGTCGCGCCTTCGGCGCGGACGCGAGACGGGCCGCGAACGTCGCTCGTAAGACTCGCTCCGTGTGGTCGGGTTGGGGGTAACGTTGCACCGCAAATCGATTCGCTGTGCTGATGCGGATCATCGATCTGCGGCGCATGCCAGCCGCCCGCGTCCGGTGGTGGACGCGGGCGGCAAAATCCCAATCGAACACATGTGCGTGAGGCAGCGCAGCGAGCGAACCAATGGCACAGCGCCCTCTGGGCACCATGGTGCCGAGTGTTAGCGAGGTGCCGATGTGAGCAGGGTGACGAAGACGTCGAAGCAACTGTCTGAGAGGCTGGAGGCGTGAATCCGTCTACAGCACAGGCGCAAGTGGTCGTTGACGAACTCGCGCGCGGGGGTGTGCGGGATGTCGTGCTGTGTCCAGGGTCGAGAAACGCGCCCCTGGCATTCGCACTACAGGCGGCCGATGCGGCGGGCCGACTCCGCCTGCATATGCGCATCGACGAGCGAACCGCGGGCTTCCTGGCCATCGGTCTCGCCATCGCCAGCCGACTGCCGGTACCGGTGGTGATGACCTCTGGGACCGCCGTAGCCAATCTCGGCCCCGCGGTGCTGGAGGCGAACTACGCCCGGGTTCCGCTGGTGGTGCTCAGCGCGAACCGACCTTACGAAATGCTCGGTTCCGGCGCCAATCAGACCGTCGAACAGTTAGGGCTGTTCGGTAGCCAGGTCCGTGCCTCGATCAGCCTCGGACTCGCCGAGGAAGAGTCCGTTACGGACGGCGGCGTGCCCTACGGCCAGCAGAACAGCCAGTGGCGTTCGGCCGTCTGCCGGGTGCTGGCGGCGGCCCGCGGCACCCGTTCCGGCAATGCCGGGCCGGTGCATTTCGATATTCCACTGCGCGAACCGCTGGTGCCGGATCACATGCCGGACGAGTGGGCGCCTCAGGGCCGCCCCGGCGGCGAGGCATGGACGAGCACTCGGTACGCGACCCTCGATGTGCCGCTGGATCTCGACCTGACGCCCGATACGGTCGTCATCTCCGGCCACGGCGCCGGATTGCGCCCGGAACTGGCCGAGCTGCCCACGGTGGCCGAACCCACGGCCCCGATGCACGGTCCGTCCCTGCATCCGCTGGCCTTGCCGCTGCTGAAGCCGCGGCAGGCGATCATTACCGGGCGGCCGACGCTACATCGTCAGGTCGCGAAGGTGCTGGCCGATCCGGCCGTGACCGTCTACGCGCTCACCACCGGTCCGCGCTGGCCCGATGTCTCGGGCAATGTGGTCGGCACCGGAACCAGGGCGGTGACCACGGGTGCGCCCAGTGCAGACTGGCTCGCGCACTGCCGCGAACTCGATGCGAATGCCGGTCGGGTCGTGCGCACGGAACTGGCCAACCATCCCAAGCCGACCGGGCTGCACGTGGCCGCGGTGGTGATGGACGCGCTGCGCGATGGCGATCAGCTGCTGCTCGGCGCATCCAATCCGGTGCGCGACGCGGCCCTGGTCTCGCATCCGCGACCAGGTGTTCGGGTGCTGTCCAATCGCGGTGTGGCCGGTATCGACGGCACCGTTTCCACGGCCGTCGGCGCGGCACTGTACCACACCGGCCGCACCATCGCGCTGCTCGGAGACCTCACCTTCCTGCACGACGCATCCGGCCTGCTCATCGGCCGCGGTGAACCCCGCCCAGCCGATCTGACCATCGTGGTCGCCAATGACGACGGCGGTGGCATCTTCGAACTCCTGGAACAGGGCGATCCGCAGTACGCCGGTGTTTTCGAGCGGGTCTTCGGTACGCCGCACGGGATGGACCTGGCCGCGCTGTGTGCCGCCTACCGTATTCCGCACAAGCAGGTCGATACCGAGCAGTTGGCGGTCGAGTTGGCCGAGCATGCGCACGGGTTGCGGGTGCTCGAGGTCGCGACCGAGCGTTCCAGTCTGCGGGAGTTGCACGCGAGGGTGCGAGCAAAGATCGCGCCGTGAGTTCGGACCGGCTCTGAGCGTGCGCTTTTCGCTCCGCGCTCAGCAGTGCACGGGGGCAGTTCGCGAAGGGACAGTTCGCGGAGGGCCGATCAATACTCCGGCTCGGAATCGCGCTCGTCATCGAGCGGCACGGGGATCGACTGTTCCACAACATCGGCCGGATCGGCACTGAAGGCATCCCGGGTGACCGCCGCCGCGAGGTCGCTTTCGGAGCTGTCGTCGATGTCATCGGCGGGGTCGGCGGGGACGCTCTGCTCGACGTAGTCGCCTTCCGTAGCCGCATCGATGGTGCGGGACGTGCTTGGATCGGTCATCGTTCATTCCTCTCCGCGCGTGGTTTTGGGTTGGGTACCCGATACTCTGCCGAACGAACAACAGGTGCCGCGAGAATCACAGCGCAATCCGACACTGTCGAGAATGCTCCTAGTCGGCTCGGGCGGCAACCCATCCGCTACTCGCCTTCGACCGGACCCGAACCATTCGCCGGGAATTCGACGAGCGCCAATGTGCGCCCCGCCATGAACCGTGCCGTTCGAACGGCGACGCCCGTTCGCGTCACTTCGCTGACCTCGACCACACCACGCGCGATGCGCACCTCGACCTTGCGCCCGGCCCGCGTCGCGGCCACTTCATAACTGCGAGACCCGTCGCCGAAATCGACGACGATCTCCACTCGATCGCCCTTCATCTACCAATTCTCCGCTTTTCCAGCACCTTTCGCCGCTACGACTTGGTTGCGATAGACGGCGGCGGGAAGGCCTGGCAAGCCGTCGAACCGTTCCCGACGCGGGCAGGATCGTGGCGCCGATGAATTCCGTTGGCGCGCGCCGTCTCAATCGATGACGTCCGTTGCCGAGGAGGCCCCGATGCACCCGAATTTCGATCTCGAACCGGCCGCAACCGCCCTGGAGGCGGTGGTCGGCGCCATTGCCGACGATCACCTCACCGCGTCCACACCCTGCACCGACACCAGCGTGCGCGACCTGCTCGCCCACGTCGTCGGACTGACCGAGGCTTTCCGGCAGGCCGCGACCAAGGAAGCGGTCGGCCGCTCGGTCCCGCCCGCTGTCGGCCCGCAGAGCGACCTGCCCGCCGACTGGCGCTTCCGCATTTCGGCCCAGCTGAAGGCGCTCGTCGAGTCCTGGCGCGATCCGGCGGCCTGGGACGGCGAAAC
The DNA here is from genome assembly GCF_044458825.1 of Nocardia sp. NPDC050412. Classification (NCBI taxonomy): domain Bacteria; kingdom Bacillati; phylum Actinomycetota; class Actinomycetes; order Mycobacteriales; family Nocardiaceae; genus Nocardia; species Nocardia sp. NPDC050412. The sequence goes on from NZ_JBITIJ010000010.1 coordinate 267,870, forward strand.
CGAAGCGGGCGGGGTGACCGCCCCGGCGGTCGTCATGGCCGCGATCGCCCTGGACGAAATCGTCATCCACACTTGGGATCTCGCCCGTGCTACCGGTCAGCAACCGGACGTCGACCCCGCCCACCTGGCCATCCTGCTCGAATTTCTGAGGGACACACCGCCCGAGGGCACCCCGGGCATGTTCGGCCCGGTCATCCAAGTCCCCGACACCGCCCCGCTCCTGGACCGCATCGTCGGACTCACCGGCCGCGACCCCGCCTGGTCCCGCTGATCACTTGCGGCCGAGGCCCAGCGTGCGCGCGATACGGGCCATCAGCTGAGACATCCTGGCCGGGAACGAATCCGGCTCCGGAACCGTGACCGGTCGTACGCGGCCGTTGTGAATCGCGGTGATCCGCCACCCATCGGGGGTCCGCACCAGCACCACGGTCTGCCGCGACAGGCGGCGCTCGGGCAGCCGCGACCGCCACGGCATCAGCACCGAAGCGGTGCCGTGCAGGATCGCGACATCCGCAGTCACGTACCGGATCGACTCCAATTCGCCGACCAGCGCCGAACCGGCGAGCACGCCGCGAAAGAGCTTGTCGTGGTTGGCCTGGTGTTCCGTACGGCCGATCGCCCGGGTGCCGTCGTAGGACACGTAATCGGAGTCGTCGGTGAACAATGCGCCGAATGCCGCGGCATCGTTATCGGTCCAGGTCTGCATGAGCTGCTGGAAAACCGCACTGAGTTGTGTGTCGTCGGTGCTGGCGCGATCGAGGGTCTCGTTCATGGTGCTGGGCTCCTTCTGTGCTATCATTTCGATGAACGAAATATACGATAACAGAAAGATTCGAATGTCGAAAGATGAAACTATCGGAGAGATCGGGATGCAGCTCCGCCTGCTGCAGGAGAGCTTCGACGCCTTCGATGAGGCCGTCGCCGCTCGTCTCGGCCTCAATCGCACCGATACTCGCTGCCTCGACGTCGTTCTCGGTCGCGGTCCACTTGCGGCCGGCGAATTGAGTGTTCAGCTCAAGCTGAGTCCCGCCGCGACCACCACCGTCATCGATCGACTCGTCCGTGCCGGATTCGTCGCCCGCAGCCAGGATCCGTCCAATCGTCGCCGCGTCCTGGTCGAAGCCACCGAGGCCGCGCAAGCGACGGCTGCTGAAATCTTCGGTCCGGTCGGCCAGGCGGGTGCGAAAGCGTTGGCTCGCTACAACTCCGACCAACTGGACGTCATCCTCGACTTCCTGCGCACCGCACTGGAAGTCCACCGAGCTCAAACCGACCGTCAGATAGCCGCCCTGAACCACTCCGGATAACCCGCAACGAGTTGTCCGAGATCGGGATCGGGTGGAATCGCCCGAGAGTTCCGCCTGATCTTGTTCATGACTTCGCGTAGATGCCCGCTGTTGCGGCTTGGGTAGCGGCTGCGGCGGCGGTGACGGCGGCCGCGTCGTCGATCGGGTCGCCGCTGGCGAGCAGGCGATAGTAGAGGGGGGCCGACACGGCGGTGAGGACGGCGCGGGCGTCGGTGTTCTCGGGGATTTCGCCGCGGGCGATGGCGGCTTCGATGCACGGGGTCCATTCGGTGAGGCGGATGTCGTAGAAGCGGCGCAGGGCGGCTGCGGCGGTTTCGTCGCAGGTGGCGGCGGCGATCACAGCCTGGAAGAGCTTGCCTTGGCGGGGGTTGGTGAGGGTTTTGGCGACCAGACGGGCATTGGCGGTGAGATCGCCGAGCAGGGAGCCGGTATCCGCGTGTGGCAGCGATTGTTCGGCCATATCGATGAGCAGGTCGGCGACAAGTCCGGTCGAGTTGCGCCAGCGGCGGTAGGCCGTGGTCTTGCCGACCTCCGCGCGCGCCGCGACCTCGGTCAGATCCAGGTGCGCGAAACCGCGCTCGGCGAGCAGATCGCCCGCCGCCTGCAGTACCGCCTCGCGGACGCGGGCAGTGCGCCCACCAGGGCGAACCGAGCCGGGAACGGCATTGTCAGACTCCATAACGGAACTCCAGTTTCATTTACAGCGCATCGGGTGTATGGTTCGAATCGTTAACGGAACTATAGACCCTTTAGGAGTCATCATGGAGTACCGTCGGCTCGGCGCATCAGGTCTGCTCGTCCCGGCGCTGAGCTTCGGCGCGGGCACCTTCGGCGGGCGCGGCGAACTGTTCAGCGCGTGGGGTGATACCGATGCGGAGCAGGCGCGTCGACTGGTCGATATCAGCCTGGACGCGGGCGTAACGATGTTCGATACGGCCGATGTCTATTCCGATGGCGCCTCCGAGGAGGTGCTCGGTGCGGCCATCAAGGGCAGGCGCGACCGACTGCTGCTGTCCACCAAAGCGAGTCTGCCGACCGGTCCAGGTCCGTTCGACGCGGGTTCCGGCCGTTCGCGCCTGATCAAAACGGTCGAGGGGTCGCTGCGCAGGCTCGGCACCGACTACATCGACCTGTTCCAACTGCACGCCTTCGACGCGCACACCCCGGTCGAGGAAGTCCTTGCGGTACTGGACGATCTGGTGCGCGCGGGCAAGATCCGCTACCTCGGCGCCTCCAACTTCGCGGGCTGGCAGCTGATGAAATCCCTTGCCGCGGCGGCTCGGCTCGGCCTGACCCGCTACGTCGCCCACCAGGTCTACTACTCACTTGTCGGCCGCGACTACGAATGGGAACTCATGCCGCTCGGCCAGGATCAGGGCGTCGGCGCGGTGGTGTGGAGTCCGCTCGGCTGGGGCCGACTGACCGGGAAAATCCGTCGCGGCCAATCACTTCCGGAAGGCAGCCGTCTGCATCAGACCGCGCAGGCGGGTCCGCCGGTAGATGACGAGAAGCTCTATAACGTGGTCGACATCCTCGACGAACTCGCCGCCGAGACCGGCAAAACCGTCCCGCAGATCGCGCTCAACTGGCTGCTGCGCCGTCCAACGGTGTCGACCGTCATCGTCGGCGCACGCAATGAGGCGCAGCTGCGCCAGAATCTCGGCGCGATCGGCTGGGAACTCGATGCCGACCAAATCGCCCGCCTCGACAAGGCCAGCGCGACCACACCGGCGTACCCCTACTATCCGTACTATCGGCTGCCGGACTTCGCGCGGCTGAATGCTCCCGCGGTGTGAGTCCTAGCGCCCACTCCTCCTCGAATCTGCGGGTTCCCGCCGGATCTGGACAGGATTGGGCGCTCAGGCGGACCCTCAGTACACGTCGCGAACGTACCGCTTCTCGGCGACCAACTGCTTCCGGAACGCCAGCGCCCCGTCCTCGTCGAGCTTGCCGTGGATTCTGGCAATGGTCAGCAGGGTGTCGTCGACATCCTTGGCCATGCGCGCGGCATCACCGCACACATAGAAGTGCGCGCCGTCACGCAGCCAGGACCACAGCTCGGCCCCGTGCTCGATCATCCGGTGCTGCACGTAGATCCGCTCGCGCTGGTCGCGGGAGAAGGCCAGATCGAGTCGGGTGAGGAAGCCCGAGCGGAACATATCCTCCAATTCCGCTCGGTAGTAGAAGTTCTGGGCGGCATGCTGATCGCCGAAGAACAGCCAGTTGCGGCCGCTGCACCCGAGGGCGCGGCGTTCCTGCAGGAAGCCGCGGAAGGGCGCGATGCCGGTACCGGGGCCGACCATGATCATCGAGGTGGCCGGGTCCAGCGGCGGTCGGAAATGCGGTGCACGCTGCAGGAAGATCGGCACCGCAGATTCGGCGGCGTCGGCACGGTCGGCGAGGAAGGTCGAGCACACCCCGCCGCGGCGTGCGGCGGATCCGGTCGCGGCCGGATCGCCGTACCGGACAACACCGACGGTGAGTTGCACCTCGTCGGGACTGACCAGCGGACTCGACGAAATCGAATATTGGCGCGGCTGTAGCTTTTTCAGCGTGCCCAGCCATTCGACGAGATCGGCGCGCACCGGAAAATCGCGCAGCACATCGACGGCCTGCCGGTCCCACAGGTAGTTGTCGAGCTCATTGCGATTATCGCGGCGCAGCAGTTTGGCCAGCCGGTTGTTGGTATTGCGTTCGGCGATGAAAGTAAGCAGGTCGTGGCTGACCTTCGTGATGTCGTAGCGGGTCCGCAGCGCCTGGGCCAGCGGCAATTCCTGGTTGTCGACCTCGACAATCCGGCGACCGTCCAACCCGGTCGCGCCGAGCCATTCGGCCACCATCGAATCGCCATTCGTCGGCCAGACCCCGAGCGAATCGCCGACCTCGTAGTTCGCTTTCAGCCCGCGCAGGTCGAAGCCGAACTGGCGCACTTCCTTCTGCGATCCGACATGCGACAGCGGCTCATTGCGCACCAGCGGGGCGGTCACCGGGGCGTTGCGGGTGAACGGCGCCGGTCCGGCGGTCTGCGTTCCGACCGACGGTGCGGTACGGCTCAGCACCATCGTGCCACCGGTGGACCGCTCGGGCGGCCGAGCTCCGCCGGGACCGGCCGAACTCGCTTCGGGTGCACCGCCGTCGAGTGCGGCTAGCACCTCGTCGAGCCAGCGTGCCGCCGCTTCCTCGTAATCGGGTTCGCTGTCGACGCGTGTGAGCAGCCGGGTGGCCCCGCGCTCGGTCAGCTTCGCGTCCAGTTTGCGACCGTGGCCGCAGAAGTCGTCATAGGAGGAATCGCCGAGCGCGAATACCGCGTACCGCATGCCGGCCAATCGGATCACGCTGTCGTCCAGGCGTTCCCAGAAGTCGGTTCCGTTATCCGGCGGACCGCCGTCGCCGAAGGTGCTGCTGATCACCAGCACATCGCCGGTGAGTTCGTGGAGTTCGCACGAGTCCATATCGAGCAGCCGCGGCGCGAAACCGGATTCGGCCAGGCGCGCCGCCGTCGTGGCCGCGAACTCTTCGGCCGTGCCGGTCTGTGAGGCCCACAGCACGGTGATCGGACGGGCGGGTTCGTCGGGAGCCGTATCGGCGGGCGCGGATTCGGTTACCGCACTTCGCGAATACATACCGGCCAAAAGCCCATCGATCCACAACCGACTGTTCTTGGCCAGCGGCGCGGATTCGGGCAGCACCGGCTGACCCGTCACCGGAATGGATTGCAACGCCGAGAGATATCCGGCCAGATAGATCCGCTCGGTCTCGCTGAGCGTCGGGGCGGTACCCGCGTCGAGCCCCAGCATGACCGCCAGCGGGTGCGAGCCATGGTTCGCGGCGGTTTCCGGTACACCTGCCGAAGGGGTTGCGGCCGCTTTCGGCATCACCGCGACCCGGCGCAACGACACCGCGCACGCCTTGAATTCGGGCTGCAACGAATCCGGATCCACCGCGTCATTGGTTACGGCATTGATCGTCAGATATTCGCCCTGCTCGTCATTCCAATGAAACGGCGCGAAGCAATCACCGGGCCGCACCCGGTCGCTGATCTGCACCGGCAGCACCGCTCGCCCACGCCGGGAAGCGATTTCGAGCTGGTCACCCGCTTCGACCCCGAGCCGCTCGGCATCATCGGGATGCACCTCCACCAACGGCTGTCCGGTCAACTTGGTCAGCTTGTCGATCTTGCCGGTCTTGGTCATGGTGTGCCATTGATGCTGCAAGCGGCCGGTATTGAGCATGAAAGGGTAGTCTTCGTCGGGCATTTCCGCCGGCGACATATGCGGGCGCGGCCAGAACACCGCGCGACGGCTCGGTGTCGCGAACGCCAACCGGGGCTGGCGTCCGGCTTCGTCGACGAAAAGTTCCTGGCTGACACCGTCATTGAGGTAGCGGATCGGGTTGCGCTCGCGGTCGGTCTCGGCGCACGGCCACTGCATCGGCCCCTCGCGCAACCGCTGGTAGCTCATCCCACGCAGGTCGTATCCGGTGGTCGGATTGGCGAACTGCTTGATCTCGTCGAAAACCTCGGCACTGGAGCAGTATTCGAAGCCTGCGAAACCCATCGCGGTGGCGACCTGCGCGATCAGCAGCCAGTCCGGTCGGGCATCGCCGATCGGATCCACCGAGCGCCGCAGCAGCGTGACATTGCGCTCCGAATTGACCATCACCGCATCGGCTTCGGCCCACAGCGTGGCGGGCAGCAGTATGTCGGCGTAGGAGTTGGTGGCGGTATCGGTGTAGGCGTCCTGCACGATGACCAGCTCGGCCGCCTCCAGCCCACCGATGACCGTCTTCCGGTTGGCGACGGTGGCAACGGGATTGGTGCAGATGATCCAGGCCGCCTTGATCTGCCCCTCGGATAGCTCGCGGAACATCTCGATGGTGCCCGGACCGGTCTCGGTACGCAGCGTGCCGGGTTCGACCCCCCACGCGGTCTCCACGAAGCTGCGGTCGGCGGGGGAGAGCAGGCTGCGCTGGCCGGGCAAACCCGGTCCCATATACCCCATTTCGCGCCCGCCCATGGCGTTGGGCTGACCGGTCAGCGAGAACGGCCCGCTGCCCGGACGACAAATAGCCCCGGTGGCGAGGTGCAGATTGCAGAGTGCGTTGGTGTTCCAGGTGCCGTGGGTGGACTGGTTGAGTCCCATGGTCCACAGCGACATCCATTCCCCGGCCTCGCCGATCCAGCGCGCGGCCGTGCGGATATCGACCTCGGACAGCCCGGTGATCGCGGCGACCTTGTCCGGCGGGTAATCGGCGAGGAATTCCGGCATCGCCGCCCATCCCTCGGTGTGCTCGGCGATGAAGTCCGCGTCGATATCACCGTTCTCGACGAGCAGATGCAGTAGGCAGTTGAGCAGCGCGAGATCGGTACCCGGTGCGATCTGCAGGAACAGATCGGCCCGCGCGGCAGTATCGGTGCGCCGCGGATCCACCACTATCAGTTTCGCCCCCGCCTTGACCCGGTCGATCATGCGCAGATAGAGGATCGGGTGGCAGTCGGCCATATTCGCACCGATCACGAAGAACAGATCGGCGTGTTCGAAGTCGTCATAGGAGCCGGGCGGCCCGTCCGCGCCGAGCGACTGCTTATAGCCGGTGCCGGCGCTGGCCATGCACAGTCGGGAATTGGCCTCGATGTGCTTGGTCCGCAGGTACCCCTTGGCCAGTTTGGTCGCCAGATACTGCGCCTCCAGCGACATCTGCCCGGAGACGTACAGCGCGATGGCGTCCGGTCCGTGTTCGTCCAGGATCGCCCGCAGCCGGGTGGCTACCTCGTGCACCGCCTCGTCGACAGGCACAGGCACCGGTACCTGGCCGCGCTCGGGCCGCCGGTACGCGGTCTCCATCCGCCCCGGGGCCGCCATCAACTCCTGGTGGGTCGCCCCCTTGGTGCACAGGCGGCCGGCGTTCGTCGGATGCAGTTTGTCGCCGCGCACCTTGGCGATGACCGGCACGCCGCCCGCACCCGGGCGGGTCTCGACAACGACGCCGCAGCCGACGCCGCAGTACGAGCACGCCGTTCTGGCGGTGCTCGCGCGGTCGATGCCTGCATCGGTCATGCCACCGATCATGCGCACCGCCGATTGCGGCCGATTTACCCAACGTTATCGACAGATGACAATTAACCTCACCGCGGCAAATCTCCCGCGTGAGGTGTGGCGTGCGCCACGAAAATATGCCGCGACCAGGTGCGCAGTCCGATCAGGCGGTCAGCCCAGTTTGTAAGCGCGGTGCAGTGCGACGATGCCGCCGGTCAGATTGCGCCATTTCACCGACGACCAGCCCGCATCGGCGATCCGCAGCGCCAACCGCCGCTGATTCGGCCAGGCCCGGATGGATTCGGCGAGGTAGATGTAGGCATCCGGATTACTGCTCACCGCCACCGCGACTTTCGGCAGCGCCTTCATCAGGTACTCCAGATAGATGGTGCTGAAGACCGGCACGATCGGCGTGGAGAATTCGCAAATCACCATCCGCCCGCCCGGCTTGGTGACCCGCAGCATCTCGCGCAGCGCGGCATCGGTTTCGGAGATATTGCGCAGACCGTAGGAGATGGTCACCGCGTCGAACGAATCGTCGGCGAAGGGCAGTGCCGTGGCATCGGCGGCCACCATCGGCACATTGCGGAACTTGCCCGCGGCGAGCATGCCCTGGGAGAAGTCGGCCGCCAGACACCAGGCACCGGATTTCGCCAGGTCCAGCGTGGAAATGCCGGTACCCGCGGCGAGGTCGAGCACGCGCTCACCCGGCCGCGGCGCGACGGCCTTGCGCACCGCCCAGCGCCAATATCGGTCCTGTCCCAAGGAGATGACGGTATTGGTCAGGTCGTACCGCTTCGCGACCCCGTCGAACATCGACGCGACCTCGTGCGGCTGCTTGTCCAGCGAAGCCCGAACCGGTTCCCGCTGCTCTGTTTTCGCCACGCCCCCGAACCTACCGCGCGTAACACATGCGGGGCGAGACTCCCGCGCCGAACTGGCCCAGACAATCCGTGCCATCGCCCGGCGCGCCCGCGTTTTTCATGGTCACACCAGTAATCGGCGTTCGGAGGTCGCGAAACTCACACGCGGATCGATTACGCGGTGTGCGGCAACTGGGTCCGAATCCCCGTGATATCGGCGTAGTGGCCCATCAATTCGGTGCAGATGGCGGGCCAGGTCCGGTGCAGCACCGACTTGCGGGCAGCCGCGGCGAATCGCGCCCGCAATACCGGATCACGAAGCGCCGCAACCGCACTGGGCAGCAGCTCGGCGAAGCGATCCACCGGCAGCAGGTAGCCGTTGCGGCAGTGCGCGATGAGATCGCGTGGTCCGCCCGCATCCGGGCCGATCACCGGCACCCCGGCCGCTAGTGCCTCCTGCACGCCCTGACAGAACGTCTCGTGCTCACCCGCGTGCACCATCACATCCAGGCTCGCGTACGCCTCGGCCAGTTCGTCACCGCCGAGCTCACCGGTGAAGATCGCGGTGGGCATCATCCGCGCCAACCGGGCCCGCTCCGGCCCGTCTCCGACGATCACCAGTTGGATCGCTGGGTCGCTGCCCAGCACCGCGAGCCGCTCCACATGCTTCTCCGGTGCCAGCCGCCCGACAAACCCAACCAGCAGCTTGTCCTGACCGCGCAACCAGCAGGCTCGCAGCTCCGGCCGCTTCGCCGACGGCGTGAACCGACCGATATCGACACCGCGACCCCAGCGGTGCACCCGCGGAATACCGTGCCGCCGCAAATCCTCGGCCGCCGCGCGTGACGGCGCCAATGTCCGTGTCGCGCCATCATGAATCCGGCGCGTCCAGGCCCAGGCCGCCCGACTGGCCAGCCCCAGCCCGTAACTTTTCGCGAATCCGGCCACATCGGTCTGATAGATCGCGACCGTCGGCAGATCCAGCCGCATCGCCGCACCGAGACCACCCGCGCCGAGCAGGAACGGCGAGGCCAGATGCACCACATCGGCATCGAATTCGTCGATCGCGGCGGTGATACCGGGCTGTGGCAGGCCCACCGGCAGCGAGCTGACTTTCGGCACCATCACCGCTGGTACCAGATGCACTGGGAACCTTTTATAGATCCGTGGGGCGGCGGGCAGCCCGTGCGGCGTGTCCGGCGCGATCACCAGCGCCTCGTGCCCGTGCTGGTCCAGGTGGTCCAGCACCCGGAGCACGGAATTGACGACGCCGTTCATATTCGGCAGGAACGACTCCGAAACGATGGCTACGCGCACCATCCCAGGTTGACCCGCGCAACGCGCCACGCCGTCACGTCGAAATGACCGATACACAAAGATCCGGCGAACTGTCGGGGCTGCTCGCCTCAGGCGGCGCCGGCCGCGGCGTGGGGTCCGTTCACCGGGCCGGGCGTGCGGCGCTGTGCTCGCAGCAGCAGCCACATCGTGGGCACCGCGACCGCCCACACCACAAGAATCACCGACAGCGCGGGCTGAATCGCGACCCGCGCGTCGCGCCCGGCCACCCGGACCAGATCCGGATCCTTGCGGCTGTACTCCACATTGATCCGCTCACCGGCGGTGAGGTTGGTCGGATAGAGCACCCCGACCTTCGGATTGTGCGTCTTCCCGTCCGGTGTGACATAGATGACCGCCGAACGCAGCCGCCCGGCGGAGAGCACCTCGGCGGAGGTCACACCCTTGTCGGAGCTGATCAGATAGTCGTTGCGCCAGGCGGCGAGCACCAGCAGCACGACGAGGGCGCTGAGGAAGACCGCAGCCGTCAGCACCCCGATCCTGGCCCGCCGCAGGCGGTTCGAACGCCTTTCGGACTGGCTGGTTTCCGACACCACCACAGGCTACTTGCCGCCTCCGATGCGATGTGCGCGCATGTCCCGAAAATTCAGCTTCACATATCGAGGAGTGGGTCGCCGCGCAGGCGAGCGCCTGACGCGTTCGGGCTCGTCGGCTACCCGGCGAAATCCTCCGGGCTGAATTCCTTGGGCTCCACCAGCACCAGCCAGTTGCCGGAGTTGTCCCGGATGATCGCCTCCGTGCCATAGGGGCGTTCGGCGGGCGGCTGGACGAACTCCACACCCTTGGCGGTCAATTCCTCGAAGGTCTTCTGGCAGTCATCGGTCTTCAGACCGACCGCGCCGTGGGTGCCATTGGCCAGGGCACGGCGGATGGCATCGGCGAGATTCTCATCCAGCGGCGGTCCCGGAATCATCAGGGTGATCTCTAGTTCCGGATGATCGGGATGTGCGACGCTGACCCAGCGGAATCCGTTGTCGCCCATCGTCACATCGCTGGTCTCGACGAACCCCAGCTTTTCGGTGTACCACTGCTTGGCCGCGTCCTGGTCGGTGACGTACACGGTGACCAAGGAGACATTCGTAATAGTCATGCCCAAAGGCTAGGAAACGCGTCGACCCGCACGCTTCTCCGAAATTGCTGAGCTCTGCGAACCGCTCAACTTCGCGGCTTGCGATCCGATAGCCCGTGCATGAACACATAACAGCCCGGAATCCGCGGCGCGCCGTCCGCGAATTTGGCCTGATACTCCGACGGCGTCACCCCGACCAACTGCCGGAACTTACTGCTGAACGACCCGAGGCTGCTGTACCCGACCATCATGCAGACCTCGGTCACGGTGAGGTTGGTGGCCCGCAGATAATCCTGCGCCCGCTCGATCCGTCGCTGTGCCAGATACGCCGCGGGCGTCACGCCGTACACGGCCGCGAACGCGCGCAGGAAGTGATACTTCGAAACTCCCGCGGCAGCGGCTAGTTCGTCCAGATTCAACGGCTCGGCATAGTTGCGGTCCGCAAGATCCCGCGCCCGCCGCAGATGCGGAAGTAGGTAGAGCGCGGGTAGTCCGGTCATCTCAGGTGAAGGGTGCGAGTTCGTCGAAGCGGTAGGACGCCCGCCCCGCGGCCCGCCAGGCCCTGGCCGTCAGATCCAGATCCTCATCGGTGACCAGATTGCCCATCACCCGAACCGCGGTGCGCTGCAGATACTTCGACCGCATCACCGGCGGCCCGCCCATCGGCACCATCCGCGGGTGGGTCGCCAAACCGGCGATGCGCCGTGCCACCGAGAACGTCCGCCCGTAGCGGGCACGCAATAGCTGCGGCCACACCGTCGTGAGATCCGGTTCGTCCAGCAGTCCGGCGAGCATGTGCCCGCCCTCGAGTCCGTAGTCGATGCCCTCGCCGTTCAGCGGATTCACACAGCCCGCGGCATCGCCGATCAGCACCCAATTGCGCCCCGCGATATTCGATACCGCGCCGCCCATCGGCAGCAGCGCGGAGGCGACCGCCCGCAGCGAACCCTCGAACTGCCACTCCTCGCGGCGCAACGAGGTGTAGTGCTCCAGTAGGGGTTTCAGCGCGATATGCGAGGGCCGCTTCTCGGTGGCGAGCGAGCCGACGCCGATATTCACCTCCCCATTGCCCAGCGGGAACACCCAGCCGTAGCCGGGCACCAAATCGCCGTCGGCATTGCGCAGCTCCAGATGCGAAGTGATCCACTGGTCATCGCTGCGCGCGGATTTGATGTAGGCGCGGGCCGCGGTGCCATAGGCGTACTGCCGATGCCAGGTGCGCCCGAGTAGTTTGCCGATCGGGGAGCGGACACCGTCGGCGACGACGAGCGTCTTGCATGCGATCGAATGCGGGCCCTCCGCCGTCTTCACCGTCACACCGGTGACGCGATCACCCTCCCGGATGACATCGATCACTTTCGTGCCATCCAGCATCCGGGCACCCGACTTCACGGCTGTCTCACGCAGCTTGTCGTCGAGTTCGGTTCGGGGAACGGCACTTCCATACGTTGGGAACGAGCCGCCCGGCCACGGCAGCAGCGCCTCACGACCGAAACCCGTCATCCGCAGGCCATGGTTCACGGTGTGCGCCCGCAGCCAAGCGCCGAGGCCGAGGTGCTCCAATTCGGCGGTCGCGCGGGGGGTGAGTCCATCGCCGCAGGTCTTGTCACGTGGGAAGACGGCGGAATCGGTGAGCATGACATCACGTCCGGCCCGCGCGGCCCATGCGGCGGCCGCCGATCCGGCCGGCCCGGCACCGACCACGAGCACTTCGGTCTGTGTGGGAATCGCGCTCTGCGTCTCCCCGTCCCCGCCCGCGGGAGTGGCATCCGGTGAACCCATGCGCTCAATACTCGCAGGAGCATTCCGTTCGTGTCGATGGCGCCTGCCCGTGGCGCAGACCATGCGATCGATGTGGTCGGAAAACGATATGGAAAAGTGTCTGATACACCGCATAGTGACGGTGTTCATGGGCCGCGCGGCGGGGACACGCTAGGTTCTCTACCGTGGGGTCGGACGCATCGCTGGGAGAAGAGATGAGCACATCGGCTGTGAGTGATGAGAGCACGGTGGTGGCCGGAGTCGATCTCGGTGACACCGAGCTCGCCCAGACCGTGCGCAATGGCCTCATCGATGTCGAAAAACTCCTGATCGACGAGCTGTCCGACGGCGAGCTGTTCCTACAGGAGGCGGCGCTGCATCTGGCCAAGGCCGGGGGTAAGCGATTCCGCCCGCTGTTCACCATCCTCACCGGCCAGCTCGGTCCGCGCCCCACCGATCCGGCGCTGATCACGGCGGGCACCGTGGTCGAACTGGTGCACCTGGCGACCCTCTACCACGACGACGTCATGGACGAGGCCACCATGCGTCGCGGCGCCCCGAGCGTGAATTCGCGCTGGGGCAACAGCATCGCCATCCTCGCCGGCGACTATCTGTTCGCGCACGCGTCACGGCTCACCTCGACTCTGGGCCCCGATGCGGTGCGGATCATCGCCGAAACCTTCGCCGAGCTGGTCACCGGTCAGATGCGGGAAACCATGGGCGCCCGCGAATCCCAGGATCCGGTCGAGCATTACCTGCGCGTGGTGTGGGAGAAGACCGGCTCACTGATCGCCGCCGCCGGACGCTTCGGCGGCACCTTCTCCGGCGCCGATGCCGAACACGTCGAGCGGCTGGCCCGGCTCGGTGATGCGGTCGGCACCGCCTTCCAGATCTCCGACGACATCATCGATATCTCCTCGGCCGCCGAACAATCCGGTAAGACGCCGGGCACCGACCTGCGCGAGGGCGTGCACACCCTGCCGGTGCTGTACGCGCTGCGCGATGAGGGCGCCGAGGGCGACCGGCTGCGCAAACTGCTCGCCCACCCGCTGCAGACCGACGACGAGGTCGAGGAGGCGCTGTCGCTGCTCGCCCACTCCCGGGGCATGGTGCTGGCCAAGGAGAAGCTGCAGAGCTACGCCGATATCGCGCACGCCGAACTCTCCGCGCTGCCATCGGGCCCGGCCAACGACGCGCTGGAGCGCCTGGTCCGCTACACCATCGAGCGCGTCGGCTAGTGCCGCGTCCCGATAGCTCCTGCCGTATCAAGCCTTGGCTCGGAGTGTTCGAACGCCGTCGAATGGTGCTCGCCCACGCTGCATCGACCGCCATATCACTGCGCTCGGCGAGCAGTCGGAGCCAAGCTGTCCGGACGACGCGCTAGGTGGCACGGAGCTCACATTTCGATCAGGAACCTTCGCTCGTGCCTCGGCGTTGACCTGGTGTAATCCAATCGGTGAGATCGTGGTAGACGCGACGACTGATTTCGTGAGTACATGGGTAACTCGCCGGGTACGCCCAGAACCCACCAGGCGCTCGACGCAGGACCTGTGACCAAGTCTCGCGGCACTGACGGTATGGCCTGAATACGCGGAGAGGCGGACATGCACGGGTATGCGAATGGGCTGAAGACGTTCGGGCTCATGGTCGGCCTCTCGGCCTTGATCGTGTTCGCAGGGGCGTTGTTCCGCAGTCCGATGATTCTCTTCTTCGCGATCCTGATCGCGGTCGGCATGAATGCCTACGCCTATTTCTACAGCGACAAGATCGCGCTGAAGGCCATGCACGCGCAGCCGGTCAGTGAGCTGGAGGCTCCGGTCATCTACCGCATCGTGCGCGAGCTCGCGACTACCGCGCGTCAGCCGATGCCGCAGCTCTATATCAGTCCGACCAACGCCCCCAACGCCTTCGCGACCGGACGCAATCCGCGACATGCCGCAGTCTGTTGCACCAGTGGCATCCTGCAGATCCTCGACGAGCGCGAACTGCGTGCCGTACTCGGCCACGAGCTATCGCACGTCTACAACCGCGACATTCTGATCTCCTCGATCGCGGGTGCACTGGCCGCGGTCATCTCCGGCCTGGCCAACCTGGCCTTCTTCGCCTCGATGTTCGGCGGCAATCGCAATGGCGAGGGCCCCAATATCCTCGGCGTGATCCTGGTGACGCTGCTCGGGCCGATCGCCGCGACCCTGGTCAAATTGGCCGTCTCCCGCTCCCGCGAATATCAAGCCGATCAGTCCGGCGCCGAGCTGACCGGTGACCCGCTCGCCCTGGCCTCGGCGCTGCGCAAGCTGGAGCGCGGCGTACAGGCCGCCCCGCTGCCTCCTGAGCCGCAGCTGACGGCGCAGTCGCACCTGATGATCGCCAACCCGTTCCGGGCCGGTGAGCGTGCGGCGCGCCTGTTTTCCACCCACCCGCCGATGGCCGAACGCATCGCCCGACTCGAGGAAATGGCGGGCGGGCCCCGCAACTACTGATCGCTGGGCCTACCCGCAACGCACTCAATCGTGTTCGGCCGCGAGTTCCTGCTCGTAGGCCCGTAGCGTCTCCACGAACATCTGGCGCTGCTCGGCATTCAACGGTTCGAGCACCTTCCGCCACGCCCGCGCACTGCCACCGAGCCATGCGTTGACCGACTTCTCGTGCGCCGCCGCGATCGCGACGATAGTGCGACGGCGATCCGCCGCATCCGAGCGCCGCTCCAGCACCCCCTGACGGCTCAGATCGCCCACCATCAGGCTCACGGTCGTCGGCGCGACTTCCAGCCGCGCGGCCAGCTCGTTCACCGTCATCGGCCCCTCGAACACCAGATTCGCCAGCAGTGACAGATGCCGCGGCGCGAGCGAAAACGATTGCAGTTCTTCGGGAACACGCATCTTCTTGGCCCTTCCCACCACCCGCGGCATGAGCAGCAGCAGACTCCGAATGCCCTCGTCCACCCCGATGCCACGCGCACCCGTTGACATCCCGCACACCTCCAAATAGCCTTTGCTTACAAAGCATTTTTGCTTGCAAAGCAAAATCTAATCTCTCTCGCAAGGCTAGTACCAGCGGTCGTCGGTCTGCCCGGCGATCCGGAAGGGCACAGGACATGACAGAGGCACAGCCGACTTCGTCGGCGGGTTTCAATGCGGCGATCATCGACGAGTTCCGCGCGAACGCGGGGTCGGTCGGCGCGATGTTCGAGGGTGTGCCGCTCATCCTGCTGACCACGGTCGGCGCGAAAAGTGGACGCGAGCACACGACGCCGGTCGTCTATTGCCGAGACGGCGATCGTCTACTGATCTTCGGCTCGAACGGTGGCGCCGACACCCATCCGGCGTGGTTCTACAACGTGCAGCGGAATCCGGCCGTCACTGTGGAGATCGCCGAAGCGGCCGGCGTCGAGACTTTTCGGGCAACCGCAACAGTGCTGGCTGGTGCCGAGCGCGATCAGCGCTACGCCGAACAGGCCGAGCGCGATCCGGCATTTGCCGCATACCAAGCGGGAACCTCGAGAGTCATACCGGTGATCGCGCTGTCTCGCGAACAGCGAGCCGCGATCGGCCGCCGCGGCGTGATCGTCGGTGCGGCGGTCGCCGCGACCGCGGTGGCGGGCGTCTCCGCCGCGATCGTTGGCTCGGGTGATGTGGCCCCGCAGCAGGCGGCCCCGCGCGCAGCCGCCATCGGTGACCATCTGCGGACCGTGCATGAGCAATTGCGGCGCGATCTCGCGACGGTTCGCACGCAACTGGATCGGCTCGACGACTCGAGTGAAAACCTAAGCCTGCCAATGGATCTACGCAGCCACTGTGTCGCATTTTGTGGTGCGCTGCACGAGCATCACACCAATGAGGACGGTGTCTTTCCGGCGTTGGTCCGCCAGCATCCCGAATTGGCTCCGGTGGTCGAGCGGCTGCAGCGTGAGCACGGTGTGGTTGCGACGGCACTCGCCGAATTGCAACTGTTGCTCAACAGTGCCGACCCGGTTCGTTTGCGTGCCGAATTCGACCGTCTCGCGAATGAATTGGAAACCCATTTCAGCTACGAGGAGGACGAGCTCGTCGCAACCCTGAATGCGACCGACCCGACCGCACTTCGACAGCGGTAAATGCGCGCACAAACGAGAAACCCCCGCCGATCATGTGATCGGCGGGGGTTTTCGGTGGCAGGTGTAGGATTCGAACCTACGTAGGCTTTCACCGACAGATTTACAGTCTGCTCCCATTGGCCGCTCGGGCAACCTGCCGTCGCGCTTCTCGGCGCGCAGTGCAGCTTACAACGAACCCGCACCCAGAATGCAAACCGGCTGGCCATCGGCCATGCGACGGGACTACCGTCACGCTCCGGGGTAGAACTGACGATGACCGGAAACCGGTCGCTAGCGACTGCTTGCAGGTCGCTCGAAAGGGTCAGCAGACCCGTTGGACCGCCAGGACAGGAGCGAAGTGTGGCCGATTCGTCTTTCGATGTTGTCAGCAAGGTCGACCGTCAGGAGGTCGACAACGCGCTGCATCAGGCGGAGAAGGAGCTGAACACCCGCTACGACTTCCGTGGCACGGGCGCGAGTATCGAATGGTCCGGTGAGGACAAGATCGTGCTCAGCGCCGAGGCCGAGGAGCGGGTCAAGGCGGCGCTCGAGGTATTCAAGGAAAAGCTGATTCGCCGCGATATCTCGCTCAAGGCCTTCGATGCCGGCGAGCCCGTGGCCTCCGGCAAGACCTACAAAATCACCGGCACGCTGGTGCAGGGCATCGACGCCGAGCATGCGAAGAAGATTTCCAAGAAGATCCGCGACGAGGGCCCCAAGGGTGTCAAGGCGCAGATCCAAGGCGAGGAACTGCGCGTCTCCAGTAAGAAGCGCGACGATCTGCAGGCGGTGATCGCATTGCTCAAGGGTGAGGACTTCGGCATCGCGCTACAGTTCGTCAATTACCGGTAGGCTTTGGGCGGCCGCTGTATGTGGCCGCAAAAACCGCTCTGACCACCCGGTTTGGAGGTGCGACCGGTGAGTGTGTAACCTCGTTCAAGACTTCGCCGCGCCGGAGTCCTGAACGTTAGGCCACGGTGCGGAGCTAGTCATGCCCCCTTAGCTCAGTCGGCAGAGCGTTTCCATGGTAAGGAAAAGGTCAACGGTTCGATTCCGTTAGGGGGCTCGCCGGATTGCCGGTGGTGACCGACTCGGCATCTCCAAGGTTGGGCGCGGCATCACCGAGCAATGCGACCCCGTGGCGGTGTAGCTCAGTCGGTAGAGCAAACGACTCATAATCGTTGTGTCGCCGGTTCAAGTCCGGCCATCGCTACCAAAGACCGATCAGACCATCTGGTTGACCCGAAAGAAGGAATATCGTGGCCGCGAAGTCCACCGATGTCCGGCCAAAGATCACCTTGGCCTGCGAGCAGTGCAAGCACCGCAACTACATCACCAAGAAGAACCGGCGCAACGACCCGGATCGGCTGGAGCTGAAGAAGTTCTGCCCGAACTGCGGCACCCACCGGGCGCACCGCGAATCCCGCTAGTTCACCACGCGTGCCGCGGCCGCGTTGATTGGCTTCCGGGTGCGTCCCGGATTATCGGGTCGTGACACTTGCGAGGGCCGGACATATGTCCGGCCCTGACGTGTTTCACGACTCGAGTGCGGTGGGCGTTGCGAGCGAAGCGAGTAACCGATCGACACAGCCGCCAAGCGGGCACGACGGAGCCGAGCGCTAGCGAGGCGCAGTCGTGAACGCTCCGTCGACTCCGGGGCTCGGGGTCAGATAGGTACAGTCCTCCCGTGACAATCAACACCGGTACAGACGAAGCGGTCGCAACGGACGAAGAACTCGATCCCGCGGCGCATGCCGCGGCGATGGTCGGTCATCACTACCGCGTCGACGACTACTACGAGGTCGGCCGCGAGAAGGTGCGCGAATACGCCCGCGCCGTGCAGGACTACCACCCCGCGCACTGGGACGAGGACGCGGCACAGGAGTACGGCTACGACGGACTGCTCGCCCCGCTCACCTTCATCTCCCTGGTCGGAATTCTCGCCCAGCGCAAACTCTTCGAGCAGATCGTCACGGGCTACGACCTGAGTCAGATCATGCAGACCGATCAGATCCTGGAATTCCACCGCCCCATCAAGGTCGGCGACCGGCTGGTCTGCGATGTTTACCTGCACTCGTTCCGGCAGGCCTTCGGCGGCGACATCATCGTCACCAAGAACATCGTCACCGCGCAGAACGACGAGATGGTGCTCACCACCTACACCACGCTGATCGGGCGTAGCGGCGGCGATATCGATCCGAACCTGCAGGGCGCGGTCCGCAATGTGCTCATGCACGGCATCGACGAGGACGCCCCGAGCCATCATCCGCGCACTGTGGCTGACACCCACGTGCCCGCTGTGCCCGCGCCCGTGATCGCACCGAGCAAGCACGCGATCAACTTCGAGGACATCGCCGTCGGCGACGAACTGCCCGCGCGCATCGTCCGGCTCACTCGCGGCGATCTGGTCAACTACGCCGGTGTCTCCGGGGATGCGAATCCGATCCACTGGAGTGACGAGGTCGTCAAACTCGTCGGCCTGGAGAACGTGGTCGCGCACGGCATGCTCACCATGGGCCTCGGCGGCGGTTTCGTGACCTCCTGGCTCGGCGATCCCGGCGCGGTCAAGGAGTACAACGTGCGCTTCACCAGCCCGGTCTACGTCGGCTCCGAGGAACCTGCGGAGGTCGAGTTCGCGGGTAAGGTGAAGTCGGTGGATCCGGAGACCCGGACCGCGGTCGTCGCCATCGTGGCGAAGTCGGCGGGCAAGAAGATCTTCGGGCGCGCCACCGCGACGGTCCAACTGGCCTGACCTGGTCGAGCGACCCTGATTGGCATATGCCGCAGGCGGTAACGTACACTCAGATTTCTGGGGTCACCAGCCGCTGCGCGCTGCTCTGCAAGGGCTGGTTCCAGGTGAGTCCGCAAGGATTCGCCGACGGGGCCGGCAACTGCCGGAGTGGCGCGCGTGTTGTGTGATACCAGATAGAAGAACGACAACTGAATACAGAACAGTGGTTGGACAGCTGGATCGTTCGACCGAAGGGGCGTAGCTCAACTGGCAGAGCAGCGGTCTCCAAAACCGCAGGTTGCAGGTTCAAGTCCTGTCGCCCCTGCCCTGGATGCCAGCGACGAAAGGATCGACGTGAGCGAGCGTAGCGAGCGAGCCATTGGCACATCGCGCATCGCGCACGGCGGCGCCGAGCGCAGCGAGGTGACGGCGTGAGCGACGAGCGGGATACTCGCCGCGGCGCGCATGCCGAGGACGACGACACCGCCGCGGTGGCTCGCCCGAGCGGTAAGCGGTCCGCGCGGCGCAGTCGGAATGCCGATTCGGGCTCGGTCGCCACGATCGATCGACCGTCGTCAGCCAAGGCAGCCAAGAAGACCGATCGGGCCGAACGCAAGAAGACGGGTAACCCGTTCAAGCGTTTGATCAAGTTCCTGCGCGAAGTAGTCGCGGAACTGCGCAAGGTGATCTGGCCCAACCGGAAGCAGATGGTCACCTATACGAGCGTTGTTCTGGTGTTCGTGATCTTCATGGTCGCGTTCATCAGCGGGTTGGATCTGGCGTTCATCAAGGGTGTCAACTGGCTGTTCGGCTAGCCGATCGCCGCCGACGCCGGTAGCCGACCCCGGGTCGGCGCGTTACAGCGCGCCAGGCCCGGTACGCAAAGGATGTACGTGACGACACAGGAAGCGAGTGCCCCAGTGAGCACCCCGGAGAACGACACAACCGACGAGTTCCCGGTCGACGACGCGGTGCAGACCGTCGAGGAGTCCGCTGCCGTCGAGGAAGCTGTTGTCGACGAATCCGACGCCGCTGACGCCGAAGTTGTCGAGGCCGCTCCTGTCGATGCCGAACCCGCCGATCCGGTCGCCGAAATGAAGGCCGCGCTGCGACGCGCCCCCGGCGATTGGTACGTGATTCACTCGTACGCCGGTTACGAGAACAAGGTGAAGGCCAACCTCGAAACCCGCGTGCAGAACCTGGACCTCGAGGATTACATCTTCCAGGTCGAGGTGCCGACCGAAGAGGTCACCGAGATCAAGAACGGCCAGCGCAAGCACGTCAACCGCAAGGTGCTGCCCGGTTACATCCTGGTCCGGATGGAACTCAACGACGAGTCGTGGGGCGCGGTGCGCAACACCCCCGGTGTCACGGGTTTCGTCGGCGCCACCTCGCGGCCGTCGCCGCTTTCCATCGACGATGTGGTGAAGTTCCTGGTCCCGGCCGCGCAGCAGCAGAAGAAGCCCGCTGCCGAGGCCGCTGCCGCGACTTCGGCCGCCACCGATATCGCGCCCAAGCCGGTCATCGAGGTCGACTTCGAGGTCGGCGAGTCGGTGACCGTGATGGACGGCCCGTTCGCGACGCTGCCCGCCAGCATTTCCGAGGTCAATGCCGAGCAGCAGAAGCTCAAGGTGCTCGTGTCGATCTTCGGTCGCGAGACTCCGGTCGAGCTGGCGTTCACCCAGGTCGCGAAGATCTAGTTCCGCGGTTTCGGCTCCGGCTGGGATCGCGGGATGAATCGGCCCGGCGCACGGGTTGATTCACCAGGCTTGCAAAGAGCAAGGACACCAAAACCCTAGGAAAGAAAGATGCCCCCCAAGAAGAAGAAGCTCGCCGGGATCATCAAGCTCCAGATCCAGGCCGGCCAGGCGAACCCGGCCCCTCCGGTCGGCCCCGCGCTCGGTCAGCACGGCGTCAACATCATGGAGTTCTGCAAGGCGTACAACGCCGCGACCGAGTCGCAGCGTGGCAACGTCATTCCGGTCGAGATCTCGGTGTACGAGGACCGGTCCTTCGACTTCAAGCTGAAGACCCCGCCCGCCGCCAAGCTGCTCCTCAAGGCCGCCGGTGTGCAGAAGGGCTCGGCCGAGCCGCACAAGACCAAGGTCGCGAAGGTCACCATGGACCAGGTCCGGGAGATCGCCAAGACCAAGCAGGAAGATCTGAACGCCAAGGACATCGACCAGGCGGCCAAGATCATCGCGGGTACCGCGCGTTCGATGGGCATCACCGTCGAGGCGTGAGTCTCGCACTCGCAATCCCGGTGGGAGGGTCGGCCAGACCCGATAACCACTTCTGAACCACATTAAGGACAGACAATCATGGCAAAACGAAGCAAGGCGTATCTCGCCGCGGCCGAGAAGGTCGATCGCACTCAGCTCTACTCCCCGCTGGCCGCCGCGCGTCTGGCGAAGGAGACCGCTACCACCAAGACCGACGCGACCGTTGAGGTCGCCGTTCGTCTCGGTGTGGATCCCCGCAAGGCCGACCAGATGGTCCGCGGCACGGTCAACCTGCCGCACGGCACCGGTAAGACCGCCCGCGTCATCGTGTTCGCGGCCGGTGAGAAGGCCGCCGAGGCCGAGGCCGCCGGTGCGGACGCCGTCGGTGCAGAGGATCTGATCGAGCGGATCCAGGGCGGCTGGCTGGACTTCGACGCCGCGATCGCCACCCCGGACCAGATGGCCAAGGTCGGTCGGATCGCGCGTGTCCTGGGCCCGCGCGGCCTGATGCCGAACCCGAAGACGGGCACGGTCACCAACGATGTGACCAAGGCCGTCAACGACATCAAGGGCGGCAAGATCAACTTCCGCGTCGACAAGCAGGCCAACCTGCACTTCGTCATCGGCAAGGCGTCCTTCGACGATGCCAAGCTGGTGGAGAACTACGGCGCCGCGCTGGACGAGATCCTGCGTGCCAAGCCGTCGACCGCCAAGGGCCGCTACGTCAAGAAGGTCACGGTCTCGACGAACACCGGACCGGGCATCCCGGTGGACCCGAACCGCACCCGCAACCTCCTCGACGAGGATGCGTAAGTAGCACCCCGGCTCTTCGATAGCCCAGCTCTTCGGAAGCTGAGCGTTATCGCAGGAAGCTGAGTTTTACCGCAAGGGCGGGAACGCGATTCGCGTTTCCGCCCTTTGTGCATATTCGGCTGATTTTCCCAGGTGGCGGTATGGGCGCTCGCGGTGCTGCGGACGCACCGCGATTCGGACTATTTCACGCGTGGCGACGGTTGGCCATGAGGTGACCGCCGTACTACTCATCTCCGGAAGCACGCGTAGTGCTTCGACCAATACCGCCGCACTGCGCACAGTCGCGGCGATCGCGCCGGAGGGTGTCGAGACCTTCTGGTACGAAGGCCTCGGTGAACTTCCCGCCTTCAGTCCGGATGACGACGGTACCGGTCATCCGTCGGTTGTCGCACTGCACGAACATATTTCGCGCGCCGATGCGGTCCTGCTCTGTACTCCGGAATACGCGGGTACCCTCCCCGGCAGCTTCAAGAATCTGCTCGACTGGACCGTCGGCACTGCCGACCTCTACGAAAAGCCCACTGCCTTCCTCAATGTCGCCGCCCAAGGCCGCGGCGAAGGCGCGGCCACCACCCTGACCACGGTGCTGGGCTACGTCGGTGCCATCGTCGATCCGGCCACCTGTGCCCGACTCCCGGTAGCCCGCGATGCCGTCGACACCGACGGCCTGGTCACCACCCCCGAATTCCGCAGCGGGGCACTGACAGCCCTCATCCGCCTGGTCCACCAGACCACCCCCGCTTGAACCACCCCCGCCTGACCACCCGCCCAGGCGAGTCGAATGGTGGCTTTCGGGCCGGGGTCCGAGCCACCATTCGACTCGTCTCGATGGTCAGTTTTCCTGGGGCTCTGAGGATTTGCGCCAGCCGAGTAGCACCGATTCGCCCTCCTGCACACCCCACGGTAGGAAGATGGCGACGATCAGCGCGCACACCACGACCGCGCCCGCGGCGACCAGGGATGCGGCGTGGGAACCCTGCAGTGCTGCCGTTTTCATTGCGGTGATCAGGTTTTCGCGCTGGACCTCGAAGAATGGTGCGAGTTCTCGTTTGCGGATCTCGAGCACGCTGAGCGGACTGGCCTTCACCAGACTGCGCTGGTCGGAGTTCATCATCCCGGCGGGCACCCGGTCGATCAGCGGCGAGACGCGAGTTGTGTAGTAGGAGGCCACGATCGAGCCGAGGACCGCGACGCCGAGGGTACCGCCGATCTCGCGGGTGGTGTCGTTGACCGCGGATCCCGCGCCCGCTTCGTTCAGCGGTAGCGATCCCATGACCGATTCGGTCGCCGGGCCCTGCACGATGGCCAGGCCCAGTGCCATCGAAACCATGGACGGTAACACGTCGATGACATAACTGCTGTCCACCGTCACCTGCCCGCCGAGATACAGCCCGACCCCGGTGAGCAACAGCCCGAATACGATCACCGGCGTGGTGCCGATGCGGGTCGCCATGAGCGTCGCGATCGGTGCGCCGATCGCCACCGAAAACGCGAATGGCAGTGAGGCGATGCCGAATTCGAGTGGCGTGTACTCGCGCACCCCTTGGAAGTACTGAGTAATGAGGAATAGGAATCCGAACATCGAGAAGTAGCCGACCGCAATCGCCAAGGCGGGCATGGAGAATCGGCGATTGCGGAACAGCCGCATATCGAGAATCGGTGCGTTGGTACGCAATTCCCACGTGATGAAGGCCGCGAGCAGTGCGACACCGAGTGTGCCGACACCGAGCGTGGTGGTGGAAAGCCAGCCGTAGCGCGGCGCTTCGATAATTGCCCACACCAGCGCGGTGATGCCGGTGACCGACAATCCGATGCCCGGCAGATCGAGCCGTCCCACCTGGGCGGATCGCGATTCGGGCACCCAGATCAGGGTGGTGGCCAGCGCGATCAGTGCCACCGGCACATTGATCCAGAAGACCGAATGCCAAGAAAAGTGTTCCAGCAGCCAGCCGCCCGAGATCGGGCCGATCGCGATGGCGAAGCCGGCCATGGCCGTCCAGGCGGCGATGGCCAGTGCCCGCTCGCGTTTATCGGTGAAGATATTGATGATCAGCGCCAGGGTGGCGGGGAAGACGGCCGCGGCGAAGACACCCATGGCAGCGCGGGCGGCGATGACACTGCCCATGGATTCCGACAGCGCCCCGCCGACCGACATGACGGCCACGCCGACCAGGCCGATCATCATGACGCGGCGGCGTCCGTAGCGGTCGCCGAGATTGCCGAAGGCCAGCAACAATCCGGCGAAGGTCAGGGTGTACGCATCGACGACCCATTGCAGGCCGCTGACGCTGGTGGCCAATTCCACTCCGATGGAGGGCAGGGCCACATTCACGATGGTGTTGTCGAGGACGACCAGCAGCTCCGCCGAACAGATGACGGCAAGAGCGATGAAGCGTCTGGTGCGTCGTTCCAACAGCACCGGTGGATCGACTATGGAGGTTGCCATAGTTTCAGTAGTCAAGCAGTAACTGTCACCAATGGTAACACTTTGTTGTGGCGATATCCGCCACAACTGTCAGCGATTGTGATTGGCGACACGTTGTCGAAGCTATGCGGGCACTGGCTGATTTCGCGAATAACTCGACGGATGCGTCCAATACGCAACTCCGGCATAGCCGCAGGTCCACGAGGTTCGTCCGGTGGCACTCGCGAACGGCGAAAGTTCCGGGGAGGCTGAGGGAGTGCCGTTTTGGCAGATGGGGATGGGTTCGGCTACTCTGGACCGAAGTAATCGACAAGTTCGATGACTACCCAATCCGTTCTACCGAAGACCGTTGGTCGCTGCGCCCATTCGGGCGTGGTCGAAGGTCCGGCATCAAGCCGGCGGCCCACGCAGGGAGGACCGAGGCTGGGAATTGACTTGGGCCATGCCCGGGTCGATCACCTATTGCGCCCCGGAACGCTCTGCGTTCGGGGCGTTTGCTTTATCGCTGGCCCCTGGTACTCGGCAGTTCGAATACGAACCGACATCCAGAGAGGAGGCGAAGTATGGCAAAACCCGAGAAGGTCACCGCGGTCGAGGAGATCACGGAGCAGTTCAAGAGCTCGTCGGCCACCGTCATCACGGAATACCGTGGTCTGTCGGTCGGTAAGCTCACCGATCTGCGTCGCGCGCTCGGCGAAGGCGCTACCTACTCCGTCGCCAAGAACACCCTGGTCAAGCGGGCGGCCGCGGAAGCGGGCGTCGTTGGCCTGGACGACTTGTTCGTCGGACCGACCGCCATCGCCTTCATCAAGGGCGAGCCGGTCGACGCGGCGAAGGCCATCAAGACCTTCGCTAAGGACAACAAGGCGCTCATCATCAAGGGCGGGTACATGGACGGCGCCGCGCTGTCCGTTGCCGAGGTCGAGAAGATCGCCGACCTGGAGTCCCGCGAGGTGCTGCTGGCCAAGCTGGCCGGCGCGATGAAGGGCAACCTGGCGAAGGCTGCCGGTCTGTTCAATGCTCCCGCTTCGCAGGTGGCCCGCCTGGCCGCCGCGCTGCAGGAGAAGAAGCAGGCCGAAGAAGGCGGAGCTGCCGCCGAGTAACACCCCCGCGGCATGAGCGAGGGGCCCGGAGCGGTAGCGCAGTCGCAACCACGCAGGGCCCCGCGAATGCCGCAAATTCAACACAGCGGGTGGATCGCGTGCGGCTCGCCCACATAGACAACCAACTACCGAAAGGAACCAACAATGGCCAACGTTGACGAACTGCTCGAGACCTTCGGCAACATGACCCTGCTCGAGCTGTCGGACTTCGTCAAGAAGTTCGAGGAGAAGTTCGAGGTCACCGCGGCTGCTCCGGTCGCCGTCGCCGCCGTCGGTGGCGCTGCCGCTCCGGCCGAGGCCGCCGAGGAGCAGGACGAGTTCGACGTCATCCTCGAGGGTGCCGGCGACAAGAAGATCCAGGTCATCAAGGTGGTCCGCGAGATCGTCTCGGGCCTGGGTCTGAAGGAAGCCAAGGACCTGGTCGAGAGCGCCCCGAAGCCGATCCTGGAGAAGGTCGCCAAGGATGCCGCCGAGGCTGCCAAGGCGAAGCTGGAAGAGGCCGGCGCCAAGGTCTCCGTCAAGTAATTCGCGAGTTACTCGCCGAGCGGGCGGTCCCCATTGGGGGCCGCCCGTTTGCATTGTCGTGACGCGTGCGACGGTAATGCGAATATTGCGAGTGATCCGGGGTTACTCTTCGGTCAGGTTAGGGTGTGCCGCGTCATGCTCATGGGATACAGTGACCGCACCCACTGTGACGCGACACACCGTGATACCGAATAGCGCGGTTCGCCGGTGGGTGGTTCGCTGAGAAATTTGTGGAGGTTGGCGTGGGCGTCGAGGTCAGGACCGAGGGTGTTACCAAGTCCTTCGGTTCACAGCGTATTTGGCAGGATGTCTCACTGACGCTGCCCTCGGGTGAGGTCAGCGCGCTGCTCGGCCCCTCGGGTACCGGTAAATCCGTCTTTCTGAAGTCACTGATCGGCCTGCTGCGTCCGGAGCGCGGTTCGATCTTCATCGACGGAACCGATATCACCACCTGCTCCAATAAGGAGCTCTACGAAATCCGCAAGCTCTTCGGTGTGCTGTTCCAGGACGGCGCGCTGTTCGGCTCGATGAATCTCTTCGACAATGTCGCTTTCCCATTGCGCGAGCACACGAAGAAGACCGAATCCGACATCAAGAAGATCGTGATGGAGAAGCTCGAGCTGACCGGTCTGCTCGGCGCGGAGGGCAAGCTCCCGGGTGAGATCTCCGGTGGTATGCGCAAGCGCGCCGGTCTGGCCCGCGCTTTGGTGTTGGACCCGCAGATCATCCTGGTCGACGAGCCCGACTCCGGTCTGGACCCGGTCCGTACCTCTTACCTGTCGCAGCTGCTGATCGATATCAACGCGCAGATCGACGCGACGATCTTGATCGTGACCCACAACATCAACCTGGCCCGTACCGTGCCCGACAACATCGGCATGCTGTTCCGTCGCTCGTTGGTGATGTTCGGTCCGCGCGAGGTGCTGCTCACCTCGGAGGAGCCGGTGGTCAAGCAGTTCCTCAACGGACGCATGATCGGTCCGATCGGTATGTCGGAGGAGAAGGACGAGGCGCAGATGGCGCGCGAGCAGGCCCTCGTCGACGCAGGGCACCACCATGGTGGCGCCGAGGAGGTCGAGGGCATCATCCCGCAGATGCGGGCCACTCCGGGGATGCCGGTGCGCCAGGCTGTGATTCGCCGCCAGGCGCGCGTCCGCGAAATCATGCACACCCTGCCGCACGCGGCCCAGGCGGCTATCCGGGATTCACTTGCGGAGAGCGACGACACGCAGGTGATGGCGTACCAGAATGGGGACCTGGGCGGATACCAAGGTGGGTCGTTCGACACTACCGTGCGCCACAACACAACTAACGGGTAACATCTGCGATCGTGAATTCCACCCTGGCGCGATTGCGGACTCCAGTAGAGTCGGGGTTTGGCCAGGCCGGCAACATCTTTGCGCTGCTCATCGACGTTATGCGCAAGACGTTCAAACGGCCTTTCCAGTTGCGCGAATTCATCGAGCAGTCGTGGTTCATCGCGAGTGTCTCGATCTTGCCCAGCGCACTGGTCGCCATCCCGTTCGGTGCGGTTGTCGCGCTGCAGACCGGCTCTTTGATCAAACAACTAGGCGCCGAGTCTTTTACCGGCGCAACCAGCGTGCTGGCTACCGTCCAGCAGGCCGCTCCCGTTGTGACCGCGTTGATCATCGCGGGCGCGGCCGGCTCGGCGGTCGCCGCCGACCTGGGCGCGCGCAGCATCCGTGAGGAGATCGACGCGATGGAGGTGCTCGGCATCGACCCGGTGCAGCGACTGGTCGTGCCGCGCGTGCTCGGCATGATGCTGGTCGCGCTGCTGCTCAACGGTCTGGTGTCGGTCGTCGGGATCGCCGGCGGCTACTTCTTCAACGTGCTGCTGCAGGGCGGAACACCGGGCGCCTACCTCGCTTCGTTCTCCGCACTGGCCCAGCTGCCGGACCTGTGGATCGGTGAGATAAAGGCCTTGGTATTCGGTCTGCTCGCAGGCGTGATCGCCGCGTACAAAGGGTTGCATCCAAAAGGGGGCCCGAAAGGAGTCGGAGACGCGGTGAACCAATCCGTGGTTATCACCTTCATGGTTCTGTTCTTCGTGAACTTGATCCTGACACTGGTGTATTTGCAGGTCGTCCCCGCCAAGGGCGCCTGACCCGTGGCCACCTCGTACCGTCCCCCGGTGCTGGCGAAATCTGCCCGCCGGGCCCGTGAGATCGCACGTGTGCCGGTTAATGTCATCGATCGCGCAGGCGACCAGATGTCGTTCTATTCCAAGGCCATCGCCTGGATTCCGCGCACCGCGGTGCACTACCGCAAGGAGGTCATGCGGCTGCTGGCCGAGGTGACCTTCGGCAGTGGTGCGCTGGCCGTCATCGGCGGCACCATCGGCGTCATCGTGTTCATGTCCGGCTCGGTCGGCGTCGTTGTCGGCCTGCAGGGCTTCAAGGCCTTGGATGCGCTCGGCAGTTCGGTGCTGACCGGCTTCCTCACCGCCTATATCAATACCCGTGAGATCGCCCCGCTGGTCGCCGCGCTCGCGCTCTCGGCAACGGTGGGTTGTGGTTTCACCGCCCAACTCGGCGCGATGCGGATCTCCGAGGAGATCGACGCGCTCGAGGTGATGGCGGTGCCGGGTCTGCCGTTCCTGGTCACCACCCGGGTGATCGCGGGCTTCCTCGCGGTTATCCCGCTCTACATCGTCGGCCTGCTCGGCACCTTCCTGGCTTCGCGAATGATCAGCATCTGGTTCAACGGACAATCCAGTGGTTCCTATGACCACTATTTCAGTCTGTTCCTGCCACCAGAAGACGTCTTGTATTCATTCGTCAAAGTGTTGGTCTTCGCGTTCGTAATCATCATGGTGCATTGCTATTACGGCTTCAATGCCACCGGCGGACCGGCCGGTGTCGGTGTCGCGGTGGGTCGCGCTGTGCGCGCGGCGATCGTGCTCGTGAATGTGCTCGATTTCTTCCTGAGTCTCGCCATCTGGGGCACTACGACAACAGTGCGGGTTGCCGGATGAGCGAGCGGGGCATCGAAATGGGAGCGGCAGTGAGGTGCCGTCATGAGTAATAACGTGCAGATGTGGCGCGCGACGGAGAAATTGCGCGTCCGGTTGCTCGGTATCGCATTCTTCGTGGTCTGCGCACTATTCCTGGTCACTACGGTCGCGATCTACAACAAGGCGTTCGTCGACACCGTTCGGGTCCAATTGATCACCGACAGCGTGGGAAATGCGTTGACCCGCAATGCCGATGTGAAGGTGCGCGGCGTCAATGTCGGCGAGGTCAGATCCAGCCGGTCCGAGGGCGGCAAGGTGACCCTCGACCTCGCGATCGTTCCGGGTAAGGCAGAGCAGATTCCGGTCAACGCGACGGCCCGGCTGCTGCCGAAGACGCTGTTCGGCGAGCGGTATGTGGATCTGGTCATCCCGGACGAGCCGAGCAAGCAGCACCTGACCGAGGGCGTGACCCTGCATCAGGACACCAGCGGCAATGCCATCGAGATCAGCAAGCTGCTCGACGATGTGCTGCCGCTGCTGCAGGCGATTCCGCCGCAGGATCTCGCCTCGACGCTCGGCGCACTGTCCCAAGCGCTGTCGGGGCAGGGCCTGGCGCTCGGTGAGTCGGTGGAGAAGTTGGATCACATCTTCCGTGAGGTCAACGGGGTCATGCCGGATCTGAAGCAGGATCTGGTGAGCTTCGCCGATGTGGCCGCCACCTACTCCGACGCGCTGCCGCAGTTGGTCGACGCTTTCAACAACCTGCGCACCACCAACGCGACCATCGTGCAGCGCCGCCCGCAGATCGACACCCTGCTGGCCACGCTGAATCCGACCGCGGCCACCACCGCGGACTTCCTGATCGCCAACCGCGACAA
Organism: Nocardia sp. NPDC050412; assembly: GCF_044458825.1. Classification (NCBI taxonomy): domain Bacteria; kingdom Bacillati; phylum Actinomycetota; class Actinomycetes; order Mycobacteriales; family Nocardiaceae; genus Nocardia; species Nocardia sp. NPDC050412. The sequence continues at coordinate 298,004 of NZ_JBITIJ010000010.1, forward strand.
CATCATCGATGTGGCCGCCGATTCGCGGCCCGCGCTGGAACAGCTGGCGACCTACTCGCCGACCTACACCTGCGCATTGGCGAACTTCGCCAAGATGAAGCCGCGCATCGACCAGCTCATGGGCATGGGCACCGCGCGTCCAGGCTCGCGAGTCACCATCGAGCTGACCAACACCCGCGGCAAGTATCTGCCCAACCAGGACGAGCCGCGTTGGCTGGACACCCGCGGACCTTGGTGCGTGCCGGAGTACCCGGTCTTCACCGATCCCGGCCAGTACACCGGCGGACCGAGCAACGACGGTTCCTATGCGGTGCCGAGCCGCAATCCGGGTGACCAGGACAGCGGCAAGTTGTCGGCGCCGCAGTTCGGCATGTACCCCGCGGCGAATGTGCCGAGCACGGTCGGTTCACCGGCCGAACAGCAGACCCTCGGCGCGATCTACGGCGCGGCGAACGGTGTTTCGCCCGACCAGGTGCCCAGCTGGGTCACCCGGATCGGTGCACCCGCATTCCGTGGCAGCGAGGTGAGCGTGCGATGAAGGAAACGTTGCGCGGCCTCGGCGGGCCGCTGACCAAGCTCGTCATCTTCGTCGTCGTCACGCTGTTGGCGACGACGATCCTCGGGCTCTCGATCGCCAACTACACCGGCGGCGGCACCGCCTTCAGGGCGCGCTTCACCGATGTCACCTCGCTCAATGCCGGTGACGAGGTGCGCATCGCCGGTGTCCGGGTCGGCAAGGTCACCAGCGTCAAGATCGTGGACAAGCGCCAAGCCGAGGTCGGATTCGAACTGACCGACCGCGATTGGCTGCCCGCCTCGACGACGGCGACCATCAAGTACCGCAACCTGGTCGGCCAGCGCTATATCGCGCTCGAGCAGGGCACGGGGGAGCAGGGCCGCAAACTCAATAAAGGCGCGACCATCGGGCTCGAGCACACCAGGCCCGCGCTGAACCTGACCACCCTGTTCAACGGTTTCCGGCCGCTGTTCCAGACGCTGACCGCCGATGACGTGAACAAGCTGTCCTACGAGATCATCCAGGTCTTCCAGGGTGAGCAGGGCACCATCCACGATCTGGTGGCGACCACCGCGAACCTGACGAACAAGATCGCCGACAAGGATGCGGTCATCGGTGATCTGGTGCGGAACCTGACGGCCGTACTCAATGCGGTCAACGAGCGCGAAGGTCAGTTCGATCAGCTGATCGTCAATACCGAGGCGCTGGTCAGCGGATTGGCCGCCGAACGCGACACCATCGGCAGCTCGGTCACCTCGCTCGGCAATCTGGCCTCGGCCACCGCGGATCTGCTGGTGCCGACCCGCCCGACGCTGCAGGGTTCGATCGCCGGGCTCAGCCAGCTCACCGGCACCATCGACGAGCGCAAGGACGAAGTGAATACGTCGCTGACGAATTTGCCGATCAAGATGGAAAAGCTCGGCCGAGTCGGCAGTTACGGCTCCTGGTTCCAGTTCTATCTGTGCGGTATCGACATCGTGGTCGGACCGGGCGCGGTTGATGCGCCGCAGCTCAACCTCCCGGCCGGGCTGCCGACGGTCAACCAGCCGCTCTACACCAATGCCGCACCGCGCTGCCAGGGGAAGGGTGGTCACTGATGGACGACCGGATCCTGCTCGGCAAGCGCAGCCCCGCGTTCATGGGTGTGCTCGGCGTTGCGATGGTGCTGCTCGTGGCGGTCTCCGCGTTCTTCCTGGACAGGTTGCCGATCATCGGCGCGGGCACCAAGTACACCGCGCAGTTCTCCGAGGCCGCGGGCATCAAGAAGGGCAATGAGGTCCGCATCGCCGGTGTGAAGGTCGGTGCGGTATCGGATGTTCGGCTCGACGGCAATAAGGTGCTCGTCGACTTCCGCACCCAGGACGCCTGGATCGGCAACGAGACCACCGCCTCCATCCAGATCAAGACCGTCCTCGGACAGAAGTATCTGGCATTGGATCCGAAGGGTTCCGAGCCCGCCGATCCGAGCAAGGTGATCCCGTTGTCGCGCACGGTGTCCCCGTACGACGTGGTGGACGCGTTCAGCGATGCGGCCAAGAACATCGACCAGATCGACACCGCGCAGCTGGCCACCAGCATGCGGGTGCTCTCGGAGGCGTTCGAGACCACACCGCCGGAGATCCGCAGCTCAATCGACGGTGTCGCCAGGCTCTCGGAAACCCTCGGCAAGCGCGATGAGGAACTGAAGAAGCTGTTCGCGGCGACCAGGCAGACCACCGGTGTGCTCGCCGACCGCAATCAGCAGTTCGAGCGCCTGCTGGCCAACGGCGGACAGTTGTTGGCCGAGTTGAACATTCGTCAGCAGTCCATCGCACAGCTGCTGACCGGAGCCAAGACGGTGTCGGCCGAGCTGAGCGCGTTGGTCGCCGATAACGAGAAGCAGATGGGTACGGCGTTGACCAACCTCGAGGCCTCCATCAATCTGCTGAACGAGAACCAGCAGAACATTTCCAAGACGCTGGAACTCGCGGCGCCGTTCTACGGCCTCTACGCCAATGTGCTCGGTACCGGACGCTGGTTCGACGCGGTGATCGTGAATCTGCTCCCGCCCGGTCTGCCGGAGATTCCGGGCGACCGTCCGCCGGTGCGCACCATGGGAGGTAACTGACATGGGGGTGAACTGGCCTCGTAAGGAGCCGCTCACCGCGCTGCGCACCTCGCGTCGCGGCACCAAGGCGACCATCGCGATCGGCGTGATCGCGGCGCTGGTACTGGCCGGTGCGCTCTGGTGGCTTTTCGACCGGATGACCACGACCAAGATCACCGCGTACTTCGACCGCTCCGTCGGCATCTACGAGGGTTCGGATGTGCGCATCCTGGGTGTGCCGGTGGGCAAGGTGGATTCGGTTGAACCGCAAGGCGAGCAGGTCAAGGTGGTGATGAGCGTCGATCGCAGCTTCGACGTGCCCGCCGAGGCCAAGGCCGCGCAGATCACGCCGTCGATCGTGTCCGACCGCTACATCCAGCTGACCCCGGCCTACACCAGCGGACCGAAAATGGCTCGCACGGCGACCATTCCGCGCGATCGCACGGTCACTCCGATCGAGGTCGACCAGCTGTACAAGAGCATCACGGAACTCTCGGATGCATTGGGCCCCAACGGCGCCAACGCCCAGGGGGCGGTGAACCAATTGGTGCGCACCTCGGCGGCGAATCTGGCGGGCAATGGAGAGGCGTTGGCCAACAGCATCACTCAGCTCTCGCGCGCAGCGCGGTACCTGGGCGATGCCCGCGGCGATATCTTCGACACCGTCAAGAATCTGCAGACCTTCGTCACCATGCTGGCCCAGAACGACCAGCAGGTGCGGCAATTCAATGCCCAGCTCGCGGATCTGTCGACCTTCCTCGCCGGGGAGCGCCAGGATCTCGGTGCGGCACTGAACCTGCTTTCGGTCGCACTCGGCGATGTCGCCCGATTCATCGACGAGAACCGGGATCTGATCCAGCAGAATGCCCAGGGCCTGACCACGCTCACCGCCACGCTGGCCAAGCAGCGCGACGACCTGGCCGCGACACTACCGGTGCTGCCGCTGGCGCTGAGCAACCTGATCAATATCCACAATGCCGAATCCGGCACCCTCGATATGCGCGCCAACTTCACCGATCTGCAGGATCCGTTCGGCGCGGTGTGCAAGATGCTGGATCTGAGCAAGTTGATGCCGGGCGATCCGAAGTTCGAGGCGCTCGGCAAGCAGATGCGCCCGATTCTGGAGCACTGCAAGGAGATCACCGACCAGATCACCGCCGGTGTGAAGACGCCGACGCTGATCCTGCCGTTCGGCATCCTCAGCAATGACAACCAGCAGCGTGACCCGGTGCCGGGCACGGTTCCCGGCACCCCGTCCGATCAACTTCCGCCCTCGCAGGGAGGTGGCCAGCGATGAACGCGCGAATTCGTTCCGCGGCACGTACTCTCGCCGTAGCGACTGCTCGCAGGTCGCTCGAAAGGATCAGCGTAGCGACTGCTCGCAGGTCGCTCGAAAGGATCAGCGTAGCGACTGCTCGCAGGTCGCTCGAAAGGATCAGCGTAGCGACTGCTCGCAGGTCGGTCGAAATGGTCAGCGCCGTGCTGGTGGTCGGCATGAGCACGGTCCTGGTGACCTCATGCTCGTCCGAGGGTATCTACGCGGTGCCGCTGCCCGGTGGCGCCGATGTCGGCAACCATCCGATGACCATCGATATCCGGTTCGACGATGTGCTCGATCTGGTGCCGCAGTCCGCGATCAAGGTCGAGGGCGTGGCGGTCGGCCGCGTCGAGAAGATCGCGCTGGCACCGGACGGCTGGACCGCCAGCGTGCGCGCGGTGGTGAACTCCTCGGTCGATCTGCCCGCCAATGCGCGGGCCGAGGTGCGGCAGTCGAATCTGCTCGGCGAGAAGTTCATCGAACTTTCCAAGCCCGCCGAGGAACCCGATAGCAAAAAGCTCGCCAATGGCGCGGTCATCCCGGCCGATCACACTCGGCACGCGACCGAGGTCGAGCAGGTGCTCGGTGCGCTGTCGTTGCTGCTCAACGGTGGTGGCGTCGCGCAGTTGCAGCCGATCGTCACGGAGCTGAACAAGACCCTCGGCGGCCGCGAACAGCGGGTGCGTTCGCTGCTGGATCAGGCCAATACCCTGATCGGCGGGCTGAACGAGCAGGTCGACGACATCACCAGGGCCATCGACGGACTGGCCACGCTGAGCGGTCGGGTGAGCACCCAGACCGATCAGATCAGCCGGATCATCGATGAGCTGCCGCAGGGCATCAAGATCCTGAACGAGCAACGGCCACAACTGATTTCGCTGCTGCAGCAGCTGGATCGGGTGGGTCAGGCCGGTTTCGACGTGTTGAACCACTCGAAGGAAGATCTGATCAAGGATCTGACCTCGCTGCGTCCGACACTGCAGGAACTCGGCAAGGCCGCACCGGATCTGGTGACCGCGCTGCCGCTGGTGCCGACCTATCCGTTCCCGGACTCGACGCTGGAGGGCACCTTCGGCGGCCAGGTGAACACCTGGCTCTCGGTCGATCAGCAGATCGGTGTCACACTCAGCAATCTCGGTGTCGGCAAGGGTGATCCGGTCTATATCCCACCGCCCTACGGCCCTGAGGTGCCGGTGAATCCGACCAACCCGTACTACGGCGGCAACGGTCCGCGCCCGGGTTGGCCGACGGTATCGCTGCTGCCGCTGCCGCCCAATATTCCTCGCTTCCCGGCCGGCCTGCCGCAGCTGCCGACCGATCCGCTCGGGGCGATTCTCGACCAGATCGGAGGTGGTCAGCGATGACCCGTCTGGTGCGCTACCAGCTGGTCGCATTCGCCCTGATCGCGGTGCTCGGCGTGGTTTACGTCGGCGCCAAATACGTTCGGCTCGAGCACATGCTCGGCATCGGTGAGTACAGGGTGAAGGTCGACGCCAAGCAGACCGGCGGTATCTACAAGGGCGCCGAGGTGACCTACCGCGGCGTCCCGGTCGGTCGGGTCGGCGATCTCGAACTGACCGATTCGGGTGTGGCTATCGACCTTGTGCTCGATTCGAGTGCGCCGAAGGTTCCGGAGTCGGCTCGCGCGGTGATCGCAAACCGCTCGGCCATCGGTGAGCAGTACGTCGATCTGCAGCCCGATGCCGATCACGGCCCGTATTTGCGCGACGGTTCGGTCATCGCCTCGGCGACGACACCGATTTCGGTCGAGCAGCTGGTGCAGAGTGTGGACACCTTCACCCGCTCGGTCGATCTCACCGCGCTCAACACCACCGTCACCGAACTCGGCAAGGCCTTCGACGGCAAGGGCGACGACCTGAAGGTCTTCATCGATTCGCTGAACAAATTCACCGCGACGTTCAACGACAGCCTGCCGCAGACGATCCAGCTGATCCGCGACGGCCGGATCGCGCTGGGCACCCAGGCCGAGCAGTCGGGCTACATTCGGCAGTTCAGCCAGGGCCTCGATGAACTCACCGCCCAGCTGCGCTCCAGCGATCCGGACATCCGGCGCCTAATCGGCACCGGCACCGATGCGGGCGAGCAGATCACCGCGCTGCTGAACGAGAGCGGCGGCGCCCTCACCGAGGATCTGACCAACCTGCGTCAGCTGCTGCTGTCCATCTCGCCGAAGTTCTACGCGCTGCGCCCGCTGCTGCAGATGCTGCCGCAGCTGTCCATCGGCGCGTCGTCTACCGCACCGGGCGACGGGACCAGCCATTTCGGTCTGGTGGTCGAGGCGAACAACCCGCCCGCCTGCACCCAGGGCTACGAGGGCACCAAGGCCATCCTGGACCAGATGAAGCGGGAGAATCCGGACTTCGACGACACCCGCGACGAATTCCCGTTCAACAAGGACGCGAAATGCACTGTGCCGTTCGGTAATCCGACCGCGGTGCGCGGCGGAATGCGCGCCGAGCTGGCGGATCCGAGCATTGTGCAGCCCTGGGATGCCAACCCCAAGACCGATCCCGAGAAGCTGAATCTGAACCCGATCGCCGTGCAGATGGCCACCCTGTTGGGGGTCACGCCCAAGCGGTGAACAGGACCTACGCGGCTACGCCGCAGTAACAATAGTTAGGGTGTCTGGCCGTGAGCGAGCGAACCAAGAATACTGCGCCCATGATGGGCACGACCGTGCCGAGCGCTAGCGGGGTACGGTCGTGAGCATCGACATATCCAAGGAAACGCCGGCGGTGACCGACTCCGATTCCACGGAAGCTGATGCCGCGGCGCATGACGCGACGGCATCGGATCCCGTGCGCCCGACGGTGGCGTCCGCGGACGCCCCCCGCGGACGACTCGCGGTCACCATGGTCGCCGCGGCCGCGCTGGTCGTCGCGTTGATCGCCGCGGTCTGGTTCGGCACCGGCTGGGTGCGCGCGGCGTTCTTCACCGACGGTCCGCGCGTCGAGGCGCGTGATACGGCGCTCGCCGATGCCAGGCAGGCCGCGATCAATCTGATGTCGCTGGATCCCAATGATGTCGACGGTTCGATCAAGCTGATCCAGTCGTCGATGACCGGATCGCTGCTCGACGATGCCACCAAAACCCAGGATCAGTTCCGTGAGCAGGCCAAGCAGGCCAAGACCAGGCTGGAGTCCAAGGTCATCGGCTCCTCGCTGACCGCGCTGAATTCCGAGCGCGACCACGCCTCCGCGCTCATCGTGCTGCAGACCACCCGGACTGCCCCGGATGTCGCGCCGTACTCCTACCGCCAGACCTGGACCCTTGATGTGGTCAAGCAGGGTGAGGTGTGGAAGGCCGAGAAGGCGAGTCCATTGAGTCAACCCATCCCCCTGAATCAGCCGACTGCCGGGCAGCCCGGTGCGACGCCATCCGGGGGCGCTACGCCCAAGCCCGGATCGTAGGAGAACCCGTCATGGCATCTCGTCGACCAGTCAATCGGGTCACTCCCCGCAACCGTCCCACCGTCGGCCGCACCGCGGCGAATGCCGGGTCCGCCACCGTGCGCCGCAGCACCCGCGCGGCCGAGGAAGCGAGCACGAAGCGGCGGGCGAAGGTCGCCGGTACCGCGGAATCGGTCGGTCCGGCTGCGCAGCCAGCCGAACCGTCGCGGCCGTGGTCGCAGCGGCTGCGTCCGGGCGCGGGGTGGGGCGTGGTCGCGGGCCTGCTCGTTGCCGCCGTGCTGCTCGGCGCATTCGCCACGGTCGCGGCCTTCCGTCCCGGCATCGACGATTCCAATGCGGCCTATGTGGACAGCAAGGCCACCGAAGAGGTGACCGCGGCCGCCTCGCACGCTTTGAAGACCATCTACGCCTACGACGTGAACAAGCTCGACGGCTACAAGGATGCCGTGCACGGGGTTGTCACCGGGCAGATGCTGGCCGATTTCGACAAGTACGCCGATACCAATCTCGCCGCCCTGAAACAGGCGCAGACCAGCGCCGATGCCCTCGCCGACCCGATCGGGGTGACCTTGCTCACCGAGGATCGGGCCGAGCTGTTGGTGAACTTCGTGGTCAGCGCGAACAAGAACGGGGTCGCCCAGCAGAGCGCGTCCGGACCGATCGTGCTGAAAATGCAGAAGGTGGACGGCAAGTGGCTGGCCGCGGCCATCGTCGATCAGTGATTTCGGCGGCATAAGCCCAGCGGGGCAGGGGATCTGGCCGATCATGGCGTCGGGCCCGCCACTTGACGAGTTTCGCCGGACACGTCACGCTATTCACAACAGCGGCAGCTGTCACAGTGGCTTCAAGAGCCCCGTGGCTACCCGACGCAGCCAGCGATTCGGGCATGGCACGCGGTCATAACGGTCACGGCGTGCCGCCACGCGGCGGATGGTTCGGGTGGTACTTTGACACCACCTTGCGTATTGGTGTACGGTTGGACGTTGCGCTGGCTGCCTCCTGTCCATACCTCGATTTGCACACGTAAGTTCCACCTTCCGGTGTTACTTCCGTTGTTGCCTGTTCGGGTTTCGTTCGGGTTGTATCCAGCGGAATTCGTAGCAGACAAGCGACGGTCGCGGACCACCACGCGACGCGCGTGAGGTGCTGGAAGGACGCATCTTGGCAGTCTCCACCCAGACCAAGGCAGTTGCCGGAATCCCCGGAGCCCCGTTGCGGGTGTCTTTCGCGAAGATCCGTGAACCCTTGGAGGTGCCCGGACTTCTCGATCTACAGACCGACTCATTTGCATGGTTGATCGGCTCGCCCTCGTGGCGTGAAAAAGCCGCGGCTCGCGGCGACGGCGGACTAACGGGCGGTCTGGAGGAGGTGCTCGAGGAGCTTTCGCCGATCGAGGACTTCTCCGGGTCGATGTCGCTTTCTTTCTCTGATCCTCGTTTCGAGGAGGTCAAGGCCTCCATCGACGAGTGCAAAGACAAGGACATGACCTACGCGGCGCCGTTGTTCGTGACCGCAGAGTTCATCAACAACAACACCGGTGAGATCAAGAGCCAGACGGTCTTCATGGGTGATTTCCCGATGATGACCGATAAGGGCACGTTCATCATCAACGGCACCGAGCGCGTCGTCGTTTCGCAGCTGGTGCGTTCGCCGGGTGTGTATTTCGATCACAGCGTCGACAAGGCCACGGAGAAGGATCTGCACAGTGTGCGGGTGATTCCGTCCCGTGGCGCTTGGCTGGAGTTCGATATCGATAAGCGCGACACCGTTGGCGTGCGTATCGACCGTAAGCGCCGGCAGCCGGTCACCGTGCTGCTCAAGGCGCTGGGTTGGACGAACGAGGAGATCGTCGAGCGTTTCGGCTTCTCCGAGATCATGATGTCGACCCTGGAGAAGGACAACACCGCCGGTCAGGACGAGGCGCTGCTGGACATCTACCGCAAGCTGCGTCCGGGCGAGCCGCCGACCAAGGAGTCCGCGCAGACCCTGCTGGAGAACCTGTTCTTCAAGGAGAAGCGCTACGACCTGGCGCGCGTCGGTCGCTACAAGATCAACAAGAAGCTCGGCATCCACCTCGGCGAGCCGATCACCGCATCGGTGCTCACCAAGGAAGACATCGTCACCACGATCGAGTACCTGGTGCGTCTGCACTCCGGTGATCGGGCGATGACCGCGCCGGGCGGCGAAGAGGTGCCGGTCGAGGTCGACGACATCGACCACTTCGGCAACCGTCGTCTGCGCACCGTCGGCGAGCTGATCCAGAACCAGATCCGGGTCGGCCTTTCCCGCATGGAGCGCGTGGTCCGCGAGCGGATGACCACCCAGGACGTCGAGGCCATCACGCCGCAGACCCTGATCAACATCCGTCCCGTCGTGGCCGCGATCAAGGAGTTCTTCGGAACCTCGCAGCTGTCGCAGTTCATGGACCAGAACAACCCGCTGTCGGGTCTGACCCACAAGCGTCGCCTCTCGGCGCTGGGCCCGGGTGGTCTGTCCCGTGAGCGCGCGGGTCTGGAAGTCCGCGACGTGCACACCTCGCACTACGGCCGCATGTGCCCGATCGAGACCCCGGAAGGCCCGAACATCGGCCTGATCGGTTCGCTGTCGGTGTACGCGCGGGTCAACCCGTTCGGCTTCATCGAGACGCCGTACCGCAAGGTGGTCGACGGCGTGGTCACCGATGAGGTCAAGTACCTCACCGCCGACGAAGAGGACCGCCACGTCCGTGCGCAGGCCAACTCGCCGGTCGACGTCGACGGCCGCTTCCTCGACGAGCGTGTGCTCTGCCGCCGGGGCAATGACGAGAACGAACTCGTCCCCGCCTCCGAGGTCGACTACATGGATGTTTCGCCGCGTCAGATGGTTTCGGTCGCGACCGCGATGATTCCGTTCCTCGAGCACGACGACGCCAACCGTGCCCTCATGGGTGCGAACATGCAGCGTCAGGCCGTGCCGCTGATCCGTTCCGAATCCCCGATCGTGGGTACCGGTATGGAGCTGCGCGCCGCGGTCGACGCCGGTGACGTCGTGGTGAACGAGAAGTCCGGTGTGGTGGAAGAGGTTTCGGCCGATTACGTCACCGTGATGGCCGACGACGGCACCCGCAAGAGCTACCGGATGCGCAAGTTCGCCCGCTCGAACCAGGGCACCTGCGCGAACCAGCGGCCGATCGTGGACGAGGGCCAGCGCGTCGAGACCGGTCAGGTGCTCGCCGATGGTCCCTGCACCGAGAACGGTGAGATGGCGCTCGGCAAGAACCTGCTCGTGGCGATCATGCCGTGGGAGGGCCACAACTACGAGGACGCGATCATCCTGTCGCAGCGCCTCGTGGAAGAGGACGTGCTCACCTCGATCCACATCGAGGAGCACGAAATCGACGCCCGCGACACCAAGCTCGGTGCCGAGGAGATCACCCGGGACATCCCGAACGTCTCCGACGAGGTCCTCGCGGACCTGGACGAGCGCGGCATCGTACGCATCGGCGCCGAGGTGCGCGACGGCGACATCCTGGTCGGCAAGGTCACCCCGAAGGGTGAGACCGAGCTGACCCCGGAGGAGCGGCTGCTGCGCGCGATCTTCGGTGAGAAGGCGCGCGAAGTGCGCGACACCTCGCTGAAGGTGCCACACGGTGAGTCCGGCAAGGTCATCGGCATCCGCGTGTTCTCGCGCGAGGACGACGACGATCTGCCTCCGGGCGTCAACGAGCTGGTCCGGGTGTACGTGGCGCAGAAGCGCAAGATCCAGGACGGCGACAAGCTGGCCGGTCGCCACGGCAACAAGGGTGTCATCGGCAAGATCCTCGCGACCGAGGACATGCCGTTCATGCCCGATGGCACCCCGGTGGACATCATCCTGAACACCCACGGTGTGCCGCGTCGTATGAACATCGGCCAGATCTTGGAGACCCACCTCGGGTGGATCGGCAAGGCTGGCTGGGATGTCGGCGCGGGTGCGGACGGTGGTTCCCGTCCGGACTGGGCCAAGGCACTGCCGGAGGAGATGCTGGCGGCTCCGGCCGAGTCCAACATCGCCACCCCGGTGTTCGACGGCGCTCGTGAAGAGGAGCTGACCGGCCTGCTCGCCTCGACCCTGCCGAACCGCGACGGTGAGCGCATGGTCGACGACAACGGCAAGGCGACGCTGTTCGACGGACGTTCCGGTGAGCCCTTCCCGTACCCGGTGGCCGTCGGCTACATGTACATCCTGAAGCTGCACCACCTGGTCGACGACAAGATCCACGCCCGTTCGACCGGTCCGTACTCGATGATCACCCAGCAGCCGCTCGGTGGTAAGGCGCAGTTCGGTGGTCAGCGCTTCGGTGAGATGGAGTGCTGGGCCATGCAGGCCTACGGCGCCGCCTACACGCTGCAGGAGCTGCTGACCATCAAGTCCGACGACGTGGTCGGTCGCGTGAAGGTGTACGAGGCGATCGTCAAGGGCGAGAACATTCCGGAGCCGGGCATTCCGGAGTCGTTCAAGGTGCTCCTCAAGGAGCTCCAGTCGCTGTGCCTCAACGTCGAGGTGCTGTCTTCGGACGGCGCGGCGATCGAGATGCGCGACGGCGATGATGAGGATCTGGAGCGCGCGGCCGCGAACCTGGGCATCAATCTGTCCAGGAACGAAGCCGCCACCGTCGACGATCTGGCGAACTAGGCGGTAGGGCCGGATGGCGTGCACGCCGACGACATCCGGCCTCCGCGCTCGACCAACTAGTGAACTTTTTGCTCGAATTCGACCCGAATAGGGGAAAGGAAGTTACGTGCTAGACGTCAACTTCTTCGATGAACTCCGGATCGGTCTGGCCACCGCCGAAGACATCCGCCAGTGGTCCTTCGGCGAGGTGAAAAAGCCGGAGACCATCAACTACCGCACGCTCAAGCCGGAGAAGGACGGCCTGTTCTGCGAGAAGATCTTCGGTCCCACCCGGGACTGGGAGTGCTACTGCGGTAAGTACAAGCGCGTCCGCTTCAAGGGCATCATCTGTGAGCGCTGTGGCGTCGAGGTGACTCGCGCCAAGGTGCGCCGTGAGCGGATGGGCCACATCGAGCTGGCCGCTCCGGTTACCCACATCTGGTACTTCAAGGGCGTGCCTTCGCGCCTCGGGTACCTGCTCGACCTGGCGCCGAAGGATCTGGAAAAGATCATCTACTTCGCCGCCTACGTCATTGTCGGCGTCGACGAGGAGCTGCGTCACAACGAGCTCTCCACGCTCGAGGCCGAGATGGAGGTCGAGAAGAAGGCGGTCGCCGATCAGCGCGACGCCGATCTCGAGGCCCGCGCCCAGAAGCTCGAGGCCGACCTGGCCGAGCTCGAGGCCGAGGGTGCCAAATCCGATGTCCGCCGCAAGGTCAAGGACGGCGGCGAGCGCGAAATGCGTCAGCTGCGCGACCGTGCCCAGCGCGAGCTGGACCGGCTCGACGAGATCTGGAGCACCTTCACCAAGCTGTCGGTCAAGCAGCTCATCGTCGATGAGGTGCTCTACCGCGAGCTGATCGACCGCTACGGCGAGTACTTCACCGGCGCCATGGGTGCGGAGTCCATCCAGAAGCTGATGGAGAACTTCGACATCGACGCCGAGGCCGAATCGCTGCGCGAGACCATCCGCAGCGGTAAGGGCCAGAAGAAGCTGCGCGCGCTCAAGCGGCTCAAGGTCGTCGCGGCCTTCCAGGCCAACGGCAACTCGCCCATGGGCATGGTGCTCGACGCCGTTCCGGTGATCCCGCCGGAGCTGCGCCCGATGGTTCAGCTCGACGGTGGCCGCTTCGCCACCTCCGACCTGAACGACCTGTACCGCCGCGTGATCAACCGCAACAACCGCCTCAAGCGACTGATCGATCTGGGCGCGCCCGAGATCATCGTCAACAACGAGAAGCGGATGCTGCAGGAGTCCGTGGACGCACTCTTCGACAACGGCCGCCGCGGCCGCCCGGTCACCGGACCGGGTAACCGCCCGCTGAAGTCGCTGAGCGATCTGCTCAAGGGTAAGCAGGGTCGTTTCCGTCAGAACCTGCTCGGTAAGCGCGTCGACTACTCGGGCCGTTCGGTCATCGTGGTCGGTCCGCAGCTGAAGCTGCACCAGTGCGGTCTGCCCAAGCTGATGGCGCTGGAGCTGTTCAAGCCGTTCGTGATGAAGCGTCTGGTCGATCTGAACCATGCGCAGAACATCAAGTCCGCCAAGCGGATGGTGGAGCGGCAGCGTCCCCAGGTGTGGGATGTCCTCGAAGAGGTCATCGCCGAACACCCGGTGCTGCTGAACCGTGCGCCCACCCTGCACCGCCTCGGCATCCAGGCCTTCGAGCCGCAGCTGGTGGAAGGTAAGGCCATCCAGCTGCACCCGCTGGTCTGTGAGGCGTTCAACGCCGACTTCGACGGTGACCAGATGGCCGTGCACCTGCCGCTGTCCGCGGAGGCGCAGGCCGAGGCCCGCATCCTGATGCTGTCCTCGAACAACATCCTCTCGCCTGCCTCGGGTCGCCCGCTGGCCATGCCGCGTCTGGACATGGTGACCGGTCTGTACTACCTGACCCGCCTGGAAGAGGGCGCGAAGGGCGAGTACCAGGCGGCCACCAAGGATGCACCGGAGCAGGGCGTGTACTCCTCGCCCGCCGAGGCGCAGATGGCGGTGGACCGCGGTGAGCTCACCGTGCGTTCGCTGATCAAGGTGCGCCTCACCGACCAGCGCCCGCCGAAGGCTGTCGAGGCGGAGCTGTTCCCGGATGGCTGGAACCGCGGCGACGCGTGGATCGCCGAGACCACCCTTGGTCGCGTGCTGTTCAACGAGCTGCTCCCGGCGGACTACGCGTTCATCAACGAGCAGATGCCGAAGAAGCGTCAGGCAACGATCATCAACGATCTGGCCGAGCGCTACCCGATGATCGTGGTCGCGCAGACCGTCGACAAGCTCAAGGACGCGGGCTTCTACTGGGCCACCCGTTCCGGCGTGACGGTCTCGATGTCGGACGTGCTCGTTCCGCCGGAGAAGACCGAGATCATGGAGCGCTACGAGGCGCAGTCCGATCAGATCGAGAAGAAGTACCAGCGTGGTGCTCTCGACCACCAGGAGCGCAACAACGCCCTGGTCAAGATCTGGCAGGAAGCGACCGAAGAGGTCGGTAAGGCGCTGCGTGCGCACTACCCGGCCGACAACCCGATCATCACGATCGTCGACTCGGGCGCGACCGGTAACTTCACCCAGACTCGTACCCTCGCCGGTATGAAGGGCCTGGTTACCAACCCGAAGGGTGAGTTCATCCCGCGGCCGATCAAGTCCTCCTTCCGTGAGGGCCTGACGGTGCTGGAGTACTTCATCAACACCCACGGTGCTCGTAAGGGTCTGGCCGACACCGCGCTTCGTACCGCGGACTCGGGTTACCTGACCCGTCGTCTGGTGGACGTCTCGCAGGATGTCATCGTGCGCGAGCACGACTGCGCCACCGAGCGCGGCATCGTGGTGCCGATCGCCGAGAGGCAGCCCGACGGCTCGCTCATCCGGGACGCGCACGTGGAGACCTCCGCGTACGCCCGGACGCTCGCCTCGGACGCGGTGGACACCAAGGGCAACGTTGTCGTGGCGAAGGGCGCCGACCTCGGCGACCCGGCCATCGAGGCGCTGCTCGACGCCGGTATCACCGAGGTGAAGGTCCGCTCCGTGCTGACCTGTACCACCGGCACCGGCGTGTGCGCGACCTGCTACGGCCGCTCCATGGCGACCGGCAAGCTGGTCGACATCGGTGAGGCCGTCGGTATCGTCGCCGCGCAGTCCATCGGTGAGCCCGGTACCCAGCTGACCATGCGTACCTTCCACCAGGGTGGTGTCGCGGGTGACGACATCACCGGCGGTCTGCCCCGTGTGCAGGAGCTCTTCGAGGCTCGTGTGCCCAAGGGCAAGGCGCCGATCGCTGAGGTCTCGGGTCGGGTGCGGCTCGAGGACGACGATCGCTTCTACAAGATCACCATCATCCCGGATGACGGTGGCGAAGAGGTTGTCTACGACAAGCTCTCGAAGCGTCAGCGTCTGCGTGTGTTCAAGCACGACGACGGCACCGAGCGTCTGCTCTCCGACGGTGACCACGTCGAGGTCGGCCAGCAGCTGCTGGAAGGCGCGGCGGATCCGCACGAGGTGCTGCGTGTGATGGGCCCCCGTCAGGTGCAGATCCATCTGGTCCACGAGGTCCAAGAGGTCTACCGCTCGCAGGGTGTGTCGATCCACGACAAGCACATCGAGGTCATCGTGCGCCAGATGCTGCGTCGCGTGACGATCATCGATTCCGGTGCCACGGAGTTCCTGCCCGGTTCGCTCACCGAGCGTTCCGAGTTCGAGGCCTCCAACCGTCGCGTCGTCGCCGAGGGCAATGAGCCCGCGGCCGGTCGCCCGGTGCTGATGGGTATCACGAAGGCGTCGCTCGCGACCGATTCGTGGCTGTCGGCGGCATCCTTCCAGGAGACCACGCGAGTCCTGACCGACGCGGCCATCAACTGCCGCTCGGACAAGCTCATCGGTCTGAAGGAAAACGTGATCATCGGCAAGCTGATCCCGGCCGGTACCGGTATCAACCGCTACCGCAACATCCAGGTCCAGCCGACCGAAGAGGCTCGTGCCGCGGCGTACGCGGTGCCGTCCTACGACGACACCTACTACTCGCCGGACAGCTTCGGCGCCACCACCGGTGCCGCGGTCCCGCTCGACGATTACGGTTTCAGCGACTACCGGTAGTCGGTAATTGGCAATCGCCCCGCTCCAACAGGAGCGGGGCGATTCTCGTTTCACGGTATTGTCAAAGTGTGAGCGTGGCGTACGACCACTACCCAGAACTGCATCGTCTCGTCGAGCAACTCCGACCAGAGGTTGCGCCCGCAGCGCGTGAAGCGCTGCTGCGATTGGTTGAGGGTGGCGCAAGCGATCGGCTCGCCGCACTGCCGTCCTTCGACGGCCCAGAAGACCTTAGTGAGCGGATGGATACCGAACTCTTTGAGGCCCAGTGAAACTGATCGTCGATGCTAATGTCCTGGTCGCAGTGATGAATCGGCGGGATAGACGGCACGCTGAGATGAGTGCGCTCCTGGTAGGTCGGACTGATGAGCTGGTTGTCCTCCGTATGTAGTGGCTGAGGTCACCTACTTGATGCAGAAGTACGCCAGTGCACAGGCCGAAATCCAGTTCATGGAAGCCGTGCGGGACGGAGTCTTCCGTGAGGAGTTCGATGCCGCGGACACGCTGCGGATTATCGAGCTGATGAAGCAGTTCGCGAGCTTTCCACTGGGCGCTGCGGACGCTTCTCTGATTGCGGTTGCCGAGCGACTCGGAATACGGGAAATCGCTAATGCGGACAACCACTTTCGTGCGGTGAATACCGCCGGACTAGATTTCATCAATGTTCTGCCGTAGATGATGACCGGCGGTCAGCCGGCAGATTTCTAGCGATCCTGATGACGCACTCGGGGACAGGTTTTGCCTGCGATGTGGCATTTCTCCTCGAAGCCAGCCGGTAGCCAGTTACCTGACTGCAACAGGGGATGGCTCGGGAACTGGGTGTGGGCCGCAAGTGCGAAAATCAGTACGGCCCATGGGCTTTGGACCTGCAGTAGATGTGGATTGCCGTTTCGGTCCGGATAGCGGCAGACCATTCGGTCGGGACCGGGCATATCCACCACTTCCAGACCGGCCCAGTGCACCGAGAACGAATGATCCGCGTTGTAGCAGTACATCCGTCGGTCCGAAACCATTACTGTCCCAGGGCGTTCGGCTACCCAGCGCGGGCGCAGTCCGGCCTCGGCCTGGCGGCGGCGCGAGCGGTTCGCCATAGCATTGCCGAGATGGGCGGCGGCCACAAAGGATAACGATCCGACTGCGGTCACACTGTTGTGATTCCAGGTACCGTCCCCGACCGCGCGCCACTGAAACCAGACGGCAGGCCCCTCTGCCAGAGGGATTTCGGCGGGTTCGGTTCGGACCATGGTCGCCCGGGGCGGCAGTTCGGAGAGTCGGTCGTGCAGTAGGAAGTCGATGACACCACAGGTGTACAGCAGATGGTCGTCGGCCGTGGACCAACCCACCTGCTGCGCGATGATCCGGTCGATATCGGCGGTCGGGTCGTACATCGGCCCCTACCGTCCGATCGGCCGCAGACACATCGGCTTTCCCTCAGTTCTTCGCGCCAACGTCGTCATGCAATATCCAATCGCGATAGATATGCCACCGTTGTCAATTGTGCCCAAGGGGAGCCGATCGCGCGATCATCCGCCGTCTGCACGAGTGCGCGAAAAGATTCGTAGGCTGGAAGGGCCCGAAATGCCGAGCCTGGCCGCCGACCTCGAGACGGGACTACACCCATGACGTACGGACAACAGCCCGGCTATGGCTATCCTCCAGCGCAGCCGCAGTTCGAGCCACCGGCGCATCTGGGCTTCGCGCTCGTCGCGACGATTATCGGCACGCTGACCTGTCTGGTGGGGACGGCGCTCGGGCTGGTCGCGATCGTCTTCGGCGCGCAAGTGCACTCGAAGTGGATCGCGGGCGACGTCGCGGGAGCGACGGACGCGTCGAGGAAGGCGCGAGGCTGGGCGATCGGGGCCATGGTCGCGAATGTGGTGTGCGTAGTACTCGCGGTCGGCTACCTGGCCGTCACGCTCACCCGATCGTCTTCCTACTGATCCATGGTGGACAACCGCTGTCCTGCCGGGGTATGAAATTAGAACACGTTTCAGTTCGGTGGGAGATGCGATGGATGACGCGGCTATGGGCGATCTGGTGATGGCCGGATTTCAGAAGCTGGGATTTATCCAGTTCACCGGCATCGAAGGAGTGGAGTTCAGCTCGGGCCGCAATGTTGTGACGATCGCGCCGAAGCCCGAACATCTCAACCACAATGGTGATCTGCATGCCGCGGTGCTGTTCGGGCTAGCCGAGACCGCGGCGATGGGTGCGTCGATCTCGGGCATTGTCGATCTCATGGGTGAGACGTTCATCGTCGCCCGTGGCGGCCGGATCGAATACCTCGCGCGGGCCAAGGGGGAGGCGGGTCCATTCCTCGCGACCTCCGAGTTGACCGCCGAAACCTTGGAACAAGTGCGCGCCGATATCGCGGCGCGCGCCGATGTCGAACTCGAGGTGCCAGTGGAAATCACTGACAACACTGGCAAGCCTGTTGCCGCATCGGCATTCACGGCGGTCATTCGGCCACGTCGGAAGTGACCGATTGCCCGGGGTCGGGAGGGCGACCCGAACGCGCGCCCTCCCGTAAACCACGTCAGCGCTCGCTGTCGAGCAGCGCCATCTGCGCGGCCGCATAACGCTCGCCCGCGATCTGATCGGCCGGCACTGCGGCTTCGATGGTTGCCAGTTCGTCGGCGCTGAGCTGGATATCCACGGCTCCAAGGGATTCCGTCCAGCGCTGGCGAGTGCGTGCGCCGAGGATCGGCACGATATCCGCGCCCCTGGTCAGCACCCAGGCAATGGCCAATTGCGCGACCGAAACATCCTTCTCCGCAGCGATTTTCGCGAGAGCGTCGACCAATTTCAGGTTCTGGTCGAGATTTTCACCCTGGAAGCGCGGGCTGTGCGCGCGGAAGTCGGTCGGCGCGAAGGTCGCGCCCGGACGAACCGAATCGCTGAGCAGACCACGTGACAGCACTCCGTAGGCGGTGACGCCGATGCCGAGTTCCCTTACCGTGGGCAGGATTTCGGCCTCGATACTCCGGGAGATCAGCGAGTATTCGATCTGCAGATCCGCGATCGGATGCACGGCGGCGGCCCGACGGATGGTTTCGACGCCGACCTCGGACAGGCCGATGTGGCGGATATAACCCGCCTCGACGAGTTCGGCCATGGCGCCGATCGTCTCCTCGATCGCGACATTCGGGTCCAAGCGCGCGGGGCGGTAGACGTCGATGTAGTCCACGCCGAGGCGCTGCAGGCTGTAGGTGAGGAAGTTGCGCAGCGCGACGGGGCGACTATCGGTGCCGCCCCACGTGCCACCCGGCCCGCGCAGTGCGCCGAACTTCACGCTCAGCACCATGTCCTCGCGGGGACGCTCGGCAATCGCCTTGCCGATCAGCATCTCATTGTGACCGGCGCCATAGAAGTCGCCGGTATCGATGAGGTTGGCGCCGGAGTCCAGTGCGGCGTGGATGGTGGCAATCGATTCGGCGTCGTCGGCGGCCCCGTACATGCCGGACATGCCCATGGCGCCGAGTCCGATGCGGCTGACCGCTGGTCCGGTATTGCCGAGCTTGCTGGTGAGCTTCGATGTCGTCATAGGACCAGCTTGGCCGCTGTGCACGCGTGGCGGCAGAGATCGCTTATCGGGGGATCGGCGATCCCTGGCTGACTCGCGCGTATTGCGGGAAAGTATTGCTATGGACCGATCCGAACTGGCCGATTTCCTGCGCCGGCGTCGCGAACAGTTGACGCCCGCGGACGTCGGACTGCCACCGGGGGTGCGCCGGCGCACCCCCGGTTTGCGCAGGGACGAGGTTGCCATGCTGGCGGGCATGTCCACCGACTACTACACCCGTCTCGAGCAGTCCCGCGGCCCGCGCCCATCCACCCAGGTGCTGGCGTCGCTGGCGCGGGCGCTGCGCTTCAGCAATGACGAGCGCGACCACCTGTATCACCTGTGCGACCACGCCCCGCCCGGAGGTGAGTCCGCCGACAAACACGTCGGTCCCGGGATCATGCATGTGCTCGCGAAACTGGACGACACCGCGGCCACGGTCATTACTGACCTCGGCGAGGTATTGGTGCAGAACCGAATGCACACCCTGCTCGTCGGCGACCACGCGAGTCGGCGCGGCTGGGACCGGTTCTATGCCTGGCGCTGGTTCACCGATCCGCAGTCGCGCTCGATCTTCCCGGAGGACGACTGGGAGCGGTTGGGGCGCAATCACGTCGCGGATCTGCGCGCCACCGCGGCGCGCCGATCCGGCGATGCCGACGTCACCGAATACGTGAGCCGATTGCGTACCGCGAGTGCGGAATTCGAGCAGTTGTGGCACGAACACGAAGTGGCGGTGCGGACTTCGGATATCAAGCGGATCCTGCATCCGGAGGTCGGCGCGATCGATACGGTCTGCGAAACCCTGCTCACCCCGAACGCGGCACAGCGCCTACTGGTCTATATGCCGCGTCCGGGCACCGATGCCGCGGAGAAGCTGGATCTATTGCGCGTCATCGGGACGCAGCGCCTGCTACCGCACGACGATATCGGCTCGCTCAGGGATTGAGATCGAAGTAATCCATCGCCGCCTGAACGGCCGGTTCACCACCACCCGCGGACAGACCGGCGAACGCGCCGATGGTCCCGCCGACCACGGTCATGACCGGGACGGTGACGAAGTCGAAGACGAAAAGGCCGAGCGGGAAACCGAGGACGAATCCGATAGCGGCACCGATGGCGGCACCCGTCAACACCTGCGGCATGGACTTCTCGACCTGATCGAAAAAGCGCTCCTCGGTGCTCACCTCCCGCACCGGGTCATCGGTCGTGCTGATCGGTGTGAGTGCGAGCCGGGTACCCGCCTCATCGATGGTCGGCACCAGATCGATCCGATGCCCGGCGATCTTCACTACGGTTGGCAGTGCGGCGACCACCTGTCCGTTCGGATCGGTCAGCGAGATGACCTTGTTGTCGCGGACCAGGTCCCAGCGGCCCTCCGAAATGGTCGTCACCACGGCGTGTCGGTTCTGCGTCGCCGCGACGTGGTAGCCGAGGTGCTGGAAGATGCCCTGCAGATCGAGTGGTACGTCGGCGGTCGAATTAGGCGCGGGCACTGCGGGTTCGGCATGTACGACGCTGGTGCCTATCGTGGTGGCCGCGAGCGCAAGCAGTGCCGTCGCGGTGATTCTGGAGATCCTCATCCTGCTCTTTCATCCGACCACCGGCGTGGAATGTCCGGTTTGCTCCGGACGAAGATACCGTTTCGTGATCGAATGTTGAAGGGTTTCCTCCCCGATACCAGGTGAGTCCCGATTGTTTTGTGGTGCTTCGTATTCAGGTCCTGGCCGAACCCATGCGCCGCTTGCGCGGCTTCAGATGCAGACCGGGCAGCGGCGGGGCGGGAATGCGCTGTTGCGGTGTGTGGCCCGCGATATCGGCGAAACGTTCGACAACATGCTTTTCCCAATCGTTTCGGGCCTCGACGATGTCTTCATGGCTGCGGCCGACGAAGTTCCACCACATCACCAGTTCTTCGCCGAATGGCTCGCCGCCGATGAGCGCGAAATGCGCGCCCTCGGTGCTCGTCAGCGGCAACTCGTCGCGGCCGGCGCCCAGGTAGAGCAGTGGGCCCGCGGCGATTTCGGTGCCATCGACGGTGACATTGCCCTCGACCACCATGAGCGCGTGCTCGAAATCGGGATCCAGGGCAATGGTGGTGTCGACGCCCGGTTCGATCCGCACATCCGCGCCGACGATCGGCGTGTACACCTTGGCAGGCGAGGTGAGTCCGGCGAACGTGCCGATCAGCACGATGGCTCGCACTCCGGGAGCCTCGTAGACCGGCAGGTCACGATGCTGTTCGAAGTGTGGATCAATCCCGAGGCTATTGCCGGGCAACGCGATCCACAGTTGTAGGCCGTGCCCGGCTTGCGCCCCCGCGACGCCGTATTCGGAATGCGCGATGCCGCGTCCGGAGGTCATCAGATTCAGCTGTCCCGGCTCGATCTCCACATCGGAGCCGACCGAATCGCGGTGGCGGATACGGCCGTCGAACGGCCAAGTCACCGTCTGCAATCCGATATGCGGATGCGGATCGATATCCGGTGACGCACCCGTCTTGGTGACCGTGGGCGAGCCGAAGTGATCGAGAAAGCACCAGGCGCCGACGGTCGGCAGATCACGTTGCGGCAGTACACGTTCCACGTAAACGCCGCGCACACCGCCGAGCGGGACCTCGCGCGCCGGATAGATCTCCGCGACCGGACCGCAACCGGGTGTCGCCTCGCAGACCGCTTCGTCCGGATGCGGATCCAGGTCACTCATGCCTTCGCCTCGCTGGCGCTCGGCTCCGGCATGACCGACCTTGTCGCTGTGCTGATGGTTCGCTCGCTGCGCTCACTCACGTGCCTGCACCTCGCTGGCGCTGGGTTCCGGCATGACCGACCTTGTCGCTGTGCTGATGGTTCGCTCGCTCATCGGGTGATGCCCTTGCCGACCACGTGCTCGTCGTACTGCGGATGCTTCTCCAGATAGGCCTTGATGAACGGGCACAGCGGTCGGATCACCCGGTCGCGGGCGACCGCATCCTCCACCGCGTTCTTGGCCAGAACGGTGCCGAGGCCCTTGCCGGAAAACGCGCCATCGATCTCGGTGTGGATGAACACCGTCTCGTCGTCGCGCTCCTCGTACTCGGCGAATCCAGCCAGTTCGCCGCCGTAGAAGACCTCGTAGCGCTGCTTCTCGTCGTTGCGAACGACCTTGCTCTCGGGCGTCGATTCGGTCATGGTCGACTTCTCCTTCGTCGGGCGTACCGGGTGCTTACTCAGGATCGATACGCGGTTGAACGCACCGATCGTGGTGGCGACCCAGAGGATCGCCGAGACCTGCTCATCCGATAAATGCTCCCGCGCCCGAGCGTACTCACGATCCATCGTGGCCTCGTCCGGCAGCGTGGTGGTGAGTTCGGCAAGTGCCAGCGCGGCCCGCTCGTGCGGCGCGTACAGCTCGGTGCGCCGCCACGCGGACAGTACGGCGAGTTCGCGCTCGGTGGCGCCGGCCGCGATGGCGGCGCGATGGTGCACGTCCAGGCAGTAGGCGCAGCCGTTGATCTGGGAGATGCGTACGTTGATCAATTCGATGAGCCTGCGGTCGAGTCCGGCCTCGGCTCCGGCGGCGCGGACCGCGCTGGCCACGGTGTTCAGCGCGCGAAACGCCTCGGGTGTCTGCTTGTCGATGAACACGCGTCTGCCGGATGACTCCATGCTCCGGATAGTAGAGCAGCACGGACCCGGACTGCGGTCCGGATGCCGTGCTGCGCTGGGCTCTGTGAGATCAGGTGACCTCGTGGAACCGTCGGAGGTGGAACGGCTCGATCAGGATCTCGTCCAATATTGCCGCCGCTTCCTTCAGATGCGGGGTTTCGAAATGCGTCGCAAGTGCCGCCTCATCGACCCACTCCTCGAGCAGCACGACCCGACTCGGATCGCTCGGGTGCAGATACAGCTCGTAGGCGATACAGCCCGCCTCGGCAAGTGTCGGCGCAACCAAATCCTCGAGCGTCTCGCGCAGTTCGGTCTCGTGACCGGGCTTGGCGGCGAACCGGACATTGAGCGTCAGAGTGGACACCGATGACTCCTGATTCGGCTGACCGGTCATTCCCGGCCGACGGCGGTGAAAGACATATCCGCGTACCGGTCTCCGGCCACCTTGTCGGCGATCGGGTCCAGCACGGCCAATTCCTCGGCGGTGAGCGAAATGGTCGCTGCGGCGACATTCTCGGCGAGCCGGATGCGGCTGCGGGTGCCCGGAATCGGGACCACCGTGAGTCCGTGCACGCCCGCCTGGGCATGCACCCACGCCAATGCCACCTGCGCGAGGGAGATTCCGCGCTCGTCCGCGATGGCGCGCAGCGGGGCGAGCAATTCGACGTTGTGTGCGGCGTTATCGCCCGAGTAGCGCGGCTGTGTTTTCCGGAAGTCCTTGTCGTCGGCCAACTCGCCTGCCGCGGCGAAGGATCCGGTGAGGAATCCGCGACCGAGCGGCGAGTACGGCACGAATGTCACGCCGAGTTCGGCGGCGGTGGGTGCCGCACTGCGCTCGGCATCCCTGGAGAACAGCGACCATTCGGACTGCACGGCCGCGATCGGATGCACCGCATGGGCCGCGCGCAGTTCGTTGCCGGTCACTTCCGACAGGCCGAGCGCCCGAACCTTGCCCTGCGCCACGAGCTCGGCCATCGCGCCGACCGATTCCTCGATCGGGACCGCGGGATCGCGGCGGTGTAGGTAGTACAGATCGATGGTGTCGATGCCGAGGCGGCGCAGGCTGGCATCGACCGCGCTGCTGATGTATTCGGGCGAGTTGTCGATGCCGCGGTAGGTGGGGTCGTCGGCCTTGCGGACGATGCCGAACTTGGTGGCGAGGACCACCTCGTCGCGGTTGGCGCGCACGAAGTCGCTGAGGAATTCCTCGTTGTGACCCGAGCCGTACATATCGGCGGTATCGAACAGCGTGACGCCGAGTTCCAGTGCGCGATCCAGGGTCGCCCGCGATTCGGTGAGGTCCGACGGGCCGTAGAAATCGCTTATTCCCATGCAGCCCAGGCCTTGTACACCCACTTGGATCCCGCTGGCGCCCAATGCTGCAGTCGGAAGTGAACTCATATTTTGATCCCTTTGCATGGTTTCGTGAGTGCGGCCGGTTTGACGGCGGCGGTTTTGCCCTCGTACAGGTCGATCTTGTAATCGAGCACGGCCAGGGTCTGATGGAGTTCGTCGATCTTGGCGAGCACCTCCGCGCGGGTATTGCGGAACATCTGCAGCCGCTCGGGCACGGTGGATTCGCCCTCCCGCACCAATTCGGCATAGCGGACCATGTCCGCCACCGACATCCCGGTGGTGCGCAACCTGCCGATCAAGGCCAACCACTCCAGATCGCGATTGCTGAACCGCCGCTTTCCGGCGTGATCGCGCCCGATGTAATTCATCAGCCCGATCCGCTCGTACCATCGCAGCGTGTCGCGACTCAGTCCCGACCGATCCGCTGCCTCGCCGATCGAATACTGCGGCTTCTCCCGATCCCCATCGACTTGCTCGTCACCGACGACCTGATCTACGGCTCCACCCACTGCACTCGCCCTTCTCGATGAACAAAACCGACGTTAATGACCTGGAGCGCACTCCAAGCAAGCCCTAATTCTGCCGAACATCGGTTGTGCTTGCCGCCGGGCCCGCATCTTGCGTGGGACACTGGAGCCGACCAGGGGTGGGGACGAGTTCACAACCAACTTGCCGTGTCCGTTGACGATTCGGCTCGATCTACTGGGGTAGCGAACGGACGCTGTCCTCGCCGCGCATCCAATGCGCGACGATGACTAACGGGCCGCTGTGGACTCAGTCGCGTTTGGGCAGCTCCTGCACGGCCCATTTGTTGCCGTCAGGGTCGGCGAAGAAGGTGAACAGGCCCCAACCCATATCCTTCACGGGCGTCGCCTCCACACCTGCCGCGACCAACTGCTGGTACGCCCCCTCGGCGCTCGCGACAACCACCTGCATGCCTTCGACGCTGCCCGGTGCGGCGTCGGTGATGCCTTCGCCGATACAGATGGAGCAGCCGGAGCCGGGTGGGGTCAGCTGGACGAAGCGCAGGCTCTCGTTGACGCGGTGGTCGTGGTCGGCATTGAAGCCGATCTTGGTGTAGAAGTCCTTGGCGCGGTCCACATCGGTCACCGGAATCGCGACCAGTTCGATTTTCCAATCCATCTGCTGAGCATCGCATCGGCTCGACGGCGAGAACGGGTTTTCGCACCTACTCTGGTGACATGCCAGGTAAGGACATCGACCGGATCAGAGCCCGCTCGGCTTGGGCCACGGTCCGGGAAAGCCCCGTGATCACCGCCATCGCGGTGGCGCCGTTCGTGCTGGCGCTCGGCGTCGTGTGGTGGCTGCTCGGCGGATTCGCCGCGTTCGTGCTGCTCGTCGTCCTGGGCGTCGTCGTGGTCGTCGGCGGCAAACTACTGCACTGATCGCACCCGCGCTCAGCGCGGAATATGGAATCGCACCAGATCGCCGGTGCCCTCGTCCACCTGCGCCCACGGCCGGTCGAATTCGAGTACCGCGAGCGCCGAGGTGGGGAACTTCCGGCTGAGCTCGATCGCCGGATCGGAGTCGCGATTGCTCGCCAACTCCCATGCCGTCCAAGGCATTCCGGGCGCATGCCCGATGACCAGCAGCGTCGTGACATCGTCATCGCTGAGCTGGACCAGTTCGATGAGCGTGCGCGGCGACGCCTCGTAGATGCCCGCCTCATAGACCACCGGCGCGGTGACTCCGGTGGCGGCGAGCGTTTCCCGCGTGCGCGTGGCGGTCGAGCAGCGTACCGCATCGATCGGCGGCTGGGTCTGGCGTAACCACTGACCGGCAAGTCCGGCCTCGCGCTGACCACGTGGAGCGAGCGGGCGCTCGTGATCGGAGATACCGTCGGGATAGGACGACTTACCGTGCCGCATGAGGATCAGAGTCCGCACCATGGAGATACCGTAAGCCCTCCGGAGAAGAGGCCTCGAACACACTCGAGGCAAACTGAAAGCGGCATCACAATCACGGCGCCTCATGGGACACCCCCGCCGGCACCGTGACGATGACGCTCCCGACCACTCCCGACCCCCTTGGGTGGCTATAGCCCAGGTACATTTTCGAGGATCTGCACAATATGGCCTACGTAATCACGCAGCGTTGTTGCAACGACGCCAGCTGCGTCACTGAGTGCCCGGTCGATTGCATCCGTCCCACCCCGGACCAGCCGGAATTCGCGACGACCGAGATGCTCTACATCGACCCCGACACCTGTATCGACTGCGGTGCCTGCGTTGACGCGTGCCCGGTGGAGGCCATCTTCTCCGAGGATGATCTGACCGCGTCGCTGGCCAGGTTCCGCGACATCAACGCCGCCTACTTCCAACGGCATCCACTCGAATCGAACTTCGATCCGATCGTCACGCCCGCGCGTCCGCCCAAGGAACTCGGCACGCTCCGCGTCGCGATCATCGGCGCGGGACCGGCGGCCTGTTACGCGGCCGACGAACTGCTGCGCCGCTGCGATGTCGAGGTCGAGATGTTCGATCGGCTGCCCACGCCGTGGGGTCTGGTGCGCGCGGGCGTCGCTCCCGACCACCCGGGCACCAAGACGGTCTCCGGGCTGTTCGAGTCGGCTTTCCGGCGCGAGGCGCTGCAGTTCTACCTCAATGTCGAGGTCGGCTCGCACATCACCCATGAGGAACTGCTCGCCCACCACCACGCGGTCATTTACGCGGTGGGCGCGTCCTCCGACCGGCGACTGGGTGTGCCGGGCGAGGATCTGCCGGGCAGCCATTCGGCGACCGAATTCGTCGCCTGGTACAACGGCCATCCGGACTACGCGGATCGCAAGTTCGACCTGTCCGGTGAGCGCGCGGTGATCGTCGGCAACGGCAATGTCGCCCTCGATGTCGCGCGCGTGCTGACGGTGGACCCGGACGAACTCGCCAAGACCGATATCGCCGACCATGCCCTGGATGCGCTGCGCGGCAGCAATATCCGTGAGGTCGTCGTGCTCGGTCGGCGCGGTCCGCTGCAGGCGGCCTACACCTCGCCGGAGTTCCTGGCGCTGACGCATCTGAAGGGCGTCGACGTCATCGTCGAGGAGGCCGACCTGACGCTCGACCCGGGCAGCCAGGCGCTGCTGGACCATCCCGAGGTCGAGCCGTCGCTGGAGCTGAAGTACACCCTCGCCAAGGAATACGCGTCAGGGCGTCGTGATCCGGCCAACAAGCGGATCGTCTTCCGCTATCTGGTCTCGCCGACGGCACTGCACGGTGCCGATCACGTCGAGTCGGTCGAGTTCGCGCACAACGAATTGGTCAGCGAGAACGGCCAATTGCTGGCGCGCACAACCGATCGCAGCGAGACCCTGGACACCGGACTGATTTTGCGTTCGATCGGCTACAAGGGCGAAGCGATCAAGGATCTCCCCTTCGACGAGCGCCGCGCCGTGGTCCCCAATGAGCACGGCCGTGTCATCGGCGAGGACGGTGTTCCGGTGCCCGGTGTCTATGTGAGCGGCTGGATCAAGCGCGGTCCGCGCGGTGTCATCGGCTCCAACCGAATCGACTCCGAGGAGACCGTCGAGCAGCTCCTCGCCGACTTCACCACGGGCAAACTCGGTGCGCCACAGGCCGATCGGGCCGCGCTCAAGGCGCTGCTCGGCCAGCGGCAGGCCGATCTGGTCGACCGTGAGGGCTGGAAGGCGATCGATACGGCGGAGAAGTCCGCGGGTAAGGCATCGGGCCGTCCGCGGGTGAAGTTCACTACCCGTGAGGATCTGCTCAAGGCCGCACGCGGCTGAACAGGCCACCGGCTCCGTTCCCAGTGAACGGAGCCGGTTTTTCTTTGCCGGTTTATCTCTACAGAGGCATGATGCGCACAACGGTCGTGGTGGTACCGCCGACCACGAACCACAACCGCAGCACCGGTCGCCCGGAGCGATCGCCCGGTTCGTAGCGGCTGCGCACGGTGACGTGCTGACGTGCCAGCACCGGCGCGACGTACTCGATCACCGCGCGATGCGGTCCGGCGACCAGCTTGGGGTATTCGACCAGGAACTGTTCCACCGCCTGCCAGTAACAGGCATTGTTGACGTGGTTGTACTGGTCGATATCGGTGGCCCGCACCGGGAACGGCATATCGGTATCCGATTCCGGCGGGGTGGCGTCGGTGAGATAGGGCCGCCAGCGCAGACGGTGCTCATTGGTGGTCTGCGCCAGATAGGCCAAGCCCTCGTCGCTGATCCTGGCGGGCATATTGTTGGATTCGCTGATATTGATCCAGAAGCCCTCGGTCTCGATCAATCCGCCGTTCGCGCTGGTGATGCGCACTCGCATATTCGTCCAGCGGGTGGACATGCTCGAACACCACCGCAGCAGCCGCACCTGGTCGGGCCACAGGATCGGCCGGATGACGTCGATCACCGTACGACGCACGATCCAGCTCGGATCGGTCGTATGCAGGTTCGTCTGTTGCAGTTGCTCCCAGGCGATGTCCTGCAGATAACGTGCGACGGCGTCGAACCGCAAGCGGTTGTACGGATCTACATCGCCCGCCCGCATGGGCCACGCCGACGCAAACCCCATGCCCTCCTGGGGAAGCGGGGCGAGTGGCTGATCGAGTGACACTGGTGCTCCTCGCGCTGCACGGTGTGCCGCGTTCTCTTACGCTGCTGTTCTGAGACGACTTTACGGGGCGTACGTCACACACTCGCGCCGAGCCGCCTCTACTCACACACGTCGGTCCCGCCGGGCGGGATGGGGCGATGATGGAAGCACCGCGCAGCGATTCGACGAAGGGGATTGGCAGGGTGACGGGTGTGCACAACTCCGACCTACCGCCGAAACTCGGCAAACCCGCCGAACGAGCCCTGGCCGCCGCCGGAATCCACCGCCTGGCCGACTTGACCACCTGGACCGAACGCGACCTCGCCGCCTTACACGGTGTCGGCCCCACCGCGATCACCAAGCTCCGCGCCGCCCTCGCCGAACGCAACCAAACCTTCGCCTGAGCGCTGCGCCTCGGGCGACGATCGGCGATCGCGCCGGTACTATCCCGAGAGGACCGAGGGGAGGGCCGGGGTTGAAACCACTGGGGCCGCACGATCCGCGCCGGGCAGGCCGCCATCGCTTGATCGCCGTAATCGGGCAGGGCGCGATGGGACGAGTGCTGCTCGGCCGATCGCCGGACGGACGTCTCGTCGCAGTCAAAATGATCCACCGCCACCTCGCCCAGAACCCGGAATTCCGCGCCCGCTTCCGACTGGAAGTCCAGGCATCACAGCGCGTCACCGGCGCATACACGGCCGCGGTCATGGATGCCGACCCCGACGCCGCCGAACCCTGGCTGGCCTCGGTGTTCGTACCGGGACCTTCGCTGCGCGCCGCCGTCGACCAATCCGGCCCGATGCCATTGGGCGGACTCCGTTTGCTCACAGCGGGACTGGCCTCGGCGCTCATGGAGATCCACCGCGCGGGCATGGTGCACCGCGACCTCAAACCGACCAATGTACTGCTCGCGGAGGATGGTCCGCGGGTCATCGACTTCGGTATTGCGCGGGCGTTGGAGGGGGATATCCAGCTCACTAGCACGGGCTCGGTGGTTGGTTCGCCCGCATTCATGTCGCCAGAGCAGGCCGAAGGTCATCAGTTGACGACTGCCAGCGATGTGTTTTCGGTCGGTGCGATGTTGGTGCTGGCCGCGACCGGCGAGAGCCCTTTCCTTGGTGCGTCCACTCCGCAAACTCTGTACAACGTCGTCCACAATCGAGCGGATACCACCCGAGTCCCACCTGTCCTGCGCGGTGTGGTGGAAGCATGTCTCGACAAGAATCCGGCGTATCGGCCGACGCCGCCACAGCTGCTGCAATCGGTCGAGGCGATCACGGCACGTGCGGGCTGGGCAGCGGCCGTGCGACAGCAGATTGCGCATGATCGTTCCGATGCGGAGCGGTGGGTCGCGTTGGACGGACGGGTCCCGGAGTCGGCCAAGCGACGCGGCGGCCGGGTCCGATGGGTGGCGGCCGCCGCGGTCGCGACGCTGGTCGCCGCGGGCGGTGCGAGCGCGGTCCTGCTGACTCACGGTGAATCCGTGCCACCGGATCCGCTGGCGAACCGGAAGCTGGAGCTGAGTGATGAGCAGCTGCGGCTGGTCGACACATGCAAACTGCTCAGTTCCGACGTTCTCGGTTCACTCGGTACTCCGGACTCGACATTTGCTTTGAGATCCACGACATGTGCAATGGGTCTACGCCAGACCAACGGTAGGCAGACAACAGTAACGCTGTATGCCGGAACCGATGTGCCCGCAACGGAATACAAGGACAGCGGAGTGACCGTCGCGGGTCGGCCGATACTCGATTCGACGTTTCACTCCAGCGTTGTCAACCTGTGTGGGCGCGCGGCGTTGTTGCGGCAAAGTCCACGTATCGGAATCGAAGTGAACGTGAAGGGTAGCGATACCGAATCGTGCGAGCTGGCGATGAGCGCACTGAAGGCCGTTATCGCCCGACTCGCCTCGAATCCGCCCTTGGTGTCGCTACCGCGGCAGTCCGCGATTCGAATGGACCCCTGTACCGCAGTCGATCAGTCGGTCGTGGACTCTTCGCTGGGTGCGGGTGTCAAGGCGGCTCCCGTCGACGTGCACAAATGTAAGTGGTCGGGTGCCGAGGCGGATGTCACCGTCGAGCTCACCGAGACCAAGCGGGTCGACACCGGGGAATCGAAGTTCACCAATCTCAGACTTAACGGCGGCCAGCTCGGGCCGCTGGATGTCTCGCGTTCCACCGATGACAAAGGAGAATGCGTGACGTACCACATGGTCCGATCGACACTCGAGAATCGGGGGGAGATGGTAATTGTGACAGTCCATCCAAAATCGACGATCGCGTCCGATAACGCTTGTGCGCCTTCCGATCCGATTCTGATGTCGGTGCTGAACCGATTGCGTGCCACCTGATGGTCGAGCGTTTGGATTCCGATCAGCCCGCTCGGATCGGACGGTATCGCCTACTCGGACAACTGGGCGCCGGGGGAATGGGGCGTGTATTCCTTGGAATAGGCCCCGACGGCCGGCCGGTCGCGATCAAGCAGGTACATCCGCATCTGGTCGAGGAAGACGACTTCCTGCCGCGTTTTCGCCGTGAGGTGCAGACCTCCGCGCGTGTCTCCGGGGCATTCACCGCCGCTGTCGTCGACTTCGATGTCGACTCCGAGATGCCCTGGCTTGCCTCGGTTTTCGTACCGGGGCTGCCACTGGACAAAGCGGTGGCGCAGTTCGGTCCGCTCCCGGTCGATCAGGTGCGGTTTCTCGCAGTCGGTTTGGCTTCGGCGCTGACGGCGATCCATCGAATCGGGCTCATACACCGAGACCTGAAGCCCGCCAACATCATCCTCGCGCAGGACGGACCGAGGGTTATCGACTTCGGTATCGCGCGAGCGGTCGAGGGCCGATCCGAGCTGACGCAAACAGGCTCGATCATCGGGTCGCCGGCGTTCATGTCGCCGGAGCAGGCACAGTCGATGCCTCTGACGCCGGCTAGCGACGTCTTCGCCTTCGGGGCCGTCATCGCGATGGCCGCTGGTGGCAAGAGCCCATTCGCCGGGGCATCGATGCCGCACACCCTGTACAACATCGTGCACACTGATCCGGACCTGACCGGGCTTCCCTCGCAGATCCGGCAGTTGGTCGAGCCGTGCCTGCGTAAGGAGCCGGGGGCACGTCCGACGACGGCGCAGATCCTGGATTACCTCGGACCGATGCCGCAGGCGCCGAATCCGTGGTCCTCCGCTGTCCACGGCGCAATTCGGCAGCAGGCCGCAGAGTTATCGGCGTTGACATCCGATCCGGAATCGACGCAGATCGTCGGGGTGCCATCCGCTGGCACGGAGCCGACGTCGATGCGTGAGGAGGAGACCTTCGAGCAGCGACTCCGTCGATTGGAAGTCAACTCGTGGGACGCGAGTTCGAAGCGGGACAAGCGATCGCTGGTGATTGCGGCTTTGGTCGCGTTGGTGCTGCTGATCGGTACCGGAATCGGGGTTGGGGTCATGCGCTCTGGCGATGGTCCGGCGAATCCTGCTGGTGCGACTGAGAATCCGCTCAGTGCGATGAACCTGACGCAACTGCGGCTGGTCGATCTGTGTGGCTTGATGAACAAACCGTTTACCGCAGTAGGTGAGTGGAAGGCAGCACCCTATCCCTTGCAGTGGGGCTCCTGCACTGCCAAGGGCGCGAATTACAACGTTGAGCTGTGGAAGAGGTCGACAGCCGCCTACCAAGAAAGCGGAAAAAGGATTGATGGCGTTCCGGTGCTCGAAGACCGTACGAACCTGGGGCACGACTGCACACGGGGTTTGGTGCCCGCGAAAATGGAGCCGCAGTTCGGTCTGTTCGTTCAGGTGAATACCTCGGACTCGGCCGCCAAGGCAGGAATGTGCGAAGCCGCGGAGTCGGCCATGGCCGAGGTGATCGCTCGGCTGCGGTCGTCGTCATTTCAGCTGCTGAACGTTCAGGGCTCGTTGGCGCGACTCGATGCCTGCGCGCTGGTTTCGCCGACTGCCATCAAGTTCAACGTCGGCGCGCCTTCGCAGGGGGTTGCGAATGACGTGTACAGCTGCAAATGGACAGCGACCAATGTCTTGACCTTGAAACTGGATCGGGCAGCCAGGCCTGATCTCACATCGGGATTGAAACAGATCGATGTCGAAGGGCTCGTCGGCTATCGGCCTGTCGATGACCCCCAACGTGGGGAGTGTTCGGCCCAATATGCGCACCGCACTATTGATCAGGGTCTCGCGGAGGTCGTGACAGTGCGGGTTTCGAATCAGACGGTCGACCCGGAGCGACTCTGCACAGCTGCGGCGGCGGTTCTGAAGAATGTTGTGTCGAATCTGCCGCCTCGGTGAACGTATCAGCGGGCTTGGGAGGGATTGGCGTGCGTCGCTTGATGTTCGGCTCGTTTGTGGCTTTTCTCGTCATCGTCGCGGTGACGGCATGTGGTCAGGCGGTTCGAGGGTCCGCGCTGCCCGGCGAACCGGATGTTCGAAAGCTGGATGCTGGTCAATACCCGGTCCGGCAGTCCCGCCTGGTAGACCAACTGGATCAGCAGGACTATGCGTTGCTGGAGGCAGTGCGCATGTCCGGCTCGGTATTGAACCCCTATGAGGTCGACTCCAAATACGGGCAAGGCGCTATCGCAGGCCCAGTGCTCACTACACAGGCCATGACGCGATACCTGGTCCCCCCGGTCGAGGCCGTCCTGCAGAAGTACGGTATGGTGCTGGGATTCGTCTCCTCCGCTTCGGATAAGTCGACGCCGCTTGCGAACGCTCGTGACTCATCGAAGGACCGCGAGGGCCTGTTTGTGGCGGTATCGCGCTTTCCCGACGAACGGTCGGCCACATCGGCCGCTACGGAGATGAACGACGCTGATTTCTCGTGGAACCCCGACAATGTCGCGGTGCAGCTGCCTCGATACGCGCAAGCCAAGGCGCACTGGCGGCCATCGGTGCCGACCCTGGGCAGCACTACACCGCACGGTGTATTCGTCATCAGCATCCTGGCGGAGCAGCGCGACACCAATATTCAAGCGCTGGTTGAGATGACGCAGAAGTATCTCGACGCCGAGACGAAGGCGCTGGACGGTTTCACATCGACCCCGCGCGACAAATTCAACACCCTGCGGCAGGACCCTGATCGGCTACTCGTTCGAACCCTGCACGCGGACATGGTGGTTCAGCGTCCGAGCTCGGGCGACCTCAACTACACCAGGCGCGGCTTCTTGAACAAGACGTCGCGTTCGTCATTCGTCGCGTTCGTGACGAACCAGGCCGGTCGGCACCAGATCATGACCGAAGCACAAGTCGATCGCGTAGCGGTGTCGGCTTTGTCGACTGTGTACCGGACCAATAGCGTTGCGGCAGCGCACAAGTTCGTCAGCGACTATCCGAGGATCGATGCCGAAGGCTTTCGGCGCGATTACGATCCGCCCCTGAATGTTGGGGATTCGTACTGCTACGAGGATCTTCGGGCTGGCCTGTCCCCGGTGAATGAGTCCGTCCAGTTTTAGGGTCCTTGTTGGCCCTGGTTGGGGCTGGAAGGGACACTGAAGGACATGGCAGGACGGA
>NZ_JBITIJ010000011.1:0-327232 GCF_044458825.1 Nocardia sp. NPDC050412
CGACCGTTTCGCGGCCCGAGGCGGTGCCGAGCCGTCTAGGGGCATGCGCCGCAGGCGCGAGTCTCGACGGCTCGGACGCGAGACACCAGGGGGCCGCGAACACGCAGCGCCGAAGGCGCTGCCATTAAACAGAGCCGCGCGCTTCCTCTATGCCTGCGCGCGCATCTACCGCGATCGACTTGATGTTCGCGAAGGCCGTTCGGTAGCGCTCGATTTCGTGATCCTTGTCCAGATATACCGGACCGGTGAACGCCTCGACATAGACCACCGGCGGCTCGCGCAGTTCCGCCCGCGTATCGGCGAATTCGAGTAGTACGAACGGACCCGAATCCATGCCGTCGTGATAGCCGGAGTCCGAGGGCACCAACTGGATTCGCACATTCGGCAGGTCGCACATGCGCCGCAGGTGCGTCAGCTGTTCGACGGTCACCTCGACGCCGCCGACCCGCCGCCACAGCACCGACTCGCTGATCACCACATCCAAATGCAGTGGCGAATCCTTGCGCGTGAGCAACGCCTGCCTGGCCGTACGCAGCTGTACCCGCCGGTCGATTTCGGTCTCGGACGCATCCGGGCGCGCGGACTTCAGTAGCGCGCGGGTGTATGCCTCGGTCTGCAGCAGTCCGGGGATCAGCTCGTTCTCGTAGGTGGCCAGGGCGTGTGCGGCCTCCTCCAGACCGATGTACACCTCGAACCCCTCGGCGATCACATCGCTGTAGCCGGTCCACCATCCCCTGGCCTTGGTCTCCTTGGCCAGTGCGGTCAGCGGTTCGACGAGATCGGTTGGCGCACCGTAGATCTTGCACATGGCCTCGACGTCCAGGCTGCGCAGCGAGGTCTGCCCGGTTTCGATCCGCCAGATCTTGGCCTCGGACCATTCGAGCTGCTGGGCCGCCATCCGAGTGGTCATCCTGGCCCGATTGCGCAGATCACGCAGATGTCGGCCGAGTTGTCTGCGCGGCATGGTCGAGCCGGTCGTGCCCTGCGGTAAAGCCATGGTTCCCCCTCGCGATATCCGAACAGCATTGTTTCACAGTAAATCCGACACGGGCCACGACGAGTGGCCCAGGCACGCCAAAGGCGCAACGGCGACGAATAGGTTCTCGCAGGCGGCGATCCGGCAACTCAGCCCGGTTCTACTTGCGTGCGCCGCGCTTGCGGAAACGCCAGAACTGCACGGCACGAACGTCTTCGGAGAGCTGGTTGACCGGCTCGGCGACGTCCGCGAGCGCCTGGAACAGATCGTCGGCGAGATCGGCGATGTGCTCGACCTTGGTCGCCAGTTTGGACGCGTTCTCCAGGAATTCGAGCAGCAGGCGTACGACGGCCGCGATGGTCAGGCCGAGCGGTATGGCGATCAACGCGGCCAGCACGCCGAGCACCGCGGAGACCTGCCACATCAGCACCGTCAGTGCGATCGGGATGCCGATCGCGAAGGCAAGCCCGAGCATATAGGCAAGGGGCAGTAGCGTCCTGGTCGCCGGACGGTGGAACTGCACGTCGAGCAGGCCGCGGGCGGCATCGGCGGTCCAGGCACGGGGACTTTCGAAGGGTTCGGCCGGTTCGGGCTCCGCCGGGCGCGAGAACCGTTTGGACGCGGTCTCTTTCCAGGCGATCCAGCGTGATTCTGTTTCGAACCCTGCCGATGCCGGCGCGTCGACGCTATTGGCGTCGTCGGCCGCGCCGGTCGAATCGCTTCGTGATGCTGCGTGTCCACCCGTCGCCCGACCGCTCCCCGTCGAATCGCTACCACGATGCTCACTCATATTGCGATCCTTCCCCCAATTCGACGCCCGGCCAATAGGAGTGGGTTCACACAACACGTGCGCCCGCCATGACCCGGGGGCCGATCCCGGAGCCACCGGCACGGCCGATTAAAGGGGTGTCTCGGTGATAGCCGATCACTACCGGGTGAGACGAACCCGACAGTCACCAAGATCTTTTGTACAACCCGTAACGCCCACCCCACCCCGTCCCGATACCACCCACGTATGCAGGACCCAGATCTATCGGGGAATGGAGAAAGACAGTGCGCACCACGTTTCCGACTTCCGCATCGGCGGCAGAGATGACTGCCGCGGCGCAGGACTACATCCAGCGCGGGTGGACGATCGCTGAAACGACCAACGGAATCTGCCTGATCACGGACGAGGATCTGTCGGGTATCGAGATCAGCGGTGAGCTGGCCGGCGAGGTTCGCCGGTTCCTGCGCGCGAACAACCTGACCGGTCCGGTTATCGAGATTCCCGGCGCCGAGCGTCGCGAGATCCACTTGGTCACCGGCCTGCGCAAGGCCGCGATGGCGCTGGAGGCACTGCGCGAGGCGGGAGTCACCGTCTACACCGACGGTGACGGCATCCCGCTGCCGCCCACCCAGCTCACCACCGGCGAGGCTTGCTGGGGCGTGGCTCCCGGCGAGGCGCGCTGGATCCCGCCGGTAGTCGCGATCGGCGCGGCGGTTCGCTCGGCGCTCTCGCGTCGCACGACCGTCAATACCGTCGCCTGCTGAGCTCGTCCACTTAACCGGGCGGGGTCCGCACTGCCCTGACCGACTGAAGACCGGTATCCGTAGGAGTGGATACCGGTCTTTCGTGTTCCGGCTGACGCGGGAAGTTACCGGTCATTGTTGTTTCCTCATGCGCGCAGATCCATCGCGCGCGATGATGGGGGTTATGGCGCAGCTCACTGAAGACTCCCGGACGCTGTTGCGGACCTGCCCGCTATGCGAGGCGGTCTGCGGACTCGAGATCACCCTCGACTCGAACGACCATGTGACCTCGGTTCGTGGGGATCGACAGGATCCGTTCAGCAAGGGATTCATCTGCCCCAAGGGGGCCAGCTTCGGGCATCTCGACGAGGATCCGGACCGGCTGACCGAACCGATGATCCGCGACCGGTCCACCGATACCTGGCGCTGCGCCTCTTGGACCGAGGCATTCGATCTCATCGCCGCACGTTTTCCGGCGATCGTGGCCGAACACGGAAATCAGTCGGCGGCACTGTATCTCGGCAACCCGAACGCGCATACGGTCGCCGGAGCGCTGTATGTGCCGGTGCTGGTTCGCGCCCTCGCCACCAAGAATCTGTTTTCGGCGAGTACCGCCGATCAAATGCCCAAACAGGTGGCGAGCGGGTTGATGTTCGGCGATCCGCTGACCGTGCCGGTGCCGGATCTGGATCGCACCGATTATCTGCTGATGTTGGGGGCGAATCCGCTGGAGTCCAACGGATCGCTGTGCACCGCACCGGATTTCCCGGGCCGGTTGAAGGCGCTGCGCAAGCGCGGCGGCAAATTCGTTGTGGTCGATCCGCGGGAAACGCGGACCGCGAAGCTCGCCGATGAGCATCTGTTCATCCGGCCGGGCAGCGATGCTTATCTGTTGTTCGGTGTCGTGCATACGTTGTTCGAACAAGGTCTGACAGATATTCGGCTGGATGTCGCGGGTCTCGACGAAGTTCGTGCGGCCGCCGCGGATTTCACGCCCGAGGTGGTTTCGGCTCGGACCGGAATTCCCGCCGAGACGGTTATCCGGATCGCGCAGGAGTTGGCGGCGGCGCCGACCGCGGCGGTATATGCGCGCATCGGCACCTGCACCGCCGAATTCGGCACGCTGACCCAGTGGTTGGTCGAGGTGCTCAATGTCCTGACCGGCAACCTGGACTCACCCGGCGGTGCCATGTTCGCCAAGGCTGCGGCGGGTGGTATCCCACGCACCAAGCCGTTCCGGACGGGACGCTGGGCCAGCCGGGTGCGCGAGCTGCCCGAGGCAATGGGCGAACTGCCGGTGGCCACCCTGGCCGATGAGATCACCACACCGGGGGCGGGGCAGGTGCGCGCGCTGGTGACCGTCGCGGGTAATCCGGTGCTGTCCGCGCCGAGTGGGGTCCGGTTGGATACGGCCTTCGCGCAGTTGGACTTCATGGTGAGTGTGGACCGGTATCTGAACGAGACCACCCGGCACGCGGATGTGATCCTGCCGCCACCGCGGCCGACGCAATCGCCGCATTACGACTTCGCGTTGCTGCAGTTCGCGGTTCGCAATTACGCGCGGTACTCGCGGCCGCTGGTCCCACTCGGCGACCGGCCTTCGGAGTCGGAGATCCTGGCCAGGCTCGGTGCGGCGCTCACCGGTAAGCCCGCCGGACCGGAAGCGCTGAGCGGCGTCGATGAACTGATCATCGCGGGCATGCTGCACAAGGCGGGTATACCGGAGCGGCGGCCCGAACTCATCGGGTCCAACAGCACCGAGCAGCGCATCGATCTGATGCTGCGGCTCGGACCGTATGGCGAGTGGAATGCCGGTGCGAGCGACGGCCCCGGAGACGGTAGCCTGCGTGACCACGAAGGGCCCCGGGAACACCGAGATCAATACCGCACGCTGAATCTGCAGGTGCTGCTGGACAATCCACATGGTGTCGATCTCGGACCGCTGCAACCGCGCCTGCCCGGTGTGCTGCGGACGGCGTCCAAGCAGGTGGAATTGGCGCCGCAGCCGCTGCTCGACGATGTCGCGCGGCTGCGGGCCCGGCTCGCCGATGCGGCGCCGGATGTAGTGTTGATCGGCCGGCGGCAACTGCGATCCAACAACAGTTGGATGCACAATATCCCGACACTGGTCAGCGGTTCGAATACCTGCACGCTGCATATCAATCCGGCGGATGTGGCGCGGTTGGGGCTCGGCGATACCGCCGTGGTGAAGTCCGCCGCGGGGACGCTGACGGTACCGCTGGAGCCGACCGAGGCGATCATGCCGGGGGTGGTCAGCTTGCCGCACGGTTGGGGACATACCGACAGCACGCAGACGGTGGCCCGGGCGCATGCCGGGGTGAATGCCAATGTGCTGACCGATGATTCGGTGGTGGATGTGCCGTCCGGAAATGCGGTCTTCAACGGCGTTCCGGTGACCCTGACGCCTGCCTGAGCTGTGCTCGATCTGACCGGTCGCGAACTAAAGAATTCCGGCCGGTCGGATTTCAGCTAACCCGTGGAAACCCTTGCGCTAATTATAGATTCAGTGCATTCTCAACATGGATTTTTGCTGTGTTGCCAGACTAAAATGGACAGGATTTCGGTTTAGTCGCGGGCTCAGCGTCGAACCCGTTGCGGTGTGCCGGATTCCAGCTACCAGAGGGGGCGCCATGCCCGGTACACGTTGTGGCAGTGACGGTGAGCAGGAACTACAGGACAGGTACGGCACGCGGGACCGCGCCGAACGCTTCTACCAAGATCAAGTACTCGATCAACTGAACCCGACGATGATCGAATTCATCGCCAGGATGGATATGGCGTTCATCGCCACCGCGGACAAACACGGCGAATGCGACGCAAGCTTCCGCGCCGGCCTGCCCGGCTTTCTGCATGTGATCGACGAACGCACTCTTGCCTATCCGGAATACCGCGGCAACGGCGTGCACGCCAGCCTCGGCAACATCTTGGAGAACCCGCACGTAGGCATCCTGCTAATCGATTTCGTCCAGGACCTGATCGGACTGCACATCAACGGTTCGGCACGAATCGTCGACGACACCGCGCTGCGCCGCAATGTCCCCGAACTACCCGAGAACCTCAAGGGGCGAGCCGCGCAGCATTGGGTGGTGGTCGATGTGGAAGAGGCCTACATCCACTGCCGCAAACACATCCCGCATCTGGCCCCCGCGGCGCG
Source organism: Nocardia sp. NPDC050412 (assembly GCF_044458825.1). Classification (NCBI taxonomy): domain Bacteria; kingdom Bacillati; phylum Actinomycetota; class Actinomycetes; order Mycobacteriales; family Nocardiaceae; genus Nocardia; species Nocardia sp. NPDC050412. Next base: position 5,664 of record NZ_JBITIJ010000011.1, read on the forward strand.
CGAGCAGCGGGAGTGGGGGACGGACAACATCCGGGCGAAGGGTGGCGACTACTTCGGGGCGAAGGCGGCGCGGGCGGACTTGGTGCCGCGGTGATTCGCTGACGGTTCGTCCGCGGTCGAGGGCTGATGAGCTGCGGCAGGCCGCAGCTTTAGTGGAGTTTGAAGATGACCAGGCGTTGCACGACGAAGTTGATGACCGTGGCGGTGCCCTGGGCGATGACGAAGGCGAGGGGCTGACGCCACCAGTCGCCGGGGAGCGTGGCGTAGAGCACGGCGTTGATGCCGACCTGGACGGCGAAGGTGACGGCGTACAGGAGCACCACGGCGATGAAGCGGGCGCGGCTCGGGGGCGCCTGGAAGGTCCAGCGGCGATTGATCAGGTAGGCGGTGGTGGTGCCCGCGATGAAGCTGATCGATTTCGCGACGCTGACCGGCAGGCCGATGAGGTTCAACAGGAAGCTGTAGATCCCGTAGTCGACGATGGCCGACAGGCCGCCGGTGAGGGTGAAGCGGACGATCTGCGTCTTCAGGTCGACGTCAGTTCCTGCCGGCTCGTCGACCAAGGGCAGTTCGGCCGGGAGCGGGAGGTGGGGTTCGGCTTGCACGCCGACGAGCGTAACGGGATGCCGCGGGACACGCGGGCCGAGCACCGATTGGACGTTTGTCCGGGGGAACGCGACCGTTGTCGGACCTCACATACCGGTGAGTACGGCGACGCCGACCGGATATCGGCTCATGCATGTAGCCTCTATGCCGATGTCCACGAAAGCTCCGACCGCCACCACAACCGGTAACTCCGGCAATGTCACCGACGGCACCTATGCGCTGCCGACGCAGACCAAGGCATTGACCGGGTGGGGTCGCACCGCACCAACATCTTCCGAAGTGCTCTCGACGAGCGATCCCGAACTGATCGCCAAGGCCGTCGCCATGGTCGCCGAGGACAACGACTCCAAGCCGGCCCACCTGCGTCGCGGCATCATCGCGCGCGGGCTCGGCCGCTCCTATGGCGATCACGCGCAGAACGCGGGCGGCCTCGTCGTCGATATGACGGCGCTGAACAATATCCACCGGATCGACCGGGATACCCGGATCGTCGATGTGGACGGCGGCGTCAGCCTGGACCAGCTCATGAAGGCCGCGCTGCCGTTCGGTCTGTGGGTCCCGGTGCTACCTGGTACACGTCAGGTGACGATCGGCGGCGCCATCGCCTCCGATATCCACGGTAAGAACCATCACAGCGAAGGCAGCTTCGGCAACCACGTACGCTCGATCGAGCTGCTCACCGCCGATGGCCAGGTGCAGCACATCACGCCCAAGCGCAATGCCAAGCTGTTCTGGGCGACCGTCGGGGGCAACGGACTCACCGGCATCATCCTGCGCGCGACCATCGAGATGGTGCCGACCGAGACGGCGTACTTCCTCAACGACGGCGTGAAGACCACCACGCTCGACGAGACCATCGCCGCGCACAGCGACGGCAGCGAGGCCAACTACACCTACTCGAGCGCGTGGTTCGACGTGATCAGTCCGCTGCCGAAGCTCGGCCGGGCCACCATCACCCGCGGCCGCCTCGCCAAGGTCGACGAACTACCCAAGCGCCTGCGTAAAAAGCCGCTGAAATTCGATGCGCCGCAACTGATGACGGTGCCCGATATCTTCCCGAACTGGACCATGAACAAGTTCACGCTCCAGGCCATCGGCGAGGCGTACTACGCCATGGGCGGCAACTACATCGGCAAGGTGCAGAATCTGACGCAGTTCTACCACCCGCTCGACATGATCGCGGAGTGGAACCGCGGCTACGGTTCCAACGGATTCCTGCAGTACCAGTTCGTGGTGCCGACCGAGGCAGTCGAGGAGTTCAAGCGGATCATCATCGATATCCAGGCCTCGGGGCACTACTCGGCGCTGAACGTTTTCAAGCTGTTCGGACCGGGTAACCCGGCACCGCTGAGCTTCCCGATGCCGGGCTGGAACATCTGCGTCGACTTCCCGATCAAGCCGGGTCTGAACGAGTTGGTGAGCGAGCTGGACCGCCGCGTCATGGAGTTCGGCGGGCGGCTGTACACCGCGAAGGATTCACGCACCACCGCGGAGACCTTCCACCAGATGTACCCGCGGATCGACGAGTGGATCAAGATCCGCCGGAGCGTCGATCCCACAGGCGTTTTCATGTCCGATATGGCGAGAAGGCTGGAGCTCCAGTGATTAATGCCGTAGGCAACCCGCAGACCATCCTGCTGCTGGGCGGTACCTCGGAGATCGGTTTGGCGATCTGCGCCGAGTACCTGCGCAAAAGTCCGGCGCGCATCATCCTGGCCGCACTGCCCGGTGATCCGCTGCGCGAGGACGCCGTCTCCGAACTGAAGGCGGCCGGTGCGACGCAGGTCGATGTCATCGACTTCGACGCACTCGATACCGAGAGCCATCCGAAGGTGATCGACGCGGCATGGGAAGGCGGCGATGTGGATGTCGCCATCGTCGCGTTCGCCCTGGACGGCGATCCGGAAGAGCTGTGGCAGAACCAGCGCAAGGCCGTGCAGGTCGCCGGAATCAATTACACCGCGGCGGTTTCGGTCGGTGTGCTGGTCGGCGAGAAGATGAAGAAGCAGGGCTTCGGGCGGATCATCGCGATGTCCTCGGTGGCCGGTGAGCGGGTGCGTCGCTCGAACTTCGTCTACGGCTCCACCAAGGCCGGGTTGGACGGCTTCTACCTCGGACTCGGCGAGGCACTGCGCCCGTACGGCCCGCGCGTGCTGGTGATCCGGCCGGGCATGGTGCGGACCAGGTTCTCCGCGCACGTCAAAGAGGCTCCGCTCACCGTCAATAAGGAAGATATCGCGGCGCTGGCGGTTTCGGCGTCGCAGCGGGGCAAGGAGCTCGTCTGGGCGCCCGGTACCTTCCGCTTCGTGATGATGATCCTGCGCCACATCCCGCGCCCGATCTTCCGCAAGCTGCCCATCTGATTTCCCCGAGCCGCACTTCGTCGACCGCGTCCCGTTGCGCGGCACGAGTGCGGCTCGTTCATATCCGCGATGCGATCCGGTCGATACCATCGACCCGGCTCCACGGCATGACGCCGAACTGATGCGGCCCATCCGCGACCCCCGAAGTTCGGCCCTGCTCCTGCGCAGGCGGACGACGTGGCAGGTTCGGAGCCGAGCTGATCATGGTCGACCTGGATACGGAGGCTTGGTGCGAGTGAGCGACTACCTGCGGACAACTCGCCGCCGGATCCCCGGCGATCAGCGCCGTGCGAGGCTTTGCCGACGGCCGGGCGGCGTCGGCACGACAGGTGTCGCGGACCGCGCATCGCTGGGCTTCGGCATCGCCCGACTGGCCGCAGACCCGGCGCACCGCATCGAAGATGGAGGACTCCGTTGAGCACCGTAATGACAGAGCGCTCCGGGGAGTCGGTGCCGACGCGCGGACGGGGAACCCTATTGATCCGGCATATCGGCTCCGGGGTGGGCGAAGCGGTGCTGGCCGCAGCGGTCGCGGCCGTGGTGGCTGCCGTTGGGCTGGTGGCGTTTTCGATGGTGCAGTGGCCCGCATTCAACTCGTCCAATGTGACGAGGTCGTTGACCACGGTCGGACAGGTCGGGGCCGCCGTGCTGCTCGGCGTGGCGATCTGGCTGGTGCGGACGCGGCGGTGGCCGTGGCTGGCGAAACTGCTGTCCTGGATCGGGATTTCAACGTTCGTCACGGTGACGTTGGGGATGCCGCTGGCGGCGACCAAGCTGTACCTGTTCGGCGTTTCGGTGGATCAGGAGTTCCGCACCGAATATCTGACACGGCTCACCGATAGCGCTGCGCTGCACGATATGACCTACGCCGACCTGCCGCCGTTCTATCCAGCCGGCTGGTTCTGGATCGGCGGTCGGGTGGCGAATGTGCTCGGGATGGACGGCTGGGAGGCGTTCAAGCCGTACGCCATCGGGTCGCTCACGGTGGTCGCGGTTATCGCACTCGTATTGTGGTCCAAGCTGATTCGCCCCGACTGGGCGATCGGGGTCAGTGCCGCGACGACCGCGGTGACGGTGGCCTATGCCGCGCCGGAGGCCTACAGCGCGGTTATCGTGCTGCTGCTGCCGCCCGCGTTGATTCTCGCGTGGGGTGCGCTGTACCGGCCGCTCGAGCGGTCGGCTACTTCCGCGGGTACTGCGGCATCGAGCGGAGCTGGCGCGTCAGGGGATGCAGCAGCCTCAGCTGGCGCCAGCGGAGCGGACAGTGGTGCGGCAGTCGGCACCGCTACCTCAGATGCCGCCAATTCAGCCAATGCCACCACCTCGGGCGCTGCCGCCACCTCAGGCCCTGCCGTCGCCTCTGGTGACGAAGCCGCAGCGGGCGGCGGCGCGGCGGCAGTCGGCACCGCTGCGGCCAGCGGAGCCGAAACGGCAGGGGGCTGGGGCGCGGTTATCGGGGCCGGACTGTTCCTTGGGATGGCGGCGTCGTTCTACACGTTGTATTTCGCGGTGGCGGCATTCGCTGTCGCGCTGATGGGGCTGCTTTCGGCGGGGCTCGCGGTGCGGGCACAGCGGGTGGCGAACCGAGCGCAACGCGGCGGGGCGGGTGCGGTGTGGCGGGCGGTTGTGCCGCCGCTGGTTCGGCTGGTTGTCATCGCGGCGATCGCGGGCCTGGTGGCACTGGTCGTCTGGCTGCCGTTCGTATTGAAGATGCTCAGCGGGACGATGCCGAGTTCGGGGACGGCATTCCACTATCTGCCCGAAGGCGGGGCGCAATTGCCGTTGCCGATGGCGGAGTTCTCGCTTTCCGGGGCGTTCTTCCTGCTCGGGACGGTGTGGCTGGTGCTGCGGGTGGCGTCGTCGCGGCGGGCGCAGGCGCTCGGGATCGGCGTGGTGGCGATCTACCTGTGGTGTCTGCTGTCGATGACGGCGACCGCGGCGGGTACGACCCTGCTCTCCTTCCGGTTGACGCCCGTGCTCGAAGTGCTGCTGGCGGCAGCCGGAGCATTCGGCTTCGTCGAGGGTGCGCGGGCGGCCTACCAGGCATTCAATGAGCCGGGGCGATTCAAGTTCGCCGTTGTGGTGGTCGCCACAGTCGGCGCGCTCGCGTTCACTCAGGACATTCCACAGGTGCTGAAGCCGGAGATCACCACCGCCTATACCGATACCGATACCAACGGTGAGCGCGCCGACAAGCGCGCACCAGGCGCGGCGTCGTACTACCGCGAAATCGATGCGGCACTACTCGCACAGACCGGCCGCCCCCGCTCGGATTCAGTGGTCCTCACGGCCGACACCAGCTTCCTGTCCTTCTACCCGTACTACGGCTTCCAGGCGCTCACCTCGCACTATGCGAACCCCTTGGCCGATTTCGCGGGCCGCGCCGCCACCATCGAGTCGTGGAGCAAGCTGAACTCCTCCGCCGCCCTGGTGGACGCACTCGGCAAGAGCCCGTGGCGCGCACCGGACGCCTTCCTCTTCCGCAGCAGCGACGACGCCTACACCCTGCGCCTGGCCAAGGACGTCTACCCGAACGACCCCAATGTGAAGCGTTACACCGTGAGCTTCCCCAAGGAGCTCTTCGCGGACCCGCACTTCACCACGACCAATATCGGCCCCTTCACCTTGGTCGTCGTCAATCGCTGACTCCGTCCCCCGACTCATCGGCGCGGCCGGTGTGCTCGCTCGACGCATGATTTCGCGAGGATATGGGTAACTTCGTCGGGTACCGGCTAACCCAGCCAGCCCCTGACCGGCAGCCGCCAATGGCACTCGAGTCCGGGTCTGAAGGCACGGGAGAGGCGGGGCAGTTCACAGGGAATTCGGTTACGGTGGATCGCTGATCTGACTGACCATTGACTGGGAGAAGTTTGTTTTGCGGGTCGAGGCACCACCGGCAGTAGGCGTCGTCACAAGGGGATCGACACCGGCTGGCGAGGCCAGACCCGAGCAGCGCACCGCCAAGCGGAGACGGATTCGGGTCAACCGGAGTGATCTGGTCGCCTCGGTGACCTATCTCGCATCGGCCGTCACGGTGCTATCGGGACAGTGGCGCGATACACACAGCGGGTACCTGATCAAGAGCGGTCAGGACCAGACCATGTGGGAGTGGTTCTTCGCGGTCACCGCGCATTCGGTGGCACATCTACACAATCCGCTCGGCACGAATCTGCAGAACTTCCCGGCCGGGGTGAACATGATGGCCAATACGGCCATGTTCGGGGTCGGGGTGCCGTTGACACCGGTCACCCTGCTGTTCGGTCCGACCGTCACCTTCGTGCTCGTCCTCACCCTCGGCTTGGCCTCCACCGCGTTCGCCTGGTACTGGCTGTTCTCCCGGGAATTGGTGCAGTCTCGGCTGGCCGCCGGGATCGGCGGCCTGTTCTGCGGTTTCGCGCCCGCGATGATCTCCCATGCCAACGCCCACCCGAATTTCGTGCTGCTGGCCCTGCTTCCGGTCATCGCACTGCTGTTGATCCGCATCGCGCGACGTGCGACAGCTGCGGATACGACCGGGCCGCGCAGGCGAGTTCGCGATGCCGTCGCACTTGCCCTGCTGGTAGCGACGCAGATCGCGCTCGGCGAGGAACCGCTGCTGATCTTCGCGCTCGCCTTCGGACTATTCGGTGTCGTGTACTACCTGCGCACCCCGCGCGCCGGCTGGCAGGTTGTGCGGGCGCTCGCCCCGACCGTCGGATCGGCGGCGGTGATCACCTTGATGCTCACCGAAATTCCGCTGTGGTGGCAGTTCTTCGGACCGCAGAGTTATCGCTCGATCGACCACGGGCCGATGGGCAACGACCTGAAGGCCATCGTGCAGTTCCCCGCCGAATCACTCGGCGGCATGTTCGCGCCCGGCCAGTACGTGGCCATCAACGACACCGAGCAGAACGCCTATTTCGGCTGGCCACTGCTGCTGTTGCTGCTCGTCACGGTGGCACTGCTGTGGCGCGATCGGGTGGTCCGCGCCGCGGCCGCGGTGATGGTGGTCTTCGGGGTGCTGTCGCTGGGTGCGGTGGCCATGTTCGGCAAGCAGTCGACCGGGATCGAATTGCCTTGGCGCTGGGCCGAAAAGATCCCGCTGCTCAATACCGTGCTGGAGACCCGGCTGACCATGGCCGCGATTCCGGCCATCGCGGCGGTGCTGGCCTTGGCGACCCAGCGGGCGGTCACCTGGTGGCGGCAGTCGCCGGTCGACTGGCGCCCGCTCGCCTGGTTCCCGACACTCGCCCTGGCCCTGGTTCCGCTTATTCCGACTGTCCTTCCGGTGGTCGAGCGCGCGCCGACGCCGGAATTCTTCGCCGAGGGGACGGTAAAGCAGTACGTGAGCGGCGGTTCGGTGGTTCTGGTGCCGCCGCCGCGCCCCGCCGGGGCGGTGGCCTTGCGCTGGCAGGCCGACGCCGGTTTCGATTTCCCGCTCGCCGGAGGCTATTTCGTCGGCCCCACCGGCGCGAACAAGAAGGGCATCTACGGACCGGACTTCCGCCCGACCACCGCCCTGCTCGTCGGTGCACTGGACACCGGTGTCGTCCCACCCATCGACGCCGACACCCGCGCGCAGGCACTCGACGATCTGCGCTTCTGGCAGGCCGACGTGGTGGTCCTGCCCGCGACCAAGAACTCCGAGGCGCTACGTACCACCGTGACGCAACTGCTCGATATGGCGCCGCGCCAGGTCGATGACGTGTGGCTCTGGGACGTCCGGCCGCTGCGGTAGCACCGTGGATCATCTCGGTGGCGAGCGTCACCGATGCGGGTGGCTAGCATGGTCCCTCGTGCGACCGGACCGAACTTCTGCAGCGTTCACCCGCAACCGCCTGATCGCCCTCGTCTCCGGGTTGCTCGGATTCGTATTGGCACTGTTGACGCCGTTGCTTCCGGTGAAACAGGATCAGGCCGCGCTCGACTGGCCCCAGGCGGGCAGTGCAAGTGTCGAAGCGCCGCTGGTTTCCTATGTGCCGCTGCGACTGGATGCGACGCTGCCGTGCTCGGTTTTGACCGCGGCGGGATCAGGCACGGTGCTGTCGACCATTCCGCACGCCTCGAGTCAGGCCAGCGCGAAGGGACTGATCGTCTCGATCACCGACGGCACGCTCGCGGTGCTGCAGCGTGATGTGCCGCTGCTGTCCGCGCCGGTCGCGGAAATCACCGGGTGCGAGTCCGTCACCATCAGTACGACGGCGGCCGCGACGTCGGTCGAATTCGTCGGTGCGAAGCGGCAGGACGGTACGCCCTTCCGCAACACCATCACCCGCGATATCCGCCCGCAGGTGGTCGGCGTCTACACCGATCTGGATGCCACGAAGCTCGACGGCGCGAAGCTGCACGCCGATATCGATTCCCGCTTCTCCTCGACTCCGTCCGCGCTGAAGCTCGGTGCGATGATCGTCGCGGCGATCTGCACGATCATCGCGCTGGTCGCATTGCACCTGCTCGACAATGCCGACGGTCGCCGGGCGCGCCGGTTCCTGCCCGCGCATTGGTGGCGGTTCACCCTCGCCGATGCGGCGATACTCGGCATCCTGGTGCTGTGGCATTTCATCGGCGCGAATACCTCCGACGACGGCTACATCCTGAATATGGCTCGCGTCTCGGAGCATTCCGGGTACATGGCCAACTACTACCGTTGGTTCGCGGTGCCCGAGGCGCCGTTCGGCTGGTCCTACGAGGTGCTCGCCTGGATGACCAAGGTCTCCGACGCCAGCCCATGGATGCGGCTTCCCACACTGGCCGCCGGAATCGTGTGCTGGATGGTGATCAGCCGAGAGGTGCTGCCGCGCTTGGGCGCGCGGGTGCGCAGGCACAGGGTGGCACTGTGGACGGCCGGTCTGGTCTTCCTCGCCTTCTGGCTGCCCTATGACAACGGGTTGCGGCCCGAACCGCTTATCGCCGCGGGTGCGCTGCTGACCTGGTGCTCGATCGAACGGGCCATCGCGACCGGACGGCTGCTGCCCGCCGCGGTCGGTGTGCTGATCGCCGCGTTCTCGCTGGCTGCCGGTCCCACAGGGTTGATCTGCGTGGCGGCGCTGATCGCGGGTTCGCGGCCGGTGCTGCAGATCATTATTCGGCGGGCGCGTGATGCGGCGGGCACGCTGGCGGCACCGGATGCTGAGCGCGCCGGGCACCGGCCCCAGCCGGTTTCCGCAAGCAGCGCGAATTCGGTTGGGAGCGAAGGCGGATCGGATGCCGAGCAACAGACGGCCGTCGCTCTTCAGCGAGACCACAGTACGTCGCGCCTGGCCACTGTCTTCCGTTATGCGGCGCTGCTGGCACCTGGGCTAGCCGCGGGAACTCTCGTGCTGATCGTGGTTTTCGCCGATCAGACGCTGGCGACGGTCATGGAAGCCACCCGGGTGCGCACCCTCGTCGGGCCGAATGTGGCCTGGTTCGACGAGCGGACGCGGTGGGATTCGCTGCTGATGCTCTCGCCTGACGGGTCGCTGGCGCGGCGGTTCGGTGTGCTGGTCATGCTGCTGTGCCTGCTGGTGTGTGTGCTGCAGGTGCTGCGCAAGGGGCGGATCCCGGGGACCTCGCGTGGACCGTCGGTGCGGATTCTGGGCATCGTCTTCGCCTCACTGCTGCTGATGATGTTCACGCCGACCAAATGGACCCACCACTTCGGTGTTTACGCCGGGCTGGCCGGGTCGCTGGCGGCGCTGGCGGCGGTTGCGGTGGGCACCAATGGGATTCGCTCGCCACGCAACCGGGCACTGTTCGCGGCGGCCGTGCTGTTCCTGCTGGCGATCACGTTCACCGGATCCAATGGTTGGTGGTACGTATCCAGTTACGGTGTGCCGTGGTGGGACAAGGCGCCGCTGGTCGCGGGTAAGGGCCTGTCCACGCTGTTCCTCGGGCTCAGCGGAGTGGCGCTGATCGTCGCGGTGTGGCTGCACTATCGCGAGCCGTACCGCGAGAAGACCGATGCGCCACGCCATTTCGAGCGTTACGCCTCCGCGCCGTTGACGATCGCGGCGGCGCTACTCGTGCTGTTCGAGGTGGCGTCGCTGGCCAAGGCGGCGGTCACGCAGTACCCGGCGTACTCGATCGCCAAGTCGAATCTCGAATCGCTGAGCGGCAATACCTGTGCACTCGCCAACGAGGTGCTGGTGGAGACCGATACCGCGAATTCGCTGCTGCTTCCCTACACCGGCTCCCCCGCCGACGGATTGTCCGCGGAATCGAAGGGATTCACGCCCAACGGCGTGGCCGCCGACCTCACCGCCGATGCCGAGGAAACGGTCACCGGCGGTGCGAATTCGGTGAACAAGGATTCGAAGAACAAGACCACCAATACAACCGGTGCGGGCACCGGCGGCGGCAGCAGTCAGCAGGCCGGAATCAACGGCAGCACAGTGTCATTGCCGTTCGGCCTGGATTCGGCACGAACCCCGATCATGGGCAGCTACCAGGAGGGGGCCGATCAGCAGCAGGCCGAACTCACCTCGCAGTGGTACCGCCTCGATCTGACCGACAGCATGCGCAATGATCCGGCCTACCAGGTGCTCGCCATTACCGCGGCGGGCCGGATCCGCTCGGTCGACGCCGACGGTGTGCTCACCTACGGGCAGGAGCTGCACCTGGAGTACGGCGTGCGCGCAGCGGACGGCGAGGTGCAGACGCTCGGTTCGGTGGATCCGCTCGATATCGGCCCCGCACCGTCCTGGCGCAATCTCCGTGTGCCACTGGACAAGTTGCCCGCCGGAGTGAATGCGGTGCGTTTGGTCGCGGTCGACAACGACATCACCCAGAAGCAGTGGTTGGCCATCACCCCGCCCCGGCTGCCGCATCTGGCCACGCTGAATTCCGTTGTCGGCGAAACCGCTCCGGTCCTGCTGGATTGGCACGTCGGCCTGGCATTCCCCTGCCAGCGCCCGTTCGACCACCACGACGGCGTCGCCGAGGTCCCCAAGTGGCGGATCCTGCCCGACCGCGTCGGCTCCGATGCCTCCAACGCCTGGCAGGACGATATCGGCGGCGGCCCCCTCGGCTGGACCGGTCTACTCCTGAAATCCCAGACCATCCCCACCTACCTCGGCCACAACTGGACCCGAGACTGGGGCTCCCTGGAACAATTCACCCCCTACGACACCACCGCCACCCCCGCGACCATCGCCACCACCGTGAAATCCATCAACGGCTGGAAGAAATCGGACCCGATCCGAGCCCGATAGCCCACTACGCGAAGGGCATTCCAGGGCTAGGGGATGAGAACTTCCGGTCCGACCTGCTCGCTCGCCGGGGCCCGCGACGGATCGATCAGCCGACTAGGTCGCTGGGATCGGTATTGGCTCCACACAGCACGACACCGATTCGTTCACCGTCGCGTGGCTGGTATGCCCGGGTTGCCAGCGCCGCCAAGCCGGTCGCCGAGCCGTGTTCGACGACGAGTCGATACCGCTCCCACAGCTGCCGCCGCGCCCGTACGATCGCTTCGTCGTCGACGACTACCGAGCGCACGTCTGTGGCCTTGGCCCAGGCCAGCGCGGCAGCGGAAACCCTTGGCGCGCCGAGAGAATCGGCCGCGATGGAATCCACGTCCACGTCGAGCACCGTATCGGCAGCCAATGCGGCATTGAGCGCCCGGCTGCCATCGGGTTCCGTGCCGACCACCCGAATGCCGAAATGGTCGGCGACCGCGGCGATTCCGGAGAACATGCCGCCCGCGCCAACCGCGAGGACGATTGTGTCCAACCCAGCAACCGCGTCAACGAATTCGAGCAGAATGGTGCCAGCGCCAGCCGAGGTCAGGGTGTCGTCGTAGGTGTAGGCGTCGATCGCACCGGTGCCGGCCATGAACTCGTGGGCGGATTCCCTTGCGTGGTCCTGCGTTTCGCCTGACAACCGAACCTCAGCGCCCAAAGCACGCAGCCGCGCCACCTTGGCCCGACGCGTTGAACCGGCCAGGAAGACCGTCGCCGGCACGTCGAATACCCTTGCCGCCCAAGCGAATCCGATATCAGCATTGGCGCCGGTAGCGGACACGATACCGGCATCCGGCATGGTCCCGTTTTCGATCAGTCCCGCCATCAGGTTGGCCGCGCCGCGAGCCTTGAAAGATCCAGTGTGCTGCAGGAATTCGAGTCCCAGGAAAATCTCGGCGCCGCCCGTCTCGGTCGACGGCCGGAGGGAGCCGGCCGCCTGCTCGTCATCCGATTGCCTGCCCATCGGCGCGATGGTCAAGGGCCGCACTATACCGGCAATACGGTCGGCGGCCGCCTCGACCTCACCAAAGGTAGGAGTGCGCATCCGACGGTTCTCCTCATCGATCACAGGTTTCCGTCGACGCCGCCAGGTCCGGCAAGACCCGGCATGATCGCACATGCCCCCATCTCAATACCGTCCGGTACTTTAATCGCAGCTAGCCGAGTCGGCACTGTGAGCCTCGAACCGCCGACGCACACCGCCCTCGGCCTGATTACCCCGCGCCGAGGGCGGCTTGCGGCCTTCACACAGTCGCCGTGCCCGCACTCCACCGATCGAGCGCGGCATATGCGGGCTGCCACTGATCGCGATACGCGGCACGCACCGGCTCCGGCAGCGGGGCGAGCAGCACTTGGACCGTCTGCTCGTCGGCACCGTCCAACAGCCACGGAATCAGTTGCGGAGCAGCGGGGCCGATGCGACTGCCGTGCAACTGACCGAACGCTTGCCACTGCTCCGGTGTCACGACCGCCTGAATTAGCGGCAATGCCTCGCCCTCCTCGTGCTTCAGGTGCCCGGTCAACCCGGTCGCCAAGGCGTCGAGCAGACCGCCGAGGCGTTCCGGGCCACTGTCAGGATCGGCGAAGGTCGCATCGATCTGCTCGAGCAGCGGATCGATGACGGCGTGCTCGGCCTCCATCGCGTCCAGTAGTGCCAACTCGTCGGGTCGCTCGGCGAGCGTCTGCCGCATCACCGGCCACAGCGCATCGTCCTCGGCGGTGTGGTGCACCAGAAGGGATTTGGTGAACATTTGCCAACCGGCAGCGGTGGCGAGGATCTTGCGCGGATCGTCGTCGATCCGATCGGCGATTTCGGCGATGTATTCGAGTTCGCGCCGCAGCGCACTGTGCATGGCGTACATCGTCGTCATGTCGAGGGTCACGGGTTTCTCCTGATGGAACGGTATGGATCGGTTGCGCCAACGGGGTCGGCGCTCACGGACGCGCCGCTTCCGGCGGCGGTGCGGAGAGCAGGGCGTGCAAGATGCCCCGCCCGATCCGCCAGGTCGCCCCGATCGGGTCGGGACTCGGATCGCGGCGCGCCGTCGGCCGCAGCGCCCATGAAGCGGCCGCGAACCCGGCGAGAACCATCGCGGGCATGGCGAATTTGCGTGGATTGCCGTTCGCCAAGTGCGAGGCCGCGCCGCCGAGATAGACGGCGAGGGATCCGGCGTAGGCCCACTCCTTGAGCCGCGGCATTCCCGGGGCCAGCAGCACTGCGGCCATGGGCAGTTTGCAGATGCCTTGAATCGTCAAGAAATACCTGGGGTAGCCCAACTGATCGAAGGTTTCGACCGCGAACGGCTCCCGGGTCAGATCCCACATGCCGCCTTTGACCATCTCGGCGGCGACCGGCATAGTCGTCACCCAGTACGCGGCGGTCCGGATCCGGGAAAGTGCATCTGATCTCGAGTTCTGAGCAGTCATCGCAATATTCCGCTCAGGCCCAGCTGGCGCCCGCGGGCTCCTTGATACTGGTATTGAGGCGATTGAAGAAGTTGGTCAGCGCGATCATGAGAATGACTGCGGAGAGCTGGTTTTCGTCGTAGTGATCGGCGATCTCGTCCCACACGACGTCCGGCACGGCATCCTCGGACTTGTCGGCGATCCGGGTGGCGACCTCTGCCAGCAGCAGCGCCGCGCGCTCGGCCGCACTGAACTCAGCGGATTCTCGCCACGCGGCGACGGCGAACAGCTTCTCGTCGCCGACCCCCGCCTTACGACCGCCCGCCAGATGTGAGTGCACACAGGCGCTGCACCCGTTGATCTGGCTGACCCGCAGTGCAACCAATTCCAGCAGTTCGGCGGAAACTCCACCCTGATAAGTCGCCTTGTAGAGGGTGTTGATTCCCTTCATCGCGTCGGGCAGGACCATAGCGGGGTTCTTCATGCGAGCGTTCATGTCAGGTGTTCCTCTCGGGGAGTTGATAATTCGAAATCAGTGCCGGATGTGGGCCTGCAGGTCGAGCCAGTCGGCGAAGCCCGGACCGGACAGGACGGCATCCGGCCCGGGGAGCAGAGCGCCGCTCTCGTACAGGTCCCGGTCGGGGTTGGCCGGATCGCTGACCTCCTCGATCGGCCTGTCGTCTCCGCGTCGCGCGTTCACCAGACGGGCCATCTCGGCCAGGTATTCGGCGCGCGGTCCGGCAATCTCCGGGAACGGACCTCCTTGGTGCGCCGACCACGCGCCGGTCGCGAATTCGGCCAGCTGTTCGGCGACCGCGCGTGCGGAGACCAGTTGGGTACGCATCTTCGGGATATAGATCACCGAACCTTGTGCGCCCCACCGCATCATCTGTTCGACAAGCTCATGGAACTGCGCGGCCCGCAGAATTCGCGTCGGCACCGGACCCGCCAGCAGTGCCTGCTCGTGCACCAGCTTCGCGGCGTTGTATCCAGCGGTGGAGCCGTCGATGCCGATGATGGACACAGCCACGATCCGGCGCACTCCGGCCGCCTGCGCGGCCGCGTGCAGGTTACGGGCCGAGGCGGTGAAGAAGTCGGTGGCGGCCTGCTGTTCGAAGGAGGGTGTGCTCGACGCGTCTATCACTGCGGTCACGCCGTGGAACGCTTCGGCGAGTCCTGCACCGGTGACCACATCCACTCCGGTCGACCGTGACATCGCCACGACCTTGTGCCCTGTCTCGGTGAGCACGTCTACGATGTGGCGGCCGAGCCGTCCGGTGGCGCCCGCTACCGCGATCGTGCTGTCTTGCGTAGTCATTCCGCTTCCTTTGTGTCGTGGGCGTGGTCCGTATGCCGGACCAACGGCCAGTCGATGTCCACTCGTCCGGCCAGGACGAGGTAGTTGTCGAAGATCGCCAGCGCCACGTGAGCGATGACGTCGACGAGTTCGGTGGGCGCCAGTTCCGTCTGGGCGGTGGAAAGTTCGTGGTCGGTGATCGCGCCGCGGCGGCGGATCAGTGCCGCCGCAAAGGCCAGGATCGCCGCGTATTTCGGATCGTCGGCCGCGCCGAATCGGGCGTCGCTGAGCTCGTCCTCGGTCATCCCCGCGAGGCGGCTGCCGAGGAAGCTGTGCGCCGAAAGGCAGTAGTCACACCCGTGCTCCTGGGCGACCAGCAGCCCGAGAGCAGAACGTGCGAACGCCGGCATCTCACTGCCGCCCAGCGCTTCGGTGAGGGCGACATACCCCCGCAGGGCGGCAGGGCTTTGCGCCATCACCTTGACGTTATTCGGTGTGACGCCGAACAGCTGCTGGCTGACAGTGAAGAGGTGTCCGGCAGCATCATCCGCGTTCTCCGGGTCTATCGGGGGTATTTGCGGCATGGGAACAGCGTGTTACGGCCCGTTGATACTTTTGCGATGCCTTCACGATGGGTGTTGTATGGAGCCGAGATGGGTGTGCGTTTTACGGTCCTCGGACCAATGAAAATCGTGGTTGACGGTCGCGAGTCGGCCGCGGCGCCGAGACATCGGGCAGTGTTCGCCTATCTCCTGGTCAATGTCGGAAGAGTGTGCAGCGCAGACCGAATCATCGAGGCCATCTGGGGCACGGATCCCCCGGACACTGCGCGCTCGCAGATCCACGCCGCGGTGACGGCGATCCGCAAGGTGTTGCGCGAAACGGACGCGGCGCAGGTACTGCAGACCAGATCCGCCGGATACGTTGCGCTGCCGGAGCCGGGGCAGTTCGATCTCGAGGAATTCACCGGCCGGGTCGGTATCGGCCAATCGCTGGCCGGCACCGACCCCGAGGCCGCGGTGGCGGAACTGCGTGCGGCGCTGGCGCTGTGGCACGGCGAGGCGCTCGCCGATCTGAACGCCGACTACGTCGCGCCCGCGCGGCGCCGCCTGCAGGACAAGCAGTTAGCGACCTTCGAGCAGTTGACCGAGGTGGAACTCGGGCTGGGCAGGCACGAGGCGGTGCTCGACGAGTTGGCAGCGATGGTGACCGCAAACCCGCTGCGGGAGAAGCTGGCCGGGCAACTGATACTCGCACTGCATCGAGCGGGACGACAGGTCGATGCGCTCGCGGCCGCACGATCGTTCCGGACGGCACTCGCACAGGCGCAGGGTCTGGATCCGGGACGCGCATTCGTCGCGCTGGAGCAGGCAGTATTGCGGGACGACGGCGAACCGGCCACACGCGTAACCGCACTGGCCGCACAAACCGAACCCGTACCACGTTGTGCGAACTTCTTGCCGTACGACATACCGGATTTCGCGGGCCGAAGCGCCGAACTCGAACATCTCCTCGCACCACTCACCGGCACCGCGGCGACCATCTCCACGATCGACGGCATGGCGGGCATCGGCAAGACCGCGCTTGCCGTACATACCGCACACCGAGTAGCCGCCCGATTCCCCGACGGTCAGCTGTTCATCGACCTCCAAGCGCACACGATCGACCGCCAACCGATCGCGACGGATGCGGCGCTGGAAATCCTGTTGCGCCAGATCGGAATTCCCGCCGAACGCATTCCGCAGACCACCGCCGATCGCGGCGCGCTATGGCGGTCGGAACTGGCCGGGCGGCGAGTGGTCGCGGTGCTGGACAACGCTGTGGATGCCGATCAAGTCCGGCCGCTGCTGCCCGGCGGGACGGACAGTCTCATCCTGATAACCAGCAGGCGGCGGCTGGTCAACCTGGATGGTGCTCGGGCATTGTCGGTCGATCCACTGCCTGCGCGCGATGCTGTCGACCTCTTCGACCGGATCGTCGGCGAACGCGCCACCGCCGAACCGCTCGCGGTGTTGGACGTGCTGCACCTGTGCGGGTTCCTGCCATTGGCGGTGCGGATCGCCGCCGCTCGACTACTGCACCGCCCGCAGTGGACCGTCGGCTATCTGGCGGGACGGCTGCGTGGGGAGCGGCGCAGGCTGGCCGAATTGTCCACGGCCGAACGAGGTGTCGTGGCCGCGTTCAACCTCTCCTATCGGCAGCTTCGCGCGGACGGGCAGCGGATGTTCCGGCTGCTCGGCCTGCACCCCGGGCGGGACATCGATCCCGGCGGCGCGGCGGCGCTGGCCGATATCTCGCCGGACGACGCCGAAATGCTGTTGGAAGACCTCCTCGACGTTCACGTGATAGCTCAATACGAGCCCGGCCGCTACACCTTTCACGACCTGCTGCGCCAGCATGCCCGCGCCATTGTGTCGGCGGACGAATCCGACGATGCCCGAACCGCCGCGCTGTCACGGCTTTTCGACCACTACGTGCACACCGCGCGGGCAGCGGTGGATCTGCTGTTCCCCTACAGCGCCGATCACCGCCAACCGCTGCCGTCCGCCGCGGCCCAGGTGACGACGCTGGACGACACCGAGGACGCGGCCGAGTGGCTCGATGCCGAACGCGAAAACCTCATCGCCACTGCGGCTTACGCGTCCAACAACGGGATGCCCGCGCACGCCAGGGACTCGGCTGAAACCCTACGTCCCTATCTCGACGGCAACTCCCGCCACTCCGATGCCGCACGCTTGCATCAGGTGGCACTGCTGGCGAGCAGACAGCTGGCCGACTCGCTCGGCGAGGCCAGAGCGTTGACCGACCTGGGCTGGGCCTGCTGGCGACAAGGCGATTACGAGTGGGCGACCACGCATTCGCTAGCGGCACTGCGGATTGCCCGCGCGTCCGGGGATCGCTATCAAGAGGCCAGAGCGCTGAACACGCTCGGCAATGTGGCGTGGCGTAAACGGGACTACGACGAGGCCAGGCGATACCTGCGCGACGCGCTCGATCTCGCCAACCGTCTGGGCAACCGAGTCGGCGAGGCGCACGTGCTCGGCAACCTCGGCATGCTGCTCGGCGCCGACAACAACCAGTACCGCAACGCCCGCGAACATCTCGACCGCGCGCTGGCACTGCACTGCGAGGTGGGCAATCAGCGCGGCGAGGCGTTGGTGCTGAACTATCTGGGATCGCTGTGCCGCCGCAACGACCTGCTGGACGAGGCCAGAGACAACCACTCCCGGGCCCGTGACCTGTATCGGATGCTGGGCAGTCATGGCGACGAAGCGTCCGCGCTCAACGGCCTCGGCGAGACAGCCTACACCGCAGGCGATCCTGGCTCCGCCGTCGAAAAGCACAGCACCGCACTGGCGTTGGCCGAGCAGGCATTGAATGTGCCCGAGCGAGCGCGCGCCAATGACGGGCTGGCTCGCGCGTACCGAGATCTCGGTGACGTCGGTCGAGCACGCGAATACGCCGGTATCGCGATGAGTCTGTACGCGGATCTCGGCGTCCCGGAGGCCGGCGATATGCGCGCTTTCCTGGATATGCTCGCAGACTCCGATTAGCCCCAATCGCTACGGCGGTCAGAGTCGGCCGGGTGTCGTATCGGCGAAATGTGACGTCACGATCCTGCTTGTCTGCGTTGACCGGTAGGCCACGACGCGCACGCTGCGCTCGGACTTCGGCGCGCCGAACTTGCGGCGGTCGTTGTCGACTTCCACGCGTTTTCGGGGGGCTAGGGGACGAGGACGAGGCGGCCGCGGAGGCCACCTGCCGAGAGGCGCTGGTGGGCGGCGGTTACCGCAGCCAAGGGGTAGGTTTCGGCTACGCGGAGGGTGAGGTGGCCTTTGTCGACCAGTGCGACGAGTTCGTCGAGTTGGGGGCGGTCGGCGTGGACCAGGACGGTGGTTACCTTGGTGCCACGCAAGGGAATCGGGGTGTTGGGGACGCTGATGGAGACGAAGCGGCCGCGGGCACGAACGGCGGCGAGAGTTTCGGGGCCGAGGGCCGCGGCGTCGAGGGCCGCGTCGACGCCGCCGGGGACGAGGGCTCGGACGGCATCCGGCAGGTCGGCTTCGCGGGGGATGAAATCGGTGGCACCGAGGGCACGCACGACGGGTTCGTCGGCGGTCGAGGCCGATGCGATTACTCGGATGCCTTGTGCGGCAGCCAGTTCGACGGCATAGCCGCCTACCGCGCCTGCCGCGCCGGTAATGAGCAGGCAGTCGGCGGGAGTCAGTTCGAGGGCGGTGAGGGCCTGTACCGCGGTGAGGCCGTTCAACGGGATCGTGGCCGCAGCCTCGGCGGGGACGGAAGTCGGTGCTGGGGTGACGTTTTGGGCTTCGAGGACGATGTAGTCGGCTTGGGCGGCCAACGAGACGTCTAGGCGGTCGCTGATGCCGATGACGGCTTGGCCCACGGTGAATTCGTCGACACCCGCGCCGATGGCATCAATGACACCGGCGACATCCCATCCGATTCCCCACTGCTCGCGCGGGGCGGCGAACGGAGTCCCGCCGACACCATTGCGGACCATGAGGTCTACCGGATTAACCGTCGCCGCAGCTACTTTCACCCGAACCGTACCGGGCCCCGGCTCGGGCGTGGGCACCTCGATGATCTCCGCGACCGCCTCCAGGCCAGGTCGACGGACTACTACTGCACGCATGGCAATCCTTATCGCTTGTCGGGTTACGTCGACAAACCTAGGCGAGCTACTATCTGTCAGGTAGTAGTTACCCAAGAGTGCGTAACGGGCAGTAGGGGAAGCAGATGGCGACAACCACCGCGGCACAACGCCGTGAACTGGCGAAACAGCAATACGACGCCTACGTGGCCGAATGCCCGACGCGCCAACTTCTCGACCGGATCAGCGATAAATGGGTCAGCCTGATACTCAACGCCCTCACCGACGGGCCGCTGCGCTACGCCGAGATCAACCGCGTCATCTCCGGCGTCAGCCCCAAAATGCTCACCCAAACCCTGCGCACCCTCGAACGCGACGGGCTACTCGAACGCCGGATCACCGCCGAGGTGCCGGTCCGCGTCGACTACGAACTCACCGCACTCGGCCATAGCCTGCAACCTGTGATGCGCGCCATAAAAACGTGGGCCGAGGAGCGCATGGACGATGTGCTCGCGGCCCGCGCACGTTACGACGGTGAACCAGCGTGACCATGTCGTAAAAGTTGACCGCGAAAGCCTTCCCACTCGTGAAGCTGGCCTTAACCTTTTATTCATGACCGCGGCCTTCGAAGATATGGATCTGCGCGACCTCGTCGGACTGCTCACCGAGGATGAACAACGGGAGCTTCGACCGGCGCTGCTGCGTGTGTTATCCCGCCAAACCCCGCAGGAGCTACTCCGTCGTGAACTAGGCCTTCGTATGACGAAGGTCTGACGCCGCCGGATCACCGAACACCATCCACCAGGCCGTTGCGCCGGCCAGTACAGCCGACGCCGCGGCCTTTCGTCGTTAAAGGGCGCTGTTGAACTGAGCGGCCGGCACCGGATTGTGTGTCGGGTTTCCTTGGCATCCGGACACGAGTGGGCGCTGAGGACAACTCGGTCCTCGAAACGAGAACAGGCCCGCCGAATTCGACGGGCCTGTCTGTCTACGACCTAGAACACACGCAGCTGTCCGGGCGACCAGAGTCCCGAACGACTGGCCGTACCTGTATCCAACTTGGCCGGAACCGCATTCGGGTAGTACTGGTCGTACCGCTCCAACGAACCCCAGTCCCGCGCCCAGTCGTGCTTCAGATACGTCGGAATGGTGCTCGACTTCGCCAGCATCTGACTGAAGCCGAGGAGACCACCGAATTCCTCGGCCTGCCAGGTATTCGTCGAGCTGATGGCCAGCGGCCTATCCGGCAGGATCCGGTAACCGGGCACCTCGGCCACACCGTTCTTGTGGTCCAGTGGCCGCTGGCACGGGAACTGCAGCCCGACCGCCCAGTCCAGCAGCACCGGCTGCTCGGAGCCGATAAAGCTATTGAGAGTGGCCAACTTCGGCATCCGCGGCGGGGTGAACGCCAGCCACTGATCGCCGATCAGAATCGGGTCATTGGCGACAATGCGCACCGCATCGGCATCGGGTGCGAGCTCGTCGAGCGGAATGCGCAGATTGCGCCACGACGGGAACGGACCGATATCGCGCGGCAGGTAGGTGCCGAGCATCTGCACACTGCCGTCGGGCAGGTGCTTGCCGTAGTCGACGGTCAGCGACTGGCCGTACCGGGTATCGCCGGTGTCGTCGACGGACAGGATGCGGCCCGCGGCCGAAATGACCACCAGCGGATGATCATCCGAGCGCGGCGCCAGCTGGTACCAGCTGGAGACCAGATGCGCGGGCTGCTGCACGCCGCCCTGGTAGCTGCCCATCACCGGCGTGGTGGCCGGGTCGAGGCCGAAGGGCAGGGTGGCCCGGCTGCCGTTGACACCGGTCGCGCCGTAACCGCCGTCGGTGCCCGCGTTCTGACCGTCCGCGCCGACCGGACCGACCGACTGGGTGGAGGTATTGCCGGTACCCGGCTTCACCTCGATGGTGTCGGCGCTGAGCTTCTCGGGCACACCGTTCGGATCGAAGCCGACCGGATCGGCGCCGGCCAGCGGATCACCGTTCTTCGGCGGATTCGCCGGATCGATGATCGGTGTGAGCATGCCGTTGCCCTTGTTCACATCCGGTTCCACCAGCACGTCATTGGCAAGACCGCACGAATTACCCTGCACCGCATCGAAATTCGAGCGTGCGAGCGAATAGGCCGGGTACTGCGCCACTGCGCCCTTGACCAGCGAGAACACCTCGAGCAGCACCATCAGCGCGGCGACGACGGTCAGCGGGATCGCGGCGAACTTGCGAATCCGCTTGCCGCGCACGGACTTCGCCGACGGCTGCGGCCTGGTGTAATCCTCGCGCAGCGCCGACCAGGCGACCAGTGCCAGCGCCAGCCCGAACAGCACCAGCATGAACGTGTTCGACTGGTAGCCGTGCAGCGAGATCCGCTTGTCGAACCACGGCACGCCGAAGCTGGACACGTACCAGTAGCCGTTGATGCCCGAGAAGGCGACCGCGAGCACGAACAGCAATCCGGCGAGGAAGATCGCCCGGTTCTTCCTGGCCCGCAACGCACTTGCCGAAACCGCCACCGCGGTGACCGCGGCCAGTGATCCGGCGATGCCCGCGTACGCGCCGAAGTGATGGGTCCACTTCGTCGGGTTGAACATCATGAAGAAGATGGTTCCGAAGACAACGCCCATCAGCCGCCAGGTCGGACCGCTGGCGATGCCGGGAACCTGCCTGCGCCGCAGCAGTACCAGCATGGTGGTGAACAGGCACAGCAGCATCATCAGGAAAGCGAACCGGCGCGAAAGCGATCCGTCGACGGTCTCCACGAACAGGTAGTAGTAGCGCAGGTAGTCCTCGTACCAGGCCAGATTCGGACCGGTCACCTGCCGAACCCGGTTGGCCTCCTGGATACCGGCGAAGGTCTGGTCGCTGTAGACCACGATCAGCACCAGCAGACCCGCCGCCGCGATCGGCGCGAGCAGCGGCAGCGTCGAACCCCACTTGCCCACCCCCTGCGCCGCGAACTGCCGATGCCGCCGCACCACGATCCGCACCAGCGGCCGGATACCGGCGAGCAGCGCCGCCACACACATCAGACCGGTCGGCGCCGCCGCCAAGGTGAACGCGGCCACCAGAATCGCCACCGCGGCGGGCAACAGACGACCCGTCGCGATGGCCCGCTCGATCGACACCCAGGTCAGCAGCGCGCCGAGCGCGACGATCGGCTCCGAGCGCAGACCGTTGTCGAACGGCAGCCAGAACGCCAGGAAGACCAGTCCACCGGTCCACAGCGCCACCTTGCTGTTGCGCACCCCGCGTCCGAGCCGGGGCACCACCTCGCGGCTGATCACCATCCAACAGAGAATCGCGCAGAACAGCGCGGGCAACCGGACCCATGGGCTCGCGGTGGAGATCTCCGAGAAGGCCTGGATGACGTAGTAGTACCAGCCGAATGGGGCCTCCGGCACGCCGTACCAGCGGAAGTAGTTGGCCATATAGCCCGCGTGCGGCGCCACCCGCACCATGCTCAGGATGTAGCCGTCATCGGAGGTATTGGCACCCACGAAATGCCACAGCAGCAGTGTGCCGACGACCGCGCCGTCCGCCCAGTTCGGCTTCAGCCAGTTGGCGGGCAGGAACCGGCGGTGCCCGCGCCCGTCACTGCCGTCGAGCCGAGCCAGTGCGCCGAGCGCGATCAGCGTGCACAGCACCGCCGCGATCATCGCGATCAACTTGACCGGCGCCGGGCTGGAGGAGAACCGCGTGTCCACCGTCATATGGAACGAGAGGCCGCTGGGCACCGCGCCCTTCAGATCGGTGAAGACACCGACCACCTGCGGCCGCAGATCACCGCTGAGCTGCCCCTCGACCGGTACCTCGACTTTCTGCGTCGTCCCGGGCGCCGCGCCCTCGACCGGCCGCTCGATCGTCGTGGTCACCCCCTCGAACGCAGCCCTGGTCCGATTGGCATCGGAGCTGATGGTGATCGACGTGCACGCGCCCAGCTGTGCACGCTCGGCCGAGGCGACCACGGCATTGCGGTCGACCACATCCACCGTGGTGTCCGAGACCCGCACGAACATCGCCTCGAGCGAGGCCCGGTCGCCCTGCGGCGGCGCGGTGGCCAGCAGCATCCCGCCGTAACTCGGCAGCTGCTCGACCGCAGCGCACGGAATGCTGGCGGTGAGGTCGATCGGCACCTGCGACATCAACGGCGCCTGCACGCTGTTGAGGGCGCCGTCCTGCGGCCAATTCAGCGTCGCGGTGGTCTGGCTGACCGGTAAGAACGGAGCTGCCAGCGCGAGCAGCGCGCCGAGCACGCCGGCGACCAGCGCGACGAGGCGCGCGGTTCGGAAATCGCTCGGTGCGACTTCGGGCGCGGCGGGCGGTTTTGTCAAGACAGCGGTAGCGGCGTCGGGCACGGTTGGCAATGCTAGCTGTGTTGGATTTGCCGCGCCTGCGGCACGGCGTGTTCTCGGCCCATGCTCGATCTCGCTGCGCTCGAAACCGGAGCTGAGCCGCGTGGTCGGCAACGCCGGTATGTGCGGCGACCAGGGAATTGGTGTGGCTGCACAGCGCCCACACGGGCGCGGCGTATAACGCTGGCGGCCCGTCACGCTCAGTAAAGTCGACCCGAACTGCTGACCAGTTGCCATGGGGATGGAAAGGTGGACTTTATGACAAAGGTGAATCTCGAAACCAACTACGGACAGATCGTGCTGGAGCTCGACGACGCGAAGGCCCCGAACACCGTCGCGAACTTCGTGAATTACGTGAACGCCGGCCACTACAACGGCACCATCTTCCACCGCGTCATTCCGGGTTTCATGATCCAGGGCGGTGGCTTCACCCCCGAGATGCAGCAGAAGGGCACGCAGGCCCCGATTCAGAACGAAGCGAACAACGGCCTGAAGAACGACAAGTACACCGTCGCGATGGCCCGCACCAACGACCCGCATTCGGCCACCGCGCAGTTCTTCATCAATGTCTCCGATAACGGCTTCCTGAACCACTCCGCACCGACCCCGCAGGGCTGGGGCTACACGGTCTTCGGCAAGGTCGCCGAGGGCTCGGAGGTGGTCGACAAGATCGCCGCGGTCTCTACCGGTTCGGCGGGCATGCACCAGGACGTGCCGCAGGACGACGTCATCATCGAGTCGGCAAAAATCGCCTGACTTCCCCGCCTCGCAACAGAATCGGGCCGCACCCCAATCGGGGATGCGGCCCGACCCGTCAGAGCGGCAGGAGGTGGTGTTTGCGGGGGTTGCGGATGAGTGCCTTATCGCGCAGCAGGTGCAGGGCGCGACGCAGTTCCAGGCGGGTGGTCGACGGCTCGATGACGGCGTCGATATAGCCGCGCTCGGCCGCGACCCACGGGGTCGCCATGGTCGCGTTGTAGAAGTCGATCATCTGCTGACGCACCGCGGCGCGCTGATCCTCCGGCGCCGCTTCGATCTGCTTGCGGCCGATCAGGCTGACCGCACTTTCCGCGCCCATAACCGCGATCCGCGCGGTCGGCCAGGCCAGATTCACATCCGCACCGAGCTGTTTCGAACCCATCACCGCGTATCCGCCGCCATAGGACTTGCGGATAACCACGGTCACCTTCGGCACGGTGGCCTCGACATAGGAGAACAGGAAGCGGCCGCCGCGTTTAATGACGCCGATCTTCTCCTGTTCCACACCGGGTAGGAATCCCGGTGTGTCGACAACGAATACCAGTGGAATCTCGAACGCGTCGCACATCCGCACGAAGTGCGCGGCCTTATCCGAGGCCCTCGCATCGAGCGCACCGGCGTACACCATCGGCTGATTCGCGACCACACCGACGCTGTGGCCGTCCACCCGGGCGAATCCGGTGATGACATTGCGCCCCGCCGTGGCGCCGATCTCGTGGAAATCACCGTCGTCGAATATGCGCAACAGGATGTCGTGCATGTCGTACGCGGCATTATCCGAGTCCGGGACAATCGAATTCAGTTCCAGATCCGATTCGGTGACCTGCGGCTCCAGACCCGGATTCACGATCGGCGGCCGTTCCGTGCAGCTCGTCGGCAGGAAGCCCAAATACGCGCGCACCCATTCGAACGCGGACTGCTCATCATCGGCGACGTGATGGATATTGCCGTACTGCGCTTGGCTATTGGCGCCGCCGAGTTCCTCGAGGCTGACATCCTCGCCGGTGACCTCCCGGATAACGCCGGGCCCGGTGACGAACATGTAGGCCTCGCCGGTGGCCACCACCACGTCGGTATTGATCGGCGCGTACACCGCTCCGCCCGCGCACTTGCCGAGAATCATCGAAACCTGCGGCACCATGCCCGATAGCGGCTCGGCGCGGGAACCCAGCTCGGCGTACCAGGCCAGTGAGGTCACCGCCTCCTGCACCCGGGCGCCGCCGGAATCGTTGATGCCGACCACCGGGCAGCCGACCTTGGTCGCGAACTCCAGGACCGCGGCAACCTTGCGGCCGAACATTTCCCCGACCGAACCGCCGTAGACGGTCTGGTCGTGCGAGAAAACCGCCACCGGCCTGCCCTCGACAAGGCCGTGCCCGGTGACCACGCCGTCGCCGTACAGTGCCGTCGGATCGCCCGGCTTGCGCACCAGCGCACCGATTTCCACGAAGGTACCCGGATCGAGCAGCATATTGATCCGGTCGCGGGCGCTCGGAATTCCCTTTTTAGCCCGCTTCGCCACCCCCGCTTCGCCCGCCGGTTCCTGCGCTAATTCAAGTCTTTTGCGCAGATCGGCAAGTTTCTCGGCAGTAGTGCTCACTTCGACCCTCTCATCAGGTTGCACGCACCCCTAAGGGGCAATCACAGCAAGTCTCGCGGTGAGGTCGGCTCCGATCTTTCCGATCCTCGGCTCGTCAACGATCTGGAGATGGTCACCCGGGATATGAATAACCTCGAGGTTCGGAATGTATTCATCCCAACCACCATTGGGTCGACGATCCGCGTACCGCGGCTCCAACTCGATCATGCCGTCGTGGTAGCGATCGGCGAGATAAAGCACCACATCGCCGTCGTAGTGACTCGGCGTGGTCTTGGCCAGGTGGCGTCCCTCGATCCACGAGGTGCGCTGATGCTCGAGCACACCCCCGGGAATCTTGGTGCCACTGATCTTGATCAGATCCGACACCATCTTGAACTGCTCCTCGTCCGAGGCCGCGGCAAGCTCTTCCAACTGCTCCTGCGGGAGTTCACCTTCCACGCCGTAGGTCTTTTTGGCGAAGGCCTGATAGCGCTGGATCCGTCGGACCCGCTCCTGCGGGCTGTTGTTCTCGCCCTCGGTCGGGATGGCCAGGTCGATCAGGCCGACGACGCGCACATCGGCCCCCTCGGCGCGCAGCAGCTGCGCGACCTGCAGAGCGAAAACCGCGCCGAGCGACCAGCCGTACAGCACGTACGGACCGTTGCCTTGGATCTTGCGGAGTTCGGGCAGGTATTGGCGTGCCCGCGCGGCGATATCGCCCTCGACGCGCTCGAAACCGTACATCGGGGTATCGGCCGGAAGCCGCTTCAGCAGCGGTTCGTAGACCAGTGTGTTGCCGCCCGATGGGTGGAATACGAAGACCGGCACCGCATTCGAACCCTCGGCGCGCACCCGCAGCGGACGCACGAACCCATCCACATCGGCACCGCTGTTCTGCAGTTCGCGCACGATATCGGCGAGCTGCTCGATGGTCTCGCAGTCGAGCACATCATCGACGGTCACCTCGGCCTTGACCCGCTCGGTCAGTCGCGTCGCCAACTTCTCGGCAACCTCTTCTTCGAGGATCGGCAGGGTATTGAAGATGCCACCCGCCGACTTACCCGTCACGATCGCCCAGGTAGCGAAGGTCAATCGCTCGGCGGCATCGCGCGGCGGGACATCGTCCTCGTCGGCACCGGCGGGCTGCCCACCGAAGATCGCGGCGGCGTCGGCGGGAGCCGCGGCAGCAGCCACGGCCTCGGCCGCGCCGACCGAGGTCGTGTTCTCGGTATCCAGAGCGCGTTCGATCGCGGCCTGGTCGGCATGGTCGGCCTGGGCCGCAGCGGCCTGCTCGGGAGTGGCCGGGGCAGGCGCGGCGGTACCAGCGGCAGCACCGGTGATACCGGCAGCCGTCTCCGCCTCAACGACAATATTCTCGGCCTCCGCCTGCACCGAAGTGTTCTCGGCATCGAGCGAAACCCCTTCGGCACCAGCAGCATCAGCCACCGCGGCAGCCGGATCTGCACCTGCCGCGACCGCCGCGCGCGCCGCAGCGATGAATCCGCCGTCGACCGCGATCTCCTCACCGGCCGCCTGCTTATCGGCGATCGCCTGCACCTCGTCACGGTGCTCGATGGCATAGCGCAGCACCTTGCCGACCTCGTTCAGGTTGGCATCGCGCACGGCCTGAATCTGCAGCTGCGGAATATCGAATTCGTATTCGACCCGGTTCTTGATGCGCATGGCCATCAGCGAATCGAGGCCGAGCTCCATCAGCGGGATCTCCATCGGCAGATCCTCGACCGCATAGCCCATCGACTCGGCGACGATCAGCGCCAGCCGCTCCTCCAGGGGCTGCGTACCCGCCGGATCCCAACGCTCACCGAAGGTTTCGACGACCTCGAGATCGGCATCCCCGGTGCTCGCGACCTCGGTCCCCGGAACCGCGGCTGCGACAACGGGTTCGGGCAGCGGCGCACCCGAGGCGACGACCGCCTCGAACAGCAGCTGGAAGTTCGCGCCCTCGCGCGCATGCACCTGCACCGACGCACCGCCGAGGTGCGGGATCAGCGTGGTGGTCAGTGTTCCGGTGTTCGGCAGCACCGCGTGCGGGACCGAAGCGCCCAACGACACGTCGCTGAGTACCTGTGTCGCAGCGGATTTCACCAGCGCCGCGAGATCGGTGACGGCTGAGGCCTGCACCTCCCACACGTGCCGGCCGTCCGGCAGCGCGACATGCGCACCGGGCACCCGGGCATTGCCGCTGCCACCGGCCATCTTCGCCTTCGGCCAGTACTGCTTGCGCAGGAACGCGGTCCGCGGAATATCGGCGTAGTCGCCAGCGGGCAGCAGCGACGGCAGATCGACACGATGTCCGTGCACGTAAAGCTGTGCCAGCGCGGAGATTACGCCCGCCGACTCGTCTTCCTTGCGCTTGAGGGTCGGG
This sequence comes from Nocardia sp. NPDC050412, assembly GCF_044458825.1. NCBI lineage: Bacteria > Bacillati > Actinomycetota > Actinomycetes > Mycobacteriales > Nocardiaceae > Nocardia > Nocardia sp. NPDC050412. The sequence goes on from NZ_JBITIJ010000011.1 coordinate 34,237, forward strand.
ATGAGCTGCGCATCGTGCACACCCGCCGCGAAGGTCGTGCCCAGAACCTGCATCAGCGCAACGGAATTCGGCGCCAACTCCAAGAAGGTGGTGTGGCCGTTGTCCACTGCGAGCTTCACCGCATTGGTGAAGTACACCGAGTGGCGCATGTTCTTGACCCAGTAGTCCTCATCGTGCACCGGGTCGCTGCCGGGCCGGTAGAACTCTTCCTTGTTGACGGTCGAATACAGTCCCGCCGTCAACTTGGTCGGCTCGATACCGGCCAGCTCCGCCGCCAACTCGCCGAGCAGCGGATCCATCTGCGAGGTGTGTCCCGCGCCCCGGGTCTGCAGCACTCGGGCGAATTTGCCCGCCTGCTCGACCTTCGCCACGATCGCCGCGACCTGATCCTGCGGACCGCCGATCACGGTATTCGTCGGCGCCGCGTACACCGCGCATTCGACATCCGGATAGTCGACCAGCAGCGTCTCGACATCGGCGGCACTCAGCTCGACCAGCGCCATATTGCGCACATCGTCATCGCTGATCATCGCCTCGCCCTCGCCCATCAGGCGCGAGCGGGCGCAGATCACGCGCACCGCATCCTCGAGCACGAGACCACCGGAGATGTAGGCCCCGGCCACCTCACCCATCGAATGGCCCACCACCGCATCGGGTCGCGCACCGTGCGCACGCAGCAGTGCGGCCAGACCGATCTGAATGGTGAAGATGCCGACCTGCGAGGTGCCGACGTTGTAATCCTGGGCGTCGTCCAGGATCATCTCGCGCACCGAATACCCGGCCTCGTCCTGCACCAGCTCGTCGACCTCGTCGACGGTCTTGCGGAAGATCGAATTCTCCAGATAGAGCTGCTTACCCATCTTGCGGTGCTGCGCACCGAATCCGGACAGCACCCAGACCGGGGCCTGCACGGCGGGCGCGTCCGCGATGAACACACCGGCCCCGGGCTTGCCCGCGGCGATCGCACGCAGACCGGCAACGGCCTCTTCATGGGTCTTGGCGATGACCACGCCACGTGAACGCCAATGGCTACGCTTGGCCAGCGCGCGCGCCACATCCTCGAGCGGAGTGTCGCGGCCTTTCTCCGTCTCCAGCCAGTCGGCCAGTTCCGCGGCAGCGCGGCGGCGACGCGAAGGCAGATAGGCCGACACCGCAAGGATCACCGGCAGCGGTTCGGCCCGCTCGGTCGACGCCCATTCCGCAACGGCCGCTACGTCTGCCGCGACCTGCTCGGCACTTTCGGCGACTATTTCGTCGGCCTCCGCTACCACATCTGTGGTCTCGTAGTCCGTGTCGACCATTTGGTTCCGGTCTGCCGCCTCATCGACCTCGGCGACGAGATCCGTAGTCTCGTGATCCGAGCCGAGGGTTTCGTTCTGGTCAGCCGCAGCCGAAGTCGGCTTGTATTCCTGGATGACAACGTGGGCGTTGGTACCACCGAAACCGAAGCCGGAAACACCGATGGTCGCGGTACCGCTGTAGCGCGGGAATTCCGACGGCTCGTCGACGACCTTCAGGTGAGCCTGCTCGAACGGGATATACGGGTTCGGCCCGGCGTAGTTGACGTTCGGCGGCAGTACGTTGTTCTGCAACGCCATGACCACCTTGGCCAGGCTGGCAGCGCCCGCACCGGACTCCAGGTGCCCGAAGTTCGTCTTCGCCGAGCCGAGCAGGGCGGGCTTGTCGTCGTCGCGACCGCGACCGACCACCCGGCCGAGCGCATCGGCCTCGATCGGGTCACCGAGCAGCGTGCCGGTGCCGTGGGCCTCGATGTAGTCGACCGTGGACGGCGCGATGCCCGCATCCCGATAGGCCCGGCGCAGTACATCGGCCTGCGCATCCGGGTTCGGTGCGACGATGCCGTTGGACCGGCCATCGGAATTGATCGCCGAGCCCTTGATCACCGCGAGAATGCGATCACCATCACGTTCGGCATCGGCCAGCCGCTTGAGCACCACCAGACCGGCGCCCTCGGACCGGGCGATGCCGTCGGCATCGGAAGAAAACGCCTTGATGCGGCCGTTCTTCGCCAACGCGCCGATCGAGTCGAAGCCGAGGGTGATCGCTGGCGCGAGCAACATGTTCACACCACCGGCAAGTGCCACGTCGGCGTCACCGTAACGCAGCGCGCGCACAGCCTGGTGCACCGCGACCAGCGTGGACGAGCAAGCAGTGTCGACAGCGACCGAGGGGCCACGGAAGTCGTAGAAGTAGGAGATCCGGTTGGCGATGATGGCCGAGGACCCACCGGTCAGCGCATACGCATCGGCCGAGGCAGGTGCACTCGGATCGGACTGGCCCAAGCCGAGGGCGGACACCAACTGGAAGTCGTTGGTAGAAGTACCGACGAAAACGCCGACCGACTCACCCTTGAGCTCGCTTGCGGGAATCCTGGCGTGCTCCAATGCTTCCCAGACCAGCTCCATCATCAAGCGCTGCTGCGGATCGACCCGCTCGACCTCGATCGGAGACATAGCGAAGAACTCCGCATCGAAGCCCTTGACTACGTCTTGGTCGAGGTAGCCGCCCAAGGTGTTGCCCTCGGCGACCTTCGCGGCCACCGCCGGGTCGTCGGTGAACTCGTCCCAACGCCCCTCTGGGCGCTCCCGGATCGCGTCACCGCGGTTGATCAGGAATTCCCAGGTCGACTCCGGCGTATCGCCCGCACCGGGCAGCCGGGTGGACAGGCCGACGATCGCGATGTCGTGCGCATCGCCCGGCTGGTACCCGGCCGTGTAGAACGAGTCGTTACCCGACTCCTCCGGCAACTCCGGCTCACCATTGATGACGACCTCGGCCAGCGACGCGATAGTCGGATGCTGATAGACGACCGTCGCCGTCAGCACGACACCGGTCAGCTCTTCGATATCACCGCCGAGGGCGATGGCATCGCGTGAGGCCAGCCCGAACTCCTCCATCGGCCGGTCCACCGTGATCTGCTCGATCGGTTGACCGGTCGCGTCGGCTACCCAGCGCCGCAGCCACTCCCGCAGCTCCGCGACCGACATATCGGTCGTCGCGGCGGGTGGCGAAGCCTGCCCGGCGTCAGTGGTATCGACCGCGTCCGCATCGGCGGGCACGATCTCGGTCGTCTGGTCGGGCGTGCCCTCGTTGTCAGCCATCAGTTCCTCAAGCTACCTGTCTGCGTACCGGGCACGCCGTGAATCGACCCCCGGCGTGGAAAGCCACGCCGAGCGTCGATATTCGGATCGAGCCACCCTCGGGCAATTACTCTTCCGGTGCATCGGGGAAGGCCTGCTGGGTGTAACCACCCCGCAGCGTTCCCTCCAGATAAGCAGTCTTGCAGGCGCGTCGAGCGATCTTTCCGCTGGAGGTCCGTGGAATCGAACCAGCGGGGACCAAGAGCACGTCGCGCACGGTCACGCCGTGGCGCTGGGAAATGGCCGCGCGGACCGCGTCGCCGATCGGCAGCGGGTCGGCCTTACCGGCGCCCGGTCCGCGCTCGGCCACAATGACCAGCTGCTCGGAGGCGTCGTCGGCATCGAAGCTCAGGCCGGAATGGCTGCCCTGTTCGAATACCTCGGCGGGCAGTTGGTTCGCGGGCACCGAGAACGCGGCAACGAAACCGGGGCGCAGCGCCTTCGAGGCCTCCTGCGCGGAGAACTCGAGGTCCTGCGGGTAGTGATTGCGGCCGTCGACGATCACGAGGTCCTTCACCCGACCCGTGATGTACAGCTCGCCCTCGTAGTACACGCCGTAGTCGCCGGTGCGCATCCAGTTGGCGTCGAGCGCGGTGCCCTCGGTGTGGCTGCCCTCGGACAGGCGGTGGGCGACCTTGTTGTGGAAGGTCGCTGCGGTCTCGTCCGGACGACCCCAGTAGCCGATGCCCATATTGTTGCCGTGCAGCCAGATCTCACCGACCTGACCGTCGGCCAGCTCGTGCCCGCCGCCGTCGGAATCGACGGTCTCCGGATCGACGATGGCGGCCCACTGCGACAGCGCGACATAACCGCAGGAGACCTGAGCGATGGCGTTCTCGGCGCCCTGCTCGACCCTGATCATGCGGCCCGCGTTGAGCTCGTTGCGGTCGACGTAGACGACCTTGGCCTCGTCCTCGGCCTTGGTCGCGGAGACGAACAGCGTCGCCTCGGCCATGCCGTAGCAGGGCTTGATCGCGGTCTTGGGCAGGCCGTACGGGGCGAACGCATCGTTGAACTTCTTCATCGACGAGGTGGTCACCGGCTCACTGCCGTTGATCAGGCCGATGACATTCGACAGGTCCAGCGATTCGCCGTTCTTCGGCAGACCACGCGCGGCGGCGTGCTCGAAGGCGAAGTTCGGTGCGGCGGCGAAGGTTCCGGCGCCGTCGTTGTGTGCGGCCAGTTCCTTGATCCAGCGGTACGGGCGGCGCACGAACGCGCTCGGCGACATGATGGTGATGTACTTGCCGCCGACCGCGGGCAGGATCACCGTCAGCAGGCCCATATCGTGGAACAGCGGCAGCCAGGTGACACCGCGCGAGTTCCAGTCCAGGTTGATCGCGTCGACCATCTGCAGCAGATTGGTGCCGACCGCCCGGTGGGTGATCTCGACACCGGCCGGGACGCGCGTGGAGCCCGAGGTGTACTGCAGGTAGGCGATGTCATCGACGGCGACATCGGGTCGCACCCAGCTCTCGCCAACGGCGTCCGGGATCGCGTCGACCGCGATGATGCGCGGACGCTGGGCGGCGGGCAGCGAGCGGAAGAACTGGCGCACACCGGCCGCGGAGGAGCTCGCGGTCAGAATGGCCGAGGGTTCGCAGTCGCCGAGCACCGCGTGCAGGCGGTCGGTGTGGCCCGGCTCGTCCGGGTCGAACAGCGGCACCGAGATGGTGCCCGCGTAGATCGCGGCGAAGAAGGAGATCACGTAATCCAGGCCCTGCGGGGCGAGGATCGCGACCCGGTCACCTGGGTTGGTCACCTGTTGCAGTCGAGCGGCCACCGCGCGCAGCCGAATACCGAACTCACGCCACGTCAGCTCCTGCGCCTCACCGTCACGCTCGCGCGAATAGTCGATGTAGCGGTACGCGAGGGTGTTCGCGTCGTTGCGGGTGTGCTTCTCGACGTGGTCCACCAGGGTGTGATCATCGGGAATACGGATGTTCCCGGTCTCATCCAGGTAATCGTCGAAAGTCTCTTCCATTCCTTCATCTCCTCCGAGGCACACGCAGCAAGACGGCGACAACGCCGCTGTTACCTGTGAGGCCCCGACTCGCTATCGCCCGCGGGTGCTCTACATGCAAGAGCCAGCCTGCAGATTTTATTGCGGTCTGCGCGGTAGACCGCTATCGGCTAGATGTTCTCAAACCAGAGTCATGTTACAGAGAAGACCGGGTCACTCCCCCCGCAGCAGCGGAATAATCGGCGCGAACGCGTCCATCTGGGTTGGGAACACACCGACATAGGACATCGATGTGAGTTGCCGCACCTGACGGATCTGTTCGGCGATCTCCTCGAATGTGCCGATCGCCACATAGGGCGAGGCGAGGATTTCCTCGACCGACAGTTTTACGTCGACCTCGAGGTCCGGGTGCAGTCCACGATCGATGGCCGACAACGCCATCTCGGCGGTCTTCTCCCGATCGTCGGTGATGACGATCGCGGTAATGGCCCAGTTCAGCTCGATATCGGCGAAACGCTCACCCGCGGCTTCCTTGATCAGGTTCACCTTCTCGATGGTCTTTTCCAAGGTGATCCCGGACAGCAGTCCCTTGCCGTTCTTGGTGGTGACCGGAACGACCGAGATGATATCGGCGTGCTTGGCGGCCAGTCGCAGCATCTTCGGGCCGCCGCCGCCGGTGCAGATCGGCGGGCGCGGGCCCTGCCGCGGCCGTGGCGTGCCCTTGACACCGTGCACCTGGTAGTACTTGCCCTCGAAGGTGCATTCCTGGCCACGCAGCAGCACATCGAGGATGCTCAGGGTCTCGTCCAACTTCGCAAGGCGCACACCCGGCGATTCGTACGGCAGACCAGCGGCGACGAATTCGTCCTGCTTCCAGCCCGCGCCGATGCCGACCTCGAGGCGGCCCTTGGACAGCACGTCGATGGTGGCCAGGTCCTTGGCCAGCACCACCGGATGCCGGAAACCATTGGCCAGCACCGAGGTTCCCAGCCGGATCCGCTCGGTGGCCTGGGTCAGCGCACCGAGTGCGGCGATCGGGCCGATCTGGTCACCCAGGTGATCGGGCACGACGAAGGTGTCGAAGCCGTATTCCTCGGCCGTCTGCGCGGTCTGGACGAACTTCCTGGCCCCGCCCTCTTGCTTATTTCCCTCGCCCGCGGCCGCGAAGCGGAAGGGCCGCAGCGGAGTACCCAGCGCGGTCAACTCGGCATCCGCGTCAGGGCCCGCCGTGGTGGCCGGTGCAGTGCCGTTTCGAGCGACCCGCAAGCGATCGCTAGCGGCGGCTTCTGTCATGAACTCATGCTCCTGGCTGTAAGGAAATGTGGGCGCGACGCCCGGCCGCATCGTGCCCACACTTCTGGGGGCTCGAGGGCCGGCATCGCGATCATCAGGCGCACTTTACAGCGTTGTGGTGTGTAGTTGCCCGGGCTTGCGTCACTAGCACCGCGATCAGGCGGGTTTCATGTGACCGGTCACCAAGGAAACAACTGATTTCGTGCGCCCATGGGTAACTCGCCGGGTACGCCCAGCGGCTCACCCGCACTCGACCGTCGGTCCGCGACGGCACTGTCGAGGCTCCCATGACCGGTAAAGGCCCGGGGAGGCGGTCAAGCATGCGCCGGGTGGGGCGCTGCTTCGATCAAACCTTCGGCCCAGTTCACTGTCCACTGTGTCGCGGTGGTGCCATCGCCGTCCACCACGTAACCGTTGTAGAGGCTGTGCACCGGGTTGCCCACCGCGCGGACGAGGGTCAGCACGCTGCCCACGATGTTCAGGGGACTCAACGCGTCGTGCGGCGAATCGCAGATCAGATCACCCGGCGCGCAGATGGTGTAGGTGCGATCGGCGAGCGAGCCGAAACCACCTTCCCTTGCGCCGGTCATCGTGATCCCGGGCACCTTCAACCCGTTGAGCGCGATCTCGGCGCCGACTCCGGCGGGCGCGGTGCCGATCTGGATGGCCTGACCCGGCCCAGTGTCACCGGTGCGGCGACCGTCGGCGATCAGCATGACGCCCAGCACCTTGTCCGCGGGTACCGGCCCCTTGCCCACGCCGATCTGGTTGGCGATATCGCCCGCGATCACCGCGCCCTGGGAGAACCCGGCGAGCACATACGTGGTCAGCGGACAGTCGCGGTACCGATTCGACATCGCGTCGAGCGCACGCTGCCAGCCCTCGGAGCGGCTGTTGTTGTAGGACTGCTGACCGTCCGGCGGAATCGCGATCGGATTGGAGAACTGCGCGATGTAGGGAACGGTATAGACATCGAGCCGTCCCTCCGGGAACTGCTGCGATACCGGCCCGGAGACGTTGAGCATCAACGAGATCGGATTGGCCGTCGGATTGTGCGGATCGTCGTTGCTATTCGATTCCCAGGTACCGGGTATCGAAATCATCTGCACATCGGGACACCAGGCCGGCTGGGAGGTCGGCGGTGGCGGCGGCTTCGGGCCGGGCTTCGGCTTGCGCAGTGGACCGGCGAGCACGAACCACAGCAGCAGCGCGATGACGAGGACGAGCACCACCAGACCGATGAAGAGCAGACATCCCGCCGGTTTTCGGGGCCGGCGGGAGGCCGAACCGAGACGCGCACTCACTGGCAGTACGTCGCCTTAGCCGTATCGATGTAGATCCTTCCGGCCTTCTCCACTGGCATCTTCGCCGGATCGAAGGACGGATCCGATCCGGCCATGGCCGAGACGAAGGTCATCAGATCTTGATCGGAGGCATTCGCCGCGATGCCCTGGCAGACGTAGGAGCCGATGCTCAGCGCGATATCCGGGGTGGACGGGGTGATGCCCGCGGCCTTGAGCGCGTCGAGGAACTTCTTGTCCTTGTCGGTGAGCTTCGAGGTGTCCTCGGGGGCGGCATTGGTCGGGACGGGCTGCGGACGCTCCGGCGTCGCCGTATCGGTGGGCGTCTCGGGGGCCTGCGACGGCTGACCGGTCGCAGCGGCGCTGGTCGAGGCGGGGGTGGGCGCCGCCGTCGTGGTGTGCGACAGAGTCGGCGTACTCGTGGCCGTCGAATCGTTATTGCCACAAGCGGCGAGCAAGCCGGTAGCGGCGATCCCCACGACTACGCCGATAACCTTTCCGCGGGTCCGATGCATGAATTCGTGTCCTCGATCTGTTCACTAAGGGGTCGGGTCGCCACCCAGGCTAGAGGAAAGCCAACCATAGGTGCAGTCGGTCAGCAAACAGACCGGTTGGAATCAAATACCGTGAACTTCGGGTTTGCCATCGTGCACGGTTATGAATCCGGTCTGGAAATTCTGCTGGGTGCCGCCGGGAATGGCGAACTGGTCACTGGTCGGATACCCGAGCCGGCCGTTCTCATAGCCGACCACCGACCACATATCCATGATCGGACCCGAACGCACCGCCCACGCCCCCGAGAGCGGGCTCCAGTAGATATTTCCGCCCTCGAACTTGCTGTAGCGTCCGAAATCCTTGCTCGGGGCCTCGGCGGCGGTAGGGAAACCGAGTTGGCTGTTCTCATAACCCAATTCGGCGTACTTGCCCAGGATCATCCCCTGCACATGATGTGCGCCGGTCTTCGCGCTGTAGTAGAGCGGGCCGTTTTCGAAGGGCTGGACTACACCGTCCTTATTGGGGGCCTTGGTCTCCGGCCCGGTGGGATATCCGGCCGGACCGCTCTCGAAGCCCTGCCTGCCCCATTCGTCGAGAATGGCGCCGCGCACCACCTGGGCGCCGGTTCGCGCAGTCCAGTAGAGCAGGCCGTTCTGGAAGGCCTGCATGCGTCCGCGGCCATCCGGCAGCCCGCGCTCGCCATCGGCGGGCAGGCCGAGCGAACCGCTCGGGCCGAGCGCGGCCTGGTAGCCGCCGCCGATCATGCCGCCGACCGCGTGCGCCCCGTCGGCCTGCGAATAGAAGACCCGACCGCCCTTGAAGTCCTGCGCGATGCCGCCCGCCACCGGGTACTCACCGGTCAGGCATTCACCGAGCCAGCCGTTGCCGCTGGCCAGCGCGGCGATCGCGCCCCCGGTCTGGCACGGCGGTTTGTTCGGGTCGACCCCGAGCGCGGCGGCGGCCTGCGGCCAGGACTGCCGCATTTCGAAATCCCAGTACGGCCACGAATGCGTGCCGGAGGGACGGTAATTCACCTGGGCGGGGATGGAGAGCTTGGCGAGTTTGGTCACGAAGTTCTGCGAGGTCAGCCGGGATAGGATCTCCAAGCCCATGCCCGCGTAATTGGTGCTTACCCCGGGAATGCCGCTGGCCTGGTCGAACGGCCCGGTCGAGCCGTTACCGCTGGAGATATACAGGCTGACGCCCTTGAGCTTGTCCGCCAACGCATATGGGTCGTGGCTGTCCCATTCCGGGCCGCCGGGCGGACCCCACATGGCGGCCGAATCGAAGCCGCCCGCATCGTGCATGGCGAACTGGATCGCCTGCGGCATGCCGAGGGTGGTCGTGGTCAGCACGCCGGAGTACGACGCGGCGTATTTCGCGAAGTTCGGATTGCGTCCGGCCAGGAACATCGCGGCCGTGCCGCCCATCGAAATGCCTTCCATGCCACGCACCTCCGTGGTCCGCCACTGGCTCTCCAGTAGCGGCGGAAGTTCTTTGGTCAGAAAGGTCTCCCATTTGTAGTTGCGACCGTTGTCCGGCTGCAGCCAGTCGGAGTAGAAGCTGGACTGACCGCCGACCGGCAGCACCACCGTGACGTTCTTATCGGCGTAGAAATCCACCGCACCGGCGTCGTGGGTCCAGCCGCTCTCCTCCTCGGTGGCCCGCAGACCGTCGAGCATGAACAGGGCCGGGAACCTGGCCTCCGGGTGGGTGTTCCAATCCCGGGCCAGCAGCAGCTGCACCTGGATGGGGTTGGCCATCGACGGTGAATTGATCCACAGCGCGACCCGTCGATCGGTCAGCCACACCACCCGCTGCATCGTCGCGCCGACGGCCGCAGCGACGGCGGGCTGGGCGTTTGCCGGCGCGGTCGCCGGGGAAATGCTGGATGCGAGTGGGATCACGATGGCGATGGCGAGCAGCGCGACCCGGCCGCGGGCCACACGCCCGTCACGCCGCCCGCGCCGCCCCCGTCTGCCGAATGCGAGTGCTGCCACATGTGTTTCCTACCCCGGTTGCGGCGCGGTAGCCGGTAGACACGCGGATAGGCTTTTCCGCCTTCAAACGCGAAACGGCGCCATCTGCTTCCGTTCGGAAGCAGATGGCGCCGTTCGGCGTCTAGACCCTCAGCTCACCAACCGCCGGTGGCGTCGAGGATGCCGTTGTGGGAGTTCCACAGCTCACCCTCCCAGTACTTCCACGAGTGGGTACCCGCGGCCGGGAAGTCGAACGTGGCCGGAATGCCGAGCGAGCCCAGGCGAGACTGGAACGCGCGGGTGTTCACCAGCGAGAGCGCCTCCAGCGCCATACCGTTGGCGGTGTTGAAGTAGCCGACAGCCGAGTTCGGGTTGTCGTACTGCCCCGGCAGACCGCTGGCCGCCGAGATGTACATCGGCAGACCACGCAGCTGCGGCGCGAAGACGAACGGGTCCATCCGCAGCCACTGCGAGCTCCACGGCGCGGCCATCGAGTCCACGTTGTAGCGGCCGGCATCCAGCATCGCGATGCGGATCGCCTCACGCATACCCGGCGCGGAGATGTTCAGGTAGCCGGAGTAGGACGCGGCGTACTTGAACTGGTCGCGGTGATAGGCGGCCAGTGCCAGCGCGGCCGAACCACCCATCGAGAGACCGACAACCGCGTTGTTCGTGCGCGACACACCGTAGCCCTCGAGGAAGGCGGGGAGTTCCCTGGTGAGGAAGGTCTCCCACTTGTAGGTGGTCTTCTGGCCGTTGGTGTTGCTCGGGCTGTACCAGTCGGCATAGAAGCTCGACTGGCCGCCGACCGGCATGATCAGCGAGATGTTGTCGTTGCCGAACTGCTGGAGGGCGTTCGTCTCGAACGACCACGCATTGCGGTCGTCACGTGCCCGCAAGCCGTCGAGCAGATACAGCGCCGCGTTACCGCCGCGCGCTGCCCACTGCACCTGGACCTTGATCGGCCCCATCTGGGACGGGACCATCAGGTCCTCGAAGCCGCCCGACGGCGTCCGCAGCGCGGGGCCGTGCACCGGCGCGGCCAAGGCAACGGTCGGGCCCGTCACGCCTGCGGCGATCGGTAGCGCCAACGCCGCGGCACCGACAGCCAGAATTCGATTCCGCCAACCACGAGGCGTGCCCCGCCGTCCCGACTTGGTTCTCTTCGGCGCGGCCGCCCTGCCGAAACCCATGAATCCTGCTCTCTTTCTGCTGTTGTGGTGTCGCCCGTAGCCCTTGCGGGCCGGGCAACACCCGTGCTGCCAACGAGACGCGCGTCACATGCGAACCGGTACCCGACATTCCGGCACAAGAGACGGCGCTACAACGATCTGGTCACACTTGCGCTCGCTGGAGGTTATTCGACATGCGAAGCCTTAGCAAGACCGGGGTATTCGAGTGACCGAATTCCGCCCGTTCACAAGCTGTGATCGTGCGGAGACCTTATCGCGTTCGTCCGGAGATGTCGTGTCGGAACGGGAATTTCGGACAAAGATTAGGGGGTCACTAGGGAGTCCCAATCCTTGCCCGGGAGTACCGGCTCGGATCCGGCACCATCCCGAGTGCTCGGTCGGCCCAGTAGCACCAGGCGTGCACGCCGACCGCGGGGTAGCGCAAGACCGCGTTCCTCGGGCCTGGGGATCCAGCCGGACCCGGAAGGCAGGGGTCGTGATCGGCTCCAGCAATGCCAGCCGCAGCGCCATGCGCATACCTGGGCACCGAAATATTCGAGTAGCCCGAAAACGAACCGGCATAGCGGAATTGGTCCGGGTGATATACCGCTAGCGTCAGCGTCGCACTGCCGCCCACAACAGATATTCCACTTCGGCAGATCTCGGTTTCGATCTCCCAGCCGCTGAGATCGACAGCGGCTATTCCGGAGGGCAGTGCCAATGCCACTCCGACCACCGACCGCCGCAGCCAACCACCGGCAACTAGTTCGCGAGGCCGCATCGATTCGACCTTCCGCCCATGCGAGCACCGTTCGCTGTTGTCGCGCATGAGGATCGACACTCCGCACCGATGCCTCCCGCGCACAGAAGGTCTCAGCGTTATCGCTCTTCTATAGGCAAATCTTCGAACCGCACCCGAACGAAATGCCGCCGCCGTGCCGGACCGTGAGGAAATCCGGAGAATTTGTCGCTGCGGACTCCAACTACGGACCGAAATCGGACATACCGCGCCGAACACTTCCCAGCGATCACCCAGACAACAAGCGAACAAATAGATGAACCCGGACAAAACAAACGGACCGCCTGGCGTCCAGGCGGTCCGATCGGTGCGTAAAACTAACCGATGTTGGCGGAGAGGTCCGGGAGCATGCGGTTGAACTCGTCCTGCCAGTTGTTCCAGGCGTGGACGCCATAGGCCGGGAAATCGTAGACGGCATTACCGCCACCCAGCGTCGCCATGCGCACCTGGAAGGCCCGAGTGTTGGCCAGCGCCAACGATTCCAGGCCCATGCCGTAGAGCGTGTTGAAGCTCGGGCCGTCCTGAGAGGTCGGCAATCCGCTAGCCGCGGCAATCCAGAGCCTGGTGCCGTTACGCACCAGGTTGGGGGCGAAGACGAACGGGTCCATCCGCAGCCACTGTGGGCCCCACGGCGGCGCCATCGAGTCCACATTGTAGCCGCCCGCGTCCAGCATCGCCGCCCGGATTGCCTCACGCATACCTGGCGCGGAGTTGTTCAGGAAGCCGGAGTACGAACCCGCGAACCTGAATTGGTCCGGATGATAGGCAGCCAGTGTGAGTGCGGCGCTTCCGCCCATGGACAGCCCGAAGACACCGTTGCCGTTCGGGTTGAACCCGAGCCGGTCGCGCAGCGCCCAGCGCAGATCATTGGTCAGGAAGGTCTCCCACTGATACCGATAACTCTTGCCGGGACCACCCGAGAGCGCGTTCATCGCGCCGGAGCCGGAGTTCGAGCCGGAGCCCGCGGGAACCCCGAAGAACTCACTGGGCGCGTTCCAGTCGGCGTAGAAGCTCGACATGCCACCGACTGGCATGACGACGTTGATATTCCAACTCGCCATCTGCTCGGCGACGTTGGTCTCGATCTCCCAGCCGTTCAACGTCTCCGGAGCGCGCAGGCCGTCGAGCGCGTACACAACACGGTTGGTATTGCCGTCCGCGGCCCGTAGCACTCGGGTCTTGATCGGGCCCATGCTGGAGTCGACCCAGAAGTCGAAGGCCGCCGGGTCGAAGCCAGCCGATGCGGTGGCGCCGATGCCCGCCACGGAGATCCCGAGCGGTAACAGCATGGCCGTCGCCACGCCGAACACCAATTTCTTTGCCCAGTAACCCGAGGCAGATCCTGGGTCCCGACGCGGGGGCCTACGTTTCCAGCGCACACTTCGCATTCGACTCGACCTTTCATCCGGACGGCCAGCCAGCAAATAGTTAGCGACTTCGGCCGACCCCTCATCGGGCATACAGACGCACCGTCCTACTCAAAACGGACGATTCGACCTCTATGCATGCTCTTTGTACATCAACCTCCAGCAAATGCTTCTATGTTGCTGGAAAGTGATTCACCCCACAACTACCGAAGGCATCACGCAGCTGATTCGTTGTCAACGGGGGTTTCGGACGGATGCGAGCAAACAAAAAACCGCCTGGCGTGCGAACACGCCAGGCGGTTTCGAGCAGGTCTCGGATTACCCGATGTTGGCGGAGAGGTCCGGGATCATGCGGTAGACCTCGGACTCCCAGTTGTGCCAGTTGTGGATGCCGACAGACGGGAAGCTGTAGGTGACATTCTGCGCACCCAGTGTCGCCATCCGGACCTGGAAGGCCCGGGTGTTGACCAGCGCGAGTGCCTCCAGCGGCGTGCCCTGGATGACATCGATCGGCGAGCTGGCATCGGCCGGACCGGGCAGTGCGCTGCCGGCGGCAACCCAGAGCCTGGTGCCGTTCTGGATCAGTCGCGGCGCGAAGACGAACGGGTCCATGCGCAGCCACTGCGGGCCCCACGGCGGCGCCATCGCATCGATGTTGTAGCCACCAGCGCTGATCATCGCGACGCGCAGCGCCTCGCGCATACCCGGTGCGGAGATGTTCAGGTAGCCGGAATACGAACCGGCGTAGACGAACTGGTCCGGGTGGTAGGCCGAGAGCGTCAGCGCGGCGCTGCCGCCCATGGACAGGCCGAAGACGCCGTTGCGGGTGGGGCTGAAGCCGAGGCGATCACGCAGGGCATTGCGCAGATCGCTGGTCAGGAAGGTCTCCCACTTGTAGGTGTTCGACTTGCCGAGAGTCTCGTTCCAACCCGAGGAGCCGGTCATCGCGGACCCGGAGGAAGAACCGTTGGCCGAACCCGACGAACCGGTGCTCAGGCCGAGGAAGTTACCCGGCGCGTTCCAGTCCGCGTAGAAGCTGGACGGGCCGCCGACCGGCATGACCACATTGATATTCCACTTGGTCAGTTCACGGGCGACCTCGGTATCGTTCTCCCAGCCGCTCAGGTCACCGCGGGCCCGCATACCGTCGAGCGCGTAGACCACGCGGCCGGTATTGCCGTCCGCGGCGCGGAAGATCCGCGACTTGATCGGACCCATGCTGGAGTCGACCCAGAAATCGAAGCCGTCCGGGTTGAACGCAGCCGACGCGGAACCCGCCGGACCTGCTACTGACACCCCGAGCGGCAGCAAGATAGCCAGCGACATCAGCACCGACCGCTTGAGCCACGAAATGGCTCTACGGGTTTTCAGACGTCCATTCTGCGTCCTTCGCCCGATCACGCCTCGCATCTGGTTTACGGCCTTTCGTTATGCGGTCGTACTACGACCGCGTCTCTACGTTGACCACTGGATGGGCCATGTCGAATCGGACGCCCCGACGGGCGTTCCCACGTACCATATCGCTTCATCGATGCGGTGACGTTATCAAAAAGAGATAAAGCGATATGCGCCACGTTTATTTGCCCTGGTCAGTGAAAGAACTGAGCCCACGGAGATCCATGGGCCCAGTGTGACAGGAGTTGCGTCTTACCTTTGCGGTTGAGGATACGGGTCAACTAACCCACACCGCTCGATCTCGTACTTCGGCACGCGATCGATCCGGTATTTCGCGAAATGCAGTGCGTGGATCAGGTTGTGCTTGAAGCGGCCCCAGGTGAGCGGATCACGGTAGGAGATATTCAGTGCCACGGTCTCCGGGCAGCTCATGGCGGTACGCGCCTGGGTGACCCACTTCTCGTCCATGTACCAGGGCATCCACGGATGCCGGTCGACCATGCCGAGATCCACCACGACCCAGTCCGGATACAGGCTCTTGTCGTGGCCGATCCGGCCGTCGGTGAGCCGGTCGGTGTGCGCGGCCAGCGGATAGGCCAAGCCCATCTGGTCGATGACGCGCACGTCCAGCGGGACGTTCATACTGGTCATGCCGAGGTTCAGGAAGTAGACGGTATGTCCGGCGCCACCCTCGGGAATCGGCTGCGGCGGCGGCGCGACGTACCAGAACATGAACGACGGCGAGTTCAGCAGCAGACCGCCGTCGGGGGTTTCGGCGATGTTGTTCACCATGGCCCGCACGCGCGGGTAGTCCAGGTAGTCCTCAGCCAGGATCGGATGGTCGTGGCCGGTATTGAGGACGTAGTAGACGCGCTCGTCGACGATGCCGGAGGAACTGATCTTGGTGCCGGACTTGATGGCCGTGGTGTTGGCCGCGAACAGCGCCCAGCCCGCGGTGCCGAGCAGCGCGAGCGCGATCACCGCAAAGGACCAATTCTTGGCTGTCACCGCTCGCAGGCCGCCCTCGGGCAGCCGCAGCGGCACCACGGCGACCGGCAGCAGTAGGCAGAACAGCTGCGGCAGCAGCATCCGGCCGTGCATGAAGTCACCGCCGACGCGCAGGGCGTAGATCGTGAGGACGAATCCGCTGCCGAGCACGAGCGCGACCACCGCGCTCGGCGAGTGCAGCCATTCACGGACCCGGCGCACCGTCCAGCCGCGCTCGGCGGATTCCTTGGCGGAACGCGACGAGCGGCCCGCGACCACACCGAGCACCAGCAGCACCAGCAGCGGCACCCACAGGTAGTACGGACCGACCAGATCCCACAGGTATTTGCAGCCCTGACCCCACTTGGCGCCGCCCGCGTCCTTGGCGACCGCGGTATTCGGATAGGGCAGGCCGTAGTAGCCCATCCGCCAGACCTGGTAGCACATCGGCACCAGTCCGGCGGCGGCAACGATCAAGCCGCGCAAAACGATCGGGTGCAGCCGGGACCGCGGCATCGGGGCCAGGAAGATCATCAGCAGCGACAGCGCGCCGACCAGCGTCATCTCCGGACGGATCAGCGGTGCGAGGCCGGCGAGGAACACCAGCCCGAACAGCGCGGGCAGCTTCACTCGCTCGGTCTGGCTCCAGCGCACCAGTTGCCACCACAGCAGACCCAGCCAGCAGATGACCAGACCGCTCTCCAGACCGGAGGTGGCGTAGTCACGGGCGGGCGGCAGGGCGATGTAGACGAATACGCCCGCCGGCAGCAGCAGTGCCGTTTTCGTACCGCCCCACAGCCGTGCGGCGCCGAGCATGGCGAAGACGATCGCCGACATCGACACCGTCAGCGCGACACCGAGTACGACGTACTCCAGCCTGGCCTTGGTGAGCCAGCTGAAGAACCACACCAGATAGGTCCACGCGGTACTGGTGTTGGTCTCGACGCGCTCGCCCTCGTTGAAAACCGGTCCGTTGCCCGCCAACAGGTTCCGCACCGTGCGCAGCACGATGAGGCCGTCGTCGGCGATCCAACGTCGCTGCCAGGCGCCGACCGAAAATAGGACGACAGTGAGTGCGATCCCACCGACGAAGGTGGCTCGGGATAGCCTGGCGAACCACAAGGCCGAACGAGCCGGCCCTTCGGCCGGCTCCTTCGTTACTTGTTCTGTTCGCTCCACTCCCTCTACCAACAGTTCGTCAGGTGAGATAGACAGCGACACCTACCGCTCCGATCCAGGCGATTGCGAGGAACTGGAGGATGCGATCCCCCAGCGCGATCTCTTCGGGTTCACCGGCCTCGCCGCCATCGACGTCGACCGCGTAACGCAGGATTGCGATGGTAAACGGAATCATCGAGATTGCGAACCAATTGGTGTGCTTCAGATTGTCCTGTTGGAACGCCCACAGGCCGTAGAACACCACTACCGCTGTCGCGGCGAGAGTCCAGATGAAGCGGAGATACGTCGGTGTGTAGTACTCCAGCGACTTGCGGATCTTGGCGCCGGTGCTCAGCGCGATCTGCAGTTCGGCGTAGCGCTTACCCGCGGCCATGAACAGCGAGCCGAACGCCATGATCAGCAGGAACCATTGCGACAGCTCGATATTCGCGGCCGCACCACCGGCAACCGCGCGCAGCAGGAAGCCCGAGGACACGATGCAGATATCCAGCACCGCCTGGTGCTTGAGGCCGAAGCAGTAGGCCAGCTGGATGCCGATATAGACGGTCATCACCACGGCCAGATGCCAGGAGGCCAGGAACGATCCGGCGATCGAGCCGAGCAGCAGCACGATCGAGAGCAGGTAGGCCAGGTTTACCGGGACGACGCCCGCGGCGATCGGGCGGTACCGCTTGGTCGGGTGCGCCCGGTCGGCCTCGACGTCGAGTGCGTCGTTCACCAGGTAGATGCCCGAGGCCGCCATGCAGAAGACCACGAAAGCGAGCCCAACGTGACCGAGCACGGTCAAGTCGGTGGCCGTATCGGGACCGGCGGCCAGTGGCGCGGCGAGCACCAGCACGTTCTTGACCCACTGACGCGGGCGGACCGCCTTGAACAGCCCGCCGGGCAGTGTCTTGGGCGGGCCTTTGACTACTGCTTCGGCTAGGTCCGTGCTGGTCGGCTCTTCACTCATGTCAACCAAGGTCTTTTCTTGTGCGGTCACTATCGAGTCTCTTTTCGGCGGCAAGCACAACAGCGGCGGACGCGGCGCCGAGCGCGGAACCGGCGAGCACGTCGGAGGGATAGTGCACCCCGAGCACAACCCGGGAGAGCAACATCGGTGGGACGAGCACCGCAGGCAAGGGTAGCCCGGTCAGTCTGCCGAGCAACACCGCCGCTGCCGTCGTCGAGGTCGCGTGCGAGGACGGGAAGCTCAGTTTGCTCGGCGTCGAGACGTTGACCTGCACCGATGGATCATTGGGCCGCGGGCGACGGACGATGCGCTTGATGACGATCGATGCGGCGTGCGCACCGACCGCGCCGACCGCGACCCCGGCCCACTGCCGACGCCGCGGTTTGTCGACGAGCCAGCCCGCCGCCGCGATGCCGATCCAGCCGAGCGCGTGCTCACCGAAATGCGACATGCCACGCGCGGCCTTGATCACCTCGGGCTTGGTGCCGATGGTGGCCTGAACCGCGTTGATGATCTTGACTTCGGGCGGTTGCGGCGCCGACGGCACCGCGGATACCGGGCCGCCGTGTCCGTTCGCACTCGGGCGTACCGCGGTGTTGTCGTCCGCGGCGGTGGCTTCCAGACTCACTACTGCTCATCCTTCGTGTCGATACCGAAGACGTTCTCCCAGGCCGCCGTGCTGGTCAGCGTCGGGTGGGCGGCGCGGTAGCGCTGCTGCATCTCCGGGAAGCGGGCCGCCAACTCCTTGCGCAGCCGCATGGCCTCCTTGAACAGGCCGAGGGCCTGACGCGGATCGCGCTTGCGGTAGACGACGCCACGGCCGTCCGCGGTGGTGACGGTGACGCCGTCGATCTGCGAGAGCAGGAACCAACGGGCGTCCAGCGTAGGCACATTCAGCTGCGGACGCTCATGATGCTCGGCATGTGCCGCGCGGAAGTTGTGCACGACGCCCTTGGCCAGGCGGACCACTTTGGCGATCGGATTCGCCGGTTCACCGACCGCGCCGACGCCGATGTGGCTGGCCAGCGGCAGTTCGGTGGACGACGGCAGGATGACCGCATCCGGGTACTGCTTGCGCATTTCGTGCACCGCGCCGAGCGCGCTCGGCAGCAACTGGAACAGGCGCTCCGGTCCGGCGAGGAAGTCCTTGATCGCCAAGTTCTGGATGGCGACCGTCGAATACTCCAGGCAGAGTAGGTGTTTCAGGGTGGCCTTGACGGTGTTGACGACCATGCCGCGCCCGTTGCCCGGCAGATGCAGCGAGGCGACCACCAGACGGTTGCGCAGGTGGAAGTACGCCTGCCAGTCGATCGCGTCGTCCTTATCGCTCCAGGCCATATGCCAGACGGCCGCACCGGGCAGAGTGACCGTGGAGTATCCGTGATCGCGGGCGCGCAGCCCGTATTCGACGTCGTCCCACTTCAGGAACAGCGGCAGCGGCTGACCGATCTCCTCGGCGACCTGACGCGGGATCACACAGGTCCACCAGCCATTGAAGTCGACGTCGATGCGCCGGTGCAGCAGCTTGGAGTTGTCGCGATCCTTGAGCGGGTACTTCGAGAAATCGTGGTCGTATTCGACATTCGGCGCGGAGGTCCACATGAAGATGCCGCGGTCCACGACCTCACCCATGCTGTGCAGGTGTGAGCGCTCCTGCAGGTTGAGCATCTGCCCGCCGACCAGCATGGGCGATTTGGCGAAGCGGGCGAAGGCCAACGCGCGCAGGATCGAATCGGGTTCGATCTCGATATCGTCGTCCATGTAGACGATGTACTGGGCGTCGGTGGTCTTCAGCGCCTCGTACATGACCCGGCTGTAGCCACCCGAACCGCCCAGGTTGGGCTGATTGCGAATGGCGAGCCGATCGCCGAGCACCGCGGCGGCCTCGGTGAAGCCGGGCTCGTCGACCACCTTGCGGTTGCCCTGATCGGCGACGATGACCGCGGCGATCTTCTCCAGCACCAGCGGATCCGAGCCCAGCGCGCCAAGGGTTTTCACCAGATCGCTCGGCCGGTTGAAGGTCGGCATGCCGACCGCGATTGTGCCCGCACCGGGCGCCTCGACCGGTGCGTACCAACCACCCGAGAGCAGCGTGACCGCCGTATCGGTGGTGATGTCGAACCAGATCCAGCCGCCGTCCTCGAATGGGCCGAGATCGGCTTCGAATTCCACATGCACCGATTCGGTAGCAGTGTTGGATCGGCGGCGCTCCCTGGTCCCTCCGTGGTCACGCTCGGCGGCCTCATCCGGGCCCTGCGCTCCCGCGAGCGCGACCGCGAATTCCTTGCCCTGCACGTGGATTCGCGAGCCATCCGCCTTCGAGCGGTAGACGTCCACGCGACCGTGCCCGGCAAGCTCGAGCCGCAGCACAACCGACTTCAGCATGCTCCAGCGACGCCAGTAGCTCGCGGGCAGCGCGTTGAAGTAGGTGCAGAACGACACCTCCGACTCCGCGCCCACCGACAGCGAGGTACGGGTGGTGGCGTGCGCACGCCGGGCATTGGTCGGCGACTCCTCCAGGTAGAGGGTGCGCACGTCCAGCGGTTCACCCGGTCGGGGCAGGATAATGCGCTGTAGCAGCGACTTCGCGCGGGTTTCGGTGGTCATGTCTTCCAAAATCGATTGGGAGGTCATTCGTTGCTTTCAGCGTCAGTGCGGGACACCCGCACCCGGTCGGCTTCGATGAGCGGGGCTTCGCCAGTGTCGCTCATCTACGCCTCCTGGTCCGAAAGAGGCTCGCCCGACTCCAGGTGCGGCCGGAGGACATTGTCGAACATGCTGAGCGCGCTGCCGATCGCCATATGCATATCCAGGTACTGGTAGGTGCCGAGGCGACCACCGAAAAGCACCTTCGCCGTCGCGGTTTCCTTTTTCGCCAGCTCGCGGTACGCGGTGAGCTTGGCGCGGTCCTCCGGTGTATTGATCGGGTAGTACGGCTCGTCACCGGTCTGCGCGAAGCGGGAGTATTCGCGCATGATCACGGTCTTGTCGTTCGGGTAGCTGTCGCGCTCCGGGTGGAAGTGCCGCGGTTCGATAATGCGGGTGTACGGCACATCCGAATCGTTGTAATTCATGACCGAGGTGCCCTGGAAGTCGCCGGTTTCGAGCACTTCGGTCTCGAAATCGATGGTGCGCCAGCCGAGTTCGCCCTCGCTGTAGTCGAAGTAGCGGTCCACCGGTCCGGTGTAGACGACCGGGGCATCCGGGTTCTCGGCGCGGATCTGCTCGCGCACGTCGAACCAGTCGGTGTTGAGCCGGACCTCGATGAGCTCGGAGGCGGCCATATTCTCCAGCCACTTCGTGTAACCCTCTTTGGGCAGACCCTCGTAGGTGTCGTTGAAGTAGCGGTTGTCGAAGGTGTAGCGCACCGGCAGGCGGGTGATATTGCCCGCGGGCAGTTCCTTCGGATCGGTCTGCCACTGCTTGGCGGTGTAATCGCGGACGAACGCCTCGTAGAGCGGACGGCCGATCAGCGAGATCGCCTTCTCCTCGAGGTTCTGCGCGTCCTTGGTCTCGACCTCCGAGGCCTGTTCGGCGATCAGCTTGCGCGCCTGTTCGGGGGTGAAGTAGCGGCCGAAGAACTGGGAGATCAGACCCAGGCCCATCGGGAACTGATAGGCCTGCCCCTTGTGCATCGCGAAGACCCGGTGCTGGTAGCCGGTGAATTCGGTGAACTGGGTCACGTAGTCCCACACCCGCTTGTTCGAGGTGTGGAACAGGTGCGCCCCGTACTTGTGCACCTCGATCCCGGTCTGCGGCTCCGGCTCCGAGTAGGCGTTGCCGCCGAGGTGGTAGCGACGATCGATCACTAATACCCGTTTACCGAGCAGTTTGGCGGCGCGCTCGGCGACGGTCAGCCCGAAGAATCCGGAGCCGACGACGATCAGATCGAACTGTGAGGCGGAGTTTGCGGAGTTACCCGGGGACGATGCGACGGTCACGGGTGCCCAGCGTATCGGAAGTCCGCGCGCGGGCCGGGTGGAGTCACGACCTGCGCGCAGTCACCGACGGATGCCATCGGGATTTCTCCTGGTGTTAGCCGAAACGACTACGCCGCGGCAACTCGGCGGCTATTACATATTCACGCAAACTGATCATCTGTCCAGTTTCGTGGACTCGCGTTGGTTGGGCGACTACACCAACGCTGACCCTTTCGAGCGACCCCATGCGCCGCACCGTCTTCGCCTTCGTGGGTATCAGCGCCTCGCGCGGACCACGTGCGATATCTCCGGCGAGGCGGCCCACAGTATCCATCAGCTCCGCCACGGGTACGACCTCCGCGACCAAGCCGATGCGCAGTGCCTCGGCGGCATCGATGCATCGGCCCGACAGGGTGAGATAGCGGGCGGCCGCACCGCCGACCAGCTCGACCCATATCTCGGCCTCGAATCGGGAGTCGTACCGCAGGGCGATCCGGCGGCCGCCACCCTGAACTACTCCGGAAAGCCGATGTCCGACTCGACGGCGTCGCGGTCGGTGTACATGCGCCAATAGTGGTCGCCCAGTTCGTCATTGGTCATCCGGACGATCTCGAGCCCGGCCGGGAACAGTTCCGGCTGCTCGTCGACCAGGCGCTCGGCCTTGCTGTTGCCGATCAGCGCGCCGATATTGAGCAGGCCGACATAGACGCCGGTGCCTTGCAGTTCGACGGCGAGCTGGCGAATGTAGGTGCGCTGCGCGCCGAGCGCGACACCGAAATTGGACAGATATGGGACCGGATACCTGTCCGAATATCCGGATGAGAACAGGAGTGCCCCTTCACCGCGCTCGATCATCGTGGGCGCGAGCGCGCGGGTCATCCAGATCGGTGAATAGACCTTCAATTCCAGCGGGATGCGCAGATCAGCGGCATCGACATCGAGGGTCGTCGGGATGCGATTGACCGCGTCACCCGCCGCGCCATGCATCGCGACGTCGATCTGCCCGAACTTGTCGGTGATGTCATCGACCACGCCGTACAGCTGCTTCTCATCGGTGAGATCGGCCGGGAAGGCCGCGGCCTCGATGCCCTCGGCGGCCAGTTCCGCCACGTGCGCGCGGGCCTTCTCCGGATTCCGTCCGATGACCGCCACACGGAACCCTTCCCGGCCGAACCGCCGTCCGGTCCCCATGCCGAGCCCTGGGCCGAAGCCGAATATCGCGATCGTCTTGGTCATACTTCCTCGCTAAGTTGAGTAGTGGTTCAAGTTAGCGTCGACGGTAGCATTAAGTTGAACCTATGCTCAAGATAAATCCGGTATCGGATTTGTAGGATCGGCGAATGCCCGTGGACAAGCCGTTACGCAGCGACGCCCAACGCAATCGGGACGCGCTCGTCAACGCCGCCCGCGAGGTCTTCGAGGAACGCGGCCTGGACGCACCACTCAAGGAGATCGCCGCCCGCGCCGGCGTGGCCATCGGCACGCTCTACAACCGTTTCCCCACCCGCGACGACCTCATCGCCGCCGCCGTCGAGGACCGCATCGAGGCGGGCGGCCGCATCGCCCGGGAGGCGATCGAAATCCAGGACCCCTGGGACGCTTTCGTCTACCTCGTCGAGAAGGTCTGCGAACTCCAAGCCGCCGACCGCCTACTCAGCGACCTCGCCCTACGCGGCGCCCCCAGCCCCGCGATCGCGCGCGCCCAGGAATACGGCCACGGCCTGATGCGTCAAATCATCACCCGTGCACAGGAATCCGGCGCCCTGCGCCCCGACTGGGTGCTGGAAGACATAGCCTTCATCACCTGGTCGCACACCCGCATCATCGAAGCCACCGCCAAAATCGCCCCCCAAGCCTGGCGCCGCCACCTCGCCCTGATCCTGGACGGCCTGCGAGCCACCGCCGCCCACCCCCTCCCAGTACCCCCGATCACCGAAGATCAACTGATGCAGGCGCTCGAGGGTTAGCGCCCGAGGCACTTCGTCCGGAGTACGTCAGTGCGGCCGAAACAACCTGTGGGCCGAGCTCATTAGACGGCTACGGTGATTGCCCAGCAGGAGGCTGCCGCGGCTACGTGTAGTGGCCGGGCTGATATGTGGCCGGCCGTACGGATGGCTCATCAGCTCCCCCGCTTTCGTTGTGCGAGAGCGTTACCGCGCGAACCGCAATTGCTCGACCACGAACTGATCGTCAGTAGTGGGGGTATTGCGGGGGTTGAGCGTAAATCGGGGCGGGTGGATATGGATATTGCGGCGGGTAGGGGGCGCGGGCTGCCGCGATCCAACGTCCGGTGGAGCCCACGGAAGCGCAGATGAGGATGGTCAAGGGGATGACCCCCACGACGGCACCAGCGGGGTTGCCGGTGGCGATGCTCATCGCGGAGCCGATCAGGCTGAGCGAGGACATGATGATCAGGATCACCCGGCCTGCCGTGCTGCGGCGGAATAGCAGAATCGCGCCGAGCAGCCAGAGAAATGCGATGAGTCCGCCGAGCGCGATCAGGCCGTAGATGTAGCCGGGCACCGCCGGGGCGGCCGGAGCGTAGCTGCCGTACTCGTGCGACTTGTTGCTCTCGTCGATCGCGACGAACAGTCCGATGACCACGCCGACAAGTCCGAGCAAACCGACGATCACCGCGATGACCGCGGCGGTGATCGCAGTGCCACCACTCGCTCGCTGCTGATAGCCGTACGCGGGTTGCGGATAGCCATAACCCGGTTGGCCATATGGGTAACCCATCGAGATCTCCCTCCCCACTTCGATCGCTGAACTGTACCGCGCCGTGCGGGTTTCGTTCGATGCGAGCGCGGTCAGTAGGTCAGCGCGGGATGTGATGGGTGGGTGGGGCGGGCGGCGGTCCAGCGGGCGGCGTATTTGTTGGCGCACAGGACGAGGATGAGGAGGGGCTGGGCGAGGTCTATGGCGCAGCGGAGCAGGTTTTCCTGGATCAGCGCGGTCATCTGGCCGACCAGGCCGAGGAACGGGGACACCCAGAGCGGGTGGTCGGCGGTGGACCACCAGAAGATACCGAGGCCGAATTCGTAATCGGTGAGCGAAACGGCAAGTCCGACAATGCCGATCGCGAGTGATAGGCCGGATGCGACGATCAGGGTGTAGCGCCCGGTCTCGTTCTGACGCCACAGCTGGATACCGCCGAAGATCATGACAATGGCCATCAGCGCCGCCCCGAGCGTGGTGAAGATGACGAGCGAATTGTCGAACCGGCTTCGATTGTCGATGAAGTCGACGACGAGCAATGTGCCGCCGAGCACGCTCCCCGACCCATACAGCACCGCGAGTGCCGCACCGATCTGCGCGACCACCCCGCTCGGCGGCCGATCCCCACTCCGGTAAAGCATCGTCGACACTCCTCCCCACTAGTTTGTGGACGATCCGATCCTACGGCCGTCGCGCCCGACGCGGTGTTGTCGATTCGGCCGCGATCCCCCGATCGGTCGACAGCGAGGTGAGAGCCAAAAGCGCCCGCGCGAAGGCGGGCAAGATCACCGAGTGCCCGCACGAACAATCGCGTGCGGGCACTCTGCTATCAGGTGCGTGGGCTACGAGAACCCCGTCGAACTATCGCAGGTTGGCCTCGGCATACGCCTTCATCGCGTCACGCACGAATTCGGTTGTGCCGTCACCGTGTACGTCGTAGTTGGCCGCGAACCGCGGGTCGGCGACGTACATTTCGCCGAGTCCGGTGAAGTACTCGTAGGACGGGCGGCGCTGGGAACCGATCCCGATCCAGTCGTAGTGCCGCGCGACGATGACCTGGACCTCGTCGCTGTCGGGGGCGAGTCCGGTGGCGTGTGCTCGGCCGTAGTCGGCGGCGATATCCAGGTGGGTCTGGAAGTACGCCTGCTTATCCGCCTCGCTGAGCGAACGCCACCAGCGGTCGCCGCTTTCGTAGGCGTCCTTGCCCCAGCGTTCGATCACCTCATCCTTGTACCGAGTGTGGTCGAAACCGTCGAAAACCTCTGCTGCCATGAGTTGTTCACCTCGTTCCGTCTTGTGCAGCGTGGTGGTCACCGACTCGATCTGGCGCCGGATCCGATCCTGTTCCTGCCGAAGCAGTTCCAGGTGCGCGCGCAGTGCGGCGGCGGTGTCCTGTTCGCCCGCTAGAACTTCGGCGATGACCGGAAGGCCGAGGCCGAGTTCGCGCAGCAGCAGGATGCGTTGCAGCCGAACCAGGGAGTCCTGGTCGTAGTAGCGGTAGCCGTTGGTGCCGATCCGACTCGGCGGCAGCAGCCCGAGCTGCCCGTAGTGGCGCAGCGTTCGGCTGGTGGTACCAGCCGCCTTGGCCAGATCCTGGATGGACCATTCAGTGTCCGTTCGCATGACCTGTTCTCCCTTCTTTCTCGTCGGTACAACTAGCTTGCAAGTTGACGTAGCGTCAAGGTCAACCCATTAACGTGCCCCGACCGGCACCCGAGGCATGACCACGGCGCGCGCGATCCGCGGCTTGGCGGCCATCTGGCCGAGCAACGTGCCACCGAGCGCGATACCGAGACCGAGGACCTGCAGCGGGCTCAGCGCCTGGCCGAGCGCGATCCACCCGATCACAGCCGCTGATACCGGGCTGAGCAGTCCGAGGAAGGCGACCGAGGTCGCGGGCACCTTGGCGATGCCGCGGAACCAGAGGAAGTACGCCAGCGCGGTGCCGATGACACCGAGGTACAGGTAGCCACCGACGGCCCGGCCGTCGAGTGCGGGCGGCGCGCCCTCGACCAGGAAGGCGAACGGTGCGATGAACAGGCCACCCGCGGTGAGCTGCCAGCCGGTGATCGCGAGCGGTCCGACGCCCTCGGGTCGACCCCAGCGCTGGGTTAGCACGGTGCCCATCGCCATGGACGCCGCGCCGGCGAGTCCGGCGATGACACCGACCGTATCGAGCTGCGCATTGGCGCGCAGCACCACAAGCGCGACACCGAAGACACCGATCAGACCCGCGATCACCTTGCGCCCGCTGGGCTTTTCGGCGAGTACAACGGTGGCGAAGGCCAGTGCGAACATCGGGGCAACCGCGCCGAGCACTCCGGCGACACCACCGGGCAGTCGGTAGGCGGCCAGGAACAACAGCGGGAAGAACGCGCCGATATTGAGGACGCCGAGTGCGGCGGCGCGCCCGACCCAGACCCCGCGCGGCAGTACGCGGGTGATGGCGAGCAGCGCGAGTCCGGCGGGCAGTGCGCGCATCAGCGCGGTGAACAGCGGGCGGTCCGGCGGCAGGAATTCAGTGGTCACGGCGTAGGTGGAGCCCCATGTGATCGGGGCGAGTGCGGCGAGCGCCAGGGTGCCGGCATACGAGTCACGCGCGGCGGTGGTTGTTGTCATGTTGGTCGCTCCTGATTGATAATCTCAACGTTGAAATATCTACTCGCTGGCATACCTCGCCGTCAAGTAGATGAATGTTGAGATAATCGCTATCGAGAGGAATGCCGTGGCCGACGCGATCGATCTGTTCACCGAGCACTGGAACCGGGAACGACCGGACGTCGACGTGTCACCGATGGCGGTGATCGGCCGCATCCAGCGCCTGTCGCGCCTGCTGGAGCAGGAACTGAAGAAGTTCTTCGCCGGACACGGCCTGGAGTTCTGGGAATTCGACATGCTCGCGACCCTGCGCCGCTCCAGCGGCACGGACGGCCTCACCGCAGGGGCGCTGAACCAAGTCGCCATGCTCACCTCCGGCGCCATCACCAACCGCATCGACCGCCTCGCAGCCAAAGGCCTCGTCGAGCGCGCGCCATGCCCGCAAGACCGCAGAGCAATCCGCGTCCAACTCACCGAGGCGGGCCGCACCCTGATCGACGAACTGCTGCCCTTGCACATGGAGAACGAGCAGCGCCTCCTCGCCGCACTGGAAAAGCGGGACCGCGGCCACCTGGCGGATCTACTGCGAACGCTCGCCGAATCGCTGGGCGACACCGCGTCATCCTGATTCGACGAATGCCCGTTTGCGCTTATAACTCCTGTCGCACAAGTGGATTCGCTGATAGCAACGTCCGGCCATCGGGCATACCTATGGCAACCCATGGACGGGGCACAGCCTGAGCGCGCGGATAAGCGACTCGTGCTCTTCGTTCAACTCCGACCCGCTCAGGCGAATTAGTCGACGCGACAGCTGCGGCGATCGAGCCGCAGCCGCACAATGACCCGAGGCAGCGGTCCCGCAAAAGGCACGTAATGCGATTAGAGCTCTTCGCTCAGCTCCGATCCCTCGCTTGTCGGTGCAGCCGAGGGGATTACGGGAACACGTGGGGGTGGTGGGGTCGGCGTTGAGGCGGTGGTCGGGGCGACGGTGGTCCCGGGCGGGACCGAGGCCTCCAGTGCGATGGCGCTGCCCGGTGCTGCTGAATATCCCAGCGACATGCCATTTCCGGGCGCGGCGCTCCCAGGCGGGGAATTGCGGCCGGGCACCGCGCTCACGGACAAGGCGTTACCACCGGCCACCGCACCCTCGGACCAGGCGTTGCGACCGGCCACCGCATCACTCGCACTACCCAACAACGCACTCTCGGACGAAACGTGGCCGCCGGGCAGCACGCTCCCGGACGCGACCTTCCCGCCGAGCAGCACGCTCCCGGACGCTACATCGCCCAGCCCGGCACTGTCAGCCGCGCCGTCCGCACCACCCGACAACGCGCTCTCGGGCGAAACGTCGCCGCCAGACAGCGCGCTCCTGGGCACGACACTCTCAGGCGCGCCATTCGCACCACCCGACAACGCGCCCTCGGACGAAACGTCGCCGCCAGGCAGCGCGCTCCCGGGCACAACACTCTCAGGCGCGCCATTCGCACCACCCGACAACGCGCCCTCGGACGAAATATCGCCGCCAGGCAGCACGCTCCCGGGCACGGCACTCCCGAGCGCGCCATTCGCACCACCCGACAACGCCCCCTCGCGCGAAATATCGCCGCCAGGCAGCACGCTCCCGGGCACGGCACTCTCAGGCGCGCCATTCGCACCACCGGACAACGCGCCCTCGGGGGATATGTTGCCTCCGGGCAGCACGCTTGAAGGCGCACCATTCGCGCCAGGCGGCGCCGCGCTTCCGGGTAGCACGCTTTCAGGTAAACCGCTCGCACCACCATCGGGCACAGCACTCTTGGGTGCGCTATTCGCGCCGGGCGGTGTGGCGCGCTCGTTGCTGCCCGGCGGGGCGGTGCTGCGCGGCTTGTCCTCACGTGTGTCCGGCACCAGCTGCATCAGCGTCGTGAAGTCGACGACCTGGGCGCCGAGCGTCGGCGTCGCGATGATGACGCCGTTGGTGAAAAGCCGGTAGGTGCCGGCGTTTTGGGGTAGGGCGAGCTCTGGGCCGAGTGGCTGGCCGACCGGACTGCTCGCGCCGCCGATCCGGCGGTATTCGGCATCGATCGGAGATTCGGCGACGAGAGATTGCTTGCGCGGATCCACGGGTGTTGCCGCGCCGACCACCGGGATGCCGAGCTCGGCGGGGGTCGGTCCGACATCGAAGGCGTAGATATCGGCAGGCTCTCCACCGTCCGGTGCACAGGAGTACTCCGAACGCAGAATTCGGCCGTCGCGCAAGAGCACCGTTCCCGCGGTCGACGCGATGACAGCAGTCGCGCGCGGATCCTCCTTGGCGGTGCCGGGATACTCCTGGCAGTCGGTGCTATCACAGGTCTGCGCGTACGAGTAACGGTGTTCGGCAAGCGCATACGAACGTGCCGCGATCGCCTGTGCGCGAAGAGCTTCCGTCGCGCCCTTGTCGACCCAGTTGGCCTGCACCTCGGCCGGGACGACGCCGAGCAGATAGTCCTCGACATCGACGCGATTCACCGTGCGCGCCTTACCGTTTTCCATCGCGACACCGAGTGAGCCGCGATATGCCGAACCGCCGCACAGGGTCAGATGTTCGGCGGCGGGACGGTTCGGACGCGGGTTGAGCGGGTAGATCCACGGGTCGGCGGTCGCCCGCTGCCACAGCACCTCACCGTCACAGCCCGCCGTGACAACCACATTCGCGCCGCCGTCGGGCAGCGCGGTGAGATGCGCGACCTGGCCTCGCGGCAGCATTTGGCCCGCGACCCGCAATCCGGCGTCGGCATAGGCGTCCAGCGTCGAGTCGTCCTGGGCGAACAGCCGCACCCCGACGGTGGTCGCCGAGATTTTGCCGAGCGTCGCGCCCGGGTAGTAGTGATCGAGGATTCGCTCGGCGGCCCAGCCCTCGAGGGCGCTGTCGAACGCGCCGACCTGACTCATCCCGCGCCCGTGGCCCGGCCCCGCCATCGGCCGGACATGGGCGTCGCCCGGCCAGACCCAGAACGCGAGTACGGTGCCGACCAACACGGCCGCACCACCGGTGACCAGCACCGGACGGATGGAAATCGGAGTTCCCGATATCCGCCGCCGACCAATTCGGTCGCGCGGCGCACTCGTTTTCAGTCGCAATTTTCGCTCCCTCCGCGTCGTGTCATTCCGGTGCCGCTTGCTTCGCATCCGTTCACTCCCACGGTTTTCCGGGACCTGGTCGGTTCGATACCCGTCGGCATGTCGTCCCATCTGGTCGCAAATCGAGAGCTACATTCGAGCAATCGAATAATCCTCAACCAGAGGTTTAGATATGTGACAGTTGTAAACTAGTGTGATTGTTGATGCATCAGGAAGCAACCCTGACATCCATGCAGATGATCGCCCGGTTCGACCTGATTGGAGATGCTCGTGCCGTACCGCAAACCGAAACGTTCCTACGTACTCCCGGTTGTCACCACACTTGCGGTAGCGGCCCCGCTCGCGACTTTCACGCTGAGCGACTCGACCGATTACCGTCCGACAACTGGTAGCGATCCCGCCGCAATCCCCGCGCAATTGGCCGAGGTGGTCCTGACCACGGTCCCCGACATCACCCTTCCGCTGCGCGAACTCACCGGTCTCGACCTGCCTGATCTGCATCTTTCGGATCTACGCATGCTGCCGATTCCGGAATCCATTCCGGTTCCCGAAGGTTTGCCGCTGCCACCCGGCGTCGAGCTACCGAAGGAAATTCCACTACCCAAGCTCGATTCCGGACAGAGCACACCGAGCCAATCGGTACCCGGCCAAAACGTTCCCGGCCAATCGCTACCCGGCCAAACAGTTCCGGGCGGAAGCACCCCCGGCCAATCGCTTCCCGGTCAATCCACGCCAGGTCAATCGACAACCGGCCAAACCATCCCGGGCCAAAACACCCCCACCCAGTCACTGCCCGGCCAAACAATTCCGGGCCAAGATACCCCCGGCCAATCGCTTCCCGGTCAATCCACACCTGGTCAATCGACAACCGACCAGATCATCCCGGGTCAATCGACTCCAGACCAGAGCATCCCAGCTCAGACCCCCTCACCAACTCAGGGCACCACTGGTCAACCACCCCAAGGCCGTTCCACAGCCGCTTTCATCGCCGATCCCACCCAGGTCGAGCCCGACGTCACCCCCGACACGCCGGCACTGGCACCCGGCGCCGTCCCGCCGGAACTCCTCAGCCAGGTCGGCGCACAGGTCAAGGAAGTCAGCCGCGATACCCCGTTCAGCGTGGTCGCACTGACCGCGCACGATCTGGTGAATACCAAGGCATTGGTGCGGGCCCGCCAGTCCGATGGCACCTGGGGTTCCTGGTACGACACCGAAGCCGTCGACACCCGTCGCAACGATCGGGCGACCGGCGGCTCCACCGGCACCGAACCGATCTACGTCGGCAATACCAAGTCCGTGCAGATCCTGGTGACCCGCAAGCCGGCCGTGGCGAACGTGCCTCATCCCCCCGTCGCGGGTGACGCGGAGGGCGCCGTGCCGATGCTGCCCACCCCGGCCGCCGGGCGCTCGGATGATCCGGCCCAGACCGCCGCCGAACTGACGGCCGTGCTGATCGATCCGGGCCGCGGCGCGATCGACGGAACGCTCAACAATGTCGCCGCGGCGCTGCCCGGCGGCGGACCCAATGTCATCAGCCGATCCCAGTGGGGCGCGGACGAATCCATCCGCTGCGAAGAACCCACCTACGACGACCAGCTCGGCGGCCTCACCGTGCACCACACCGCGGGCCGCAACGACTACACCCCGGCCGAATCGGCGGGCATCGTCCGCGCGATCTACACGTATCACGCAAAAACGTTGGGCTGGTGCGATATCGGCTACAACGCGCTGGTCGACAAGTACGGCCAGATCTTCGAGGGCCGTTTCGGCGGACTTGATCGCCCGGTGCAGGGCGCGCACGCGGGTGGATTCAACGAGAACACCGCGGGCGTCGCGCTGATGGGCAACTACGAGTCCGAGGAACCGTCGGAAGAGGCGATCAATGCGATCGGCCGGTTCATCGGGTGGCGGTCCAAGATCGCCGGGCTGGATCCCAAGGGGTACACCACGATGTATTCCGAGGGCACCGATTTCACCTCCTATGCGCAGGGTGAGGCGGTTCGGTTGCCGGTGGTGTTCGCGCACCGCGACGTCGGCAATACCAGCTGCCCCGGTGACTCCGCCTACGCGGATATGGACCGCATTCGGGATATCGCGGCGGGCATATCGGCATCATCCGGCACCGCCACCAAGCCACAACAGCAGGCACAAACGCCGACCACCCAGCAGCCCCAAATGCAGATCGCCCCGCAGACCCAGACCGATATCGCCGCGCTGGCCGCACTCACGGCCAAGCTGCTCGGCATGGTGAATCAGAATCCGATCGCCAAGCACTGGGCCGATAAAGGCGGTCCGGATGGTCCGCTCGGCGCGGCCACCTCGGAGCCGATGCCCGCCGCGCAGGGGCAGCAGTACGCGAAGTTCGTCAACGGGTACGTCTATACCGCACCGAATGGTCAGATATTCGAGGTGCTCGGCGCGATCCTGGATCGCTTCCTCGCCCTCGGCGGGGATGCCGGGGTTCTCGGGGGGCCGATGAGCAACACCTACCCGGTACCGAACGGACTGCGCACCGATTTCCAGTACGGCTCACTGGTTCTCAACCAGCTGACCGGCATCGTCACCACCGTTTGGAAGACCTACAACGACACCTACCAGCATCAGGTCAACCGCAACTCGGTCGGCCACGTCGCGGCGCCAGCCCCCGCACCGGCGGGCTGACACAGACGATCGCGCGGTGCTGGTGGGCCACTCAGCGCCCCTCGGCGGGAGGTACACACACTTACGTTGCGGAATCCTTGGGATGCAGTGGGTTCGGTTCAGACCCACCAGCGCTCGAGAACCTGCGCGACACCGTCTTCGTTGTTAGCTGCCGTGATCTCGTCCGCAGCGGCGATCGCCTCCGGATGCGCGTTGGCCATCGCGACGCCGTGGCCGACCATGCTCAGCATCGGAACGTCGTTGGGCATATCGCCGAATGCGATGATCGCGGAATGCTCGACACCGAGGCGTTGAGCGACGATGGCCAGGCCGGAGGCCTTGGTGACACCGGGTGCGGAAACTTCGATCAGGCCGTGGTCGGTCGAGTAGGTGATGTCGGCGCGGTCGCCGATGAGCGGTTCGAGGACCGCGCGCATATCGGCGCTGAGGGCGCCGCGTAGTCGAACCAGCATCTTGATCGCGGGCGCATCGATGACCTCGGCGCGCGAGACCTCGGTGTCATCCGGATTCAGCCAGGCATGTTCGTATTCCGGCGAACTGACGAATTGTGGCGTCACGGCGTCATGGGCGCTCTCACCGACGCGTTCGGCGGCGAGGCCACAGCCGGGCAGTGCGCGTTCGGCCAGGTCGGCGATCCAGGCGAGGGTATCGACGTCCAGGGTCCGGCTGGTGAGTACCCGGTCGGCGGCGCTGTCGTAGATCACCGCTCCATTGCCGCAGACGCACAGTGGCGCATAGCCGAGCCCCTCGACCACCGGATCGATCCAGCGCGGCGGCCGTCCGGTGGCGAGCACGAACGGCACCCCATCGGTGATCAGGGCGGCCACGGCCACCTTGGTTCGCGCGGTGACCCGCTCGTCGTGATCGATGAGGGTGCCGTCCACATCGGTGGCAACCATCTTCGGCTTGGGCAGGTGCAGGCGCGTCACCTATTCCATCCTGCCGGAAGACCATCTCGGCGCGATCGCGGCTATCACTGCGACGGCGGACGCCGCCACGGGGAGTCCTCGGCCTGCGTCGGATCGGACTGCCGTTTCACCAGATTCGACGGCGGGGAAACCGGCGCTGCCTGCGGATTCGCCCCCGACTGCGGCTGCGCGTCCGCCTGATCGGTACCTGAATACCCCGCTTGGGGATACGGCTGCGCAGCCGGGACATCAGCTGAAGGACCGTATTGCGGATAGGGCGACGGCGGATACGGCGTCGGGCCGGATGAAGAGCCGGCCGGTGGCCCAGCAGCACCAGACGGATACCCCGCGGGCGGCGCGGCTGGTCCGTACGGGTACGTCGCGACGGGTGGTGGCCACGCAGCTCCGGACGAAGAGCCGGCCGGTGGCCCAGCAGCTCCGGACGAATACCCCGTGGGCGGCGCGACTGGTCCGTACGGGTATGTCGCGACGGGCGGTGCGGCCACCGGACTGTAATTGAGCCAGCGCGTCGTCGGCGGCACGAGTGCGAGCACCGCGGTCGCGATCGGGAAGATCAGCCCGAACAGCCCGCCGATGCCGCCACTGATCTCGGCCGCGCTACCGCCCGAGGCGGTGTAGCGCAGAGTTATCGCATACCCCGCGATACCGGCGAACACCACCACCGCACATCCGGCCACCACGGGTACCCGACCGAGCGGCCGCCTGGTGAACATCATGACCGCGCCTGCACCGAGTAGGAACGCCGTGACCACGGCGATCGAACCGGTCACCAGCAGGTAGGTCTTGAACCAGCTCTGCGCGAACAAGCCGGTCGAGTCGTACTCCGCGAGATCACGGCCGAGGTCGCTCAGCCCGAGCACGATATTGAAACCGCCGCCGAGCAATTGGCCAGCACTGCCGACACTCGCCAGCACCCCGGCCGTGATCGCGGTGCCACCGCCGGGTGCCGGTGCCGGGACCGATGGATAAGGCTCATATTGCGGATAACTCATGAAATCCCCCTAAGAGCGCCGGGAAAAGCCTGGATGCACCGGTCTCCTCATAATCGAGGACATGCCGATCTCACGCGTGTCACACACGCTCGCACGCACGTCCTTATGATCAGGGGCTAATACTCGATGCTGGCCCGACCAGCCGTAGGACCAGAGGACTGATGACCGGCTTCCTGCTACGACGCGCGTTCAATTATGTCGTGCTGTTGCTGCTGGCTTCGTTCCTGACGTTCAGTCTGGCGTCGCTGACGTTCACGCCGCTGGACAGTCTCGAACAGCGCAATCCACGTCCGCCGCAGGCGGTGATCGATGCCAAGGCCGAACAGCTGCATCTCAACGAGCCGATTCCACAGCGCTATATCAGCTGGCTGAAGGGTATCCCGCAGGGTGACTTCGGCCAGACGCTGGCCGGTCAGCCGGTAAGTGAGGAGCTGCCGCGCCGGGTCCTGGTGAGTCTGCGGCTGCTGATCATCGGTTCGATCGTAGGCACGGTGCTCGGTGTTCTGATCGGTGCGGCCGGGGCGATCCGGCAATACAAATTCAGTGACTACTTCACAACGGTCGTATCCCTGCTGGTACTGAGCACGCCAGTGTTCCTGCTCGCCACCTTGTTGAAATACGGTGCGCTGGAAGTGAATACGCTGACCGGCTCGCAGATCTTCCTCTATACCGGCGAGACCTCGGCGAACAAGATCAACGGCTTCTTCCCGCAGTTGCTCGACCGCCTCCAGCATCTGGTGCTGCCGACGGCTGGTCTGGCCCTGGGGGCAATGGCCGGTTACAGCCGCTATCAGCGCAATGCAATGCTCGATGTGCTGCAGAGCGATTTCATCCGCACCGCCCGCGCCAAGGGCCTGACCCGCAACAAGGCGCTCTACAAGCACGGCCTGCGGACCGCACTGATCCCGATGGCGACGCTGTTCGCCTACAGCCTCGGCGGATTGATCACCGGCGCGACCTTCACCGAGAAGATCTTCGGCTGGCACGGCGTCGGCGAATGGCTGGTCAATTCGATCAACGCCCAGGATCTCTACGTCGTCGTCACGGTGACGGCGTTCGCCGGTCTTGTCGTACTGGTGTCGGGTCTGCTCTCCGATATCGTGTACGCGATTCTCGATCCCAGGGTGCGTGTGTCGTGAGTGAGCGCAGCGAACGAACCATCAACGTCGTGAGTGAGCGCAGCGAACGAACCATCAACACAGCACGGTCCGGCGTGACGGAGCCGAGCGCTAGCGAGGCGCAGTCATGACGGAAGCCGAAATCATCGTCCAGGGCGCGCCGGAGCCCGCTGCCGCCTCGGGTCGGCGCAGGCTGGTACTGCGGCGCTTCCTGCGCAATAAGGCCGCCGTCGCGGGCGTGATCATGCTGCTGATCCTGGTGCTGGTCGCCTATGTGCTGCCGTACTTCTGGACCTGGGACTATCAGGAACTCGACGGCACGGCACTGCGTAAACCGCCCTCTGCGAAGCATCCCTTCGGCACCGACGCCATCGGCCACGACGTACTCGCCCAAACCCTGCGCGGTATGCAGAAATCGCTGATCATCGGCTTCTGCGTCGCCCTCATCAGCACCACCATCGCGGCGCTGACCGGTTCGATCGCCGGACTCATCGGCGGTTTCACCGATAAGGCCATCATGTGGCTGGTCGACCTGCTGCTCGTGGTCCCGAGCTTCATAATCGTCGCGCTCTTCGCGCCGAAGACCAAGGGCAGCGGGTCCATCCTGCTGCTGATCCTGCTGCTGAGCGTCTTCGGCTGGATGATCAGCGCGCGCATCGTGCGCGGGCTGACCATGAGTCTGCGCGAACGCGAATTCGTCAAGGCCGCACGGTATATGGGCGCGCCGATCAGGACGGTGATCCTGAGCCATATCCTGCCGAATATCGCCTCGATCCTCATCATCGACACCACACTGTCGGTGGGCGCTTCGATCATGGCCGAAACCGGTTTGAGCTTCCTCGGATTCGGTGTGCAGTCGCCGGATGTCTCGCTCGGCACGCTCATCGCGTCGGGCACCGCATCGGCGCTCACCTTCCCCTGGCTGTTCATGTTCGCCGGTGGACTGCTGATCGTCATCGTGCTTTCGGCGAATCTGGTCGGTGACGGGTTGCGTGACGCATTCGACCCCAGTGCCAAACGGGCTCGCTCGCGCAAGAAGGCTGGGTCGGAAAAGAAGGTAGCCGCATGACGGGCGATAAAGTCGCCAGCGAGAAGAACTCCACCGCACCGCTGTTGGAGGTCTCCGATCTGCGGGTCTCCTTCCCCAGTGAAGAGGGCCGCATCGATGCGGTACGCGGGGTGAACTACACCGTCTCCGATGGTGAAGTGCTCGCGATCGTCGGCGAATCCGGATCCGGTAAGTCGGTGTCCTCGCTCGCGGTGATCGGATTGCTGCCGGAGCAGGCGCGGATCAACGGCTCCATCCGGCTGCGCGGGCGCGAACTGCTCGGCCTCGGCGATCGCCAATTGTCCAAGCTGCGTGGACGTTCCATCAGCATGGTGTTCCAGGACCCGCTCTCGGCGCTGACGCCGGTGTATCGGGTCGGCGATCAGGTCGCCGAAGCGCTGCTGGCACATACGGATATGACCAGTCGAGAGGCCTCGGCACGGGCCGTTGAACTGCTGGATCTGGTCGGTATTCCGGAACCGGCCTTGCGCGCCAAGGCATTTCCGCACGAGTTCTCCGGTGGTATGCGCCAGCGGGTGGTCATCGCCATGGCCATTGCCAATGATCCCGCGCTGATCATCTGCGATGAGCCGACCACCGCACTCGATGTGACGGTGCAGAAGCAGATCCTGAATCTGCTGCGCAAGGCGCGCGATATCACCGGCGCCGGTGTCATCATGATCACCCACGATATGGGCATCGCCGCCACGCTCGCCGATCGGGTCGCGGTGATGTATGCCGGAAAGATCGTCGAAACCGCACCGGCGGCAGAGCTTTTCGCCGCACCGCGGATGCCGTATACGGTCGGTCTGCTCGGCTCGATTCCGCGCATGGACGGTCCGTCCCGCAGCCCGCTGATCCCGATCGTCGGCGCACCGCCGGCCATGCACGCACTGCCGCCGGGTTGCTCCTTCGCACCGCGCTGCCCCATCGCGATCGATGACTGCCGTGCGGCCGAGCCGCCGTTGGAGAAGACCGGACCCGGCCACTCAGCCGCCTGCATCCGCACCGCCGAAGTCACCTCCGCTGATCTTTTCGAGGCCTACCGCCAGGAGATTTCGGAGCCGAGCGCCGAAGCTGATACCGATGAGCGTGTGGTGCTGCGGGTTTCGGATCTGGTGAAGACCTACCCGATCACCTCAGGTGTGGTGTTCAAGCGCCGCAAGGGTGAGGTCCGCGCCGTCGACGGCATCAGCTTCGAGGTGCGCGCCGGGCGCACATTGGCGCTGGTCGGCGAATCCGGATCCGGAAAATCCACCACACTCACCCAGATTCTCGACCTGGTGAAACCGCAAGCGGGCACCATCGAGATCATGGGCAGCGATATCGCGACCCTGACCAAGGCGCGCAAGCGGGAGATTCGCCGGAAGATGCAGATCGTCTTCCAGGATCCGACGGCCGCACTGGATCCGCGACTGCCGATCTTCGACGTGCTCGCCGAACCGATGCGCATCGATGGCCGTCCCCGCACCGAAATCGCCAAGCGGATACCGCAATTGCTCGAACAGGTCGGTCTGCGGCCCGAGCACGCCGACCGCTATCCGGCCGACTTCTCCGGTGGCCAGAAGCAACGGATCAGCATTGCCCGTGCGCTGGCCCTGGATCCGGAGATTCTCGTGCTGGACGAACCGGTGTCGTCACTGGATGTGTCGATCCAGGCGGGCGTGCTGAATCTGCTGCGCAACCTGCAGACCGAACACGGTCTGTCCTACCTGTTCGTCTCGCACGATCTTTCGGTGGTCCGCAATCTGGCCCACGATATCGCGGTGATGTATCGCGGGAAGATCGTCGAGGCCGGGCCCGCCGAACAGATCTTCGACCGCCCGAGCAACGAATACACCCGGGCGTTGATCGATGCGGTCCCGGTGCCGGTCGTCAGCCGATAGAGGGAGAGCGCGATGCGATCGAGAACCCGAACCAAATGGGCGGCACCGGTTGTCGCACTGGTTCTGATCGCGGCGGGTTGTGGTTCGGGCGGCGATTCGACGGCGGGGCTGTCGGATACGCTCGGCACCACCAATGACATCAATCCAAAGAGCGTCGACGAGGTCCGCGACGGTGGGAATCTGCGGCTGGCTACCACGTCGTATCCGGCCAACTGGAACACCCTGTCCAATGACGGTAACGACGGCGAGATAGCCGATATCGAACGGCCGCTGATGCCGCGCGCGTTCGACACGGACGCGGCGGGCGAATTGTCCATCAACAATGACTATTTCACCGATGTCGCGCTGACCAACACCAACCCGCAGCAGGTCACCTACACCATCAACCCGAAGGCGGTCTGGTCCGACGGCAATCCGATCACCTGGGAAGACATCAAATCCGAGGCCAATGCGCTCAGCGGTAGGGACAAGCGGTTCCTGATCGCCATCACCAACGGTTTCGAATTCGTGGACAAGGTGGAGCGCGGCGTCGACGATCGCCAGGCCGTCCTGACCTTCAGCCATCCCTACGCCGAATGGCGCGGTCAATTCGCGGGTAATGCCTCGCTGTTCCCGAAATCCGTGACCACCGAACCGGATTCGTTCAACAACAGCCTGGCCGATGCGATGGGGCCCAGCGCCGGACCGTTCCAGGTCGTCGCCACCGACCGGTCGCAGGGCCGAATCGTGCTCGGCCACAACCCGAAATGGTGGGGCGCCGAACCCAAACTCGACACCATCACCTACAGCGTGCTCGACCACACGGCCTGGACGACGGCGCTACAGAACAACGAACTCGACCTGGTGCAATTGACCACGGTCGACGACGTCCAGACGGTGCGCAATACCGGCGGCCTGGTGGTGCGCCGCGCGCCCGGTAATCGCTGGCGCCACATCACCTTCAATGGCGCGCCGGGGTCTATCCTGTCCGATGCCAAGGTGCGCGTTGCCATTTCGAAGGCCATCGATCGGCAGGCGATCGTCACCGCGATTCAGAACGGGCTGGTGGAGAATCCGAAGCCGCTGAACAATCACATCTTCCTGCAGGGTCAGGCGGGCTATCAGGACAATAGTCTCGGCTTCGATCCGACCGCCGCGGCGCGCGAACTCGACGAGGCGGGGTGGAAGCTCAACGGCGATGTGCGCGAGAAGGACGGGCGCAGGCTCGTCATCCGCGATGTCATGTACAACGATCCGACCTGGGTGCAGGTCGCCCAGATCATCCAGCAGAACCTCGCCGAAATCGGCGTGGGACTGACCATCGACACCAAGCCGGGGGCGGGCTACTTCACCGATGTCATCCAGCCCGGTGATTTCGATGCCGCTCAGTTCATCTGGGTGGGTGATGCGTTCGCGTTCGCCAGTATTCGACAGGCGTACTACTACGACCCGAACGATTTGCAGGGCAATTACGCCCGCGTCGGCTCGCCGGAACTCAATGCCCTGATCGATCGCACCCTCTCGGAACTGGATCCGGCGAAGGCGCTCGAGCTGGCCAACGAGGTGGATCGCAAGGTTTTCGAGGAGGGTCATTCGCTGCCACTGATGCAGAGCGACGGCAGCTTCGGCGTCCGCGCGAATCTCGCCAATATCGGTTCCCCCGGCCTCGCGTCCTACGACTACACCAAGATCGGATTCGTGAAATGACAACAGCACGCATCGCCCGGCAGCGCCGGGTGGGAATTCGGATCGCGGCGCCCGCCGTCGCCATCGCGCTGATTCTGTCCGGGTGCGGGTCGGGCGATGACGTGACGGCGGGTTCCAGCTCGATCGGCACGGCCAATGACATCAATCCGAAGGACGCCGGCGAACTGCGCGAGGGCGGGAATCTGCGGCTGGCGCTGACGAACTTCCCGGCGACCTTCAATGCATCCCACGTCGACTCCGACGGTGAGGTTTCCGATCTGGTGGGGTGGGCGTTGCCGGGTTCGGTCAAATCCGATGCGGCGGGCAGTATCACCACCGACACCAACTATTTCACCGAGATCAAACTCACCAATACGAATCCGCAGACCATTGTCTACACGATCAATCCCAAGGCGGTCTGGACCGATGGGACGCCGATCACCTGGGAAGATCTGAAATCTCAGGCCGAAGCGCTCAGTGGGCGCAACCCAGCTTTCCAGGTGGCGGCGACCCAGGGTTACGCCCAGATCGGCACGGTCGAACGCGGTGTCGACGACCGGCAGGCGATCGTCACCATGGCCCAGCACTATGCGGAATGGCAGGGCATCTTCAGCACGGTCTACCCCAAGGCCTCGACCGCGACCCCGCAGGCCTTCGACGACGTCAACCGCAACGGTCTGCCGGTTTCGGCGGGGCCGTTCACGATCACCTCGATCGATAAGGCGCAGCAGCGAATCGTATTGAGCCGCA
The DNA here is from genome assembly GCF_044458825.1 of Nocardia sp. NPDC050412. NCBI lineage: Bacteria > Bacillati > Actinomycetota > Actinomycetes > Mycobacteriales > Nocardiaceae > Nocardia > Nocardia sp. NPDC050412. The sequence goes on from NZ_JBITIJ010000011.1 coordinate 75,667, forward strand.
ATCCGAAATGGTGGGGCGATACGCCGAAGCTGGATACGGTCACCTACAGCGTGCTCGACTACTCGGCCCGGCTGAACGCGCTGCAGAACAACGAACTGGATTCGGCGTCGGTCTCGGGCATCGATGAGGTCAAGACCGCCTCGAACGCGCCCGGTATCAAGGTGCGCCGCGCGCCCGCGCCGCGGTTCTCGCACTTCACCTTCAATGGCGCGCCCGGCTCGATCCTCGCGGATCCGAAGCTGCGCGTCGCCATTTCGAAGGGTATCGATCGGCAGGCCATCGCGACCTCATCCCAACAGGGCGTCGTGGTCGATCCCAAGCCGCTCGACAACCACATCTTCATGGTCGGTCAGAAGGGCTACCAGGACAATGCGGCAGCGGTGGCCTACAACCCCGACCAAGCCGCCAAAGAACTCGATGACCTGGGGTGGAAGCTCAACGGTGACGTCCGCGAAAAGGACGGCCGCAAGTTGGAAATCCGCGATGTGATGTACCAGCAGGAGAGCTGGGTGCAGATGGCCCAGATCGCTCAGCAGAATCTGGCCAAGATCGGCGTCAAGCTGGTCATCCAGACCTACCCGGGCAATGGACTTTTCACCGATGTGGTCGATCCGGGCAACTTCGACATCGTCCAGTTCACCTGGAGCGGTGGCATTCTCCCGCTCGGTGCGCTGCCGCAGATCTACGCCTTCGACCCGGCGAATACGTTGAGCAATAAGGGCAAGATCGGCTCGCCCGAACTCAATGCGCTGATCGAGCGGACAATCGCCGAACTCGATCCCGATAAGGCCATCGAGTTGGCGAACGAATGCGACAAGATGATCTTCGAGGAGGGCTTCTCGCTGCCCATCGTGCAATCCGCGGGCACCGTCGCGGTGCGCGAGGGGCTGGCCAATTACGGCGCCTTCGGCCTCGCGTCGGCGGATTACACGAAAGTCGGGTTCGAGAAATGAGATTCGCAACCGCGGTGGCAGTGCCGGTTGTCGCGCTCGGCCTGATCGCGACCGGTTGTTCCGACAACAGCATCACCCCGGGCACGGTGGATATCGGCAGCACCAATGACATCAATCCGAAGGATCGCGGCGAACTGCGCGACGGCGGCAATCTTCGGCTGGCACTGAGCTCGTTCCCCGAGTCGTTCAACTACCTGCACGTCGACGGCAATACCGAAAGCACTGCCTCCGCTATCAATCCGACGCTGCCGTCGCCGTGGATCAGCAACGCGGCGGGTGAGCTGACGGTCGACCACAATTACTTCACCGATATCAAGCTGACCAATACCAACCCCCAGCAGGTCACCTATACGATCAACCCGAAGGCCGTATGGTCCGATGGCAGCCCGATCACCTGGGAGGACCTGCGATCGGAGGCGGCCGCGCTCAGCGGTAAGGATCCCGGTTTCCTCATCTCGTCATCGAGTGGATTCGACCGGGTCGGGAAGGTCGAGCGCGGCGTCGACGATCTGCAGGCGATCGTCACTTTCGATAAGCCGTACGCCGAATGGCAGGGGCAGTTCTCACCGCTGTACCCCAAGGCGGTCACCGCGAATCCGGAGGCATTCAGCAATCTCGACCGCGACGGACTGCCGGTCAGTTCCGGGCCGTTCGTCGTTACCTCCATCGATCGCGCGCAGAACCGGATCACCCTGGGGCGCAATCCGAAATGGTGGGGCGATACGCCGAAGCTGGACACCATCACGCTGAGCGTGCTCGACGATTCCGCGGTGCTGCCCGGTATCCAGAACAACGAGATCGACTACGCGTACATGTCCGGGATCGAGAATGTGACCGGTGCGCGGAATTCGAAGAATGTGGTCATCCGGCGTACCCCCGAGCCGAGTTGGTCGCATCTGACCTTCAACGGCGCACCCGGCGGGCTGCTGTCGGATCCGCAACTGCGGATTGCCGTTTCGAAGGCGATCGATCGGCAGGCGCTGGTGAGCGCCGCCCAGAACGGTGTCGTCGACAACCCGACGCCGCTGAACAACCACATCTACATGAAGGGCCAGAAGGGCTACCAGGACAATTCGGCCCCCATCGCCTTCGATCCGGATGAGGCGGCGCGAATGCTCGACGCGCTCGGCTGGAAGCTCAATGGCGACGTTCGCGAAAAGGACGGCCGCAAACTCGAATTGCGCGATGTGATGTACCAGCAGGAAGCCTGGGTGCAGACCGCGCAGATCGTGCAGCAGAACCTGGCGCGGGTCGGGGTGAAGATGACCATCCAAACCGTCCCCGGCAGCGGTTTGTTCAAGAATGTGATCGATCCGGGCAACTTCGATATCGCCCAGTTCAGCTGGGGCGGTAGCGTTCTCCCCTTGGGTGCGCTGCCGCAGATCTACGCCTACGATCCGGCGAATCTGATGGGCAATAAGGCTCGCATCGGCTCCCCGGAACTGAACGCGCTGATCGAACAGACCATTGCCGAACTCGATCCGGCGAAGGCCATCGACTTGGCGAACAAATGCGATCAGATGATCTTCGCCGAGGGCTATTCGGTGCCACTGCAGCAGGCCTCGGGCACCTACGCGGTGCGCGATAACCTCGCCAACTACGGCGCCTTCGGCCTCGCCTCGCCCGACTACACCAAAGTCGGCTTCCTGAAGTGAAATTCGGGCCGGGCCACCCGCTGGCCTATCCGGTCTCCGTGACGATCGGCGCTCTGGTTGTTTGTCTGGCCTGGGCGCCGTTCGGCGACTTGGACCAAGTTGCGGCATTGGCGACGGTTGCGCTGGGCATTTTGGGCTATACGGGTTTTCAGCTCGCTACGGCGTTGGGCATGCTGCCGAATGGATTGGCGGACATCGGTCCACGCCGAACGGATTCATCTCGCGGCGATGGCGATGGCGATGGCGGCTCACACCTCGATGCCGGCAGCTGCACAGACTGCGGCACCGGAAGCTCAGGTAGTAGCAGCGCGGATCGCGAGGCGGCAGGCCGCAGCAGCGCCCGTAGCGATGCCGCGCGCACCGTGGAGATCAAGCGAGTGCGACAGCAGCATCGGCTCGTCAGCCGTAGCTGGCTCGAGATCACCGAGAACTATCGAACTCGCTGGCTGCCGGTATTTTTCGACTCGACGATGCTCGGCATGACCGAGTCCGAAGCCGAGGTGACCGACCGATCCGTCGATAGCACCAACCTGCACTTCTACCCATCCGGAAAGGCTCGCAGCTCCGAACCGCCCGGCCGCCTGATCGACAACCCATCCCGTCCCGATCCCGATGCTCCGATCCTCGCCAGCGACTCGGCTCGGGTTCGTCGCCGGCTACTGCTCGACGCCCAATCCACCGTCGCCGCCCCCTTCGTAGCCCTCATGTGGGTCTACATATCCGCAGGAGGCTTCATTGCCTTCCTCGCTGCCACCTCGGTAGCCGCCGCCACCGCCATCTGGCTCGCCGCCATTCGCGGCTCTGACCCGAGCTGACGGTACGCAGGGATTTGTTGCCAGGAAGTCCGTCAGCCGACCGCACCAGTCGTGGCCCGGCGCGCGTCGAGTCAACTGGTATGACCACTTGACCTTCTGACCTTTTCGGCGGAGAGTTTGCGGTATGGCGTTGCAACCTGTGGTCAAGCGGTCGGTATCGGGAGATGTATTCGAGCAGATCGCGGCGGATGTGCTCAGTGGCGAGCTGGCACCCGGCGCGACACTGCCCAGTGAACGGCAGTTGACGCAGGCATTAGGTGTTTCGCGGCCCGCGGTGCGCGAGGCACTACAACGGCTCGCGGCGGCCGGACTGGTAGCGGTGCGGCAGGGAGACGCGACGACCGTGCTGGATTACCGGCGCGGGGCCGGGCTCGAGGTGCTACCGCGGTTGCTGGTTCAGGCCGGTGAGCTGGAACCGAAGGTCGCGCGCAGCATTCTGGAGGCGCGGCTGCACAACGGACCCAAGGTGGCCGAACTAGCGGCAGCCCGACTGGCACAGACCGACCCGGAAGCCGTCCGCGACGAATTGCATCGCACCGTCGAAGCCCTCGCCGCCGAACAGGATCCGATCGCACAGCAGCGCCATGCGATGGAGTTCTGGGATCACATTGTCGACGCTGCCGATTCCATCGTCTTCCGGCTGATGTTCAACATGTTGCGCGCCGCCTATGAACCCGCGCTCGCGGCGCTGGCCCCGATCATGTCCGCCGAGGTCGGCAACGTCGACGCCTATCGCGAATTGGCCGCCGCCATCGTGGCGGGTCGGCCAGAACAGGCCGCCACCACAGCCCGGGCACTACTCGAACCGGCGACCACCGCCCTGATCGAAGTATTGGGAGGGCGCTGACCGCATCTACCGCCGACGTTGCCGTGCGGCGGCGGCAATCCGGATCGCCCTCAGCGGTTCGGAACACCCTTCGCTCGGTGCGCCACGGCACCGACCAGCTCCACCGAGGAACGACCATGACGAAACCACAGTCATCCAGCAAGAATGAAGCCCATCAGGACGGACGGCCGCTGCGCCGCGGCCTAACCCTGGCCGCCGCCTTCCGCGAATTCATTCGGCACCCCTCGCCCTGGCTGATCGGCACCACCCTGGTAGCGGCGCTGGTCGCCCGAATCATTGTGGGCGACTGGCAATTGACCGATGCGCTGGTGCCCGTGGTCATGCTCGCGGTTTTCCCGGTCCTCGAATGGATCGTGCACGTCACGGTATTGCATTGGCGCCCGAAGCAACTCGGCCCGATTCCGATCGATAGTGAACTGGCGCGCAAACATCGTGAGCACCACGTGGATCCGCGCAATATCCCGCTGATCTTCATTCCGACCAAGACGCTTTCGGTACTGGTGGTGGTCCTCAGCGCGATCGTGGTCCTGGCCTTCCCCCGGCTCGGCTCGGGCTTGACGTTCCTGCTGATGATCACCGTCCTCGGCCTTGCCTACGAGTGGACGCACTACCTGATCCACACCGACTACAAGCCGAAAGGCTCGCTCTACCGGGCGGTTTGGCGCAATCACCGCCACCACCACTACAAGAATGAGCACTACTGGTTCACCGTGACCACCTCCGGCACCGCCGACCGTCTACTCGGCACCTATCCCGATCCGGCGACCACGGAAACTTCCCCGACAGCCCGCCACCTGCACTCGGCCTGAAGTCCGCGTGCTGCGGAAAACCAGATCGACGGTGAGCGTGGCGATTCCGGCCTTCTCGCCGTCGTTCGGTCAGGCGAGATCGTTATTCGCCGACTCAGTTCGCCGCGAGCAGACGTTGGGCAATGGCTCGGGCGCGGTCGGCGGCGGCCGGACTCGCCTCGCGAACGGATGTGACGATCGCACCGTCGACGAGGAGAGCGAACTCGGCCGCCAGCTCGGGAGCGTCGCAGCGGCCCGCGGCGGTGAGTAATTCGGTGAGGTAGTCGATGACACGGCGTTTGTGCCGGTCAGCGGCCCGGTGGGCGGCGGAGGTCGGATCGGCCACTTCGACCATGGTGTTGATGAAGGCGCAGCCGCGGAAGTCCTTGCGGGCGAAGCGTTGTGAGAGTGCGTCGAAAACGGCCAGGGGGCGGTCGACCGGATCGTTCGCATTTGCCTCGACCGAGTCCTTCAGCCATTCCAGCCAGCGCAGATCGCGTTCCTCGAGCACCGCGACAACCAGGTCGTCCTTGCTCGCGAAGTGGCGGTAGAAGGAGGCGCGGCCGACGCCGGACTCCTGGAGCAGGCGGTCGATCCCGACCGCCCGGATGCCCTCGGCGTAGAAGAGCTCTTCGGCGGTGGTGAGCAGTCGCTGCTTGGCCTGTGTTGCCATGCACTCACCGTAGCAGAACGGAACTGAGCAGTACCGTCTTGACCATTTCGGAACCAATCAGTACCGTTCTAGTTCGGTACCGATCAGTACCATCACGTTCGAGTTTGGAGTCACGATGTCTCGGCTACCGCTTGTATCGACCGAAACTGCCGACGCCGAGCAGGCCGACCTGCTCAGCGAGGTGCAGCGCCAACTGGGCCGGGTTCCGAATCTCTACGCCGCCATGGCGAACAGTCCCGCGACACTGCGCGGATACCTGAACATGCGCGACGCACTGACTCGCGGCAAGCTCTCCGCCCGCGTCCGCGAGCAACTCGCCCTGCTGGTCGCGAGCGAAAACGGTTGCGATTACTGCGTTGCCGCGCACAGCATGCGAGCGGGCCGGATGGGCTTCACCGAGGAAGCCATCGCGGCCACCCGCGAGGCGCACGCCGATGATCCGCACGCGGATGCGGTGCTGCGGGTCGCACGCGAGGTGCTGCGGTCGCACGGCCGCGTCGAGGATCGCGTCATCCACTCGGCCCGCGAGCGCGGCGTGAGCGATGCCGAGTTGAGCGAGGTGGTCGGCCACATCGCGCTGAATATCTTGTCGAACTACTTCAACCACGTCGCCCAGCCGGAACTGGACTTCCCTCCCGCCGAACCCACGAAAGGCAACACGATGACCGCGAAATGGCGTAAGGCCACCAAAGTTGCTCTGGTCGACGGATATTCACTGCTCGACCGGGATGGACAGCCGGTGCGCGCGATCGATGATGTCGAGATATCGATAGAAGGCGGATTCCTGCACGTCAAGGTCGCGGAGTCGGCCGAGGTGCAGGTGGTTTCCGCGCCCGCGGTGGCTCTGGTCGCCTACCGTCCCGAAGCCTGAACAGCGATAGCCGAGAGCCCGGCCCGGTCAATTACCGAGCCGGGCTCTCGTCATATCGTCCACATACCCTCACCCCGTACCGGCTTGACAATGTACCCTAGGGGGGTATGGTAGAGCCGAGTTCGACGGGACGGCCCGCCGAATAATCCGAACGGAGTCTCCTGATGAACGCAGCAACCAAGTTCACCGGCTTCACCCTCGGTCTCGCGGCGGTCTTCGGGATCGCACTGGCCGTCGGTGCCACGCTCGGGCCGGAATCCACCGAGTCCGCGCACGACTCGCAGGGACATGCGGACATGGGCGAGTCCGATGAGCTGCCCGCGGGGCTCATGGCCAGCGAAAACGGCTACACCTTGCGCTTGGATACCCCGCAGACCACCGCGGCGGCGAATTTCGCGCTGCGGTTTCGCATCCTGAATCGCGACGGCGCACCCGTCACCAGCTACGTCCGCAGCCACGACAAGGATCTGCACCTCATCGTGGTCCGCCGCGATATGGCCGCATTCCAGCACGTGCATCCGGTACTAGACCAAGCCGGAACCTGGAGCGTTCCGCTTGACCTCACCCGGGCCGGCGATTATCGCGTTTTCGCCGACTTCACACCCGAGGGCGGTAAGAATCTGACGCTCGGGGCCGATCTGCGGGTCGCGGGCAACTACGACGCGCAGGCACTGCCCGCGCCGTCGGCTACCGCGCAGGTCGGTGCGTACACCGTCGCGATGAACGGCACGGTCACCCCGGGCCAGGCATCAAAGGTCGTGCTCTCGGTCAGCCGCAATGGCAAACCGGTCACCGATCTGCAGCCCTACCTCGGCGCCTACGGTCACCTCGTGGCATTGCGCGCCACCGACCTCGCCTACCTGCACGTCCATCCGGATGGCAACCCCGGCGACGGTGTGACCCCGGCCGGACCAGGTATTACCTTCTACGTCGACGCCCCGAGCACGGGCGATTACCGACTCTTCCTCGACTTCCAGCACGAAGGCGTGGTTCGCACCGCCGCATTCACCCTTTCGGTCGCCGGTTCCGCACCCGTCCCCGCGGCGGAACCTGCCGGCCACGGCCACTGATCACTACCCTGAGTCGCACAGAACGGAGCACACGATGACCACCGCGACACAACCATCCGCCGGACAGGTCGAATTGGTGATCGGTGGCATGACCTGCGCCTCCTGCGCCAATCGCATCGAGAAGAAGCTGAACAAGCTCGACGGCGTCACCGCGACGGTCAACTATGCGACCGAGAAGGCGCGGGTCGATTTCAGCGGTGACATCTCACCGGAGCAGCTGATCGCCACCGTCGAGCAGGCCGGTTACACCGCCGCGCTGCCGCAGATCGAGGAACCCGCGGAAACCGCCGACGACGACGATCCGACGGCGGCATTGCGAACCCGACTGCTGGTTTCGCTGCTGCTGACGGTTCCGGTCATCGCGCTGGCCATGGTGCCCGCGCTGCAGTTCGACAACTGGCAGTGGCTTTCGCTGACGATGGCCGCGCCGGTCGTGGTGTGGGGTGCACTGCCCTTCCACCGGGCCGCGTGGGCCAACCTGCGCCACGGCACCGCCACCATGGACACCCTGGTGTCGATGGGCACGCTCGCGGCATTCGGCTGGTCGCTGTATGCGCTGTTCTGGGGCACGGCCGGTATGCCAGGTATGAAGCATCCGTTCGAGTTGACCATTGCGCGGATGGACGGCACCGGCAGCATCTACCTGGAGGCCGCGGCGGGCGTCACGACCTTCATCCTGGCCGGACGCTACTTCGAGGCGCGCTCCAAGCGGCGGGCCGGGGCGGCGCTGCGGGCGCTGCTCGAGCTCGGCGCGAAGGAAGTCTCGGTGCTGCGCGGTGGCGTTGAACAGCGGATTCCGGTCGAGCAGTTGAGCGTTGGCGACACCTTCGTGGTGCGGCCCGGCGAGAAGATCGCCACCGATGGTGTGGTCATCGAGGGTTCCTCCGCGGTCGACGCCTCGATGCTCACCGGGGAATCAGTGCCGGTGGAGGTCGGTCCCGAGGACGCGGTGGTCGGCGCGACGGTCAATGTCGGCGGGCGGATCGTGGTGCGCGCCAATCGAATCGGTGCTGATACCCAGCTGGCTCAGATGGCGAAACTGGTCGAGGACGCGCAAACCGGTAAGGCGCAGGCACAGCGGTTGGCCGACCGGATCTCCGGGATCTTCGTGCCGATCGTGATCGCGCTGTCGGCAGCGACCCTCGGATTCTGGTTGGGCACCGGCGGATCGGTCGCCGCGGCCTTCACCGCCGCGGTCGCAGTGCTGATCATCGCCTGCCCGTGCGCGCTCGGACTGGCCACGCCGACAGCGCTGCTGGTCGGCACCGGTCGCGGTGCGCAGCTCGGCATTCTGATCAAGGGGCCGGAGGTGCTGGAATCGACGCGTCGGGTGGATACCGTGGTGCTCGACAAGACCGGCACCGTCACCACCGGCAAGATGACCCTGCTCGATGTCATTGCCGCCGCGGGCGAGGACACCGCCGAGGTGCTGGCACTGGCCGGAGCGCTGGAGGATTCATCGGAACACCCGATTGCCCAGGCGATTGCCAAGGGTGCGCGGGATAAGGTCGGCACGCTGCGGCAGGTCGAGGATTTCGCGAATGTCGAGGGGCTCGGCGTGCAGGGTGTGGTGGACGGCCATGCGGTAGTCGTCGGGCGCGCAAGGCTGCTCGCGGACTGGTCGCAGCAGCTGGACGCCGACCTGGAGCGGGCCATGCAGACAGCGGAAAACGATGGCAAGACCGCCGTCGCGGTGGGTTGGGACGGTAGAGCACGCGGCGTGCTCGTGGTCGCGGATGCGGTGAAACCCACTTCCGCCGAAGCGATCTCGCAGCTGAAGGCGCTCGGTCTCACCCCGATCATGCTGACCGGCGATAACACCGCCGCCGCGAAAGCCATTGCGGCACAGGTCGGTATCGATGAGGTGATCGCGGAGGTGCTGCCCGCCGACAAGGTCGACACCGTCAAGCGGCTGCAGGCCGAAGGCAAGGTGGTGGCGATGGTCGGCGACGGCGTCAACGATGCCGCGGCGCTGGCCCAGGCCGACCTCGGTCTGGCGATGGGCACCGGAACCGATGTCGCCATCGAGGCCAGCGACCTGACCCTGGTCCGCGGTGACCTGCGCGCGGCCGCCGATGCGATCCGGCTGTCCCGCAGGACCCTCGGCACCATCAAGGGCAATCTGTTCTGGGCCTTCGCCTACAACGTCGCGGCGATTCCGCTCGCCATGGCCGGACTGCTGAACCCGATGCTCGCGGGCGCCGCAATGGCGTTCTCTTCGGTCTTCGTGGTCAGCAACAGCCTGCGCCTGCGCGGCTTCCGCTCCACCGCTCAATAGGAATCGGGCGGGACGGCACCCATGTCGTCCCGCCCGATCCTTTGGCTTACTGCAGAATGCCGCTATTTCCCAGTCCCATGGCGGCACTTCCGGTAGCCCATGCAGCGGCAGCACTTCCGGTCGCGGCCAAGAGGGAGAGCAGAATCATCGGTTCGACCTTTCGTAGAGCAACGATCAGCAATCGAAAGCTACTGCCGCCCAAAGGTTGTCCACAATCAGCTGCGCGATACTCTCGGCAACCTCTCGCGACATTGCCAGTCAATTCCCAGCAAGAAATTTCGCGTTTACATGAGCGAGGTCACGCCCTCGATGTCGCCCGAACCCGGTTTGCGGGGCGGACTATCACCTGGACGCCTGCGCACCTGCCGAGGCAGTGTCGACAGGCCGGTCGCCGCACCCAGGAGCCGGCCGGTGCCCATCATGGACAACCCCGAATTCCCACCCGCCGTACACACTCGGATCGAGCGCGACGCCGATGCTATCCGCCCGATCGGTCCGATCGAGGTGGCCGTCACTACCGTCGCTCACGTTGCGCATATAGCGAGGCTCCGGCACCGCTGAGTTGGTGCCAGGCGTGCTGGCGGCCGGTTGTGATCAGGAGCAGGGCGGTGACCGGGCCGGTGATAGTCGATCCGGCACCGGCGGACCAGTCGGTGTCGGTTGCGACGAGGCGGTAGCCGGTGAATTTCTTGCGGGCGCGGAATGGGGCGCCCATCGTCCATATTCGGTTGATTGCCAATCGCGCGGCGGCCACCGGCATGTCATGGGCGATGCCGAGTGGGACCGCGATGTCCTGGCCGTGCACCAGTAGGTCCATCAGGCGATCGGCAGGTGTCGTGCCGATCGCCGTGACCCGTGCGTCGATGCTGTCGCGCAACTCGCCGAGCAGTTGCTGGGTCGTGACGCGCTCTGCGTAGCGAATGGCGGTATCGCGAATCGCCCGGTCCAGGCTGCCGCGGGCGCGGATCACATTGATCAGGATCCAACCGATGGAGGCGCGGGCCGACAACACCACATGCGCGACGACATCGCGCACGCGCCAGCCATCGCACAGCGAAGGACGGTCCCAGTCGGCTTCCGACAGCGGCTCCAATAGCTCGACCAGACCGGCTCGCTCGGCGGCGACAGCCCGCCAGATCTGGTCGGCGCTCATCATCGTGTCCTCGGTCATTCGCGTAACTCCTTGTCCCGGTTGACGTTCCAGTAGGGTAGGAACTCCACCGAGGTGGAGGTTCCAGCGAATGTGACCGAGAACACACACCGCGGCGGCCTCGTGAGTATCGGAGAGCTGTCGCGAATCACCGGCGTACCGGTCCGCACGCTGCGCTTCTACTGCGATAACGGGGTTCTGCAATCGCGGCGCAGCGGTGGCGGGCATCGGCTGTTCGATCCACTGACCACGGTCGATCAGGTGCTGCTGGTGCGTCGACTGCGAATGCTCGGCCTGAGCTTGTCGGCGATCATCGAAGTTCTCACCGGCACCCTGACCACCGCCGATGCGATCGCCGCGGAACGCGCCGCACTCGACACCGAACTCGGCCTGCTGTCCTGGCGGCGCGCATCGCTACGCGCCGTCGAGGAAGCGCCACCCGCCGAACGTGCCCGACGGTTGGAACTGCTTGCGTCCGTACATGATCGGCACCGCGCGCACGACACGCTGGTGACGTTCTGGCGGACACTGCTCGCACCGATCCCACCGGCACTGTTCGACGGATTCGTCACTATGAACATCCCGCACCTACCCGACGATCCGACTCCCCAGCACATCGTCGCCTTCGCCGAACTCACCACCCACATCGCCGATCCCGCATGCACCGCCGCGATGTCACGACAACTCTGGCGGACGAATCCGACCAGAATCCACGACAAACTCGCACTGGTCACCGGGGTCGCCGAAGCATGCGCGGCCGTGGACTCGCTCGGTACACAACCGCACACCGGCCCCGAACTCGACCGGTTCATCGACGCGCACGCCACCGCCCGCCGCGACCGCGACACCCCACGACTGCGTTACCGACTCCTCGACGACGCCCCCGACAACGACCCGCGCATCCATCGCTACTGGAAACTAACCACCGAGATCACCGGAACCACCACCGCCGGAGCGGCTCTCGACTGGCTATACCGAGCACTCGCACAGTGGGCCGATGACGTCCATCCGCGGTAGGCGGTCGACGTGCGGCGATACACAGTCGCGGCCGCGGTCGGCACCTGCTGCGGTCGGCAAGCGCTCTATTCGAGAGGCCATTGGATCGTCGCGACCAACTGGTTGCACAATAGGATCAGTCTAGGTAGATTCCCAACCGATTGCATATTGCAATCAGAAGGGATTCCGATGACACAGCTGGTCCGAGTTCAGAACTTCAACGTCTCCAGCGACGGATACGGCGCGGGCGAGGGACAGAGCCGCGAGCACCCATTCGGCCACGCCGACCCGACAGCGCTCTTCTCCTGGGCGGGCGCCACCGCCCACTGGCCCAACCGAACCGATCCCGGCGGAACCTACGGCCTCGACGACTACTGCACCCGCGACTTCACCAACAACATCGGCGCCGAGATCATGGGACGCAACAAATTCGGTCCACAGCGGGGACCGTGGGAGAACTACGACTGGCAGGGCTGGTGGGGCGACGAACCCCCGTTCCACACACCGGTTTTCGTCCTCACTCACCATGTGCGCCCCTCGATCACCTTGGGGGAAACCACGTTTCACTTCCTCGATGCGTCTGCGAAAGACGCACTGGCGCTGGCATTCGACGCCGCCGATGGCAAGGATGTGCGAATCGGCGGCGGTGTCGCCACAGTCCGGGAATTTCTCGACGCCGATCTCATCGACAACATGCACATCGTCGTCGCACCAGTCGAACTCGGTCGCGGTGAAAGGTTATGGACAAGCCCCGACGAACTCGTCGACCGTTTTCATCTGGAGCAGATCCCGAGCCCGAGCGGTGTGATACATCACTTCTTCTGGCGGAGGTGACGCCACTCTCGGCCGCAACGCTCAGCAACCCCCAGGACTGGGGGCTTCCGGCGGCATCCGTCGTCCGATTCGATCTACGGTAGTGACGATTGCCCATTTGGCGGGTCAGCCAAACGGGTTCGAACGTTGCGCGGATGCGATTTTCAGGAGTGACGCGGTATGCGATTCAGAGATCTCGTTGCGGCGGCCGCCGCTGTGACGGTCGTCGGCACGGGAGTGAGCCTGATGGCGCCTACCGCCTCGGCCGCACCGATCAACAGCGCGGCCAAGGCACCGGACGGTTCCTACATCGAGAAAGTAGAGACCCGCGGCGACCGCAAGCTGCAGCTCGAGATTCACTCCACGGCCATGGATCGCACCTTCCCGGTCCTGGTGGATCTGCCTGCGGACAACTCGGTCCCGCGCCCGACGCTGTATCTGGTCAACGGGGGCGGCGGCGGTGTCGACGGTAACGCTTCTTGGGACCAGAAGACCGACGCCAAGGAATTCCTCGGCGACAAGAACATCAACGTCGTCGAGCTGATCGGCGGCCGGTGGAGCTACTTCGCCGACTGGCGCGCGTCCGATCCGGTGCTCGGCGTCAACAAATGGCAGACCTTCTACACCGAGGAGCTGCCTCCAATCATCGATGCGGCACTGGGCACCAACGGCAAGAACTCGATCGCGGGCTACTCGATGGCCGGGACATCGGTCCTGATGCTGGCGATCACCAAGCCTGGCCTGTTCCAGAATGTCGGCGCCTACAGCGGCTGTGCGCAGACCAGCGATCCGGTCGGCAAGAAGTTCGTGCAGACCACGGTCGAAACGTGGGGCGGCGGTAACCCGGACAATATGTGGGGACCTGCCGACAACCCGCTCTGGCAAGCCAACGATCCGGTCCTGCACGCCGATAAACTGCGCGGCACGAACCTCTGGGTCGCAGCAGGCGGCGGCCTGCCCGGTGCGCACGACGCGCCCGGCGACCCGTTCATCATGGGCGATGACAAGTACAACCCGATCAGCGTGGCCAACCACGTCGTCGTCGGCGGCATCATCGAGGCCGCGATGAGCGCCTGCTCGCGCAACCTCCAGAACCGGTTGAACGACTTGGGAATTCCGGCGACCTTCGACCTGCCCCCGACCGGCACCCACACCTGGGGCTACTGGCAGGACGACCTCAAGCAATCCTGGCCGGTGCTGTCCAAAGATCTCTACTGACCCAACCGCATTCCGGGCCCCGACCTGTGCCAGCCACAGGCCGGGGCCCGTTGCTATCGACACCCCCGCATCGGCCGCGACTCGCCGGTATCGACGCTTCGCGGGCGATCGGCTCGCAGTTACCCGACTGACATGGTCACGCCGGAGGACGACGGGGCACCATGTAGGACCAGCTGGCTCGGGGCGTCGTTCTTCTTGTCGTTTTTCTTTCCGTTCTTATCCTTGCCAGGTAGGTCGAAGGCCAGCCGGATCGTGCGGGAACTGCCGGGATCGATCGGGTCGACGGCATTGCTCAGTTCGGTGGTCGCCGTCGCGTCGGGGGTGAGGGTGCGGCCCGCGGCGGTGATCAGGCGCTGATCGGCGATGCGAAAGCCTTGGCCGTGTTGGGAGACGTTGGTCACCGTCAGCGTCACGATGGTGTAGGAACCGCCCGGGCTCGCCGACCCGGTGCGGCTCACGTTGGATACCACCCCGGTGATGGTGAAAGCGAAGTTCCCGTCGCGCACCGCACCGGCCGGAACCGGGGATTGTCCACCGGTCGAGGGCGGCAGCGAATTGGTCGAGGCAACAGCGGACGTCGTGGTGGCTGGAGCTGAGTCGGAGCCGAGGACGCCGCTCAGCAGCCACAGTGCCGCCGCGGCGACAAGTGCCAGCCCGGCGGCGATCGGTAACCACCAGCGCGCCAGCAGCTTTCGCCGAGGGTGCGCGGCCGCTGCAGGTGACACTGTGCGGGGCTCGTGCGTTCGCGGCGCCGGCCGGGGCTCGGCCAAGGTCGGGGGCGGGCCGACGGCGGTCATGACGCGGGTCGGACCGCCCGATGTCACAGGGGCCGCGACCGGCGGGGCCGGGAGCTCCGATGCGGGCCCACCCAAGGCCGCACCTGCCGCGGCGGCGAATCCCCCCGCGCTGGCGTAGCGTTCCCCCGGTTCTTTGGCCATACCGCGGGCGATAACAGCATCCAGTGCTGGCGGGATACCTTCGACCGCCCGCGACGCACGCGGAGGTTCGGACATCAAATGCGCATGCATCTGCCGTGCGGGATCGCCGTCACCATATGGCAGCTTCCCGGTAAGGGCCTCATACAGCACACAGGCCAGCGAATAGACATCCGAGCGGGCATCGGCCGTACCAGTGAACCGTTCCGGCGCCATATAGCCCAAGGTCCCCACCACTAAGCCGGTGGCCGTGAGAGCGCTGCCGTCGGCGGCGCGGGCGATACCGAAGTCGATCAGATACACGAAACCGCTGGTGTCTTCGAGGATATTGCCCGGCTTGACATCCCGATGAACAAGCCCGGCCGCATGTGCGGCATCCAGCGCCTCCGCGGCCTGGGCGATGACCTCGACCGCCCGAGTCGGCACCAGTGCACCCGAGCGCAGCCGTGTGGCCAGATCGATGCCCTCGATGTAGACCATCTCCAAAAACAGATGACCATCGACCTCGCCGAAGGCGCGGATCGGCACGATGTGCGGGTTGCGCACCTGGGCGCCCAGCCGGGCCTCCCGCTCGAAACGGCGTCGATAGGCCGGATCGGCGGAATACGCCGCGGACAACACCTTCAACGCGACGATACTGCCGGTGCGGTCGCGCGCCAACCACACCTCACCCATACCGCCACGACCCACCAAGTGTTCGAGGTGGTAGATCCCGAACGAGCCGCCAGCGCTCTGCACCGACACACCCTGACCGTATCGCTGCGTAGCGCTGCCCCGGCAGCCGGGGAGACCCGGTGCGCTCGTGCCCTCAGGGCGGGGATCCGGCGGATCCCCGCCCTGAGCAGCTCGGCCGACGGTTTTACCGGGCAGTCCAGGTGACCGGCAGTTCGTGGACGCCGTAGATATTCATGTCGGTCCTGAGTTTCACCTCGTCGGCGGGGATGGCGAGGGCGAGGGTCGGGAAGCGACGCAGCAGCCCGGCGAAACCGGCGCGCATTTCGATGCGGGCCAGTTGCTGGCCGAGGCACTGGTGGATGCCGTGGCCGAAGGACACGAGACCGCGGGCCTTACGGTGCACGTCCAGCGTGTCGGGCTCGTCGAAGCGCTGGGGGTCACGGTTGGCGGCCAGCAGCGAGACGACGACGGTCGATCCCTTGCCGATTGTTTCGCCGCCGAGTTCGATGTCGTCGGTGGCGTAGCGATAGAAGATGTCGGCGACGGACAGGTAGCGCATGAGTTCCTCGACGGCATCGGGGACCAGATCCGGGTCGGCACGCAATTCGGCCAGCTGGTCCGGATGTTCCAGGAGCGCGAAGGTGCCGAGCGCCAACATATTCGCGGTGGTCTCGTGGCCCGCGAGCAGCAGCAGGAAGGCGATGCCTACCAGCTCCTCGATGCTGAGGTCGTCATGGCGGGCCAGATCCGACAGTAGGTCGTCGCCGGGTTCGGCGCGTTTACGCGTGACCAGTTCGGCAAGGTAGGTGTTCATCGCGCCGAACGCGGCCATCTTCTCCTCCAGCGTCTGGTCCTTGACCAAGAACTGGGCGGAGTTGACCTGGAAAGTTTCCCGGTCCGCGTACGGGACACCGAGCAGTTCGCAGATCACCAGCGAGGGCACCGGCAGTGCGAATGCCTTGACCAGGTCGACCGGCGGGGTCAGGCGCGCCATCTCGTCCAGTTGCCGCTCGGTAATCTCGATGATGTGCTCTTCGAGCTGCTTCATCCGTTTGACGGTGAAGGCGCCGGTGAGCTTGCGCCGCAGGCGGGTGTGGTCCGGCGGGTCCATGGCGATGAACAAGCCGGGGATCTGCGGGGACGGTTCGGTGGCGGCGGGCATGCCGGGGGTTTCGTACGGCACGTGGACAATGCCGATGTCCTGGCGGGAGCTGAACCGGGTGTCGGCCATGAGCTTGCGGACCGCGTCGTAGCCGGTGACGAGCCAGCCCTCGTGACCATCGGGGAAGAGCATGGGGCTGACCGGGCGAACCTCGCGCAGCCGGGTGATCTCGCGGGGCGGGGCGAAGGGGCCCGCATTGCGTTCCATGGGGAGGCCGTGCGGGACGGGAACCGTTTGAGTCATCGGGTTTTCCTGATCAGGTAATAGGGATGAATTGGCAGGGTCTAGTCGCCGGAGACGATGGTGATCGCGCCGGACGGGCAGATCTGGGCGACCTCGCGGACGGCCGACTCCCACTCGGGTGCGGGTGTGGTGTCCAGTGGCACCACTCGGCCGTCCTCGTCGTTCTGGTCGAATACTCCGGGCGCGGTCAGTACGCACATGCCGGCGCCGATGCAGCGTTCCCGGTCCACCCTGAGTTCCATCGGTTACCCCTTCTTCGAAATGACCGGGCCGCTGATGAGCGCGTACGTGCCCAGCCCGATACCGTCGAGGATCGTCTTGTCGCCGTATGCCTTCCGCAGCCCGGAAGCTGAAATTGCTGAACTATTCACATGAACACTGTCGCCAGGCCGCCTGATATCGAGCTGACATCGACCTGACACAGTGTTCGACCTGGTCACACCGGACGTCGCGGATGCCCGTTGGCCGTGATGACGGCCGCGCGCTCGGGCAATGGCTGTGTGTCGTGCAACCCGCCACGCGCTTGGCGCCGGCTGTCCGCGGCGCGATGTCCGTGGACGGTGTGCCATTCGATGCCCGCGCACCGTGGGGCCATGGGTGCACCGCCCTCCGGCTGTACACCGCGCTGAGATCATTTCGGATAGGGAGTTGCCGTCGCCGAGGCAACCGGGAAGTTCGCACGCGAGCTGGCGTGCACTGGCCGCGACTCAACCTGCGACCGCAGGAAAGCCGACCGATCCCGGCGCACGACGCCGAGGTGGCATCGTGCCGCCGGTCAAGTGTCGACAGAGCCGGGTACATTACGCCGCGATGGCGTGCCGAATGATGATGTTGCCGTAGGAGTTACGCGCGTACACCTGCACCGTGTCCTCGTTGTGCTCACGCCGGTCGACCGGTTGCATCTGGTTCTGCACGGTGCCGTGCTGGGCATTGGTCTCCACCCGGACCGCGCTGCTCGGGCTGATACCTACCTCCAATTCGCCCATGGACGTCTCCAGCCGCACCACGCCGCGCGATGCTTCGCCGATGCGGATATTGCCCTTGGCGGTTTTCGCGGTCACCGAATCGCGCGGACGCTCGATGATGATGTCGCCGGCGGCGATCTCGAGGTCGCACTGTCCGAGTTCACCGGTGCCCAGCAATCGACCGACACCGGCGGTGCCCTCGAGCCGGGAGCCGGTGGGCACCTCGATGATCACCTCGATCGACGGGTTGCCGCCGAACGGGGTGTAGGTGCGCCAGTCCTTCGGCGTCTTGACGGTCAGGGTGCCATCACTGAAATCGACCTGGGTTTGTTCGGCGGCGCGCACGTCTCCCTTCTTGGATGCATCGGCCGGCCGGACCTCGACAATGGTGTCGGTACGGTCGGATGCGTTGACCGTGACAGTGCCCGAGAGCACATCAACGGTGACGGCGATCGGTTCGGCGGTCTGGAATGCGTACATGGCTGTTCTCCTTCAGCGTGTGAATCGGTTGGTGTGAACCCGCGTTTGCTGTGCTGTTCACGGGAACTACTGTCGCCAGCGCCGCTGATACCGACCTGACGCCGACCTGACACGCCGACCGGCACGGTGTTCGGCCTGGTCAGAGCGGTCGAATTTCTTGCTGGGCAAGTTGTGCGCAGGGTGCGCTACCGCTGATTGCCCGGCCGTGGAACCGGTGGAAAATCGTTGGCGCCTACTTTTGCGGGCTGCTGGTCCCAGCGGCGGCAATCCGAGGGCGGGGCCGACTTGCGGTGCACGGCAGAATGGTCCAAGTGCAGATCGGGATGCTTGGACCGCTCGAGATTCGAGTAGATGACGGGGGATTGTTAGAGGTACCAGGTACTCGGTTGCGGGCGCTGTTGATCGCTCTCGCGCTCGAACCCGGTCGTGCGGTCCCGAAAGCCAAGCTGATCGACTGGATTTGGGGTGAGCAGCCACCGTCCGACGCGGCGAATGCCTTGCAAGCACTGGTTTCCCGGCTGCGGCGAGCGCTGCCGGACGGGGCACTCGACGTGCAGGCGGGCGGATACCGGCTGACGGTGGATTCCGACGCGGTCGATGCCGTGCGTTTCGAACAGCTTCTCGACCAAGCCCGCGGCGCTGGCGACACGCACCAGGCCGAGGTGCTGCGCGAGGCCCTCGACCTGTGGCGCGGAGCGCTGATGCAGGACGTCGGTGTGCAGGACAGTGCGGCCGTCGACGCGGTGATCAACCGACTCGAGGGGCTGCGCCTAGCCGCCATGGAGGATCTGTACGAAACGGAGATCCGCCTCGGCCGAGGTACGGAGCTGGTTGCCGAGCTGACCGAGCTGGTGGCCCGACATCCGGTGCGGGAACGGCTAGTCGCCGCGCTGATGCGTGCGCTCGCCGCCGCGGGCCGTGGCGCCGAGGCGCTGATCGTGTACCAGCGTGCCCGGGAAGCCCTCGCCGACGAGCTGGGCGTGGATCCCGCACCGGAGCTTTCCGCATTACACGTCGCGCTGCTACGCGGCGAAATCGGAGCGCGGGACAACGACCGCAACACGAACCTGCGGGCCGAGTTGACCAGCTTCGTCGGCAAGAACGGGGACATCGCCGCGGTGCGCGAACTCATCGCGGCACACCGGCTCACCACGGTGACCGGGCCCGGTGGCTCGGGGAAAACCAGGCTGGCCCTGGAAACCGCACGGACGCTGCTCGACGACCTACCGGACGGGGCCTGGCTGGTCGAACTGGCGTCCGTCGGCACGAGTGGTGACGTCGCGCAATCGGCGCTCGCCGCACTCGGGCTCCGAGATGCGCTGCTCGGCGCCGCACCGAATGCAGAACCGATGGACCGGCTCATCGCGGCGCTCCGCGAACGCGAGACGCTGTTGATCCTGGACAACTGTGAACACGTGATCGACGCCGCGGCGGCATTCGCCCACCGGCTGCTCGGCGAGTGTCAGCGGCTGCGGATCCTCGCGACGAGCAGGGAACCGCTGGGCATCACGGGTGAGGCGTTATGGCAGGTCGTGCCCCTGGCGTTGCCCGCCGAGGACGCGAACCCCGGCGAGATCGAGTCCTCCGCCGCCGTTCAGCTGTTGCGGGACCGGGCCGGCGTCGTGCACAAGGATCTCGCGGCCGATGCCCGCACACTGTCGACCATGGCGCGCGTCTGCCGGGCGCTCGATGGGATACCGCTGGCGATCGAACTGGCCGCGGCCAGACTGCGCACCATGTCCCTCGATCAGCTCGCCAACCGCCTCGACGATCGGTTCCGGCTGCTGACCGGTGGCAGCCGTACCGCGATCCCGCAGCACCGGACGTTGCGAGCGGTGGTCGACTGGAGCTGGGAGCTGCTCACCGACGCCGAACGGATGGTGCTGCGCAGGCTCGCGGTGTTCTCCGGCGGCGCGAGTTTGGAGGCGGCCGAGCAGGTCTGCGCGGATACGGGCGGCGGGCCCGAAGGGCAGGGGGGCGGAAAAAACACGGGGGGCGGGCCCGAAGAGCAGGGGGGTGGGAAAAACACAGCGGTCGAGCGGTGGGAGGTGCTGGAGCTGCTGACCGCGCTGACCGAGAAATCGCTGCTGCTCTCTGTGGCGGACAGTGCTCCTCCCGCCGGCTCGCCCGGTGGGCCGCGCTATCGGATGCTCGACACGATCAAGCAGTACGCCCGGGACCGGCTCGTGGCGTCGGGGGAATCGGATCTTGTACGCCGAGAGCATCTTTCGTACTTCACCGAACTCGCCGCGACCGCGGAGCCGCACCTGCGCCGCGCCGACCAGTTGGAGTGGCTCGCCACGCTCGAGACCGAGCACGACAACATCGCCGTCGCGATGCGCGGCGCACTCGCGGCCGGGGACGTGCCGGGGGCGATGCG
Organism: Nocardia sp. NPDC050412; assembly: GCF_044458825.1. NCBI lineage: Bacteria > Bacillati > Actinomycetota > Actinomycetes > Mycobacteriales > Nocardiaceae > Nocardia > Nocardia sp. NPDC050412. Next base: position 96,634 of record NZ_JBITIJ010000011.1, read on the forward strand.
GCTCGCGGCGGCAGCGGGCTGGTACTGGTGGCTCAGCGGGCACAAGGCCGAGGGCATGGAGCTGATCACCGCGGCCGCCGACCTGCCCGGCGAGGTGGATGATGAGACCCTGGCCATCGTGTACGGGCTGATCGTGCACTTCATGTCCTCCGGCCCCAATGACGAGCGCCAAGTCGACGAATGGATCCACAAGGCGTACCGGTTCAGCCAGCGCAGTCGGTCCCGCTACCCGCTGCTGGCATTCACCGCCGCGCTGGAACACATGTTGCAGGGGCCGGACCAGTATCTGTCCGCGTTCGAACCGCTGCTCACCGACGAAGACCCCTGGGTGCGTGCACTGGCCCGGCTGCTCCTGGGCAGGATGCGGATCGTGCTCGGTCAGGACGGGCGGGAGGCGGAGGAGTATCTCGAGACCGCGCTAGCCGAATTCCGGGCCATCGGCGAGCGCTGGGGGATTTCGTTCGCGCTGACCGAGCTGGCGGATCGAATCGCCGTGCGTGGCGAATTCGCCACTGCCTGCAAGTATTTCGATCAGGCGATCGCGGTGGTCACCGAGGTGGGCACCATCGACGATGTCGTCCGAATGCGCTCGCGGCAGGCGCAGCTGTACTGGCTACTGGGTGATGCGGAGGCGAGCGCGGCGGCGATGGCCGAGGCGCAGCGGTGCGCGGATCAGTCCGCCTGGCCGAACACACTGGCTGTTTTGGCCCTGGAGCAGGCGGAGCTGGCCCGTTGGAACGGCGACACCGAGCAGACATACCGGCAGATCGCCGTCGCGACAACCGCGCTGGGCAGCGATGCGGAGCAGGCGCAGATCAGGGCGGTGATACACAACCAGCTCGGCTACCTCGCAGACGGTCTCGACGAAGCCCGCGAAGAATACGCAGCGGCCTTCCGGGCGGCGTCCGAGGCGGGATACGCGCCCCTGCTCGCCCAGGTACTCGTCGGAATCGCGGACCTGGCGCTGCGTGCCGACCAAATCGAGCAGGCCGTACGGCTGCTCGCGGCGAGTGCCGCAGTACGCGGACTGACCGATCGTTCCCAACCGGATGTGGCCCGCATCGAACAGACAGCACGACATCGCCTCGGTGAGCCGCGCTTCACCGAGGCGATGACCGAGGGTGCCCAGGCGGACTGGCGTGGGCTGGTCGCAACTACGCTCGCTTGTTGAACGTGGCACGTGACCACACGTATCCGACAAGGGCGAAACCGGCACACCAAGCCAGCGCCGCGGCCGTGTAGCCGCCGGACGGATGACCGGTAAGAAACCCACGCAGTGATTCGATGATCGGCGTGAAGGGCTGATACTGCGCGAACTGCCGCACGCCCTGTCCCATCTTCTCGGCGGGCACGACCGCGCTGCTCACAAACGGCAGCATGATCAGCGGCACCACGCCCATACCCGCGGATTCCGGAGTTTTCGCAGCCATTCCCAGCGCGACCGTGAGCCAGGAGGCCGCGAAAGATGTCGCCGCCATGATGCCGATCGCGCCGAGCCAGTCGAGCGCGGTCGCCGGCGGCCGGAACCCCAGCGCGAAGGCCACACCGATAACGGCCGCGATGGCTACCGCATTGGTCAGTATGGTGGCCACGACGTGACCGGTCAGTACGGCGCTACGGGAGACATCCATAACCTTGAACCGGTTGATAATGCCCTTCGCCATATCGGAGCTCACCGATACCGCGGTACCCGACAACCCGTAGCTGACGGCCAGCAGGATCATGCCCGGTGTCGCGTAATCGATGTAGTGTTCGCCGACATCGAAGGCGCTGCCGAACACGTACACGAAGATCAGCATCATCACGACCGGCATCAGAGCCGCGTTGAATACCGTGACCGGAGTTCGGGCGATGTGTTTGAAGTTGCGCCGCAGCATGATCGACGAATCGGCCAGCGGTGCGGAAATGGTGCTCATTGTGCGTTGGCCTCCATAGTTGCGTGACCGGTCAGGGAAAGGAAAACGTCATCGAGGTCGGGGGTGTGGACGGAGACTTCGTCGGCGTCGATCGAGATTTCGGCGAGCCGATCCAGCAGGTGGCGCAATGATTTCGTCCCGCCGTCGCCCGGTACCCGCAAAGTCAGCGCCTCGTCGTCCCGGGTGGAGCCGGGCAGGATCCGCGCCGCCGCATCCAGTTCCGTCACCGTGGTGAACCGAAGCCGGATGTGGCTGCCGGGCAGCTGGCGCTTGAGGTCGTCGGGAGTGCCCTCGGCGACTATGCGGCCCTGGTCGAGAACCGCGATCCGGTCGGCCAACTGATCGGCTTCCTCGAGATACTGGGTGGTGAGAAAGATCGTTACGCCATCGGACGTCAGATCCCGCACGATTTCCCACATCGTGCGGCGGCTACGCGGATCCAGCCCCGTGGTCGGCTCGTCAAGGAACACGATTTCCGGCCTGGTGACCAGCGTCATGGCCAGGTCGAGCTTGCGGCGCATACCCCCGGAATAGGTCACCGCCCGCTTGCGTGCCGACTCCACCAGATCGAATCGTTCCAGCAGCTCGGTGATCACCCGCTTGCCCTCGGCGCCCCGCAGACGGTGGATATCCGCCATCAACCGCAGGTTCTCCTCGCCCGTCAGCAGATCATCCACCGCCGCGAACTGACCGGTGACCCCGATCGCCGCGCGCACCGCCTTGGTCTGGGACGCGATATCGTGCCCGGCAACACTCGCTGTGCCGCTATCGGCCTTCAACAGCGTGGTCAGCACATTCACTGTCGTTGTCTTACCGGCCCCATTCGGACCGAGTAGAGAAAAAATCGTCCCGGCACCGATATCCAAATCAATGCCATCGAGGACGACTTTGTCCCCGTACGCCTTTCGCAGCCCAGTCGCCGCAATCGCTGAAGTTGTCATGGCGACTACTGTCATCGGCGGGCCTGATACCGACCTGACACCGAGCTGACACGGTGTTTGCCCCGGTCACAGCGATTGGCCAGCGGATACGGCGCGGTCAGCGATCCAGCGTGGCTTCCCTGCTGTCCAGCGGCTCCACCCACGAGGGTGCCCCAGTCATCAGCCCGTGGTGGCGTGGACTCTCGCAGCGTCGAATGTCCTCGCGGCGGCGATGGTTCCGATGCGACGGGCGATCGACCGGACGGCTCCGAATGGGGCCGCCGCAAAAGCGCATCCCCCACATCGCAGAGACGCTGACGATGGTCGAAGCTGACGCAAGCGGCGAGACAGCGGGTGCTTTCACCATCATGGATTCCGTTCCATTCATCGCAATTCATTCCGACGGCAGCGCAGCATCCGGCATGAGCACGTGTCGCGGTGAACTTCCGATCGGTCGCAGGCTGCGCGTTGATCAGCGTGTGTCGCGGTGAACTTCCGATCGGTCGCAGGCTGCGCGTTGATCAGCGTGTTTCGGATACTGCGGCGAGAGGGGTTGACCCTGACCCTGCGTCAGGGTTGGAGCCTTGTCGCATGACGAATGACATCACTTCCTCGACTCGGCTCGCTCCGCCGATCGGCGGATTCCAAAAAATCGACGGCCGCCGGGTTTTCGTACATCGGTCGGGCCGCGGCGGACCGGCCGTCGTGTTCCTACCCGGTGCGAGCGCGGTCGGCCTGGACTATTTCGGTGTCCAGCAACACGTTTCGCAATTCACCACGGCTGTGGTCTACGACCGTGGCGGCACGGGCTACAGCGATCGCCTGCCGCTGCCGCGCACCGCCGCCGCGGTGGCCACGGAACTGCGCGAGTTGCTGCGCGCCGAAAACATCAGCGCTCCCTATGTTCTGGCGGCACACTCCCTCGGCGGCTTCTACGCGCATCGGTTCGCGCAGTTGTACCCGCGGGACGTGGCGGGACTGGTCTGGATGGACGCGCTGCACCGCGACTGGGACGACTTCATGCCGCCCACAGCGAGTCTGGCCGCGGCCGAGCAGATGGCAGCTGATCCGGAGCAACTCCGGCAGATGCGCCCGGCGCTGCGCGCGCTGCGCGCCGAGTTGCTCGCGGACTACCCCGAGCACATACGGCAACCGCTGATCGATGCCAAGGCGAGCGACGAATGGATGCGGATCGGCATCGCCGAACGTGCCGGCTTGACCGATCTCGCCACCGAACTGCGAACGGGACCAAACATCCCCGATGTCCCGGTGGTCGCGCTCACCGTCGTGGGCAACGACCCCGCCCAGCAGGCGCTGACCTCGCAGGAGATGAACGACGCCAAGACGAGAATGGACGCGGCCCTGGTGCGCGCGGTCTCGCACGGGAAACAACGCATCCTCTCCGACACCCTCCACCACCGGCTCTGCTTCGACCGTCCCGATGCCGTGGTCCAGGCAATCCGCGACATCGTGGACCAGGCGGCGCTCACCCACCCCGCCAGCGTGCCATCCCCCTGAACTCGGCACGACCATGCCCGACGACGGACGAGAGTGGACGCGGCATGGGCGCGGTCTCGCACGGGAAACAACGCATCCTCTCCAACACCCTTCACACCGACTCTCGTTCGACCGCCCCGACGCCGTGGTCCAGGCAATCCGCGACGTCGTCGACCGGGCTGCGCTCACCCACCCCGCCAGCGTGCCATCGGCCTAGACTCGGCCCGACCATGCCCGACGACGACAGGACAGCGGTGCTGACCATCGGCCGGCTCGCGGCGACCGCAGGCGTGAGCGTGCGCGCCGTTCGCCACTACCACCACGTCGGCCTGCTACCCGAGCCCGAGCGCGATGCCTCCGGCTACCGCCGCTACAGCGCGCAAGCCGCGGTGGATCTGATCCGGATCAGGACCCTCGCCGACGCCGGTGTTCCGCTGGCCCGTATCGACGCGCTGCTGCATGCCCAGCCGACCGAATTCGCCGCGGCCATCACCGACATCGACGCCGAATTGCAGCGCAAGATCGACCAACTCACCGAATACCGCAGCCGCATCGCCGACCTGGCAAGCGGTGAAAGCCTCGTCCTACCCCCCGAGGTGGTCGCCATCCTGAACCGGATGCGCAGTCTCGGCGTCGGCGAACGAAGAGTACGAGCCGAGCGCGACTCGTGGATCCTGCTGCAGGCGCTGGACCCGCAGGCCATGCCGCAGCGGATACGGGAAAAGACCGCGGACCTCGACGACCCCGAGACGACGCGGCTGTATCTCGCCTGCGATCAAGCAGTCGACTGGGAGCCGCACGATCCACGCCTGGACCAACTCATCGACGACCTGGACGCATGGGAAATCCGACACGAACGAGACGGCAGTCGACCAGAAAGCCTGCAGCTGATCTCTTCCCGGATCTCCGAAGCGTCACCGGCATGGCAACGCATCATCGAGGCGCTCACCCACCGCGCCGAGCGCCGCCGAACCACCGAGCACCACAGCTGAAACCGACACCGAGGTCATCTCCGACAGTAGATGCAGGATTTCAACGAACGCCAACTCAGCGCGCCCACCGGGCATGTCCAGGTGCAGCAGGTTGACCAGACCGTTGTCGGCATCCCTACACAGCACCGCCCCGTAGTCGGTGGTCCTATAGCACGCTCGATATTCCCAAGGGCCGCAAGATGACCCGGAAGAAGTTCCAGCGTCATCGGTGACAGGTCGAGTTCCGTCGCAACTTCCTCGACGGCGGCCCCGTCACCACACAGTCGGTCCGGCAGCCCCAGGGTAACCGCGACCCGCAGAGCCATCGGTGTGGCCGAACCCGCCAGATTCCGGATCGCGGCGACGTTGTCTTCGTTCACGAACGGTGGCACAACCGGAATCAGATCCCGCACGACCCGGGCCCTGGACACACCTCCGCCGGGTCAGGCCGCAACGCGCCGCGGTGCACCCAGACAGCGGACTACACCAGACCCGCCCCCAGTCGCCGATGCATGCGGTTCCTCGCCAGGCTGACCGTCGCGGGTGGGCAAGGTACCGACCGGGAGCGCTTCAAATCGGCTCGATGACGCTCTTGCGCAGGTGCCCGTAGACCACCGACGTGCGTACGTCCGCGAGTTCCTGCCGCACGGTCAGCTTGTCCAGGACCACCGCGTGCAGATGGTCGGTGTCGCGAACCGCCACATGGAGCAGGAAGTCTTCGGTGCCGGTGAGCACGAAAACTCCGATCACCTCGGGCATCCGCGCCACGAAGGCCTGGAACTGCTCGATGATCGCGCGCGTCGGCGGCCGCACCCGCACGGCGATGATCGCCTGCAGGCCCCGGCCGATCGAGGGTAGGTCCACCTCGGCGTGGAATCCGAGCAGCACACCGCGCTCACGCAAGGAGCGCACCCGCTCCAGGCACGTGGAGGGCGCGATGCCCAACTCCTGTGCCAGGTCCCGGTTGGTTCGCCGACCGTCTTGCTGCAGAAGCCGCAGCAACGCCGAATCTAGTTCGTCCATATTCCGTCTCAATCCCCAGATACCGAACTTAGTTTGGTCAGCATCCCATTTTCCCGGACTAATTGCTAGCTTGCTCGCAGTATTCCGTTCATGATGCGCTTCCCGCGATGCGGCCGGGCGGCGATGAAGTAAGGGGTTTCAGTGGTGGACGAGCACAGGACCAAGGTCTTGGCGATCAGTTCCGTCGTGGCGGCCGCGCTGTTGTGGAGCAGTTCGTACGCGGTGACCAAGCAGGTGCTGGCCGACGTCGGGCCGTTGACCATAGGGGCAATCCGCTTCACGCTCGCCGCCATGCTGCTCGGGATCATGGTGCGCATGCGCCGCAGCCCGGTCGCGCGGCCGGATGCCCGTCAGCGGCGGATGATCTACCTGAGCGGCGTGCTCGGCATCACGGTCTACTTCGTACTGGAGAACATCGGCGTCGAAATGTCGACCGCCGCCGACGCCTCTCTGATCGTGGCCACCTACCCGCTGATGACCATGCTCGTGGAGCTAGTGGTCTTCCGGGCCAGGATGCCGCTGCTGCGGGTCGGCGGCGTGCTGCTCGCCACGGCGGGAGCCTTCCTGGTCGTGCGCAACGGGGCGGAAGTCGGAGGCAGCGCGCGCTGGTTCGGCGATGCCCTGCTGCTGCTCGGCGGGCTGGTGTGGGCCGGGTACAACGTGCTCGGCAAGTACGCGGGACGCGGGCAGGACGCGGTGAACCTCACCTACTACCAGACCGTCGCGGGTGCCGCCGGCTTCCTACTCGCCTCGCTCCTGGAGATCGGGGATTTGTAGCGGCCAGGCCAGTGGGCGTGGGGCAACAGGTGTCGCCGTGCCAGGCGTTGACGCCTTCCTTGACGGCGATGGCGGCGATGAACAGGGCGGCGATCGGGTCTGCCCACGACCAGCCCAGTAGCAGGTTCGCCAACAGCCCAACAAGCAGGACCGCCGACAAGTAGGTGCAGAGCAGGGTCTGTTTGGAATCGGCGACCGCGGAGGCGGAGCCTAATTCGCGGCCGGCGCGGCGCTGCCCCCACGACAGCACCGGCATAATCACCAAACTGACTGCGGCGAGAGTGATTCCGATCGGCGAGTGCTCGGCTTCGCCGAGACCCAGCAAGCCGCGGATCGAGTCGACAGTGACATAGGCCGCGAGAGCGACGAAGGACAACGCGATGATCCGTAGCGCGATCTTCTCCCGCTTCTCCGGATCGGATCCGGCGAACTGCCAAGCGACCGCCGCCGCGGAGGACACCTCGATGACCGAGTCGAGACCGAACCCGATCAGCGCCGTCGAGGAGACGCGAGCGCCTTCGGGGAGGGCGATGATCGCCTCGATCACGTTGTAGGAGATCGTTGCGGCCACGAACCAGCGGATCCGTCGCGCCAGCAGCCCCCGCCGCTGGGGCGACGGACCCGACAACGCGAGGGCCGACGGTAGTGACGGCATGCCCAACGGCGCCGACATCAGCAGCACCCCTGGTCGTCGGCGGCCGAGCAGTAGGCCGGATCGACGGCCAGCACCAGCCCGAGCAGATCCTCCAGCGCTGCCGCGATGCGTGAGTCGGCCAACTCGTAACGACTGCGCCGCCCCTCCGGCACCGCCACCACCAGACCACAACCGCGAAGACAGGCCAGATGATTGGACAAGATCTGACGAGTCACCCCGATCCGTGCAGCCATGTCCGAGGGATAGGCAGGACCGGTGCGCAAGCTCAACAGAATCTGGGTGCGGGTTGGGTCCGACAGCGCGTGCCCGAAACGGGCGAGCGCGTCACCGTGCAGAAGAGTCTTCACAACCGGATAGTACAGATTTCCATGTATTCATTTCAATCTGAACTTTTGCCGCCGACGCGAGCTTGGCGTATGACGGTCGGCGAGTTTTCACCTAGGGGCTTGACCTTGCCCCTGGGGCAGAGTTCGAGCATGGTGGCATGAACGAGATAACCCAGGAACTTTCGGAATTCGTTGCGGCCTCGGCCGAGAAGTTGGGCGTGCCGGGTGTCGCCGTCGGGGTGTTGGCCGGTGGTCGAGAAGACTTCGCGTGCCACGGAGTGACGAGCGTGGACAATCCGCTTCCGGTGGACCGGGACACAATGTTCGTGGTCGGATCTGTGAGTAAGACATTCACCGCGACCGCGTTGATGCAGTTGGTCGCCGACGGCCGGGTGGAGTTGGACGCGCCGGTGCGGCGGTATGTCCCGGAATTCGCCGCCGCTGATGCGGCCACGGACGAGATCACCGTAATGCGGCTGCTCAACCATACGGCGGGGTTGGAATGGCGCCTCAGTGACGACACCGGCGAAGGAGACGACGCCTTAGCCCGGCACGCGGTGAAACTGGCCGAGTCGCAGCTGATCGGAAAACCGGGAGCGCGCGCGTCGTACAGCCAGGCGGGCTTCAACCTGGCCGGCCGGATCGTCGAGAACGTCACCGGATCGAGCTTCGAACGGGCCATCGCGTCGCTGTTGTTCGAACCGCTCGGGCTGGCACACAGCTGCTACGCGGTCAACGACGTCATGACCCGGCGGTTCGCGGTGGGCCACAACGTCGATGCGAACGGTGCGCTCGCGGTCGCCAGGCAGTGGAAGGACAACCGCGCCAACAACCCCGGTGGCGGCGTGGTGACGTCCGTAGGTGATTTGCTTCGTTGGGCGCGGTTCCATCTGGGTGACGGCCGGACCGAGGGCGGCGAGCGCATTCTGCCCACCGAACTGCTGCACCGGATGCGGGAGCAGACGGTGCAACTGCGTGGGAGCACACTGGGTGACGCGTTCGGCATCTGCTGGTTCCTGCGCGAGGCGGACGGTGTCGCGACCATCGGGCATGGCGGGTCGGCCAATGGCCAGTTCGCCGACTTGCTCGTCGTGCCGGAGCGGAATTTCGCCGTCGCCGTGATGTCGAACGCGGGCCCGGACGCGGGCCTCGCCTTCAACCGAGCCGTGGTGAAGTGGGTGCTCGAACACTACCTCGGCGTAGTTGAACGCGACCCGGAACCGCTGCCCTACGAGAGGGCACGGGCAACGGAGATCCTCGGACATTATGACAACGAGATGATGCGGCTCACCCTCGCCACCGACGGGACCGGCTTGACGATCGAATGCGCCATCAAACCGGAGATACGTGCCGCCGCGGACACCCAACTGCCGCCCGACCTGCCACCCGCTACTCTCGGCCTGCTGCCCGGTGACGCCGACGAGTACATCGTCACTGGCGGCGGTCTGCAAGGACAACGCGGCTTCTTCACCCGTGACGAATCCGGCGCCGTGGCCGGAATTGATCTCGCCGGTCGGCTGTTCGCCCGGGTGCGATGACAGCCACGGATAGGTGACACACCCTCGAAGGAGACGCGCATGATCACAATCGGCCAGCTCGCGCGGTATGCGGGCGTGACGATCAAGGCCGTGCGCGTCTACCACGAGCGCGACCTGCTCCCCGAGCCGCCGCGCGACTCCTCCGGCTATCGCCGCTACCGTGCCGAAGACGCCATCGATCTGGTCAAGATCAAGACACTGGCGCAGGCCGGCGTGCCCTTGGCGCGTGTCAAGGAATTGCTCACCGCGAACTCCGACGAGTTCGCGGCGGCGATCGCCGAGATCGACCGCATGCTCGCCGAACGCGCCGAGGAGATCCACCGAACCCGTGAGCGGATCGCCGAATTGAGTTCCGGCGACCGACTGTTCGTGTCCACCGAAGTCGCCGAGTACCTCGATCGCCTGCAACAACTCGGGGTCAGCGACCGGGCAGTCCGGATGGAGCGCGACCTCTGGATTTTGCTGCAATCGGTCGCCCCGAAACAGGCGGCCGGCTGGATCGCCGACAAACTCGACGCCATCAACGACACGGAATTCGCAGCCATCTACCTCGACTACGACGCAGCATTCGACTGGTCCCCCGACGACCCGCGCCTGGCGAACCTGGCCGACCGCACCCGACGGTGGCTGACCGGCAGACGCACCGGAGCAGGCCGGACAACCCCGACGTTGGATCCGAAGCTGATCCGCCTGGTGAACGAATCCGTAGGAATCACCTCGCCCGCCTGGGAACGGCTAGCGCAGATCACCCAGAATTCCACTACCGCGTAACGCTCGCGTTTCAGCGTCAGATCCGCCCGGATATCCCTCAATCCCCGATCCGCGCTCGATCCTCTCACTTGCTCGTGTTCACCGCTTTTCTGCTGCAGCACCGTCATCCCCACCCGACAGCGCGAAAGCCAGGCGATCGACCCGTTATCCCGCGCCTCGGGAACAAGCCCGTGGGTCCAATGGGAAAAGGCATCGAGAACACGTTGCCGCTCGCTTACCAGCCGCCCTCGATCCGCATGATTCTGCGGCAAAAACCCAGGTATTACGATCTCCTATGGTGAAGACGAAGCCAGACGCCGCTCGGTAGAGTAACTGAGATTACAACTTTGAAATTGGAGCAGATTCGTGCCGAGTACGTCGTTCCACGGAAGTATCGAAACCGGTAATCCAGAAATTGTCGAGCAGATATTAAGGTCGTGGATTTCGAACGACGAGCTACGTATGCAGCCTCGCCGAGGATGGGAAACGCATTACGAAACAGACGACTTCGAACTGCTCTGCTATGAGGCATCGCCGCAGAATCCGCCTAATTACTTCCTCCTCGAAGGCCATATCGATGGCGATGTCGAAGCCGCCGTTTCCCGGCTACATGAGCTTGCCGAACAGTGCCGAAACGCGAAACTCGAATTCGGCGTCGACTATGCGGAAGTCGATGCGGCCGGTAACCCGTTGAGCGAGGAACACACCATCAGCTGATCCAGTGGCCCGAGATGGATCCAGATGCTCAACCAGGCCTCTGCTAACGACCCCGCCTCTACGCCAGCAGCTAACACATTTCCCTAGCCCCGGTCACCCGGAAAGACACTGACCAGATTCCACGCCACTCTCAAATCGACCAAACATGTACAGTCGCGCCGAGTTCGGTATGGTTCCGCAGTCGTAGATACTCGTCATGCACGCGGTCCTCGCGGTAACAACGCGTGAGCGTGACGAGCCAGTCGATTTCGGCGGCCATGACCGTGACATCGATCGGGTTGGCGATTGTCGGATCTCCGGTCTTCACGTAGTACCGGCCGTCCGATCCGGCGATATATAAGGAGAATCCATGACGGGATGGCGTGCGCTGACCGATGGCGAGATAGTCGAATTGGCTACGGGCTTGCGGTCGTTGGACTGGTCGTGGCAGTTGCAAGAGGTGCCCGCGATAGCGGCAAGGTTCGACTGGAAGGTATTGATGACCCGAGCGGATTGGGTCATGCTCGACTGCGGTTTCGGGCTGAGCAGCGGTGTGGTGACAGGCCGCGATGGAGTAGCTGAGTCTATCGAGTTGATGGTGACAGACTCCGCGAGCGAGGACCCGACCGGCCGAGCAATGGTGCGTGACGCGTTCGTCAGGATGTCCGACGCTATAACCGGCGCTCTCGGCGAACCGACCGCCCGCATGCCGGGGGAAGCCGCAGAAATACGTTGGGCTTTTTCGGAAACAACCTTGCGCCTGAAGAATCTGAGTCTCGCGCATACTGTTCAGCTGACGTATCAGACGAACGCCTCGCTGGCCGCTCTCGATAGATCCATCGAATTCGAACGGCAGGGCCTGATATGACGGATTGGACGGAATTCACCGAGCGACTGGCCGAGCAATTAGCGGTACTGCCCGCAGGCGCGATCGTAAAGATCGTCGAAGCGGGGGTCCCCCCAGGCCAGCAACGATTCGCGCAGTTCGCGCAGACCGACAGCGAGCTACTGGCCGAATTGGTCGGCGATGAGTTCCTCGAACCCACCGCACGGCCTGACGAAACGGGATACCGGCTGATCACCGAGTCAGGCTGGCAGGAACCCGATGACGACCATGGCCCTTACTGGTGGATCGAGCTGCCTTGGCCGGTCTATTCCGCCATATACCGCCAGTTGGCGGCGATGGTGGTGACCGGACTCCGTGACGCGTTCCGAATCAGCGCCCCAGAGTCGTTGACCTACGCCGCATGGAACAAGAACGCGGACGAACGCGACCTTCACCTGCCACTGCTCGGGCTGGCACGTCAGGATTGATCGGTTGTCATTCGAGCTTTAAGGACTCGCGATGATCGCGCCGATGAGCGCAGTCAGGGATCGGTGTCCAGGCCAACTCGGCGGTCTCGCCGTTGGGCTCGGGCTGCAGCCGGCCGCCGATGATGCGGACCCGATAGAAGACGCCCACATTTTTTAGTGCGGCGGCGGGCCAAAGCCGACAGCGCAGCAGGGAACCGCACGGTCTCGAGGCGACAGCCAGGTGTTGCCCTGCACCTGCGTCCTGAGCCAGTGATTCGTCCTCGAGGCAAGCGCCTGACCTGGGTGCGGAATGTCGAGTGGCGAACTGGTCATTTGAGATGTTTGCTGCTGACCCCGGATTCGAGGTTTCTCGCCATTGGATCTTGCCGAGTGAGGATCCGTGGAACGCGGTCCCGCTTCAGCCGATTGGCGTGCCGATCTGGTCGCGTTGCAAGACGGAACGCAGCTCCGAAAGGGTCTGCGCGGCAGCGGTTATCGGGGCATCCGCGAGTGCGTCTGCGATCAGCTCGGTCAACCGCTCGGAAAAGGTCGCTTCTGCCGCGTCCGCCAGCTGCAGGCCGTTGTCGGTCAGGGTCAGCAGTGAGGACCGGCGATCGGACGGATTCGGTTGGCGGGCGACCCATCCCTGCCTTTCCAGGCGGTCGATGCCCTTGCTGATGGCACCGATGCCTGCGGCGAACTCGGCGGCCAGGTCTGCCACCCTGGCCCCGGGGTGGTCGCGCAGGTAGCGCAGGGACTCGAACTGTGAGGTGACGATTCCGTGTCGCTCGCGGAGACGATCGTTGAGGGCGTTGTACAGACGCGTCTCGCATCGAACGAGGTCGGCGAAGAACCTCGGGAGGTCGACCGTCTGACTGCTCGCTTTGGATGCCACGGCATGTAGTCTAGCATTACATGCCGTGGCATATAGTGCCGTGGAAGGTACTTTCGGTAGGAGTAAACGCGTGAGCAAGCAACAGCGGACACAGGTCGACACGATGCTGCGGCAGCCCCGGCCCGAGGGTCCACAGTCGGTCGAGGCGATCCGAGCCGGATTCAAGGCACTGATGGCGCAGATGATCGTCCCCGACGGCTTGCGCACAACGAAGACGATGCTCGGCGGCCGACCCGCGTTGCACATCGAGCCGGGCAACGGCGCGCGCAGCAGGACGATCCTGTACTTCCATGGCGGCGGCTTCGTATTCGGCTCGCCCGAGACCGCGCTGTCGCTGACGGGAAACCTCGTGTCCAAGACTGGGTTCCGAGCATTCTCGCCGGACTACCGGCTCGCCCCCGAACACCCGTTCCCCGCCGCGATCGAAGACACACTCAGCGCCTACCGCGCCCTCCTCGACAGGGGCGAGGACCCGTCGACCATCGCGTTCGCCGGGGACTCCGCCGGCGGCGGCCTCGCCGTCACCACCTGCCTCGCCGCCCGCGACGCCGGTCTCCCGATGCCCGCCGCGATCGTGGCGTTCTCCCCCGGCCTCGACGCCACCCGCACGGGCGAGAGCATCGAGACCAAGGCGGGCATCGACCCGATCTTCACCCGCGAGGCACTAGATCACACCGGAGCCATGTACCTCGCGGGAGCGGATCCGCACCAGCACATGCTCAGCCCGGCCATCCTCGCGGACCTGACCGGCTTCCCGCCGATGCTCCTGCAGGCGGGCACCAACGAAATGCTCCTGGACGACTCGACCCGCATGGCCGCCCGCGCCCGCGCAGCCGGAGTGGACGTAATCCTGGACATCACCGCCGACGTCCCCCACGTATTCCAGTCCTTCGCCGGCATTCTCGACGAGGCCGACCGGGCACTGGACCGCGCGGCCCACTTCCTCACCCAACACATCCACACAGACGAGACAGCGGCCGTGTCAGCCCAGTAAGACCAGGTGTCGTCCGTCTGGCCATAGAGCAGACCGAGCGGCTTTCGCAGGGGAACACTTCGCGCTGCACGCCGATCCATCCGCTGACGTCCCGAGCAACCCGTACTGACAGAAGTTGGGCATGAGCAAGATTCAGCCGCAACGCCTCTGTCCGTTGCCAGTTGATCTGGTGTGTGGTCTCGCCGATGAGCTGCGTTACGTCAGGTATGGGCAGATTGTCGCGGTCGGTTTCCGCCGGATTGGTGACCGCGACCCGAGGTGCAACGCCCTCATTTCGAGGGAGCTAGGTCAGCAGGAAGGGAGTGGATCGGTGCCGGGATTCGAGCCCATGACGCGGATGACGGTGTCGGCGAACGTGCTACGACTTCTTCAATCCGTCCAACGCCCTGCGGGCTTGGTTTTCGGCGATCGTGGCGAGCTCGTCCCGGTTCACCGGGGGTTCGCCCTTCGCGCGCAGGACAGCGACTTCCACTCGTATCGAGACATTGCTGTCCTGCACGCCCACGATGTAGGTCATTCCGTTGCTGGTGTCCGTGGTCGCGGTATGCCAGTAACCCTGGGCGCCGATTCCGGTGATCTCGCCCGAGGCCCGCCCCGATCCGGTGGCGGCGGTGTCGGTCTGTTTCCAACGGTCGTAGGCGAGGGCGGCCGCGGCGCCGGTGAGCTGGGCCTGGAGGCCGATGCCGGCTTCGTCGACGGTGGCATCGTCGGGGACGGTCGAGGGGCTGGTGTAGCGGATGGCGCAGTTCAGGTTGCCGCCGTCGGAGTTATTCGGCGGGAATTCCTGATGCACAGGGGCTTGTCTCGGGGTGGACGACCACCTGTGCAACGGCGTGGGATCGACAAGATCGCACGCGTTGGTGATCCCACTCATCGAATAGATCCCCGGCGCCGGTTCCTGGCGGGATGTCGTGGCCGGAGCCGCACTGGACGAGGCCGCGGTGCTGGACGGGGCCGGGGCAGCGGCGGACTCGCTGTCTGTGTCGCCGACGAAGACACCGATCACCACACCGAGACCCAGCACCACCGCCAGCCCGAGAACACCGACAACGATCAGACCCGCTCTGCCGCTGCCGGTCGGCGGCGGGTACGACGGCAGTGGCCCGTACCCCCGACCAGGTGGGCCGTATCCGGTAACGGGCTGACCGGGGGCGGCCCCATACACGCCCGAGTCCGGGGCACCCCAGCCGCCAACTGGCGGATCGGTTTGTCGCACAGCAGGATCCGGCGTCGACCGATCGTCAGGTCCGCGCTGGGAATCGTTCATCCCCATAGCCCCTCCGGTTCCGCAACGGCTCCCC
The DNA here is from genome assembly GCF_044458825.1 of Nocardia sp. NPDC050412. Taxonomy (NCBI): domain Bacteria; kingdom Bacillati; phylum Actinomycetota; class Actinomycetes; order Mycobacteriales; family Nocardiaceae; genus Nocardia; species Nocardia sp. NPDC050412. Next base: position 112,186 of record NZ_JBITIJ010000011.1, read on the forward strand.
GTCGATCTCAACTCCGACCCGATCGTAATCCAGCCACCCGTCCGCACCGTTCCACTCGAGTCGCCGGTCTACTTCTCCCGCAGACCGTCCAACGTCCTGCGGACCTGGGACCTGGCGATCGAATCGAGTTCCTCCCGCCGCACCGCAGGAGAACCCTGCTCACGCGTGAGGGAGATCTTCACCCGCACCGAGACATTGCCGTCCTGCACACAGACGATGTAGGCCATGTTCGCGACGAGGTTTCCTCTGACTTCGGAGTACCAGTAGCCCTGATTGCCGATTCCGGTGACCTCACCGGAAGCCGACTCCGCTTCGGGTGTGGCGACGTCGGCGTGTTTCCAATGGTCGTAGAAGGGCGGCGCCGCACCGTTGGTGAATTCGGCCTCGACGCTCATGCCGGCCTTGTTCATGGGGAACTCGCCGGCGGTCGCGCTGGTGTATCCGGCATCGCACTTCAGGCTGCCGCTCTCGTAGGCGGTTGGCCGCCTTTCCCTATGCTCGGGCGCACCTTTCGGCGTGGGCGACCACGTGGTCAACGGCGTGGGATCGACAAGGTCGCAGGCGTTGGTGATCGCATTCATCGAATAGGTCCCCGTTTCCCACCGGGCAGTAGCCGAGGCGCCGGCGGACTCACTGCTACTGTCGCCACCGCCGACGACGATGCCGATCACAACACCGAGCCCCAGCACCACCACCAGACCGAGAACACCGGCGACGATCAAAGCCGTTCTGCTGCCGGTCGATGGTGGCGGATACGACAGTGTCGGCCCATATCCTTGGCCAGGTGGCCCGTAGGGCATGCCCCAGCCGCCTGCCGGCGGATCCGGTTGCCGCGCAGCGGGATCGACGCCACCCAGCATAGGAGGCCGACCACCAGGTCCGCGCTCGGAATCGGTCATCCCCGTAGCCCTTCGATTCCGCAACGGGCTCCCCCGTCGCCCCGCAACTCGAACCGATCGTATTCCCGCAACCATCGTCACGGGCAGCAACGGTCGCTGTCGCTCCCGGCACGTCGGCTTCCTGGGCAGACTTTCGTGGATGACGCGCCTGGTCGGCATCCACCGCTGGCAGGCACAGCCCCAAATTGCCTCCAGACCGACGCGAGCGGCCGGAGCCGCGCGCACTCGTCGAAAGTGCCCGCGCGCTGCTTTGGGGGCATGATCGTCTCCGCCGCTATGCCGGCCCCGGTCGAGGAGACCTTCACCTGGCGCCTGGCGCCGAAGGCATAGAAATCGAACGGTGGACCGCGGCCCGCACCGTCGCTCAGAGCCTCACCAAGCACAGGCAACTGGGTCTCACGATTCTTCGAACAGCCGCAACGCCGAACGGACAACGTCGCTGGCCGACCGGGTAGTGGCTCGAAGTGACCTCGCCGTCGATGAACACGCTGCAAAGGTCACCGAGCGCATCAGGCTAATGGCAGAAGACCCCAACTTGCGCCACAACGGTGGCAATACGTCAGATCAACTGGCAGAGGACAGCATCGAGCGAAAGGTTTGCGAGCCCGCTCGGCCAAGTGGCTCTGTCCATGAGCTATGACGGCAGTTATTCGCGAATCCTGTTGGCATGCCGCCACATGTATACACCGAAGACATTCGCGAATGGACGAACAGGATCAGGTCAGCGTCTCGCGCTCGGCCGAGCATCTACCCCTCTCGATCATCCGAAATGCCGATGTGCGGATGCCAATTCGCCACATAACGGCGCTATTCGCGCGAGCGCACCGGTGCTGTCCCCTGATCCGATGGAACCCGGCTGTCCGCTCAGATCTCCAGTGATCATTTTGTGATGCCGATAATGTGCGAATTCGCATGTAGCGCAGTATCGTCGGGCGCGGTGCGCAGTAGTGGCCGCTCGATTGCTGTCAATTCATCAGAGCAGCAAAAGGCAGTCTTCCCTGATGAAGTAGTGGAACTCGGTTGTTCCGAGGGCCCGAAAGGTTAGGAAAACAATGATCCGTTCTGCCCTGATCAAGACGAGTCGCGTCCTTGCGGTGAGTGCCCTGCCATTGGCTGCGGCCGTCGTATTCGCGGGCGCGTCTTCCGCCTCCGCGGATCAGGCTGCTGCTCCGACGGCACCGGTTGTTGCCCAGCCGATCGCCGGGCTCCCACTGGAGGATGTCACCACCAACCCCGACGCGCAGTACCCGGATCCAGTGCTGAACGGCGCGGCTGCGGGCGCTGCGATCGGCTCCGCCACCGGTTCCTTCATCGATCCCGTGCCCACCCTTATCGGCGCCGTGATCGGCGGGATCGTCGGCTCGATCAACCCGGGCGTCATCCCCCAGGTGCTGCCCTGATCCCCTAGGACACATCCCTTTTCGTCGAGTCCGAGCAGCGCACGCTGCTCGGACTCGACTCGTTCACCGCCCCTGCACTCACCTTGTGGTGCGGATAGACAACTGCGTTCCACTCGCACTAAACGGTGAACCGGCTGTCTTCGTTTGGTTACTCGATGTGGCGGAACGGTCATGGGGCGTGGGCCGGTTTCGGCGAAGTGGCCACTTCGCGCGCCTTGGAAGAACCGCGGCAGCATGTGGGTCATGCGCTCGGGTGTGCCAGTCGCGATCTGGTCGGCAAGCCGCTGTTCGTCATCGACGACGATTCGCTCGATGTGGCGGGCACGAACGCAGCGGCCCGACTATCGCTGTGTAGTTGCGGAGCTGCCGAAGTCGTTGTCCTATGGCAGGGTCCGTCAATAGTCGAGGGCATGTTCCGGTTGACAGACGTGCATAGGCGACGGCAGATACCGGACTATGGCGTCCAGGACCGGGGCGATGTCGTCATTCCATGTCGCCGCATCACAAAGGACGGGCACAGCGTCGCCGATGCGCGTGAGGCAGCGGATGCGCTCGTGCAAGTGTTCAGGTGGGATCTGTCGCAGGCCGAGAATGGCGTCCGAATCTGCCGCGTCCTGTTCTATCACCGTGGCCGCCAGGTTGCGGTACCACTGCTCGGCGACTTTCCAATGGCTGCCATAGAATTCGACGGCCATCGGTTCGAGCGCCCACATCGGGACCAGATCGATAACGCCTTCGAAATCGGTGCCGATGCCGATAGGAATCTGCAACGTCAACGGCACCGCCCCGCGCGTCTCGGCGATCGTGCGGACGCAGCGGTCGAAGTCGGCGGCGGGATGACCGAGTCCGGTCACCAGACACAGCCGTGCGACCTGATGGTCGTCGGCAAGCCGCAGTATCGTCTCGAGTCGCGGCGTGCTCTTCCCAGCAGCGTTCACGACCGCGATCACCCCGTCGGCTACCCGGATGGACCGCTCCAGGTCCGCGATCGGCGCGTGGCTCGACAGCTCGGCGATATGGACAGTGTGATCGACGCGGCCCGTCACCCAATGGACCGTGGTCGCCATCCTGGCGAAACCGCGGAACAGGCGGTGGACGACTCGCGTCGTCTCGTCGGGGTCCCCGATGATCGTGACGTTGCGGATCGACTGCGGGTCAATGGCTTTGGTGCCCATCGGCGTTGTGGTACTCCAAGTCGACTCGAGGATCGCATCGCGTCCTCAATCCGCAGTCACCGTACCTCCGCGCTTACATCGCCGGAGCGGATTTCAGCCCCAAAATAGAACATGTTCCTATACCGTCGGGTTTGTGCAGAAAGAACAACGCCCCGCGGTGGCAGGCTGGTTCACTGCGGACGACGGCGCGGTACGTCTCGTGGGAAGTCGCTGCGATGTGTGCGGCACACCGTATTTCCCGCGGAACACGCTGGCCTGTCGCAACCCGCAGTGTGCAAGCCCGAAGGACGGCTCCGAGTTGGTCGAGTACCTGTTCTCCACGCGTGGCCGGATCTGGTCATACGCGGACGCCCGATACAAGCCGCCCCCGCCCTATGTCTCGCCCGATCCGTTCGAGCCGTACGTCGTCGCGGCGGTGGAGCTCGAGGTCGAGCAGATGGTGATTCTCGGGCAGGTCCAGCGCGGCCTCACGGTGGACGACCTGGCCGTCGGCATGCCGGTCGAACTGACCCTCGGCGTGCTGTACGAGGACGAGGAAGCGGAGCACACGGTGTGGATGTGGAGGCCGGTCGATGCCTGACACGAATAATCGCGACATCGCCGTCCTCGGTGCGGGCATGCACCAGTGGGGCAAGTGGGGGCGCAATTTCGTCGAATACGGGCTGGTCGCGGCACGCGCGGCGCTGGCCGATGCCGGGGTAGACCACCGCGCCGTCGGCTACATCGCCGGTGCGGACACGATCCGCAACGGATACCCCGGTTTCGTCTCCGGTGCGACATTCGCCCAGGCGTTGGGCTGGTCGGGTGCGCGGATCTCGAGCAGCTACGCCGCCTGCGCCTCCGGTGCGCAGGCCATCGCCAACGCGCGCGCCCAGATCCTGGCCGGGTTGACCGATGTAGCGCTGGTGATCGGCGCGGATGCCGCCCCGAAGGGCTTCTTCCAGCCGGTCGGCGGTGAACGCCGCGACGATCCGGACTGGTTGCGCTTCCACCTGCTCGGTGCCACCAACCCCATCTATTTCGCGCTCTATGCCCGCCGCCGGATGGCGCTGCACGGCGCCACGCTCGACGATTTCGCCGCGGTCAAGGTGAAGAACGCCAAGCACGGCCTGAACAACCCGTACGCCCGCTACCGCAAGGAGGTTTCGGCCGAGGAGGTCGCGGACTCGGCGATCGTCTCTGACCCGCTGCGGCTGCTCGACATCTGCGCGACCAGCGACGGCGGTGCGGCACTGGTGCTGACGTCGATGGAGTACGCCCGCCGCCACGGCGTCACCGACCCGGTCCGCATCCGGGCGCTGTCGACGGTCACACCCACGTTCCCGAAAACCGTCCTCGACCTGCCGGATTTCGCGACGGACTCCGCCGTGGCCGTCGAGCCCCCGCCGCACACGTTCCGTTCCGCTATCGCGCACGCCGCGTACGAAGAGGCCGGGCTCGGACCCTCCGACCTGTCCTTCGCGGAGGTCTACGACCTCTCCACCGCTCTGGAGTTGGACTGGTACGAGGACATCGGGCTCTGCGACACCGGCGGCGCCGAGGACCTGCTGCGCAGCGGCGCAACGACTTTGGGTGGACGCGTGCCGGTGAACCCCAGCGGTGGACTGGCCTGCTTCGGTGAGGCGATACCCGCGCAGGCGATCGCCCAGATCTGCGAACTCACGTGGCAATTGCGCGGCCAGGCCGACAGCCGCCAAGTGGAGAACGCCCGCGCAGGCATCGCGGTGAATCAGGGCCTCTTCGGTCACGGCTCAGCAATCATCGCCACCCGCTGAACCGAGGCCGATCCACGCTGCGAAACCCCGGGCCACGCCCGGGTTTTCGTATATCGCGACCGCGACGAAGCCGTGGTCGCTGGATGGTGAATCGGCCCCCGCCAATGCACTCGACGCCGAGATGACCGAGGCTCCAGCTCGCCATAGGTCGGCGAGCGCTTCGCGGTCGATGAGGATCAACCTCGACCTGGCGCGGGAATCTATTGCGATGCAGGCAGTAGGGGTTCCGGACTGGCAGGATCGCGTATTCAACAGTCGCAAGTTCGTCATTCCAAACCAGCCCGCGAAGCCGAGTGCGCCGCACGAACTGCACCCACAGTGCAACCAGCGCAGGCGCAAGATTGACCAGCACCATCGCCACCCAACCGGAACCCGGGCCACCGCAACAAAGAAACTCACAAGCGGGCGAAGTGCCGCCACTACCTTCGGTACCGGTCGGCCAATCCCGTTGGTGGACTGGTCATCACAGCCCCAGCGCATCAGCGGATGCGGCACTAGGCTGAGTATATGGCTGTAGTCATCGTCGGCGCAGGATTCGGTGGGGTGGCGATGGCGTTGGAGCTCGTGCGCTCCGGTCACCATGATTTCGTCATCCTGGAAAAGGCATCCGAGGCAGGGGGAGTCTGGCGGGAGAACACCTATCCGGGTGCGGCATGCGACGTTCCGTCGCCGTACTACTCGTTCTCATTCGCCCCGAATCCCAGTTGGCCGAGACGGTATTCGGAGCAGCGCGATATCAAGGACTACCTGAACCGGCTGATAGACGACTACGGTCTGCGCCCGCACATCCGGTTCAACACAGAGGTAACCGGCGCGGACTTCGATGTGGCAACGCGACGGTGGCGAATCGAGACGAACACTGGCGAGACTTTGGATGCTGACGTGTTCGTGCCCGCCACCGGCCAGCTGTGCCGACCGGCAATTCCGGCTATTTCGGGCCGGGAGTCATTTGCGGGCGTCAGCTTCCATTCCGCGGAGTGGAATCACGACTACGAACTCGCCGGCAAGCGGGTGGCGGTCATCGGAACCGGTGCGAGCGCCGTCCAGTTCGTGCCGCGGATCCAACCGGTGGTCGCCGATCTGACGGTCTTTCAGCGATCGGCTCCTTACATCCTGCCGAAGCCGGACACCGCGTACGGTCGTCTGCACCAGTGGACTTTTCGGCGGAGGCCACTGCTGCAAAGCGTGGAGCGGCTGCTGTGCTGGTCGGGCGGGGAACTTGGCGCCTTGGGCCTTGTGAGGAATCGAAGCATCGCACGCTTTGTCGGCTGGATCGCGAAATGGAATCTGCGCATACAAGTTCCGGACGAGAAACTGCGGGCGGCGCTGACGCCGGACTATCCGATCGGGTGCAAGTGTGTGCTATTCGGCAACAACTTCTATTCCGCGCTCACCGAAACCAATGTGCATGTAGTGACCGAGGCCATCACCGAGATCACCCCCCGAGGACTCCGGACTGCTGACGGTGTTGAGCACGACGTCGACGCCATTATCTACGGGACAGGTTTCCTGGCGCAGGAACTGTTGGCGCCGATGAAGATCCGAGATCACAACGGTCGCGACCTGCACGATGTGTGGGCCGCAGGCGCGCGGGCCTACCTAGGCATCGCGGTTCCCGGTTTTCCGAATCTGTTCATCATGTATGGCCCGAACACCAATCTCGGCTCCGGGTCGATCATCTACATGCTCGAACGCCAAGCGCGCTACATCCGCCAACTCATCGAGCATCTCGACACTCGTCCGGGAACCGCGCTCGACGTTCGCGCCGACGTCGAACGACACTACGATACCGAGGTGCAGCGCAGGCTCGCCTCGACCGTATGGGCTTCCTGTGCGAGCTGGTATCGCTCCGAAACCGGCCGGATCTCGGCGAACTGGCCCGGACTGGTCAGTGAATACGACCGACGCACCCGCCGAGTAGAGATCGCGGACTACCGGCTCATGTCGTAGGCAGAAGTTACGTGCGGTCCAGGGGATAGGCAGCATCTGCCGGAAATCCGGCGGTAGCGGCATGGAGCGCCGTCCAACTGGTAGTTCGTACCGCTTCGAATGCGATCCGATTGCGTTGTACGGCAGATAGATTCCCGAGTCACCTCGAATCAGTCGGACCAGACATTGCAGATATTGATGCGACTCTGACGACACTGGATACGGGGTTCCGCGCGGTCCGGTCTACCACTCGCTGCGAGCTCTCCCGATCCGTCGCGCCCACAGGTGCATCAACTTCTGCGCGTCGCATCCACTACACAGGCATCCACGGCTCGTACCCGCTCGTCTGCCGGCGAAATACTCAGCGGTGACGACGAGGCTTTCGGGAATTGCGAGTTGATGCGTGCGCCACCGGTGGAGGCGAAGACGACGTGGTCGCGCAGGATCCACACGTCCGAACGCTCTTCCATCTGTCCGGATGCGTCGAGGGTCGTCGCGCCGAAGAACGTGAGACGACCATCGATGATCACCGTGGCATTGGTGAGCCGGTAGCCATCCATGGTGAGGCCCGCTTGCACCTGCGCGACGACATTCTCCGCCGCTGGCGCGCATCGCGGATCCGACAGCGACGCCGGCGCAGCGGCCGGTGTGGTTAGCAGCGCGGCAGGGGCTGAGCTGCTCGTTGTACTCGCTGCAGTCGATTCCGACTCTTCCTCACCCAGGCCGAGCGCCTTCGAGACGAGCACGACGACGACTAACAGTGCGAACACACCGACAACGCTGGTGATCAGGGCGCGCACCACAGCATTAGCTTGCCCGCGTATGCCGAGGCGTTCGTCTGGTTCGATGGACATGGGAATCCCTTTGTGCGATTGACGGATTGACCGCGCCGCGAGCACCTATTGCCCCTGCGCACGAGGCGCAGGAATCAGCCTTTTCACGGCAGGCCGTGGCTAGGTTAGCGTCATGGGAACCCGAGCCGCTCGCTGATCTCACTCATGAGAATCGTTCCATGGCGCGACCAGCAACGAAGTGTTACAACAAGCTTGGCCGTCAGTCGGCTGCCAGTGGAAGGGTTATGCGTGCCGCGTTTGTGGCCCGAGCATCCGATGACTGGTACGTCAACCTGCTGTGGTTCAACCGCCGCAGATGCCTCCTGCTGATTCGTCATCGTCGACGAATGCCACCACATCGCCGCATTCGCCTTCACCGAAGTCCTCAACCAACCCGCCCCGATACTGGCTCGGACTCACGGCCCCTACCGGCGCCCAGTGGAGGTGTTCTTCCACGAACTCGGTGGCTGCTGTGCCCGGACGCGTGGTGTGTAACCAGCCATCGTCCCGGCGGCACCGGCGTGGGCGGGTGGCATGGTGGCGGCGATGTGTTTGCCGAGGTTTTGACGCCGGGTGACAACCAGTTTGATGTCACCACCGAAGTCGGGTGTTGCGCCTGGCTGTATCGTCGCGAGCGCAATGAGCGAATTCCATGTGGAAGACATCTTCCCGGTGAGTTTCAGATCGAATCCGTTCGTCGTCGGTCGGGCCGTCGGGGACTTCGCGGTGGGCCAACAGGTCGAGTTGCACAAGAAGGACGGAACGACCTACCGCGGAGTCCTGGAAGCGCTCGACTTCCACCAGACCGCGCCGGGCAAGTTCTCGCTGGTCTTCTCCGCCGATGTGTCGTCTCGAATCGAACCCGGCGACGTGGTCTACTCGGTTCCCACCGGGAAAGGTCTGCGCTCACAGTGACTTCAGACATCCAGGAACGGGGCGGCAACTTCAGCGCGAACTCGCCGAGATCCGCAGCAGCAGCCAGCAACTCGCCGCGGCGATTGCTGGGGTGCGCGGCCGCAGCGAACTACGAGCAGTACTCGTCGAAGTTGTGGCTAGCGGATCCACGCTTCTGCCGCTCTGCCAGGCGGTCGGTGTTGCCGGTCGGGGGTCTCAACGCCGGGGCGCGTAATCCTGGGTGACGGCAGGTGGTTACCCACCGAATCCACGCCTGCTGCCATACATGGGTAAAGACATTGCAAAGCAACGTCTTTCAAATCGAGCGCTTCTTTCGGGTGTGTCATGATCATGAAGCCAACCGGTTTCGACGGGTTGGTATTTTGTGGGTGACATCGGAAAATGTGGAGGGGCAGTGCTTTTCGTTCCGGAGTCGGTGCTTGGTATGGCACGCACGATCGAGCCGGCGGTTGATGCCACCCAGGGGCACGCGACGCGGATCGCGGGCGTTGGATTCGAGGCAGCCCATGCTGGACAGGACTATTTGGAGCAGGGGAACAAACTCGCGGCGGGTATCGACGGGATCGTCACGATGCTGACGTCATGGTCCGAGGCCTCCGGCGCTACGGTCGAGGCTTTGCGGCAAGCAGTGACTACGACAGTGACTACCGACCAGCAGTCTCATGCTCAAATCGCCGCAGCCGAGGGCCAGTTGGGCTCGGCATGACCAATCCCCAACAGTATGAGCGGCAGTATCTAGCTGGCCTGGGCAAGGCTCAGCAGGACCTCGCACGTTTTCTCAAGGAAGACGGCAATAGCGTCTTCGATAAGGCGATCTGGAACGACAAGCCGAAACTCACTGGCTCCGATGTCAACAAACTGCTCGATCAGGCTGCTCCCGGGCTCGAGTGGTTCCGGTTGGCGCTGGTTCGCTATCACCGTGTGTGGGATTTGTTGAAACTGCCAGGGTTCGACAGCATCGTCGTCGAGCCGCTGAGTCTCGACGATTCGGCGGTTGGCGGTGAACGTATCGACACCATCAAGGATCCGAACGACGAGATGCGCAGACTAGAGGGGACCTACTACGACCAACAGCGCAGCATGAACCTCGACAGCCTGCGCAGCCTCTCCGCAGCGCTCGCCGCCGCCTCCTCAGGGACTGATTCTCACCTCAGCACGGCTGATATCACGACCGACCTGGCCGGTATAAAAGACGCGGTTCCTGAGGTATGGCAGGGAAACGCCGGCGGAGCCGCTCAGGATTATCTGGCCGGATTGCACGCGCATGCCGATCAGCAGAGCCAATACGTGCAAGCGGTTACGGCAGCTGTCAATGGGCTGCCCGACGTGCTACTGCAGATCGTCAGGGACAAGGCGAATTTCGTCGCTGGATTCGACAGCTCCCAATGTCCGGTCGCTGGGCACGCTATGCGGCTCGACGGTGCCGAAGACCCCGTGAGCGCGATCATCACGGTGGCATCGGGCGACAGGGACTGGTTGGGTAACGACACGCAAGTCGCAATCCGGCAGCTGCACATTACTGAGTCCGACGGCTCAGTCATGCTGAACAACGCGGACAATATGTCGAAGATCCAGCCGGTGTGCAAACAATGGCTGACCGATCATTTCGGTCCGGCGGTGCGAGAGGCTTTCAAGGCTTTCATTCATCAATGCGCGCTGGCGGACTACTACATTCGCCGTGCCTATCAGCCGGTGATGGACCTGCTGGACAACCACGATCCCAAACCGTTTCCCAAACCGCAGGACCAGCAGACGCCAGCGCAATCTTCCACGTCCCAGACCAGCGCGGCGAGCACCGGCGTGCAGACCGCGGGGGTCAACTCGACCACACCGCAGACCACGCCCCAATCGACATCAACAATGCCCACATCGGCTACCTCGACCACTTCGCAAACGAATCCGCTGCAGACGCTGACGAGCCTTGCCAGCCAAGCCAGCCAGGTCGGACAGACAGTGCAGCAAGGTCTCAGCCAGCTAGGGACCACCGTCCAACAAGGATTGACCGGACTCAGCGGCACCACGACCGATACGGGATCAACGATTGCTGGCGCGAACGAGACATCCGGATCGAAGACCCTGGCGAACTTCACTGTCGCCGGCCAACATATGACGGTAACGCAGGCCTCGGACGGCACGGTCACCGCGAAGATCACCGGCGCCGATGGTAAGTCGCAGCAGTACTCCATGGGAATCAAGGACGGCGTGCCGTTCTTCACTCCAAGCGGGGATTCCACGACAACTCCCACGACAACCAACGCATCCAACGACTCCGGAACCCCTACTGCGGGACCCGCATTAGGTAGCGGGGCAACAACGCGGGTGGAGGCGCCGACGGCAACACTGTCTGTGCCGGTGACACAGTCGGGAACGTCGGTGGAGCAGACATCACACACTGCGACAACCGATTCCACGTCCGGGTCCTCCTCGAGCGGATCGCAGGCAACCACGGGTTCGACATCAAGCGGCATGCCTGGAAGTAGCGCGGGCGGAGGCAAGAACACAGCAGAACGCGACCGCAGCTCCACCGGACTCGTGTTGCCCCAACCGATGTGGGTCTCCCCCCCAGGTTTCGATGGGGTACTCGCCACCCCACCCGGACCGGACGGCGCAATACCCCTAGGACCGGTGCTAGCAACAGCCGGGCCATTGGACAACGGATCACAAGTTGCCTCGGACATTGAACCGCCGACCGATCCGGCGCCCCTACCCGAGCCCGCGACAACGCCGGTCCCACGAGTCGACGGCGTGAAGATCGAGATAGAAATGGGCGATCGGAAATGAACTACGCGGCCGAGATGGACCGAATCGTCGCCGAATACACGGCGGCCTCACGCACGGTTCTCAACCGGTTTCTCGACGCCGATGCCCGGACAGCTCGTAGCGGTGCCGAGGTGTTCGACGACGTCCGCCAAGAGCTGATCCAGCGCGAACAACAGCACCAGCAGACCCCGGAAGAGACAGCGGATGGCGAGGCTCGTGCCGAGCATGATCGACTGTCACGCGAAGCCGCCGACCGGGCTAGGGCTGCCGCGGCCGGGCGCAAGAACAGCAGGGACAACTATGTGATGCCGACCGATTGGACCGATGCGGACGAGGCCAGGGAAGAAGGTTATGGCTCACCGAAGTCCTGGCTGGTCTAGCGGGCTCTGTCAGGTGGCGGTTCTATTCGCCTGCGCAACAAGGTGTGTGGTTTAGATGAGGTTGCGAGTTGATTCGGCCGGGAGGTCCACGTGTGTCCATCATGGCCCGAACGAGTGGTAGGGGGCGGTTATGAATCTGGGCCAGCGGGCTAAACAGGACAAGCTCCATATTTCCGATTACCCGGGTGACAAGACCCTGGTCTTGCCCGAGCCCACGGACACGCATTTCGCGTGGGCACGTGCGAATCCAGGTAAGTGGAAGCATTTCGTGGACCCGCGGGCCGATAAGTCGGCGATCCAGCAGACCAATGTGATCGGTGGCTGGTTGGCCGACGACAAGGGTGGATTCGCTGAGATCTGGTTGAATCCGGATTTCATACCGACGCCGCAGTACGCACGTCGGGACATCGCGAACGAGTTCGAGTTGGTGATGTGGCGAGTCGAATACGGGTTCAACAACATCGGTCGATTCATCGACGCGTTCAGCCGCAGTGAGCTCATCGTGGTTCTGCCCACCGATGATCCAGATGGACAGCGGGGTTTGCCGCTGCACGCCGTACGCGACGCCATGCTCTTGGACGTCCACACCTCTGCGGGCATGTTGCTCAGTGATGTCAACCCGTGGCTGCGCCGGACGGTCTCAGGCCGGGAAGTGCTCGAGCAAGTGTGCACGCAGGAGCGGACGTGGGTGATCGTCAACCCCGACAGCTTCCCGAACATGGAGTTGCGCGGCTCGGATCTGGCCGATTGGTGGCAGGAATGGACCGTCGCCGAAAGCAACCGACTCGCAACAGAATCCGACGGCAGGTGATCGCGTGGAGCGATGGGAACAGGAACAGATCCGATCCGCCAACGCCGGGCTGCGTTCGGCATTGGATGCGATCCAGAACGACTTCGACCGTGAAATCGATGAACTGGGCGAGATCCAGCGCAAGCTCGCCGCGATGAAGATCCATGCGACGACACCGAACAATCTCGCGCGGGTGACCGTGAACTCATCCGGGATGGCCACGGAGATAACCATCGTCGACGATGCCTACCGTCGCAGCACACCGCAGCAGTTGACCGAGGATCTCAATGCCGCGATCCGGGGCGCGGTCGAGGCGGCGGCTACGGCCCGTGAGAAGGTGCTGGTGCCCATCAAGTCGATCGTGGACGGTATGGCGGATCTCAACGAAATCATTCCGGGCGCACCGAGTTTGCGGAATCTGCAGGCGGTGCTGTCCAGGACATCGCCGCCGCCCGAGCAATCACGTTGAGCTGAAAATAGCTTCTTGGAACCAAAGGCGCTGCCGCAGCGTCGAAGTCGAAGACTGTCCGAAACCTGATGTGGGAGTGCGAACGTGGCTGAGCTGTGGGCTGATCCGGACCGGTTACGTGCGGTATCGCCGCTGTTCGAGCAGTTGGGCGATGACGTGAATTCGGCCTTGGAGACGCTTCGGCAGGGTATTGAGTCCGAGGGTCGCTGCTGGGGTGAGGACAAGCCCGGACAGCAGTTCGAGCAGAACTACCCCCAAGGCGACGGTCAGGGCAGTGTCGGGGAATGCCTTGCCGCGCTGGCGAACCTGGCGACCAAGCTGAAGACGACCGGTGATCGCATCACCACCACCGCCAACGGCCTGCAAACCCAAGATCAACACAACGCCGACCCGTTCCGGCCACTGTAGGGACGAACACCTATGACTCTGTGGTTTCCGCAGCTTCCGGGCCCGTTGGGATGGCTGGAGGACTTCCTTGTCGGTCATTGGCCCGAGGGCGACGAAGACGCCATGCGCCGAACAGCCGAACACTGGTCGAACATGGCCAATGCCCTGCGGGAACTGCAGCAGCCTGCCGATCAAGCGATGAACACCGCTTTGTCGGCTATCGACGGCAAAATCCACGACGCGATGTCCACCTACTGGGAGGATGTCGCCGGCGGAGACGGCAGCGATCTGCAAGGCCTCATCAACGCCTGCGACAGCTTCGCGAAACAACTCGAACACGGCGCCACCGATATCGAATACGCCAAGCTGTCGATCTACTTTTCGTTGATCGCGATGGTGGCGATAGCCTTCGTACCCGGTATCGGTCAGGTCGCCGACTTCGCTGCCGCTGCCGCCGTCAAACTCATCATCCGTAAGACGGTGCAGGAGCTGATCGACAAGCTCGCTGCCAAAGGCGCGACATTCCTCGCCGAACGAATCGGTCTGGAAGCAGCCAGCCAGTTGGGTGAGCATGCGGCATCAAAACTGACTGCCAAGATCGTTGGGGAAGCCGCCGGCGGCTCAGCTTTCGGAACGGCTTTCGGCGCAGGCACGGATCTAGCCGCCCAGAGTGTCCAGATCGCCGAAGGCAACCGCGACGGCCTCGACCTAGGCTCCATTGGCCGATCCGCCGGCGCCGGCGCCGTCGCCGGCGCGGTGGCCGGGCCGATCGCGGCGAAAGCCGGCCAGAGCCTGGCCAGCACGGTGGGCACCGACGTCGGATCGAATTCGCTGGGCGCAGTGCTGACCCGCGGCGTGGGAGCAGTCCCCGGAAACATCGCCGGCAACACCGCAGCCGCGGCCGCGGCCTCCGGGGGGCACGTCGACTTCAGCACCGTCGCCGACGGCGCAGGCGCCGGATTCGGTCGCGTCAAACCGCATGAAGTTGTCACTCCGCACGAGACCGGATCATCGACCAGCACCACGACCCCCGCCAGCACTCACGCCGACTCTTCCCATGAATCCTCGGTCACCGCTGGCAGTGGGCAACCCTCGACCACCGCCGCATCCACACCGACGCCCCAAACCCACCCCGACACCGCGGCCTCGTCCACCGCAACGAACCCAGAGGCGAGCACCTCATCGGCTGCCGCGACGACAGCAGGCGTCCAGGACACCCACGGCCCGACTTCCACTGCCGTCGGCCAAGACAACCCGATTGGCGCCCAACCCAATTCAGCAGGAACGGGCCATACCGCCGACAGCCGCTCCATTTCCTCCGACCCATCTGCCGCACCCACAAGCGGTACCGGCGGGCACTCGACGCCCGACCGCGGCACTGTCGGACAGGCTCCGACGGCGACCACCACGACACCCACACCGGACCGACAACTCGCGCATGGGTCAGCGACACCTGCGTCCAACGCGGCTACCCCCGTCGGCGACCGTCCCTCGCCTGCAAGTACGGCCCGGGCATCCACCGACGTGCCCCAGCGTTCGGAGAGTTCGCCCCGAACAGAGAGCCCTGCCCCGACCGATCGCGGCACAACCCCACAGCGCCCCAGCGATACTCCTCGTTCATCCAGCAGCGTCGACACCCCGGAGCGGACGACGTCAACACCCCCTGCGCGTGAAACCACCAGCAACACATCACGTCTCGACTCCGGACCGCACCAGCCAACTAACCGGACACCCACCAACGGGGCCGACGACCGGTCACCACACCGCAATTCAGCCACCAGCCGACCCGATACCCACCTGCCAGGTCCACGTGACACCGCATCCCCGCCACGAGAGACCACAAATTCAGCGAACTCGCGCAGCACGGACACGGGACAACGCACCGCGCACCGCGCCCCGGAATCCACGACGAACCGTACGCCCACCGCCGAACGCGATACGCCACGCGCGGACCGCAATACAGAGTCCCGCGACCACCGTGCACCCGGGGACGATCCCCGCGGCGCCCCACCTCGACGAACCGCTGATCTTTCGGACCGGACCGACGGTACAAACCATCACCCACTCGAGCCAGAAGTTCGCGACACCTCGACCGGGGGCACGGGCAACCAGGCACCACAGGTCATTACGCACCCGCCTTCCAGCGGTGACACCCGTGGAGGTTCTGCGACATCAGGTGAACATCGCACCAACTCGCCACACACGAATTCGACTGATCACGCGCCACGTGGCACCGCCACACCAGACGAACCGGACATCGCCTATTCGGGCGGAGCGGTCCGACCACGCGACGATTTCGCGGCGTTCGAATGGGCCGAAAAGGCCTACGACCATTTCCGAAGCGACGACCGTGATATCGACGACATCGCCCATGTGCTCGCCGACCATTCACGTGACAACGGGACGCACTTCACACACGACGATATCCAGCAGATCAAGAACCACCTGTTCCGCGAAGAACATCCGATCCAGGACTACGACGGAACCGTCACACACCGACGCTACGACGCGGACCCCGACATCGCCGAAGCATGGATCCGACTGCGATCCGGTCGCCCGCACCCCGCCGATCTCGTGCTGCTCGAACACGAACTCGCGGAGTCGAACTACTATCGCGACAACCCGGGGGCGCTCTACCAACAGGCCCACGCACACGCCAACATCGACCACAACTGGGCACCAGTTGCGGCACCGCGCAGCGGCGAACGATACGACACACTATGGGGACCACACGATGGCGCTACTGATCTACTACAACCGAATCAGGAACGACCCGAACGAGGTGGAATACCAGTTCGGCGAGACGAGGGACAACCTCGACCGCGTCCTGACGATCGACACGACGAACAACACCGCCCGCACGGACCAACCGGAGGACGTGATTTTCCGGTCCGCGGCGGGACAGATCATGCTCCGGGCCAAACGCGAGAAAGTGTGGCCCCAGAACGGAGTAATCGCCTCCTAACCGACGACGGCGAGTCCCGCGACACATCGGTCCCCGAACCGGTCGATAGTCCATCTCGGCGTGGAGTGCCTGGCGAAGGCGAGCACGCCTTCCCTGCCCCCGGCTCCCACGACTCGACAACAGACCCCAACCATCCATCAGGGCCACGGGACGACCCCAGCGTTGCGGGTGCTCCAGCGGAACGGTCTGCATGGGCCCGGCAGCCAGGCGCCGAGCCGTTCGAATTGGCCTACCACGAGCAGAAGTTCGTCGAGAAGTACGCCGCGCAGCGTGGCCTCTCGTTCGACGACGTCGTCCGCGGCATTCAGGACGGCAGGCTCGTTCTCGCTGATTATGGTGTCTACAAGAATCAGCGACAACTGCGGATCGAGACTCCCGACGAACTCGACCCGCGCTACCTCACCGACGTCGTAGCCCACGAGCTAGCCAACCCGCAGGAGAAACGGCTCTACGCGAGCGTCGAACCCGACGCGTTCAAACCGGGATGCCACGACAGCGAGTTGCCCGAGCACCTGACGCGGTCCATGCCACGGGACGCGCTGAACGACACTGTGGCACCGATCGACCCCACAAAGATTGTGGTCAGCCATCACGGCGACGACCTCTCACCGATATGGCGTGACCTCAGTGCGGGGGATGCGTTCCTGGACGCTAAGAACGCGCTGTTCCGGATGGATTCGCGCGGTGCGGAGGTCTTCGGCCCAGGCTTCGCGCCACGTGACCCCGGCAACCTCAACATCGGCGCCCACGTCGGTCACACCGGCCCCGGCCACGGTGATGGATTCGTCTCACTATCCCGAAGTCCTGAGCACACCATCGCGCGGGAAACGGAGATCGCCGGCAACGACCTGAACCGGCTCGCCAACGAGGGAAAGCTACAACGTCTGCCCGACGGCACCTACCGGCAGACGCTGTATATGCATGAGCTGTATCACCCGCACGGCATCGTCGTCGATGCCACCTTCCACGATGCCACTGCCCGCAGCCGGTACCACGCGGGCAGCCACCAGGAAGCCGAAGTCTTGGCCCCTGGCGGAATCTCTGGTGACACTGTGTTCCGAATCTGGCCTCGGGAGATCATCCTCGACGCCCACGGCAACCAGGTGTCTGTCCAGGTCGGCGAACCTGTCTACAATCCGCGCTTCGCCCATCTCGACAACCCTCGATTCGCCGAAACTCATGACCTCGGCACGAGCGGCGATGGTCACCAGTCCACAGGACAGAGCACGGATCGCTCAGGAATAGGACGAGAAAACGAGTCCGAATCGGTTGCGCCGCAGGATAATCCGGTCGCCCACCCGGAAATATCGTCGACGCGAGCACCGGAATCGGAGCCGCCGCCGCACCGCCCGGGGTTCGACCCGGCAGTCGATAGATACGTCGCCAGGTTCAACGACGGCCGCCTCATTCCCATGGACCCGTTCTACAGCGGCGAATACAACCCCCACATCGGCCGCTACCAACCCACCCAACAAGAAATCGCCGCCGCCCGCGCCCACCCACCGGGCGAGAGCCCACACGACATCCAGGTGCGCAACTGGCTCGACACGCAGCGACAATCGCACCCCAGCGATCCTGCTCCGGAGTCCCAGCCTCCAGCACCACAGGAACCATGGAGGTCGTCGCGAGCACCGGAATCGCTGCCACCGATTACTCACGCACCGACGCACGAGCCGACGACACCGCATCCGCCGACCACGCCTGACCCGGTTCCACGGCAGCCTGTATCGCGAGATCATTCACGGGCACAACCGCATTCGATGTCGCAGCACGCTTCCGAGTCACCCTCGCCGCACGCGCCATGGATGTCCTCGCGCGCCCCCGAGTCACCGCTGCCGACACCACATGCGACCGCGCCGAAGTCGCACTCTCCAGCACCACCCACGCAACATCCCCCTGAAGCACACCGACCCGTCTCGCCTGCGCCGCATCGCTCACCAACGGATGCAGCTCCAGCACCGCACATTTCGCCCACTCACACGCCGACACCACCACACCAGCCGGTAGCCCGCACACCATCGACACCACACCAACGTCCCCCCGAACTCAGCCCGCACCAGGCCCCGCCACCGCAGCCCCGCACTCTGGTAGCACCTCCCGAATCCTCTCGTAGCTCGACGCCCCCGCAAGTCATCGAGTCACACACACCGGTCCCGCCAACACCGGTACGACATGCGGGTCCAGCGGAACACTCAGCGCCGTACTCGGATTCGCGCGCACCGCAGCAGCGCGGTCCGCACGCGCACAGCTCAAATGATCCCCAGCATCCGGGCAGAGCGCCGAGGCCGGACCAGCCTGTCCCGCATCAGGATCCGCAACGCCTATCGCCCCAGGAGTTGCAGCAGGCACATCAGGTGCGACAGGTACGTGAGTGGTACCGCCAGCAGCTGCCCGAGGGCGGCCACCCCACTCCGGTGCCCGCCGAGCATGGATCGAATGCCAAGCCCGCCTATGACTTCCGGCGCTACCCCGACGAGCACCAAGGCTCCGTCGCGGTAGCTGGCATCAAGGTGCATGTCACCGCCGACCGCAGCGTATCCCCAGAACAGGTGGCGCGGTTGTGGGAAAGGGCGCAGTTGGCAACGGATCTGACCTTCAATCACGGTCAACGGTTGCTGTCCGGTGACCGGGTGCTGATCGACTTAGTGCACACGCCGGATCCGGCAGCGGCGAACCTCCACATCCACGTCAGTGACACCTCCGGTCCATGGCATCCCGACGCCCACCCCGACGCGATCGTCCAGCAGTTACGCGACCATCTCGGACTGCAAACCGAACCAGGCCAGCGCGGGCACGGGTTCAGCCCGGACGAGATTCGCCAGCTCAGCAACGACATCGCCGAGGCCAATACCCCAGTCACCCGCGGCGACATCGCCGATGGTCGGGTGATCGGCGAAGGCAACCTCGACAACATCGAGGATCCCGCGTATCAACACGTAGTCGAGGATTCCGTCCGTGCTGGCAATCGATTCCTTGTCGGTGCCGATCCGCACCTGTACGCACAGCACATCAACGATGGTGGCCCCACGAAACCGGGTCGTAGCAACGACTGCAGTGATTGCACGATGGCGATCCTGTCCACCCACAACGGTCGGCCGACGGTCGCTGCCCCTCGATGGCCGGATGTGTTGCCTGACGGCAGCATCGACACCCACGGAGGTGAGGCGCTCGGTCTACAGCGCGCCGAAGCGTGGATCGGCAGCACTTGGCAACATTTCAACGACGGCGGCAGATCGATACCCGAGCAGTTCCAGGCATTGCATGACTGGGTAGCTCAACAAGGACCGGGTGCCTCGGCATACGTGCACAACGCCTGGCATGCCCTCGACCCGCAAACCGGGCAAAAGCTCTACAACCCGGACGGCAGTCCGATCATGGGGGGTTCGCACGCCACCGCGATCATCTACCCGCACGGGGCAAGCGGGCCGATGTGGGTGGACGCGCAACCGAAGCCGCCGATCATCTCCGATAACCCCCCAGCGCACCTGGTCGACAGGTCGTTTGGGGTGCGATTCATGATTTGCGACCCGAATGGAGGATCACATGGTGGCACAACGGTTCCAAACCGAGGAACAGGTCCAGCAGTATCTGGCCCAAGCATTCCCGAGCCTGCAGTTCGAAGGGCCGATTTCGTTCCAGCACGGATGGGTGTGCCGTCCGAAACTCACCCCGGAGGAGATAGCGCGGGGCATGGATCTGGGCCTGACCAGCTACGTGGTGAACCGGGAAACGGGCGTGGTGACGGTCCACCCGAGTCTGCATCCGTTCACGATCGGGGAGATGTACGACCAGGCGATCGAAGCGGGCCAACCGGTCCAGGGCGCCCAGATTTACCCACATCGCACCCGGACGACAATTCAACGCACACACGAGGACTCGGAGACGATCCAGTATCAAGTCCGAATCGAGTCGCTGCTCCAACCCCCGGAGCCGACCGAGGAATTCCAACTGACCATCACCAAGCACCCACTCAGCGTTCGGCCGACCCGGGCTGGCGCGTCACGCGCAGCGGCGTGGGCGCAATGGAAATCCCGCCAGGACGGGACCTGGCCGGAACAGGGAACCTTCGAGGACTAGGTTCCGAACACGCGGAGCTACCGCGCGACGTTGAAGTCCCAAAATCAATGTCGGCACCCGACTGGACACCAGCAGCCACAGAGGATTTCCCCGTACCTCGGGACACCTCGCGGGTCGACACGGGACCCAGTCACTCATCATTGGACAGCGATCAACCGAGTCCAGAATCGACACACCGTCCGCCTCATGTCGACGCCCCCACCCAGATCACCCGCGACGACGCGCCCCTCCGCGCAGATCCTGAACAAGCTGCTCGCAACTACGGCGAACCCGATGCTCACCGACAAGCCGCAACCGACGAGAGCACACCGACGCCGGGCACCGAAGCGGAGCACGGACCGGATCTTTCGAATACTGCCCGCGACACTGCCGCAGACCTCCGCCGAGCAGAACGATGGGCTGTCGAGGCATACAACGCCATCCGCAACGCGGATGATGTGGGTCGGGTCGTCTCGAGCCTCGAAGGTGCTCACCGCCCGGACGGATCGAAATATACGCACTCGATGATCGAAGCGGTAAAGGATCACCTTTTCCACCAAGAGCATCCGCTACGCGCAACCGATGGCGGTCTCATCAATGCACGTTTCGAGGCCAACCCAGATATCGCGGAGGCGTGGATCCGACTGCGATCCGGTAGGTTCACCGACTCTGATCTTCTCCTGTTGGAGCACGAACTAGCCGAACACCAGCACTCGGTGGAAAATCCCGATGCCAGCTATGCAGACTCGCACAGGGCCGCAAACGAAGTCGCCAATTGGGAGCAAGGACGCCGCGCATCCAGTCCCGAGGATTACACATGGGATGGGCCGGTCCACGAAAACAACCGAACTCACGCCGACACCGACTCACACCTCGACGGTCGAGGTCCAATGCCAGGCCAAAGCGGCGGCGAAATGCGGCCGCCGGGCGGACCCGAACCCAACAATCCGTCAGGGAGGGAGAACCCTGGGCGAACTCCCGGCAACGCCGGCTTCGAGGTCCCTCGAAGTCACATCACCGGTCCCGATGAATCTCCTATCGCCAGAACATCCGGCGCACGGGACCAACCCACTCCGTCCGCGGAGCCTCAGCGCTCGCGTAGCCATATCGAGCCTGCAGAAGCGACTCGAGATCAGCAGAACACCGCGAACACGCAGCGCGCAGAATCGACCGACAGTCCGTACCGGATTCCAGGAGAAAGCAACGACCGTCCTGCCCCGGCAATACCGGAGCGGGACGATCTACCGCCATCACCGGGCATGTATCGCGGAGACGACGGTTGCCTGCACAAGCCGGGAGACCCACCCAATTCCTGGCGCGATCGCGAAAAAGGCAGGTTACACGACTACAGCGACCCGCCCGGCGTATTCCGCAATAAGAACTATGATCGGCACAACGAAAAAGGGTTTGCCCCCAATCCCGACAAAGAAAATGATAAGAAGGTCATCTTTTCCGCAATCCCGGAAGGCCCCAAGCAACCCTATGAGGTGAAAGACCCCGAGATCGCAAAAAAGATTCAACTGGAGTCCGACGAGCGCAAGAAACAGCAATCTGCCCGCGATCCGGCCGGGCAAGAACTCGCCAGGCTCATCCCGAAGTTCAAGGATTTCGGGATATCAGAGGTTCGT
The DNA here is from genome assembly GCF_044458825.1 of Nocardia sp. NPDC050412. Taxonomy (NCBI): domain Bacteria; kingdom Bacillati; phylum Actinomycetota; class Actinomycetes; order Mycobacteriales; family Nocardiaceae; genus Nocardia; species Nocardia sp. NPDC050412. The sequence continues at coordinate 134,547 of NZ_JBITIJ010000011.1, forward strand.
CAACTCAAGGACAGCGAACTCGATAAGGGCGTGATAAAAGAGCTGGAAAAAGAGATCCGTGACAATCCGAGCCTCAGCCCAACGGAAAAGCTGGAGCGGTTGGCGGATGTGAGGGATCTCGAGGCCAACGCCAGGATTTGGAATAGCCAGGGCGTTGATATGGTGAACACCTCCAAGGGGATGGGCGACCTGGGCGGTGACGCATATTTCCACGACAAAGAGATATTTCCTGGCGCTGTGCAGTTAACCCCTTTCAAGGGCGCTGCCGATGGCAGGGATATGGCCGACAGACTCGTGCTCCAACCCAAGACCGAATCAACACCAACCAAGCTCATCAATGGCGAGCAGAAGGGCGTCGGCTCCGAACTCGGCGCTGCGGATACCCCACATGGCCGCGCGCAGCAGATGTCTCCGGAGCATACGGCGAGAACCTTGGCCATCGACCGGAACCTCATCACAATTTTCAATGAGACCCCCGTGCAGATGAAGGCTCGCGGTCTCGATCCGAACAGCCCTGAAGGCGTCGCGTTCATAAAAGCCCGAGATGAATTGATCCAGGCGCACCGAGACGGCACCCTGGTAATCGAGAACCACAAAGTTCACGTCGATATCAATGGCAATGTCTCGGTGACCAAATACAGCCTAGTACGTGATGGCGAGCTGGTTCCCGTCCCGATCCTCGGCGGCATCGAACGCCCCCGCGTTCGCCTGCCTGAGCTGGTAATCGAAATGGAACGCGAGCTGGTTCGAGAACATACCCTCGAAATCACACGCGTACTCGAGGGGTTGTCTCCACGTGAACGGGAGGTTGTCGGCCTAGTTGTAGAACTAGCGCGCGAACCCCACGTGTTGGATCCCCAAGCAGCAATGCTGCACCTTCAGATGCGCCAATCATTGGAGACCATCAATCAGGCAGTAGAAAGAGGCCTATCGCTCGACGAAAGAAGCCAGCTGGTCGCGGCCACGAAAGCAGGTCTAATTCGGGCGCAGGAATTGGAATTCGCGCGCAACTGGGAGCTCGTTCAGCGTTTGGATCTTGGCTCCGAGTCTGCAGTTATCGAGAAGCTCCTGGAATTGGATGTTAAATCGCGAGATATGTCGGTGACAGCAAACATCGAAGCGGCCAACCGGGAGATAGCCAAAGAGGCGGAGGCCAGGGTTTTGGAATACCGGGATCCGCAGTTGAAAGAGCGCTCCCGGTTCATCGCCCACGCGCTTGAGCAGGTCCGCGAGATGGATACGGCCTTCGCGCAAGGCAAGGAGCCAGACCTTGCCACAGTCCGGGCGAACCACGATCGTGTGCAACGCGTGATCGAGGTCGAACGAGAAAAAGAAGCCCGCGCGCTCGATCGACTGGGGCTGGACCCCGCTCATGACCGGCAAGTGACCGAATCGATCGAGGCCGCGCGCGCACGTAATTTAGAGCTGGCACGCGAAGAATTCGGACGAGAAATACTTCGGCAAGAACATAATCGTACGGTCGGCGACAATCGAGTTCTGCAGTTGACTCGTGAGCAGGCGCGAACCATGGATGTCCGGACGTATGCGCTCTGCCTCGAACTCGAACCAACCGGTTTCGATCCGCAATCGAGGTCTTTCACCTACGAGCCGACCGGACAACCACCTGTGCGAGTCCCCTACGACTCCATGGAGCGCCGTCAGGCGGAAATCATCAAGAACATCGAGCGCGGGACACCCGTCCAAACAGTCGAAGTCGAACATGTGGTCAGCGCCGGCCAAGGCCGGATCGCGACGGAGGCCGTGGGCGCGCGCGAGCGCGAAGACGACAGACAAGCCGAGCAACGACGCGTACAGATGCGGCGTGATGAACGCTTACGTGACCAAGCCCGCGCGCTGGAGCGAGAAGGTCGAACGCCGTCCTGAGCAGGGACATGTGCAGGAGTGCATCGCGATGACCGTTCCCCGGGAACGGAACCAAACGTAGTCCGGCGATAGGAATAAGGTGAATCCATGACGGGATGGCGTGCGCTGACCGACGACGAGATAATCGAATTGGCTACCGGCTTGCGATCGTTGGACTGGTCGTGGCAACTGCAGGATGTGCCCGCGATAGCCGCACGGTTCGATTGGCAGGTATTGATGGCCCGAGCGGATTGGGTCATGCTCGACTGCGGTTTCGGGCTGAGCAGCGGTGCGGTAACAGGCCGTGACGGGGTAGCCGAGTCCATCGAGTTGATGGTGGCAGACTCCGCAAGCGGGGACGCGACCGGCCGAGCAATGTTGCGTGACGCGTTCGTCAGGATGACCGAGGCCATAACCGGCGCTCTCGGCGAACCGACCGCCCGCATGCCGGGGGAAGCCGCCGAAATCCGTTGGGCTTTCCCGGAAGCAACCTTGCGCCTGAAGAATCTGAGTCTCGCGCATACTGTTCAGCTGACGTATCAGACGAACGCCTCGCTGGCGGCTCTCGATAGATCCATCGAATTCGAACGGCAGGGACTGATATGACGGATTGGACGGAATTCACCGAGCGACTGGCCGAGCAATTAGCGGTACTGCCCGCAGGCGCGATCGTAAAGATCGTCGAAGCGGGGGTCCCCCCAGGCCAGCAACGATTCGCGCAGTTCGCGCAGACCGACAGCGAGCTACTGGCCGAATTGGTCGGCGATGAGTTCCTCGAATCCACCGCAAGGCCGGACGAAACGGGATACCGGCTGATCACCGAGGCAGGCTGGCAGGAACCCGATGACGACCATGGCCCTTACTGGTGGATCGAGCTGCCTTGGCCGGTCTATTCCGCCATATACCGCCAGTTGGCGGCGATGGTGGTGACCGGACTCCGTGACGCGTTCCGAATCAGCGCCCCAGAGTCGTTGACCTACGCCGCATGGAACAAGAACGCGGACGAACGCGACCTTCACCTGCCACTGCTCGGGCTGGCACGCCAGGACTGATCGGTTGTCATCCGAGCTTTGGGGAAACGGAGACCATGACATTGGCACTGTACGCAGAAATCGAGAAAATCGAGGAAGACGAGGAAAGAGTTCGTTACCGGTACACCGATATACAGGGCAGTCAGTACACATTGGTCCTGAACAAGGCCACCGAGGTAATCGCGTCGGAGAACAGCGCCGACGACATGCTCTATCGGGCCGTTGCGAGAAAGATCGCAACGGCGTGGTTGGACAGCGGCACAACGCCCGAGCGCCTCGTAGTGCAGTCATGAAGGCACCATCGGGAGCCCTTGAATGAAACTGATGCGGCGGTTTCGCCTGGTCACGACTGGTCGGCTCGATCAAGCCCAACTCGAGGAACTTCGAGCGGTCATCGGGCTGACCCCCTCCGGTGCTGCGAACGACGCGGTAGGCAGCGAATTGGGGCACCGCATCCGAAACCACCCGCGATACCCATCAATTGGCGCTTCTACTATCACGCTGCTGCGCACCGGCGCCGATGAATGGTCCATCACCATTGATGCCCTCCCCTTTTTCGATATCGCGACATCGATCGGGCTCGTCGAAGTCGGCTGCCGCGCAGCAGGACTGACTGTCATCGACCGGCATCTGTCAGCGGACGCAACCGTAAGCGACGCACCGCCCAGCGCTGCCTCGCTGGAGCGCGCACGCAAAATTTTGGAAGAATCCAGCACACGACTGTGGGGTGACACCCTCACATTCGGCACACCGCCCCCCGAAGCACCGCGAGCCCGTATCACTTCCGAAGACGACCTGACGTTGGACTATGCGGCAGCCACCGAATCGCTGTCGACGCCCCACGCGGGCCGACCTGTCTCGAAACCGCTCTTCGTCGCCGACCACATACCCGTCGCAAAGCCGATGCCGAGACCGTCCGGATGGCAGGCGTTGTCCGACAACGCGATCGCCGATCTCGCCGAGAAACTACGCACGCTGGTCTGGTCATGGCGAATGGACAATCTGCTGCGCTTGGTGACCGTATTCGGTTGGCAAGAACCCACGATCCACTCAACGGACCGGGTCCAGTTCGCCTCCGGTCTCGGCCCGGACACCGTCGATATCATCGGCTTCGACGGCGACGCGGTACGCATCGAAGTCACCGTCAGCACCCAGGCCGCTGATACACCAGACGGCCGCGACAAAACAGTGGCGGCTTATGGCCGGATGGCGGACGTACTGACCAGATCCCTCGGCGGATCAACCGCTCGCCTCGACGACAGGGTTCCCGAAATCCGCTGGGCCGGTCCGCAAACAACCCTGCGGCTGATCGACTTCCACCACACGGTCCGGTTACAGCTGGTAACCAACGACTGGCTCAGCGCCCTCGACGAGGACGATTGACAACGCCCGTCGACCAGCGAGCTGGAATTGGGCGGATCAGGCCAGGGCGCGTGAACGTGAGAGTGTGGGCGGGAGCGGGATGGCTGTGTTGGAGACTGACGATAGGGCGGGGTTATGACGGGGTGGCGGGCGCTGGACGACGCCGAGATTGTCGAGCTGGCGCTTCGATTGCGGTCGCTGCATTGGTCGTGGCGATTGGCCGACGTGCAGGAACTGGCCGCCGAATTCGGATGGCACATAGAGCGAATAGGTCCACATTCGGTAAGCGTTGACGTTGGGTTCGGGCTGGCTAGTGGCCGCGTCGACGGCTGGGATGGACACGCCCACCACATCGTGCAGTCGGTGACCGACATCGACTCCGATGAGGCCGACAACGTGTGGGACGCGTTCGTGCGCATGACACGTGCGCTTACTGATGCGCTCGGGGCGCCGAGCACGCGAGTCCCGGGTGAATATCCCGAGGTGCGCTGGGCAGGACCACAGCAGACTCTCGCGCTGAAAGCCTTTCCTAGCGTGGTGAACCTGGAGCTGGTGCCCAACGAGCAGTTGGCTCTCGACGACGAGGGCGAAGCGCTCGCCGAGGCAGAACAGTCATGACCGGCTGGGACGAGTTCACCGATAGGTTGGCGAACCAGTTGGCGGTGCTGCCCGCGGGTGCGATTGTATCCATCCGAGAGCGTGTACCGAACCCGGATCGACGCCGGTATGCGCAGTTCTATCAGACCGATACCAAACTGTACGCCGAGCTACCCGGTCCTGGCATGCTGGACCCTGAGGTGCGGGCCGATGCCGCAGGGCTTGAGTACATCGCTGATCTGGGCTGGCAGCCGCCTATCGGGCGCGACAGCTACAACTGGTCGTTCAACGTGGCGTGGCCCGCGCCACGGGCCGAATACCATCGGCTGGCGGCGATGATCACCTCCGGTTTGCGGGATGCGTTCGGAATCGCTGCACCAGCGCAGTTGACGTATACGGCGTGGAACGAGAACAAGGGCAACGCCGACCTCGCCCTTCCCCTGCTGGGACTGGAACCAACCCCCAACGAGGCGGCATCGGCGACAGATCCGAAACTCCCGGCCAGGCCGAAACGCCGGTTGCTGCTGACCCTTTCGGGGGACCTCGACCACGATCGACTGGAACAGTTGCGTGACACCCTCGGCCTGAGCCGCCGAGGCCGTCTCGATGACCCTGATGCCGTGCAGTTCGGTTCACGTGAGCTCGGCGCGGGCGGGGATGCCTCGGTGCTGGCCAAGCTGTGGCGCGACGGTGAAAACCGGTGGTCCATCAGCGTCGAGGTCATGCCCGATGCCCTGATAGACAGCACCGACGTGGACCAGTGGCAGGAAATGTTCGAAACCGCCGCTCGGTCTGTCGGCTTCGACGTTGTCGAAGTCCGCGAATTTCCATGACCGTTGCGGGACTGTCGGTACCTGCTGATTTCCATACTGTCGCATGGTCAGGGGATGTCCCGCGGGCCCTCGGATGTGGCTGGGTGGTGTTTGTGCCAACCGGATGCGCAATGATGTTGTCCCGTGGGTGATTACAAGCCGGTCTTCGACCGGGTACGGGGTTCGCTGCTGGGTGGGGCGATCGGTGACGCGCTCGGGTGGCCTATCGAATTCCTGCAACTGGCCCAGATTCGCCAACGGTATGGAGCCGACGGGGTGCAAGGTTTTCTGCCTCAGCACGACGCGGGTGCGCCGCAACAGATTACCGATGACACCCAGATGACATTGTTCACCGCGGAGGGCCTGCTGCGGTCGGTTCCGGGAGTTGACCCGGTGCCAGCGCTGCGCAGAGCGTATCTGCGCTGGTTGCAGACCCAGACACCCGATGCTGCCGTACTGGACAGTGACGGCTGGCTGGCGAGTCAACCGTTTCTGTATGCGGCGCGGGCACCTGGGAATGCCTGTATGTCCGGTCTGAACAGGCAGGCATTGGGGTATCTCGCCCCAGACATGCTCGACCAACCCGGTCCCGTGAATCCGGGCTCGAAAGGTTGCGGCACCGTGATGCGGTCGGCACCGTTCGGACTGGCCGGGGCGGGCCCAGACCTCGCATTCACCACGGCCGCTCGCAGCGCGCAGCTGACCCACGGGCATCCCACGGGATATCTCGCCGCGGGCGCGTTCGCGGCACTAATTGATCGTGTTGTGGGCGGTGTCGAACTGCCGATTGCCGTGCAGCAGACCATTACTCAACTCGCGGCATTTCCCGCAGGTGCGGAAACCATGGCGGCGCTGACCCGCGCTGTCGAGCTGTCCGAGGGCGTGGCGAGCGCTGAAAAAGTCGAGCAGGTCGGCGCGGGGTGGATCGCAGAAGAGTGCCTGGCCATCGCGGTGTACTGCGCCCTGTACGCGGTCCGGACCGGCGATGTGCGCGCAGCACTGCTGTTGTCGGTGAACCATTCCGGTGACTCCGATTCCACCGGTGCGGTCGCCGGCAACCTGATCGGCGCCGCCCATGGTGTGTCCGGACTACCGATGGAGTGGGCATCCGTAGTCGAGGGTCGCGATGTGCTGGTCCAAGTCGCTGACGACCTCGTCCTGAACTACTTTGTCGGCGACCGATCCGCGTTACACGACCGGTACCCGTTCGACGAGGGACTGTAAGGGGTCAGTCGTTGGTTCGCGTGACTGGTCTGCTGGATCTCGGAGATCGCGGCGGCGGTCCAACGCGATCGGCCGCTGACCGTGGATGACAACATTGGGTAGAGCGGCACGAGTACGGCAAACTGGGGTACCGCCCTGTTGCGGGAGTTGCGCGATACACGCGCGGCACAGCAGCTAAACAAACACTTGAACAGACTCCCTGCGGTCGGCCTATTCGAGGAGTTCCTGCGTTTCACGCAGAAGCCAGACGAATTCCGATTCGGACGGCAAGACGACCTGTTCGACGACAGGGGGTCGTCGCTAATGATCACCGCTCGTCGATTGCCGTCGAGTGGTGAGAGGCATTTGCTGAGCCTATGACCGCTGAGGTCGCCGTAGCCGCGACTTTGGCGTGCAGAGTGATCTCTACACCGCGGTCGAGGAACTCTCGCAAGGCGTCGGAAGAGGTGGCGTGTGCGCGGAGGGGTCGCCGGTCATGTCGACCAGGTTGTTGTCACCGGCATGAAAGAGATGCGTTCTGACTCCGCCCGCAGCGATTCGACGTGAGACCGCTCAGAATCAGTGCGCCGCTCCGTCTACATCCACATGAAGCTCACCGTTCAGACGTTCCTGACCCTCGACGGCGTGATGCAGGCCCCCGGCGGGCCCGAGGAAGATCCCAGCGACACCTTCACCCACGGCGGCTGGCAGGCCCCCTTCCCGGACCAAGCCGTCGGCGAGTTCGTCACCGAACTCAACAGCCACGCCAGCGCATTCCTGTTCGGTCGCAGAACATTCGACATCTTCCGCGGCTACTGGCCTGATCAAACCGACCCCGGCAACCCCATTGCCACCGCGATCAACTCACTGCCCAAATACGTCGTGTCCAACTCGCTCAGCCAGGCCGATGCCACGTGGCGCGGCGAGCACCCCGACACCGCTCGTCTCCTCACCGGCGACGTCGTCGCGGCCGTGCAGGCGCTGAAGGACGAACCCGGCGACGAGCTGCAGATCTGGGGAAGCGGCAAACTGCTCCAGACACTGTTGCAGCACGAGCTTGTCGACCGCTTCCGCCTGATGACGTTTCCGCTGGTGCTCGGCTCCGGTCGCCGCTTGTTCAACGACGGCATCCTCCCGGCGACGATGCGCCCAGTCGAGCTCACCGTGACCGATCTCGGCATCGTCCTCGGCACCTACGAACCAGCAGGCCCGGTCCGCCACGGCCAGATGTAACCGGCTAGGGATGGCCGTGCCAGGCCCTCGCAACACCGCTGGCCATCACCGTAGCGATCACGGCGACGCGCACCGGTCTGATGTCGTCCTGATTCCCAACCTCGGTCAGCCGGTTCATCGACAACCCGAGCACCCGTCCTCGATCGACACCATTCGCGCTGTATCCAAGCCTTGAAGCTCGACGTGCGCGATCTCGCGCACGAGTCCGGGATCGCACTCGAACTCGACGAGGCATACACCCCGCCAACCGGAAGCAGCTCTCCTGGGCGCGAGCAACGCAAACACGTCACCGAACTCATCCGCGCACTTACGGCGACGAACCGACATCCACGGCCGCCGTTGAAGATTCAGACACACATTCGCCATGCGCGTAGATCGTCTTCCCCTTGGCTATCATCAGACGCAATGCATGTCGAGTTGATGCTTGATTCTTTGGATGGACTGTCCGTGGGGGACGCTTTGGGGCAGCAGTTCCCGATCATGCGCCGATCCATCGCAGATCTTCGGGCAGACAATCTTCCTGCCGGACCGTGGGGGTGGACCGACGACACCGAAATGGCCTGCTCCGTGGTTACCGAGCTGTCCAGTCGCGGCGAGATCGACCAGGATCGGCTTGCCACCGCTTTCGCGCGACGCTTCGACCCGAGCCGTGACTACGGCTTCGCCACGGTCGGCACCTTGCGTCGAGTCCGCGATGGCGTGCATTGGCGCACCGCGGCCGCAGCCGCATTCGGTGACGAAGGTTCCTGCGGCAACGGTGCGGCCATGCGGGTTGCCCCCTTGGGTGCCTTTTACGCCGGCGACCCGGAAAAGGTTGTCGCCGAAGCGGTCCGGTCGACGCAGGTAACGCATCTACATCCCGAAGGGATCACCGGCGCCGTCGCGGTCGCACTCGCCGCAGCCCACGCCGCGCATGCCCGCCTCAACGGGACACGGCCCACACCAACCGAATTCATCACCAGCGTCCTGGACCGCCTCGACCACGGTGACACGACCCGGCTGATCCGCCGCGCCCGCACCCTACTCGGATCCCCCGCCGCCGAAGCCGCGAACGAACTCGGCAACGGATCTCTGGTCACCGCGCAGAACACGGTGCCGTTCACGATGTGGGTCGCGGCCACACATCTGGACAACTACCCGGCCGCAATCACCACATGCATTGCCGCAGACGGAGATATCGACACCACCAGCGCCATCGTCGGCGGGATCGTCGCCGCCTACACCGGCAACCGCCCGGCCCCGATCGTTGGGATACCCCAGACATGGCTTGCCGCGCGAGAGGCGTTGCCCCGCTGGTGCAACCCGATCGATCGAACACGCGGGCGCAAGAATTCTGTATTCGGCCGCGCTCGACGATGGCTGTCCGGCGCATCGTCGAGATGACCATGCGGCCGGCATCCGCCGGCCTGTCATCGCATTCGTGCCCAAGCGCCCCGCGCCCCGGGATCGGACTCGGCATGCGCGGCCCAGAAACCCTTCAGCCAACGCTCTACTGTGACTGGTCTCCATCCTCCTCGGCAGTCTTTCGCGAACACTCCGCCAGTTCGCGCAAGTTGCTGGTTGCCCGGCAATCACGACACCAGGCGTCGAGCTGGTCGGTGAGGTGAGCCAGGGGCACCCCGTCTGCTGCCATGCGAGCTCCGCCTCCACCGCGGCGAACGCTTCGAGAAGGTGAGCCACCTCATCCGAAGCCGCCCAGTAGGGCACCGAAAGACCGCTGCGGCGCAACGTGTTATCCGTCGCCGACAGCCGTTCACCGTACTCGAGAATTCGACCGAGCAGGGTCCGCGCCGCCGATGCGCGGCGACCCGATCGCGCAGTGTCGCGGTCTTCAGCACCGGCATCGGCCACGCGGCATCGAGCCGACCCAGTAGGCGGCGGCAGGTCTCAGTTTCCAGGAACACCAGATGCTCGACCCGGGTCGGGATCCGACCGTCTACCCGAACATGTTCGAACAGCGGCTCTTGGCTAACATGCGGATAACCCATGTTAAGAGCCGATATGCGGCCCCTTCCCTACGTTGCAGTATGAGACTTTTGCCTGCGCTTGAGCTGCGCTTCGGCTCCCTGCCGCACAATCTGACTGTCCGAATCGCCCAGCCGGACTAAGGCTGCTTCTGCTTCCAGCCCGGGTGTGCCACCAAGCGCCCAGATCGCTTTCGTTGCGAGGGCCCTGTTGTCGTCGTAGTCGAGATAATCTGGAATCCAGACCGCAGCTCGATACAACGCAACGACCGCGGTCGGTGTCCGTAGCTGCCCGAGCAGCGACACCACAGCTTCGTGCATGTAGTGCCAATCTGCTGAACTCAACTGCAACAGCGTGTCGAGATAATCCATTGTGAGCCCGAACTCGGAGCTCACAATCAGAGCTAGTTCGACACCGTCGGCATCACGACTTTCGATCGCTTCCTTCAGCAGTTTCAATCCGAGTTCCCGACCATCGCTTGCCCCGAAGTGCCGCAGCACTTCTTCGGGCGAACCGACCCGAGTCGGATTTGCTGGGCTGTATACCAACCCTAGTATGACCTTGTCATCCTCTGGAGTCATCGTACTATCTCCCTCCACTTGACTGTCGCATCGTTGAATATCTGCAATGCAGGAACTCGACCCAACCCAATATTGACGTGCCCCAGACCATCACCCCCGAAGTGCGCCGCAAACTCCGGCCAACCCTTTGATACCACCGGCATATCCGGATACAGATCTTGGACGGCCTTCGCGTTGCTTCTGACACCGATTTCCGCTAGTTCGTCGATTGTTCTCGGACGAAGCTCGAATTCTAAAAGGTCGGCGGCATAGGAATCCGAAATCCCTGGGTGGGCGAGATGAATGTTTCCCTCGTCAGGGCAATCGTGCGGTATTTGCAATGTTTTAAAGTCAGACTCGCTCGCGCAAGGTCTGGACCGCGCCGAGCGGTCCGACATCCCCTCCAGCGCTGCTCACACATCGACGTGTCGCGCCGTCCGTCACTCGCAGTCCGCCGCCGAAAGTGCCGAGTGTTCAACCTTGCCGATTATCAGAAACGATATACTGCCATTTCGCTTCAAGTTGATCCATTGGAACGATCGGCGTGCAATACTGGTCCAGTAGCGCCGCCAGCTCCCCGGTTTCGGAAAGCGAGATCCCGCAAGCTTCTCTCAGTATGCTCATCAGTTCGATCTTGTGACCTCTAAAATACCCCGTCGATTTCAGATAAGACAGTAGATCGCTCAGGGAAGTTCCACTTTCCACCAGCCGACGCACCTCAGGATAGATCACGCTCCGCTTATGGTCAGCAGCTTTGAATTGCTCGGTGAATTTGTGGCTGATAACCCAGTAGTCATAGTCCTCTCGAGAAGTGGCGCAGAGTTGCTTACCGTCGAGCGACATTGCGATGAACTCGGGAGAGTTCGTAATCGCAATAATTCGGGAGGGAAGCCTTTCCCCTACCGTGTCTTGGACACATAACCAGCCGGCATGACTACTGCCTGGTCCCGGAAGTATGAGCAGGAACTTACCTGCATTTGCGTAGAGGGACACGGCGTTGGCTTCGGCATGCCACAGCCTGTCCAGCTCGCCGAGCGCGTCGTCTGAGCGGTAGGGGACTGTGTATTTCGGCTCCACTTCGCCGCCGTTTACGGCCTGCATTGCTTGCGATGGCGAGGGAACGCCTTCTGTGCTGTCCGAGCAAATGGCGAGGCCGATCGATGTCAGTGACCGGCGCAGCTCTTCAGATGGGATCACCGGAGTACTCATTCGCAGGCTCCTTCGTCTGGGCGGCTACTGATGCGATCACTTCTTTCAGTAGAAGAAGTGGTGGTCGCCGTGCGGCCCATCAATGCTCCCGTATCGCTGGAATGTTTCATTGTATCGACTCCCTCCGGGAGGACCTGGGGAGTTGTCCCATCCGAAGTTGACCCCAGTTTGCGTTGAATCACCTTTGGGCTGTCCGGCGTGAAAGTGCGTTCCGGCCGGATCATCGGTGTGTTCCACGATCACCCGTGACCCTTGCTCCATCTCGAATTGCCTGAAATTCCCCCAGTGCGTCGGATCGGGCGAGTAGAAATGGCCAGGAACATGGGCGTATCGGACGTCTCCCATTACTGTCCACTCGGCATCGGGAGTCCTTCCGTAGGGGACACCGGCTGCTTCGAAAGCTGCGCGCTCCGCATCGTCTCGTGTTTCGAACCTTTTGCCACATTCCTCGGGGATCAGGCCGAGTGGATCGCTCCAGCTGAGTGGGTTGTGTGGATAGGTGTTCGGGTTGGGCGCAGGCGCGAGACCGAGGGGGTCTTGGGTAAGGTAACGGCCCGTGGCGGGGTCGTACACGCGTTGGTAGTTGTAGTGGAGTCCGGTTTCCGCGTCGTGAATTTGGCCAGGGAAGCGTAGGGGGCTGGCGGCGGTGCCGTGCCAGGTTGTCCGTCCCCAGAGGTCGGTCGTGGCGGTGGCGGTGCTGTGGCCGTTGCTGGGGTCGATGAGTTCGACAGGGGTACCGACGAGGTCGGTGACAATAGCGAAGAATTCTCGGTCGACCGCAGCCTGATCAGTCTCTTGCGTGATGGGCGTGTAGCTACCGGGCTGGTATTGCCAGCGTGTAGTTGCACTGGGCGCGGATTGTTCGATGAGGTGGGTGGCGTCCCAGGTGTAGTCCGTTTGCTCGACGACAGTGCCGTCGGTGGTGAGTTGCTGTTTGGTGGTGCGGCGGCCGAGCGCGTCATAGGTGTATCGCCACCACTGACGATCAGGGGTCCATACGTCGGTGAGCTGGTCGAAACCGTTGTAGCGGTAGTGCCAAACGTCGGGTTTGCGAGACAGACGAGTAGTGGTCTTGCGGATGAGTCGACCGGCTCGGTCGTAGTGGTAGCGGGTGCGTCCGTGGCGGATGAGGATGTTGTTGCGGTATTCACGCAGGTTGTCGGTACCCGTGTCTTCGCCACGGGTGATACCCGGCCCACCGGGCGGCCGAACGAGGTCGGAGTCGGGGTCTGCGGCAAGCAGTGTGCTTGTGACGTTGCCCATGGCGTCATAGCTGTACTGTTCGGCAAGCGCACCGTGTGAGGAGATACGGGTGACGCGACCGACCGCATCCAGGACAAAATCACGCTGACCGGTCACCACACCATCGGAACCGGTAGCGATATGGCCGGTGAGGTATCCGTCGGGACGATACATGTACTCGTCGGATCGCACCTGCCGCGGGCTGGGGCGCACGGAGGGCCCGAGATCAAGCGCCAGCGAAGTGCCCGGATAGGCAGTGACTTCTTGATGAGTGACGTAGCCAATGCTGGTCAGGATGCGGTCGATTGCAATTTCGTCGACACGCCAGCCGATGGGACGGCCGATCGAGTCATGGGTGAAGGTGATGTCGTGGTCGTTAGTTTTGAGAGCTCGGACGCGTCCGGTGAAGTCGTAATGCCAGTCAGTAGTGGCGCCGGAGGGAGTGGTTCGGCGCGTTCGGCGGCTCTGTCGGTCGTGTTCGAAGGTCGTGACGGAGTGACCGTCGAGCTTCTGAGAAGCGACGCGCCCCGTCGCGGTGTAGACGAATTCCAGAGTGTGAATATGGGTTTCGCCGGTTCCGGTGTCGGCGGTTAGGACGCGACCGGCGGGGTCGCGAGTGTAGCGGATCCATTCGCCTGTGTCGGCGACGATCTGGGTGAGGCGGCCGAGGACATCATGAGTGTGGTGGCGGCTGACTCCCGTTGCCGGGGTGACGGTTGCGACGCGTCCGGCCTGGTCGTGGGCGTAACTGGTGGTAGCGCCGGTGTAGTCGATCTCGGAGATCAACCGGCCAGCGGGATCGTATGTGTAGCTCCAGGTTTGGCCGAGGGGGCTGGTGACCGCGGTGAGTCGGCGTTGGGTGTCCCAGGTGTAGCGAGTGGTCGAGCCGTCGGGCTCTGCGCGTGTTTGCAGCAGGTCGAAGGCGCCGTAGTCGAAGGTGGTGACAGTGTCGGCGCGGGTGGTGTGGGTTAGGACATTTCCTTCGCCGTCATATGTCCAGGATTCTGTGTAGCCGTCAGGGTCGGTGCGGCGCAGCAGTTTTCCATCGGGTCGCCATTCGTAGCGAGTCACGGCGCTGAGTGGGTCGATTACCTCGTAGGGGCGGCCGAAGCTGTCGCGTTCGATGGTGGTGACCGCCCCCAGCGGGTCGACCACTCGGACCGGGAGTCCGGCTGTGTTCACCTCGACGGCGGTGCGTGCACCGCCTGCGTCGGTCACCTCGGCAACGGCACCGTTGGGGTGATAGGAGTAGGTGATCCTGGCTCCGGCAGCGTCCACGCTCGCCGCGAGGTCGCCGTTCTTGTTCCACTCCTGGTACCGAACTGCGCCGTCAGCGTCGGTGAATCGCGTGGGACGGTTGCGCCACATGTACTCGATCTCGACAGAATTGCCGTCGGGGCGCAGGATTTCACTGACGTCACCGTCGCTGGTGTAACGGTATTGGGTCGCCGTGCCGTCGGGTGCGATCACTTTCAGTGGTCGACGGTCGGCGTTGTAGTCGATGTGGGTGCGGCCACCGGAGGGATCGACCAGGTCGCGCAGCCGCAGATCTCGGTCGAAGCCATGGGTGGTGGTCGCGCCACGGGAGTCGGTGAGAGTAGTGAGACTGCCGGTGCCGTCGGGGAATTCGAGGTATTCATAGTCGGTGTCGAGGACTCCGGCGGTGCCGCGCTGGTAGATGACGCGCCCGGACTCATCATAGGTGTTGACCATGCGGTTGCCGTTGGAGTCGGTCCAGGACGTCATCCGGTGTTCGACGTCGTAGGTGTAGCTGGTGGTAGCGCCGACGGCATTGATCACTGCCGACAGCTCGCCAGCGTCGTAGGTGAATTGCCTTACCGGGGTGCTGGTTTCGGCGCCATGTCGGTCGGCACCCAGAACTGACAGGCCGGTCACCCGTCCTGCGGAGGTTTCGACGCGGACTCGATACCCACCGGAGTGTGAGATTTCCACCGGTGCGCCATCGGTGTTGTAGTGGAAGCGGATTCGGTTGCGGTGGCGGTCGGTGATCGCAGAGATTGCGTAGTTGCCCAGGCGGGAGTCGATACCGCCTAATGCGGATTCGGGAGCGAAGTGCCGGATTAGTTCGCGGTGTTGGTCCCACACTCGGTAGCCGCCGACCTCGGTGCGAGTCAATGTCCATCGCTGGCCGCCGGTGATCGGCTCCACGGCGACTCCGACCTCTGCGTGCGGGTAGGCCAGCATAATGCCGTCTTCGCCGATGAAGGTGACGCCCTCGTGCTCGACGACAAGGCGCATGTCCAGCGTCGCCGACCAGGAGGGACCGAACCAGCGGCCGAATCGGTAGTTCGAGCTGTGCGTGCGACGCAGTGTGAGCGCCAGTACGCCCGGTAGATCGAGATCGGTTTCGGGGAGAAGAAATTCGCCGGTCGCGATGTCGACAGGGTCGTCGGAGCAGGTCTTCTGGTCCGGGGTTTGGTCTTTCTCCGGGCCGGATTCCTCTGCCTTGCCGTGCGCGCCGCTATCGGCGTCGGCGCGGTCCTGCGGCGTGGGATTCTCCTGCGCACCATCGTGGTGTGTTGGCTGCTGTTCCGAGGCCGGTTTGTCGTGTGCGCCCGGTGTTGTCTCGTGACCGTCCGAGTGGGTCGGATTTCCGTCGTGAGCCTGCTGTGGACCGTTGCCGCCGTGGTCTGTTGGTGTGCTGGGGGAATCTGCGTGGGGAGTTGGGTTCGAGTCGGGACGCTGGTTCGGTGTTTCGGGCTCGGCCCGCGGTGGCGCGTCGGAATCCGGTCGCGTTGAAGGGGAATCGGGGTGCCGCTCGTGCGGCGTGTCGCTCGGGTGCTCACTGGTTGGAGGTGGCTGCGATACAGGCTGTTCGGAATGTGTCGGCTGCGGTGCATCCGGCTGAGTGTGCCCCGGTGCGGTGTTGTCCGGCCCTGGCGTGCCGGAGTCTGTTGTGTGCGTGGGGGTTTCAGGTTGTGGGTTGGTTGTTCCGGGTTGCGTTGGCGATTCGGTTGTCGCGTGTGGTTGTGTGCCAGGTTCGCTGGTGCTCGGGTGGGTTCCGGCCGACGTGCCCGGGTCGCTCGCGGTCGAGGTTGGTGACGGCGCTTCGGTTGTCGGGTGTGTGCTCGTTGGTGCGCCGGATTCGTGCGGGGTCGACGAGGACGTATGGGGTGTGGAAGGTCCGCTCGGGGCATGCGGGGTGGTGTGCGGGGCGTGTTCTGCCGCGCTGGCCACGGTGTGGGTCGCTTTGCTGACCTTGGAGACGTCACCGATCTTGTCCAACGCGGACAGCGCCGGTTTGGCCGCGCCCGCACCGCCGGTGCCGACAGTGGTGATCAGGTCACCGGTCAAAGAGCCGAGGAACTCCGACGGGTTCTTGCGCGCACCGGACAGGATCGAGGACACCGTCGCTCCGGGATCGGCCGCCGCAACCACCAACCCGGTGCCCAGATCCGACATGCCCGAGAAGTATTCGGCCGGATGGGTCAGGTTGTAGGCGTCCATCGGGCTGACCTGCCGCACGAACTGCACGATCCCGGTGAAACTGGTCAGCAACCCGGAGGTGAAGTTCAGCTTCGCCTGATCGACCGCCCCCGACAGATCCGAGAGATTGTCGGTCCAGCGTTCGGTGAACGGCGGCTCGGTCGGGGCGGCCTCGGTCGCCGCCGCCAACGCCGCCGCCGCCGCGGCTGCTGCGTTGTCACGCTGTGAGCGTGCGCCGCGCAGGATCTCGCGGGCCTCGTTGTGGATCGAGGTCCACGTGTCGGTCAGTGGTGTCTTGCGTTTCTGCTCATCCGACAGGGCGTTCCACTGGTTCTTCTTGGTGGTTTCCTCGGTTTCGGCTGCTTCCCATTTCGCGATCGCGTCAGCGGCTTTGGTTTGCGCGGCGGTGACCTCGTGGTACCAGCCGTCGAGCACACCCGATGCCTTGTGCATCGCATCAGCGCCCTCCCACCACAGCTTCGGCTGTTTCGCGAACTCGGTATGGAACTCCTCCGCCGCCGACCCGGTCCAGTCCGCGGTGTTCACCGTGCGCAGCGCGTCACCGGTCTTGCCGATCGAATCGCCCATCTTCTGCAGCGCTTCGACGGCGTCGTGGATCGCTGAGGGCTCGCCCCGGATCAGTTCTTTCGGGTCGGTGGTCTGTCCGAGTTCGCGTTCCTTTATTTCACCGCCAGCCAGATCGGCGATCTTGTCCCCGAGATCGTCGAGGTTCTCCGCGACCCCGTCGGCACCGACCTTGCGCGCCAGCCCCGCCGCCGCGTCCAAACCGGCATCGGCGAGCTCACCGGCCTTCTGCGTGGCCGATTCGACGCCGTGCTCGACCGCGTCACCAACCTTGTTGACGAAATCACCGAGACCACTCACCTATTCGCCCCCACCTTGGCCATTCATGATCTCCGCCGCCCGCTCGGCAGCACCGGTATTCCAATGCCGCGGGATCCCCGGTATCGGACCGTTGTTACCCAACGCGTCCGGGCCCACCGCCTCGATCACCTTGACGTTCGTGCCGATATGAGTGAACGCGTTCTGGAACGATTCGGCGCTGTAATCGGTGTGGCGGATCTGGTTGAACTGGTTGTCGGCCAACGTGTCTCCCCACGACCGCGCATCTATCTCTTCCTTCGACAGATGCGGGTTGCCCGTCAGCTGCGTGAACATCTCCTTGAACGTGTTCGAGAACTTCTCATCCATGATGTGATAGCGCCCCGCCGCCAACCCCAACGTCTTCGCGATCTCGTTGCCCGCCTGCACCAGCGCCCGCACACCCCATGACCAGCGCTCGGTGAAGGTCTCGAAAGCGCTCTGCACCGACGCCTTACCCGCCTCCATCGGCGACAGGGTCAACAACGAGAACCCGCGCCCCATCGCCCCGGTCTCCCCGACACCCAGATCCGACAGCTCACTGATGACCCCGGTGATCCCTTCCGCCGCCTGCTGCAGTACTGCGGGATCCACATTCAACTGGTCCCCCACCGCTACCTCCCGTCCCCGACAGAATCCTCGGACACCTGCGGCGGAAACGCCATCGGCGCCGAACCGGTGATATCGACAGCCACACCGGTGGGCTCCGAACGCCCCGAGGCGTACTCGACCAGCCGCCACCCCAACAGCGACTGATACCGATACTCCTGATCACCAGCGACGCCCCGCGCAGCCATATAGCGGGCGTACTCCTCGACGCTGGTGAACGCGCAGATCCAATCGACACCCCCGAGCCGGGCCGTGTACAGGCGATCATCATCAACCAACGGCACCAATAAACCAGCCTGCCCGAACGCCGCCGCCAGCACCTCCGGCTGCCCGAAACCGGCATAGAAAGCAGCGATCTCCGCTCGCAACGCGGCACCACTGTCGAATTCAGCCAATCGCCTAGCCACCCCGCTCACGATCTATCGGCCACTCACCAAACCAGGCCCATCGCAGCATACCTATGGCTCGGTGGCCGCCATCCGATCCAGAAACGCTTGCCCCCGGGCTGGAACTACATCATCGTCAATCTCCGCTGGTGGCAGTCAGAATCGGCCGATTCGTCGTCGGGAAGAGACTCGAGACCGACCGCCACTCAACAATCTCGACTCGATCGTGGCTGGCCCCGCCTGGGACACCCTCGAGGGTTCCACTCGGATGAGCACTCGCGAACGCGTTCGGTGCTGTCGGGCTCTGGACCGGACACCACCTCACGCCCTTCAGCGATCAGAGCCACGGTCAGTCATCTGTTCTGTTTCTTCGACTTGATCGGCTTCTTCTTTGTCTTCGGCTTGTCGTGGTCTGGCTCCCACTCATAGCCCGCCAGGTTCTGCTCGCAGTGCCAGTTTTCGACCAAAACATCGCCTTGGTCTCGTTCGCACCAGCGTTCCGTCTTGCCACACGCAGTGAGGCCGAATCCAGCGGCTACCGCGATTGCTACGGTGATCACGGTGACGCGGAATCGGGTGTTACGCATTGGGGTTTCTCCGATCTCGGTAATTGAGTTCAGACGCCAGTCCTCGTCGACGATCTCGGCGACCGACTGCACGTGCGTCGGTGAAGGAATCGTGGTCACCCTCACCCGATGACACAGCAACTTCGGCCAGGGTGGCCGGAACCCGGGCCACCACCGAATCCATCAGTCACAGCAACGAAGGAGGCTGAGTCGAGTATCTGCTGGTCAGCATCAGAGTCAGAACGCATATGAAATCCATTGATAGATCGCCGGTTTGGGCACCATCATCGCCAGTGGGCCTTGCAGGAACCTTAACGATTGATAGTGAGTACCGGACGTCCAGTTCTCTTGGGATACCGAACCAACCGACGGCGCCCACATCCGCAGGGAGTACGCGTTCAGGTCAGCGACCGCCACGCTGCCCATCACACCGTCGGCCGGTGCCTGGTAACCATCACGCTGTCCAGTCGGCGAATATGCCCGGCGTTCAGCGGAGAGGGTTCGGGGCGCCTGCTGCTAATCCGCGGCCGGCATTCGCTCGAGCTCATTCCATCCTTCGGCGGTGGACTGGCGACGGACTTGCACAGCGCGCGTACTCGACAGCCAGGCAACCCATCCGCAGTGCCAGTGGAATTCATGTGGCGCAACGCTGTCCAACGTTGTTCGTCGTCCAGCATGACGAACCGGGTCAGTGTCTTGCCCGCCGCTACCGCACCCGCCAATGCGTGCGCGGCGAGCTAACGCAGGTGGGCCAGCAGAGTGTTCATCTGGTGCTCGCGTTGTTGCTTTACCTCGTCGCTGGTGAGGTGACCGGCGCGATCGCGCACAGTGAAGGTCGTAGTCGCGAACAGGTTTCCGTCAGCGACGTCGATCTCGATGCTGAATTTGTGAGACTCCGGATTCGAATCTCGATCCCGCAGCACGGCAAGGGCTTGCACTTCCGAACCCATATCGTCGAGGTTTTCGGTCCTCACTGCGGCACCGACCGCGGCGCGTTTGATTTTGTCGAACTCGGCGTTCCCACCGGCGGGGTCGAGCGTGTAATCGACCCACATCTGCAACGTAGCTGAGGCATCGACCCCGGCGAAATCGGCTCGACATTCCAGTCGGCTGTCCGCCACATCACCAGCGATGAGCTCTGCACCCGTCGGGGGCTCCGTCTGCCGCATGCCCTGCTGGTCGATCGCGGACAGGTCCAACGCCGCACAGGCGTGTAAAACCTTGCCCGGCCGATATTTCACAGCTGCCGTCGGCTGTACCGGTACGACAGGGTTGGGTCGAAAGGGACCGCCGGGATGGTAGCCGGTAATGACAAATACGGCGGTCACCACAGACACGACGAAAACCGTGGCGGCTGCGCCGACTTTGTACCAGGGCTGCGCGCTTCGTGTGGGAACCGGCACGTCGCGTGAACCATCGGTAGTCATCGCAACCGCCCTGCGGCGGTTCGAAGCTGCTGCTCGCAGAGGTCGGCCAGATCGTAGGCACTGATCTCCGGCGATCTGAACAAGTCGAATCGGATCTCAACGGAAACGTTGCGCTGGATCAGCCCTGCATCGCATCCGTGCATCGCGATGCCCGAGTCTTCAACCGAAGCCGACAGATACGCGTCCTCACCGATACCGGGTACCGTTCGTGTGACGATATCGGTCCCGGAGCGCCCCAACACCAGAGTGCGTGCCCTGTCGTACTCCGGGCGCAGATCGGTCGTCTCGGTGCGCCGGTCGGATACCTCCACCTTCAGATTCACCATGGCGTGGTCCAACTCGACATTGTCACAGTAGAGCGCCACCGGGGGTGCGATATCGATCTTTCCGGACACTGGCGTCTGTTTCGCCGGGCCCGCGACCCGCTCGAAAAGGGACAGATCGATCATGGCGCAAGGGTTTCCGAGACCATCGACGGTGTACAGCGCGGGCTGATCGGCAGTCCTCACCCAGGCCGTTACCCCCGTGAAGACGAATACGACAACTCCGGTGATCACGAACCCCGCCGTGATCACCCTTAGCAGCCGGTTGCCCGAATCGGTACGCCGCACTAGCGATTGCGGCATCACCAGGTCGGGATCGGACGAGCCGTCGGATTCGGCGGATTCACCCGATAGAGCGGGCATCCCCACCGCCTTCTGATCGCCGCGTCACGCGCCAGATCATCATGTTCCTCCCTGTCCCGGTAGCCTGGCTCGCCCAGCAGCACTTCGGGCGCCGAGCGGTCGACCAAACGATGAGAGTCGGACGTCCACGTCCGACGCCAAACCTTCACTGTCGCTTCGCTACTACCGCATCCGATTGTTCGCCGACGGTCTTAACCGGCACTTGTAATCTCCATAAAGCTCCCCGATCATCGGCCCCGGTCGGAAATACCACCGGCCACGACCTCCGCACCCGATCTGCGAAGGATCCAGCGGGGTCCGGCGATACAAGGGCCGGTACCGTCGACCGAACCGGTGAACCTGCCAGCCGCCCGGCGGCCGCGACGGCGAGAGGAGTGATCCCATCCGATGAGGTACCCAACGCCTGGAATCCGGCAGGTGACGCTGGCCTGTGTCGTCGCCGGCCTCATGGCCGTGACGGTCGGCATGACTGGCTGCAGCAGCGAAACGCATAACGGCGACCGACGGCCGGAGCCGACTCCCCAGGCCGCGAACGACACCGACATCGCCAGGGAGGCTTCCGAATTCGGCGGAATCGTCATCCCGGAGAATGTCCCTCTGCTCAGCGCCCGATCCGAGCGCGGTATCGACACGCTCTACCAGCTCGCGCTATCGACCGATCCCCAGGGCCTTACCCTGCTGCTGACCACATCGAAATTCTCCGCGCCACTGACCAAAGTCTTCGGCGTGGCTCAGACCGCCATCGCGGGGCCTTCCCTGGAGACTTCACCGTCGATCCTGAAGGCCCAGGACCTCTACCGACGCCCTGATGGAAAGTCGGTCAACCGGATCGTCATCGTGGACGAGCGGGACGCATCGAGCCGCTTCGTCCACATCCAGCTGTTCGACACATGATCGGCGTGCTCGGCCAGGGTTGAGGATCAGGTAGCCCACCAGCGCGGCGACGAACACGAGCAGCGGGAGCACGGCCGCAGTGCGTTTCTGCCAGTTGACCATCCCTGGCATCACCCAGGTCGTGCTCGCCGTCGGCGTCGATGCCGGCCTGCGACCGCACACCCTGCGCCACACCTACAGCACCCGGCCTGCGCCTCCATCGAAACCAGCGCCCGCTACTTCCGCCGGTACTGCCGAACAGGCCGCTGTCATCGAAACCGTCTTCGAGCAGCAGATCGGAAGAACCCATAAACGACGATTCCCCACACCGGAACCCCCGAGATCGACGCGGCCGACCTCGAACGTTGCGAGGGCTGGAGCCTCGCGGCAGTCGCCGCCACCGAAGGCACGGTCGCCGACGCCCGCCAAACGATCTCGCCGAACAACAAAGGTCCGAGGCGACCCACGCACCTGCTGCACGCGTTCACCAACCCTCGACGTCGCCGATCGCACCGCTGCGGTGACAGTCGCGCTTGAACGGAGGCCGCTGCGGATGAACCGGCCTCAGTCGGCGAGGTAGCGCAGCATCACCACAGTGTTGAAGTGCCTCGTCTCGGCCAATCGGAGCTGGATGCGCTTGTCCAGTGAAGGGAACAGCGGTGTGCCGCCGCCGAGCACCACGGGCGAGACGAACAGCTGGTACTCGTCGATGAGCCCGTGTGGCATCAGCGAGGCCGCGAGGCTCGCGCCACCGACCTCCATGACGCCATCGCCTCCGGCCTTGAGCCTGCGGACCTCCTCGACCGCGTTCTCACTGACCAGGGTGCTGTTCCAATGGACCTCGGTGAGCGTCCGGGAGAAGACGACCTTGGGCTTCTGCGTCCAGAGCCCGCCGAACTCACGCTCGATTCGCGGCGCGTCCTCGGGCACGTGCGGCCAGTACTCGGCCATCAGCTCATACAGGCGACGACCGTGCAGCGAGACCTCGATGCCGCGGTAGCGGTCGTTGTGGAACTGGTGCAGCTCCTCGTCCGGGGCAGTCCAGTCGATGCTGCCGTCGCGATCGTTGACGTAGCCGTCCAGAGACACACCGAACCCGTAGATCAGTTTCCTCATAACCGGGCAGACCTCCTACACGCTCGAAACTCATCGGACCTCACCATGGGTTAAGCCATATCCATTGGTTTTTCGGAGATCTCACCAGTCGGCGACCCCATGTCCGACAGCCGGGTACGGCAGATTCCGGCGAGGTCGTCGGCCCCGGCGAAGCCCGTCCTGTGCCAGCTCGCAACAGTGCAGGACCCGCCGGAAGCCACCAAGGCGCGCGTGACACATGGCGGCGCCCAGCACCGCGTCACCCCATTCCGCTGCCACCTCACAGGATGCCGCAGCCCACGGCTCGCCCCACGCACCAGACTCAGACTCCGCACGGGCACGCAGTCTGCCCGCCACAGCGGGCCCATGCCCCCAGAACTCACAACGTATATCCCAACTCCGCAACCTAGCCCCGCACACCGCAACCAATCCCTAAACAGAACAAATATTGTCCGTTCCAATTGCGGACCGCGACTAGCTGACCTGCTCCCGAAAGGTTGCCGAACAGTTCGGCGGCGCGAGTGTTCGGAAATCTACTTTGCGGATCGGGGGACCTCCGCCGGTCAGACCGAGTGATCCGGGGACGCAGGCAACGGGAACGATCGGGTTCCCACCGGTCACCACCAGCACACCGAAACCATGTCCACCGAACCCACCGACGAAAGCCAACCTGAACACCGAAATGCCGGCCCGAACAGGAGCGGACAGGTTTCCGGACGATGCGGGATTGCAGCGAAGCTAGTGGTGCCTCCGTGCGGAAACGCCGCTGACGCGACTCCTGTGCGGGTGACAGGTGAGACTCATATTTCTCCGGCGCCCGGCGTACGATAGCGGTGGTTGATCCGGGGTCGGTGGCCCCGCCAGTCGGCGACCGAGGTGGATGCGAGGAAGTGGCTCACAAGGGAGCTGAGTATGCGCATCGTAGTGGATCTGAACAAGTGTCTGGGATACGCCCAGTGTGTCCCGCTGGCGCCGGATGTGCTGAAGCTGCTCGGTGACGAGGCGCTCGCCTACGATCCCAACCCGGTCGAATCCCAACGCCAGCGGGTACTGAGGGCGGCGGCGGCATGTCCGGTTCAGGCGATCATCGTGGAAACCTACACTCCCGCTGAGGATGACCCGATGTGAGCGCGGCATCGCTGGTCGCCGAGCTGGTCGCAGCGTTTCGCGCGGAAGGCCGCATCGTGATCGTGGGCGCCTCGCTGGCCGGGTTGCGCGCCGCGGAAGCGTTGCGAGAGCGCGGTTTCCGCGGCAAGCTCACGGTGATCGGCGACGAGCCGCACGAGCCCTACGATCGTCCGCCGCTGTCGAAGCAGGTGCTCGAGGGATGGGTACACCCCGATCACACCAGGCTCCCGCGGCGGCGGGCCGTCGACGCCGACTGGCGGCTGGGGGTGGCCGCCACCGGCCTGGATCGGGTCAACCGCCAAGTGCTGCTGGCCAACGGGGACAAGGTCGACTACGACCGGCTGCTGATCGCCACCGGGGTGCGGGCGCGGCAGTGGATCAATCCTCGAGAGGCCGCGCTCGACGGCGTTTTCACAGTGCGAACCTGCGATGACGCGGCACGCCTGCAAGCCGCACTACACGCCGACCCTCGACGGGTCCTCATCATCGGGTCGGGATTCATCGGATCGGAGATGGCCTCGGTGTGTCGCAAGCTGGGCCTGCCGGTGACCGTCACCGAACGCGCCGACGGGCCGCTGGTCGGCGCACTGGGCGGGGTGGTCGGTGATATCGCCGCCAGGATGCACCGCGATGCGGGGGTCGACCTGCGCACCGGGGTCGCGGTCGAGGCGCTGGAGGCAGATGACGGCGGCCACGTGCGGCGGGCTCGGCTTTCCGACGGAGCCACCCTCGATGTCGACGTCGTGGTCGCGTCACTGGGCTCGATCCGCAACGTCGAGTGGCTCGAGGGCGCCGGGCTGGCCAGCGGCTTCTGGGGGGTGGGTTGCGACGCCGGCTGCCGCGCGTTCGACATCAACGGCGTAGTGACCGACAACATCTTCGTCGCCGGCGACATCGCGCGCGCCCCGCACGTGCTCTACGAATACCAGTTCATCTCCATGGAGCACTGGGACAACGCGGTGTCCGGAGCTCAGGTAGCTGCCAACAACATGATCAACCTGGAGACCGAGCGGTGCCCGCACCTTCCGCTGCCGATGTTCTGGTCGGCCCAGTTCGGCGTCAACATCAAGGGTGTGGGGGTGTGCTCGTTCGGCGACGAGATCGTGTTCACCCAAGGTTCGCCTGACGAGCGCCGCTTCGCCGCCGTGTACGGCCGTCGGGGGCGCATCGTCGGCGCCGTCACGTTCGACCACGGCAAGTGGCTGGACTATTACGGCGCTCTCATCGAGCGGTCGGCGCCGTTCCCGCCGCCACCACCGGGCTACGACCGCCCCGGGGACATGACCCCGATCCCGGCGCGCTTCCCGGATCCGCGCGTGCCCACCGAGATTCCCACCGTCGTGCTCACCGGCCATGACCCGACCACGCGGGGAGCCGAGTTTCGTCGGCGGAGCTGACATCGCACGCCACTGCGAATCAAGGAGGGATTATGACCGCAGAGACTGCCTGGGCGGAGGCGATGAGCTACGACAACCGCGCCGATCCATACCCGTTCTTCGCCGAGCTTCGCAAAACTCCCGTCGTGCAGGTGGCCGACAACCTCTATGTCGTCACCGGCTACCGCGAACTGCTCGCGCTCGCGCACGACCCCCGGATCAGTTCCGACATCCGCCGCAGCCCGCTGGCAGCCCACCTAGCCGGCGACGCCGAACCACCCGCGGGCGTCGAAGACTTGCAGGCGCACGGCGGCCGCAAACCGAGCATCATCGTGTCCGATCCGCCGAATCACGACCGAGCCCGCCGGCAGGTGATGCGCCACTTCGGGCCGCCACACTCGCCCGACCTGATCCCGAGCATGGAGCCCAGCATCGTCGGACTGTGCAACAAGCTGCTCGACGACATCAAAGCCCGAGAATCAACCAGGTTCGACGTGGTCGACGACTACGCCTATCCCGTACCAATGACAATGATCTGCAAAATCCTCGGGGTCCCCCGCGCCGACGAACCAACCTTTCACATCTGGATCCGTGACCTATTGACCGGCCTGGATCTAGGCCCGGACGCCACCACCGACGAAGGACGTGCCCGCGCAGCCCAAGGCCGAGCCGCCGGTGCGGCACTGCGGCACTACCTCGCCGAGCTGATCGAGCAATACCGTCACCAGCCCGGAGATGGACTGCTGTCGGACCTGGTCAACGACACCGACGGGCCGGACGGTCCGATGTCACCGCAAGAGGCGGTATCCAACGCGCAGTTGTTGCTCGTCGCCGGCCACGACTCCACGGTCAACACCATCGCCAACTGTGTGATGACCCTGCTACGCAACCCCGGCTCGTTCGAACTGCTGCGGCAGCGCCCGGAACTAATTCCACGCGCCATCGAAGAAGTCCAGCGACTGCAGTCGGCCGTGCAGTTCTTCCCCAGCCGCAGCGCCACCGACGACATCGAGATCGCCGACACCGTCATCCCGAAGGGCGCGGCGGTGCACCTGATGTACAGCGCCGCCAACCGCGACCCCACCCGCTTCGCCAACCCCGACCAGTACGACCCCGAACGCCCCGACAACGAGCACCTCGGCTGGGGCAGCGGAATCCACACCTGCATCGGCGGCCCGCTAGCGCGGCTCGAAGTCAACCTCACACTGGAAACCTTCCTGCGCCGCGTGCAGAGCCCCCGCCTGGTTGACGACCCACCGCCATATCGCCGAAGCCATATCTTCCGCGGACCCCTACACCTCATGATCGACGTCGACCACATCACCGACTGACGACACATCATCAAGTCGTCGCCCACCCCTTGCTCACCCGACCACCGACATCAGGCGATCCGCTGGGAGAACATGGTCCAGATTCGTTATGCCGACCGATCATGGCGACGGCAAACTGAACGTCCGGGAAATGCCGATGAGCGTGCATATCTCGGGCGGCATGTGCGGACCCGGCACTACGGCTGTTCCGCCGATCGAGTTGCCCGCGCATGTCTTCGGCAATGTTCATCAGGGTCGGGCGGTGTGAGCGGAGTACCGCCATGCACCTTCACGCTCTAGCCAGGTGGTGAAATCCAGCAGTTCCGGATGGCATCGCCGCAGCGCCACGATATCGGCATTCCAGCCTCCACCCTGGTTGGCGAACCGGTAGCCGGCGAGGGCGTCGGGGTCCTTGTCCAACAACGCTTCTCGTGGGATCGCTCGGTATTCGATCGATTGTCCGAGGGACCGGCTCATGGCCTCGGCGATCTCGGTCATGGTCAGCTCGTCGCCCGCCAGTTCCACCGCGGCTCCGATGTATTCGTCCGGGTGAGTGAAAGCCCGTACAGCGAAGACACCGATGTCGGTACCCGCGATCAGCTGCACGGGAACGTCCGGATGAATGACATCGGTGAGTACTCCCTCGCGCAAGCCGAAGCGGGGGTCGAGCTGGTTCTCCATGAAGCGCACCGGGCGTAATGCGGTGGTCGGCAGGCCGAGCCGAGTCGAGTAGCTCTCCAACTCCGCCTTGCTCTGCCAGCGGCGAATGCCGTGATCGGCGTCTGCAGCGCCGACCGAGGCGTAAACGAAGTGAGCAACACCCGCTGCCGCGGCCGCATCCGCGACATTGCGGCCGAGCCTCAGTTCATCGTCGACGGTGAAGCCGGGAGGTGTGCCAGGGTATCCCGCGGTCGGTTGCACGCTGAACACCCCGTGAACACCCGCCGCCGCCGTATCCAGCGTGGTTCGGTCGCCCATATCGCCACGCGCCAGTTCCGCACCCGCCTCTGCCAACACCCGAGCACCCGCCGTGTCCGGGTCACGCACCAGCGCACGCACCCGCCAACCCGCCGCCAGCAGTGCACGAGCCGTTGCACCACCCTGGGTGCCCGTCGCTCCGGTAACCAACACGATGTCCGACATCGCAGCCTCCTCGAGTAGCGCTGTTCGCCTGTATCGGCAATAAGTGGGGATTGTCCCCGTTTAACCGTCGGCTACAATACGGGGACTATCCCCGTTTTGCAATCGGAGTGTAATGACACCAGCCCCGAGTAGACCGGCTCGCGCCGACGCGCTGCGCAATTACGAGCGGCTCATCACCGCCGCCACCAATGCCTTCGCCGAACACGGCCCGCAGGTGCCGCTGGACGACATCGCACGCGCCGCCGGGGTCGGCAATGCCACGCTCTACCGCCATTTCCCGACCAGACAGGCACTACTGGAAGCGGTTCACCACGACCACATAGAGGCACTGGTCCACCGAGCCGGCGACTTGGCCACAGCACACGCCCCCGCCGAGGCGCTCAGGTTGTGGCTCGACACCGTTGTCGCACAGGGCAGCGCCACCCGCGGCCTCGCGGCCTCGCTGCTCGCAGTCATAGGCACATCGACCGAATCTTGGTGCCGGAAAGAAATATTCGCCACGGCAACCGGCCTTTTGCAGCGCGCTCAGGATGCGGGCGAGATCCGTTCCGGGCTGACCGCACCACAGTTACTGAAGCTCGTCAACGCGATAGCCCTTGCCACTGAAGGAGATCCGGACCGAACGCAGCAAGCCCATACGCTGCTGGACTTCCTCTTCGACGGCCTTCGCATCCAAGCGTGACACTGTGCACGCGACAGACCTTGTGCGCAGCTCGAACGGGCCGATCCACCCTCCCGGCAACAATCGGCTTCCACCCGGTGCAGGACTCTCGGCTAGGATCGTGTTTTAGCGCTTCACTTTCCAGGTGTGGCGTGGGCCCGCCTCTTCGATGATTCGACCTGCTGGTGTGAGTCGAGTCGCGGTCGCGAATGCAGCTGGGACGACCGGAAGCTGGGCGCGCCCGCCAGGCCTATGGCAATTCCACTGCGAAGCCCGGCCCGTCCTGACCGCACCGGCGCTATCGTGGAGGTACCTGTGGGGGAGGAACACGATGGTATCGGTGACGCTGTACCGCTATTCGTTCAATTTCCGCTATGCCCTGAACGACCGGCAGATGGCGGGTTTCGACCCGGGCCGGGCATTCGTCGAGATCTATGCCGTCGACACGCCCGAAGGCCGGGACGAGCGCGGGTGGACCTGTCTCGACCGGAGGACGGCGACGCGGAGTATCCGAGTCGAGGCCACCGACGGGGAATCCGCCGCGTGGGCCCGGGCCCAGACCGCCGCGCTGGATGCACTGTGGACCGCCGAACAGCAGCTCGTCCACGATCTCGGCATGCGGATCGAGGGCGGTTTCTTCTCACCCGGACTGCGGCGTGGTTCCGGCTGGTCGGCGGCCCGCCGCCGCCGCAGCCGGACCGCGTCACGGCAGGCATTCGACAGACTCGAACAGCGGCTGCACGACATCGCCGAGCGCTATCGCCCCGTCCGCGAGCAGATCGAGCCCCGCGTGCACGAGGCCGACGCACGCGCACAGGAAGAACAGGCACGACTCTGGAAAGCCCAGCGCGAGCGGGAAAAACGCGATGACCGCTTCACCGAGCTGGCGGCCCAGACCCGATGGAGCTACCGCGTCACCGAATCCGACCGAACCGTCCACGTCTTCCGCGCCGACGACTCGACCCTGACCACCGGCGAACTGATCGACGAGCTCCAGCGCCCCACGCACCACCTCACCGGCTACACCGTGCACTGGGCCGCCGCCGATCGCGCCGAGATCGAGCACGTCAGCGGCGCGGATTTCACAACTTGGTGGGCCGTAGTAGCTCCCGGCCACTGGAACGATTCCCGGCGCATCCCGTCTCGCCCGCCGACCCGTTCCGGCCCATACATCGGCGGCCACTCCAGCTACGGCGGCGGAAATTCCTGCGGTGGCGGCTTCTCCTCCTGCGGGGGCGGCTTCTGACGCGACGGCGTGCAGCCGGGCTGATACACAACGTCCAGGCGGTCGCGGACCTGTGCTTAGCGCCGGATTGGGCGGATCTGCTCCCGGACCCCCGACGGCCGCCCGTCGATGCTGGCGAGGGCGAGGACGTCGTGCTGGTCGATTTCCGAACACGACTCGGGAGTAGCGGTGTATCCGCCCCAGATCCGGCGATAGCGTCGAAAGACGTTGTGAACACGGTAGTTCGAGTTCACCTGAACACTGGCCCGAGATCCGGCTGACGATCTCGGGCATCTGCACCACTACCCCCTGGCCCTACATGTGGGATCTGTCAGCTCTGTGTCAGCGGTCGTGTCAGCACGGGATCAGTCCGGTGTCAGGACAGCGGGCGATTGTTGCTTCCGTAATCAGTTCGGCGAGCACGACATACGCCGACCCGGACAGAACAGATTCAAGGGAGCAACCATCATGTCCATCACCATCACCCTCACCGACCAGGACAAGGCCACCCTGCGGACCGCCGCGTACGGCGCCGTCTCGCTGATCGCCGCCGCTGATGCCACCGGCACGCCCCATAAGGCCGCCACCAACGGCAGCAACGCCCTGTACGCCGCGACCGGCCTGGTCGGGCATGTGCTCGCCGCGAAGTCCAAGGACATCAAGCTGAAGGGCAAGAACGTCGCCGAACTCGCCGACCAGGTACTGCCGGCACTCACCGCAGCCATGAGCCTTCTCGGGCAGCAGGATCCGGCCGAGGCCGAGAACTTCCGTAGCACCGTCCTCGTCGCTATCGACGCGGCGAGCCGGACCCACCAGAGCCAGCCCAGCCCCACCGTGGTCGCGATGATCAGCAAGATCACCGGAGCCCTGTACGCCGTGTGACGGGATGGGCCGGGGCCTCTGAAAGTCGGCGGCGTCGCTGAACGTCGCCGTGTGGGATGTCGGCTTTTCATCCGGTGCCAGGCAGACCCGTAGGCCGAATGACCGCGCCGATAACGCGCGGCCTTCGGGGAGCGCCGTCGAAGCCATGGGCGCCACACCGGGACGGGTCCCGCAGATCGAACACTATAAGCAGGAGATTGATGATGGAACACAACAACAGCGGCTTCTCCGAGGCAGGGCTGCGCAGAGTACGCGACGTGCTGGACCGGCATGTCGAGTCCGGAAAGATTCCCGGGGTCGTCGCCCTGGTCAGCCGGGGCGGCCAGACGCATGTCGAAGCGATCGGGACGATGCGCGCCGACGGTGGCGCTCCGATGCGCCGGGACACGATCTTCCGGATGGCGTCCACGTCCAAGCCGGTCACGATGGCGGCGGCGGTGATCCTGCTCGACGAATGTCGTCTGCGGCTGGACGACCCGGTAGATCCGTGGCTGCCCGAACTGGCCGACCGTCAGGTGCTGCGCCGGGCCGATGGGCCGCTGGAGGACACCGTGCCCGCGCAGCGACCGATCACCGTACGGGACCTGCTGACCTCCACATTCGGGCTCGGAGTGGATCTCACGCTCATGGGATCCCCGATCATGGACGCGGTTCTCGACCGGGCCAACTACAGCGGGGAAGCCGCATCGGCGCCCGAGCCGGACAAGTGGATGAGCCGCTTGGGCGAGCTGCCGCTGTCGTACCACCCCGGCGAGCGGTGGCAGTACGAACTCAGCCACGATGTCCTCGCCGTGCTCGTCGCCCGGGTCTCGGGTCAGTCGTTCGAAACGTTTCTGCGCGAACGCGTCTTCGAGCCGCTGGGGATGACCGACACCGGCTTCCACGTGCCCGCCGGCAAGATCGACCGGCTCCCGCCCAGCTACGCCCCCGACCCGCAGACCGGCGAGTTCATCGTGTGGGACGAGGCCGCGGGCGGAAGGTTCAGCGAGCCTCCGGTATTCCAGCACGGCGGCGGCGGGCTGGTCTCCACCGTCGACGACTATCACGCCTACTTTCAGATGCTGCTCAACCACGGGATGCACGGGACCGAACGGATCCTGTCCCGGCCCGCCGTCGAGCTGATGACCACCAACCGCCTCACGCCCGAACAGAATGCCGCCCGAAATGCGCTGGCCAAGAACAACGTCCATGTGTCTTTCGGTCAAGGACAGCACGGTGGCTGGGGCTTCGGAATGGCGGTGCGCACCTACCGCGGCGACTACGCTCCCATCGGCCAGTTCGGTTGGGACGGCGGCACCGGCACATCCGCCTACGCCGACCCGAGCAACCAGCTCACCGGAATTCTGTTGACCCAGGTCGGGTTGTCGACCCCGGATCCGGCGTGGCTCATCCACGACTTCTGGACCACGCTCTACCAGGCACTCGATTCCTGACGAGGCCGGTCTCGACCCCGTCTGCCTCAGGCCGGGTCGCCCGAGGGCGAGATCACCTCAGGCGACCCGACCTGAGCAATCCAGACAACAGATTCATCAGCTGACGAGCTGAGCACCTGTACACGGGGGTAGTGGTGTATACCCCAGCTCCGGTGCCAGCATTGAAAGACGTTGTGGAACATGATAGTTCGGAGTTCGCCGGAACATTAGCGCCGGATCTCGGGCATCCGCAACCCCGATTTCTCGCAGATGCTCCTCAACCCCGACCAGTTGGCCGCTACCTCCTTGCCCGTGATCACGGCTGGCCGGTGGCGAACGCCTGTACAGCGTCGCCGAACTCCGGGCCGCCCACGACGTATCCGCCGACGGTTCCACCGATCAGCACACCCGCGGGGATGCTGATCCCCCATATCAGGGGCAGACACGCCCCGAGGAGGCCGCCCACGATGGCACCGCCGACGACGCCAGGCAGGTTCTTGTTGATCTGCTCCTCGAGCCGGTCGTAGGAGCTGATGTCCTTCAGTTGCGCAATATCTTCTGCCGTCGGGGTCGGTGTCACCGCCAGAGTGCGACCGTCCGCACCGACGTGCTGCGCAATCGCGATCGAACGCCCGTCGACGGCGAACCACTGCGGTATTTCGGTCACCGCCGCTCCGTCGCCGGACTCGAGCACCACCGCACCGTTCTGCGCGATCGCGAACTTGCCATTCTCGACGGTGGCGATAATCACCCTGTCGACTGGCGAAACCGTGATCTGGTAGTTGATTCCGTGATCCACACCGGAAGTCGTGTCCCCCACACTCACCGCAGTCGGCTGCTCCGTGCCGGCCAGCTCTGCATGCGCGGTTGCCGCCGTGACACCCACGGCCGAGATGGCGATGAAAACAGCAGCAGTGATCTTCTCGAACTTCATTCTTCGAATCCCTCCACTCAGCTGCCCCGGGATGGGCGGACCGAGTCAGACCTTAGGCGTCGAATCCAGCGGTGTGTGGTACGCCACACACAGTTTCGAAGTCGAGAGCTGACCTCGAACGTCCGATAGAGGGCCAGGGGGTCGGGAGCCCGGGGCGATGACACCCGTTGGTGGCCTCGGGCTCGATTGGCAAACCTGCTCGAACGATGCCAGGGTTCCCGCAGAACTCGCCGATTTGGGGCGGATTTGAAGATCCCCTACCCAAATAGATTGCGGTAGACCGCCGATTCCATTCCCTTATCGGCGGTCAGAACTTTGCAAGGATGGATATGCCCCGGACGAAACCGCGCGCATGCCACCATGCCGTGGCGCTGTAGTTCACAGCGTGGAAGGCGAAACGCCGTGCCCGGTCCATCTTCAGTCCTCGGCAGACGGCTGATGTTGTAGGCCGACCAGATCGGCGGCAGCCGGGTTTTGTTCGAGCTGGTGTTCGGTGTGCATCGGACTGATCTGCCCGCGGTATGTCCGCAGGATTTCGGTGACTTGGTCGCGGTGTTCGCGGGCGGCGCGGTCGGCCATGGCGTGGGCGGCGGTAATCGCGCGGGAGTACTCCATATCGCGTTGTTCGAGTTGATGGTGGTGTTCGGTGGCCTGATCGTCGAGCCGCTGTCGCAGAGTCGCGTTCTCCTCAGCTGACGCCTCAGCGTTGGTGACCGCGGCATCTCGTTCGCCTTCGGCGTGGGCCTGTGCTGCGCGGGCGGCGTCGAGGTGTCCGCGCATTTCCCTCAAGACCGCTTCGGCCTCCTCGTACGCCCGGTCGCGATCCACTTCTACCTCGCCAATGCGCTCTTGTGCGTCGGTAGAAGCTTGTGCTGCAAGGTCTTTGGCCTGCTGTGCTTCCTCAGCGGCTTCGTCGGCGGCGACCAGGGCCAGCTCCTCGAGTTCGACCGCGCGTTCCAGCCGACATGCCATGACCGTGGCCGATTTCTCCGCATCGGCGCGAGCCTGTTCGGCGGCGGCGATGCGGACGGTCGCGTCCCGTCGCACCTCGGCGATCTCGCGGTCGATGACCTCGGGATCGGTGACCTCGGCGATCAATTCACCGGCGTCTACCAGCATGGCTGCCAGTTCCGCGCGCGTCAGCTCGATGCGGTCGACAAGATCGGTCGTAGAAGTGGAACGGAACCTGCCAGGCGATCGACCCGTTACTACGGGGTCGCGGGCGGGGTGTGAGCATGAAGCCTCCAGAGCCGGTAGGTGCCCTGAGAAGCTGTCGTGACCGCAAGTGGTGACATACACGTCTACACCAGGGTAGATCACGCTACTGACCTGGCGTTTTCATGGAGCGGATGACGGGATTCGAACCCGCGACCCTCACCTTGGCAAGGTGATGCGCTACCAGCTGCGCTACATCCGCGTGCGCTTCGTTGTGGTCCGGGAGGGCCGCGACGTCGTGCGCCCAAAACTGTAGTCCGTCATCACGTCCAAAGGAAAATCGGATATTCGCCGGGGCCGGTCAGGTGGCGTTTTGGTCGGCAACGCTCGGGGTGAAGGAGGAGGCGTGTTCGGCCGCCCATTCGGCGTAGCTGCGGGGGGCGCGGGCCAGGACTTGGCGGACATCGTCGGTGACCGTGGCGTTGCCTCCGGCTCGGACGTAGGCCTGGCCTGCTAGTGCCCCGTCGGCGAACTCCGGAGACATCCCTGCCGAGATCATGTGGTCGCGCGCAACGTGTTCCGGCACGTCGACCACGTCCAGGGGGTGGCCGAGGAGCGTTGCCAGTGTGGCGACCTGATCCGCGCAGGTGAGCAGCGCCGGGCCGGTGAGAGTGTAGATACGGCCGGAGTGGCCCGGCATAACCAGAGCCTCGGCGGCAACCGCAGCGACGTCACGTGGATCGATGACACCCTGGCTGCCGGTGCCGGTCAGATTCGGCACGGGTTGGCCGGACCGGACGGCATCGGCCCAGCTCAATGTGTTGGAGGCAAAGCTGGTCGGACGCAGGATCGTCCATTCGAGCCCGCTTTCCCTGGCCGCCTCTTCGCCGGGAATATGCCAGGTGCCGACGCGGCCGAGTTCCGGATTGCCGGTGCCGATGGCGGAAAGTTTGACGATCCGGCGGACGCCCGCGTCGCGCGCCGTGCGGACCAGCGCGCGATCGGTCTCGGCGTCGTCGGGGCCGAGGACACCGACGATGAAGGCCGCGTCCGCGCCGGTCATCGCGACGGCCATCGAGTCGAGGTCGTGGTAATCGCCACGCACCACCTCGACCCCGGCGGGCACCCGCGCTTGCTCCGGATTCCGCGTCACCGCCCGGACCCGCACACCGCGCGCGGCGAGCTGACGGATGAGTTCACTACCGATGGTGCCCGTGGCACCGGTGACGACGATCATGAGTAGAGCGTGCCGCCCATCCCACCCGGTTCGATAGGAAATTTCGGCACGGCTTCGGGCGCTGTATTCGGCCGTGAGCTGCTTACAGTGGGTCGGGTGAGCATGCAGGTAGACCTGATCGAACCAACGGTGCCCGCACCCGAATCGCTGCGTGCGTGGATCACCGAGCTGGGACGCTTCCCCACCGACACCGATGCCTCCCTACCGCTCACGCATGTACCGCACGCCGGGACGACGATCGTGCTCCGCACCGCAGACCGCCCTGACGCACTCGTCCTCGGCCCGCAGACCCGCGCCTCCTACTCCACAGCCGATAAGCCCGCCGGCTGCGTCCGCCTGCGCCTGGCTCCCGGCGCGACCCGGCAACTGCTCGGCGTCCCGGCCACCGATATCGCCGATCGCGTTGTCCGCCTCGCCGACCTTCCCGGCGTTGCCGCCGAGCTGGCGAACGAACTCGCCACGCTGCCAACGGATGAGGTCCTGCCTTTTCTGGAAGAGGTCCTCCCGCAACGCATCTCCGAAGACGCGACGCAGCGCACCCACCGCGAACTACTCCGCGATGCGGTTGCCGCCATATCCGCAAGGCCAACGGTTCACGAACTCGCCACCGATCTGGCCGTCAGCGAACGCCAGCTTCGCAACCTGTTCACCACTGGAATCGGTATCTCCCCAAAGCATTTCGCCCGGATCGGGCGTGTGCGCCAGATCCTCGTCGATGCGAGCAACACCCCTGGAGTCGAGCTGGCCCACATTGCGGCCGTCCACGGCTACTACGACCAATCGCACATGTCGGCGGACTTCAAAGCTCTGATGGGCGTTCCACCGGCCAAGTTCTTCCAGGGGCGGGTGCCCGCGCCAACCCGGTGCCAGTCGTCCTGACGAGTTCAGCGAGTTTGCCGCTGTGCCGCACGAGCGCGACGGCGGGCCATCTCTTCCCGCTCCAGAACCGCGGCCTCGGCAAGCGTAGGCGCGCCGCCGCCGAGGCGGGCCGGGACCCAAGGCGCGCCTTCGGGCATCGGGTAGCCGGTTTGCGCCTGTTCGAGCAATTCGCCCATCCGCGTGCGGGTTTCGGCGGTCAGGTCATCGGTCGGTTCGGCGGGCGGGATCGGATCGCCGATGCGAATATTGATCGGAAAACGATGGCGACCGAGTTGTTTCGGGAAACCCTTGGTCCAGATGCGGTGCGCGCCCCAGATGACGATGGGGATGATCGGCACATCCGCGTCGATCGCCATGCGGGCCGCGCCGGATTTGAATTCCTCGAGCTCGAAGCTGCGGCTGATCGTCGCTTCCGGATAGACCACGACCAGTTCGCCGTCCCGCAACGCCTCGACGGCGCGTCGGTATGACGCCGCTCCGGCCGCGCGGTCGACACCGATTGCCTTGCAGTGCTTCATGAGAAAGCCGACGATGCCGTGCTCGAGTTCGGCCTTCATCATGTATCGGACATTGCGTCGCGATTTGCGCCCGACCAGCCCGACCTCCATGAAGTCGAGGTAGGCGGTGTGATTCACGGCGAGTACGGCGCCGCCGGTGCGCGGGATCCGGTCCTGTCCGCTGATGTCGATGCGCAGCCCTTGCACCGCGAATATCGTGCGAACCAAGCCGGTGAGAATGTCATAGACCGGTTCCCGCGACATAGCTTCCCCTACAACGAATCCTCGGCCGCCCGGCGCGCCGCCTTCTCCTTGGCTTCGGCGGCATCCATGGCATCGGCTTCTTCGAGGGTAGGCGCACTGCCGCCCAAGCGTGCCGGTACCCAGTACGCGCCGGGTTCGTGCACGTAGTCCTGCTGCAGATCCAGCAGCATGGCCTGCATGGTGCTGCGGAGTTGGGCGGTGAGTTCGGCGGCCGGCTCATAGGGCTGGATCGGTGCGCCGACGGCAATCGAGATCGGAGTGTTGGTGCGGCCCAGACGCTTCGGGAAGCCCTTGGTCCACACGCGCTGAGCACCCCAGATGACGATCGGGATGATCGGCACTTCCGCCTCGATCGCCATGCGCGCGGCACCGGACTTGAAGGCCTTGATCTCGAAGCTGCGGCTGATCGTCGCCTCGGGATAGACGCCGACCAACTCGCCCTTGCGGAGATATTCGAGTGCCGCCTGGTACGAGTCGGCCCCTGCGGACCGATCGACCGGAATATGCTTGAGCGCCCGCATGATCGGGCCGGAGATGTTGTTGTCGAACACCTCTCTTTTGGCCATGAAACGGATGTACCGCTTGGGGGTGCGCACCGGCAGACCCGCGTAGGTGAAGTCCATGTAGCCGGTGTGGTTCACCGCAAGGACGGCACCACCGCGCGCCGGAATATGTTCAGCGCCCTTGACGCTGAACTTCAAACCTTCGACGAAGAAGACGGTCCGGGCAAGCCCGATTATCGTCTGGTAGACGGGTTCCACAATTCCGCTAGCGTAGTCGCTGACTGTCCCATCCGGCAGAGCCGCCGCGACTGCGCGCGTCTGACCCGTCGCTCAACGTCTAGAAAGAGGACCCCCGAAGTGGAACGCGCCCGCCCGATCCCGCGTGAACGCGACTGGAAGGACCCGCGCGAACGCGACCGGAGAGGGCTGGCGGCCATCATGGGTGGTCTGCTGACCGGCGCCGTGCTGCTCACCGGCTGCGATTCGGTATCCGGCATTCCCGGCGACGAGCCGAAGCAAACATCGACTCCGACTGCCAGCACGAAATCGGCCGCGATTGCGACCACAACTCCTACGGACGTGGCGCGAGCGTTCGCGGTGCCGGTCGGCGCGGTCCCCGGCCTGCCCGGCGCGACAGATGTCGCGGCGCGCTTCGGGGCCGTATTGGCTGGTTCGACACCTGCCGAATTGCGCGCCAAGTGCTGGATGCTGGCTCCGGGCAATGTGGCCGATATGGCCACCGAGCAGACGGCGATCCTCAAAGCCCTAGCACAGCCCGCGACCACCACACAGAACACCGTCACCTGGCAGAACGCGGGCACGTCCGTCACCTTCGATCGAAACGAAGTGGTGGCGGCCACGAAGAATTCGTCTCAGATCGTCTGCCCGTGGGTGGCCCAGGACGGCGAAGCTGGACCCAATGAGGCCGATGCCAGGCATACCGTGCGACGCTATCTGTCCCGCTTCGTCGGCACCCCCCTCGACCCTTCCGATAAAGAAGGGACGTATCCGCTGGTCTGCAAAGCCAGCCCGGCGAACTGGGACCCCAACGGAACCGGCAGTCCGACAGCCCCGCCACTGGCCAACAACCCGGGCAAGCTGACCGGGACCACGAAATTCACCGATCAGGAGATCCGCTCGGAGCGGCTGCGTGCGGACTACGTCACTGTGCAGGTTCCGGTCACGAACTCCTCGGGTGTGACCCAGACCCACACCTTCACCCTGACCGCGGACGCCGAGGGCTACTGCATCGGCGACGTTTCTGCCTAACCACTACCCTGGATGGCTGGTAACGGTCAGGAGGAGCAGCTCGTGCAGATCACCAGCGTCGGACACGCCGGATTCCACATCCGCACCGCGGCCGGGTCGATCCTTTGCGATCCCTGGGTCAATCCCGCGTACTTCGGTTCGTGGTTCCCGTTTCCGGACAACACCCAGTTGGACTGGGACGAGCTGGGCAATTGCGATTTCCTGTACGTCTCGCATTTGCACCGCGACCACTTCGACGCGGCGCATATCGCGAAGCACGTCAACAAGGACGCGACCGTACTGCTGCCGGACTATCCGGTGCCGGATCTCAAGCGCGAACTCGAGAAGCTCGGCTTCCACAAGTTCTTCGAGACCAAAGATTCGGTCAAGCATCGGGTGAGCGGACCCGGCGGCGAGATCGACATCATGATCATCGCGCTGCGCGCACCCGCCGACGGACCGATCGGCGACTCCGGGCTGGTCGTCGCCGACGGCGAGACCACCTGTTTCAATATGAACGACGCCCGTCCGGTGGATATGGATGTGCTGCACGACGCATTCGGGCATATCGATATCCACCTGCTGCAGTACTCGGGCGCGATCTGGTATCCGATGGTCTACGACATTCCTTCGCGGACCAAGTCGAATTTCGGTAAGCAGAAGCGTCAGCGCGGAATGGATCGTGCGCGCAGCTATGTCGAGCAGGTCGACGCCACCTGGGTAGTGCCCTCGGCCGGCCCGCCGGTATTTCTCGACGACGAGTTGCGCTACCTCAATGACGATCGCGGCGACGAGGGCAATATCTTCCCGGATCAGATGGTGTTCCTGGAACAGATGAAAATCCACGGCAACGAGGGCGGGATCCTGATGATCCCGGGTTCGGTCGCCGACGTGCGCGGTGCCGAACTCGCGCTGGCCCATCCGTTCGAGCCGGGCCTGATCTATGACAACAAGGCCGAATACATCGAGCTGATGGCACAGCGTCTCGCTCCGGTGCTGGCGGCCGAAAAGGCTTCGTGGGCAACGGGTGACGAGCGGCTACTGGAACCGCTGAAGGCGCTGTTCGAGCCGATCATGAAGCAGAGCGATCTGATCTGCGACGGGATCGGCTATCCGGTCGGACTGGTCATGGGTGACGAAACCGTGGTGCTGGACTTCCCCAAGCGCGTAGTGCGCGAGCCGATCGAGGGTGAAGGCAAGTATCGCTACGGCTTCCGTATCCCGCCGGAACTGGTGCGCACCGTGCTGCGCGACGACGAGCCGGACTGGGTGAACACCATTTTCCTGTCCACTCGATTCCAGGCCTGGCGCATCGGCGGCTACAACGAATTCCTCTACACCTTCTTCAAATGCCTCACCGATGAGCGGATCGCGTACGCGGACGGCTGGTTCGCCGAGGCGCACGATGATTCCGCCTCAACGGAATTGGCCGGCTGGGAAGTCCAGCGCCGCTGCCCACACCTGAAGGCGGATCTGTCGAAATTCGGCGTGATCGAAGGAAATACCCTCACCTGCAATTTGCACGGGTGGCAGTGGGATCTGGAATCCGGGCGGTGCAAGACCTCCAAGGGACATGAGTTGCGCTCGCACAAGCTCGTCTGAATTCTGGTCCCCCGGGTGCCTTTTGCCGACTGTCGGTCGGTTCTGAAATTCGGTGCGATTCGGTCGCTCACGTGCTGGTGGCGACTACCTGGGGCTCCTACAATCAGGGGCGTCGGGGAATATCGAACGAACTCGACGATCGGCGAGTCCCGTACGCGGGACGATTCGCCGGAAGAAGGCACCATGATCATCAACAAGGCGCGCGGCAGCACCGCGCGCCGACTGCTCGCAAAGGTCGCGCTCGTTGGAGCGGCGGTGGCGGTTCCGATGACGGCAGTGGCGGTTCACGCCACGGCGATGCCGACACCCGGACCAGGTGTTGTGCAGACAGATAATCCGCACTGCCCGGGCTACGGCCCCGGGTGCAATGGCGGCGGTTGGGGCGGGGGCGGCGGCGGCTGGGGCGGCAACGGCGGTTGGGGTGGCAACGGCGGCTGGGGCGGCAACGGCGGCTGGGGCGGCGGCGGCTGGGGCGGCGGCTGGGGTGGCAACGGCGGCTGGGGCCAGTGGTTCCCACCGGGCTGGTTCGGCAGCAGCTAACCGAACAAATCCGAGCACCGCAAGATAGGTCTCCCGGCGAGGTCGACCATTGCGGTGGGGTCGCTGGGCGGCCCATGTCCAGGCGCATGCCCTCGAGCAAGGTCGGCCCCGAACACCAAGTGCAATGACTGACACATCGGTGAGTCGCTGCCCCGCAATGCCGGAAGTTCGGCGCTGGGGTCAGGTTCGTGAGCGGGTGGCGACGAGGACGGCGAGGAAGGTGAGGGCGCAGCCGATTACGGCGGTTGGGGAGAGTCCGGCACCGGTTGGGGTGAGCAGGTCCAGGGTGATCGAGGCCAGGAGTTGGCCGGCAACCGAGGTAAGGCCGAGGAGCAGGACGCCGATCCAGCGGACGGTGATGGCGGCCAAGGCGATGAAGGCGACGCCGATGAGGCCGCCCAGATAGAGCCATGGCTCGCTGGGGAATCCACCAGGCAAGCCGGTGCCGACCAGGATGCAGGCCTCGATGGCGAAAAGGGCCGCGGTGCCGATGCCGAAGTTCACCAGGGTGGCGGAGAACGGACCGCCGACCGCGCCGACGCGACCGTTGACCGCCTGCTGCCAGGCCAGTCCGATTCCGGCCAGCGCGGGCAACAGGATCAGCACAGCGGTCGGGCTGTTGCGCAGCCATTCGGGCACCGCCGCGGAACCGACCGGCGCGCCGGACCCTCCCGCCACAGCGAGGACCACCGCGACCATGGCCAGCGCCGCACCGCCAACGCGCGAAACCGTGACCGGAGTGCGGCCATTCGGCGCCAACCCGAGCCGGTCCACCACCAGACTGCTCAGCAATTGCCCGCCGACTGTGGCGACGGTGAAGGCCGTGACGCCGATCGCCGCAACGGTAAGTCCTTGGCACGCAACGAAGAACGCGCCGCAGAGCCCACCGAACAACTGCACCGGCCGCAGCTCACCATCGGCCACCGCCCGCCGCACCCGCACCAGCCCGTCCCGCAACCGCCGACTCACCGCGAACGCGATCACCAACACCACTAGACCGATGCCG
Organism: Nocardia sp. NPDC050412; assembly: GCF_044458825.1. NCBI lineage: Bacteria > Bacillati > Actinomycetota > Actinomycetes > Mycobacteriales > Nocardiaceae > Nocardia > Nocardia sp. NPDC050412. Next base: position 176,597 of record NZ_JBITIJ010000011.1, read on the forward strand.
AAACTGATACAGGCAGCCGCGATCCCATCCCGCAACCGCACCCCCAACGCCCCATTGATCCGGCCCTGCACCGCCACCCCGGCCCCGATGCAGAACCCGAAGGCCAACCCCACCTTCGCCCGCGCCACCATCCCCGCACCGTACCGCCACCCCCCGCATCCCCCGACCGCGCCACAACCCACCGCGCCCGAGCCCACCTCACACCAGCCCGATCAGACACCCTTCGCTGGCGCCGAATTCGCACGGAATGGCCGGTCACCCTCGATGCAAGTCGGCCGAAGGATGTTCGTCAGATGTGTGTCTGGCGGCTGCACCATCGACCGAGTCGACCAGCCATGCGAGACCGTCATCGGCTGTATCGCCGTATGTGGAGTTGCTTCGAGCGCCCTTGCAGCGCCGCCACTTCCAGCGCCAACTCGTGACCAAGCACTGACTGCGGCCATTCGCCGAACGTCATCGCGGTGATGCCATGGCGGCATCGGTCGGAACGCGCCGTTGCCGACCGCCCGGCGCGCAGGGGCAGCACGGTTACCCGGCGCGCAGGGTGGTGCGGGCAGCGTAGGTGTCGTGACGAGCGTAGGTGCGGTCGCCGCCGTTGCGGGCGATGGAGCCGCGGACCAGGCGGGCGCGGATTCGGGCACCGAGCCGTTCTTGGAAGCGGGTGGCGCCGGGGATGAGTTGGCGGGGTACTTCCAATGCGCCGTTGACTACAGCAGTCGCCATGACGGCGCTCTGGAAGAACTTGCTGTTCTCCAGGCCGAGGAAATCAGAGTTGGTCGGGCCGAGGACGATTCGGCTGTAGGCGACCATATAACTGGTGATCACGCGGCGGATCAGGCGCTGACCTGTGGTGTCGGTGCCGATGAACAGGCCGCCCGCGGCCGGGACCAGGGCCTGGGCCAGGCGTCGGGAGTCCTCGTCCGGGATGAATTCGGTATCGGCGAGGATCCAGAAAGCGCGCCAGGTATCGGTTTCATTGGTCGGCAGGATTTCGGCGTCGATGCCGAGCAGGAAGCCGACATAGCGCCAGAGTTGGAATACCGAATCCTTCTCCTGGGCCGAAAAGCGCAGGCCGAGCGCCTGTGCGCCAACCAGATTCGCCATCGAGAACAGGCCGAGTGTGCCGACGGTGAGCACCTGGTTCACCGGATGGTCCCAGGCTTCGTAATCCCAATCGGGGCGTCGATTCATGCCCGCGCGCACCAGCGCGTGCATCAGCCGCACCCGCAGCACACTCTGGTAGCCGACCTGATTGCGTTGCAGGCCACCGGGAGTCGTGACGTCCAGCCACCACTGGGTGGTTTCGGCCAGGCGGCGCGGCGCCATGGCATCGAGATCACCGGTGCCGACCAGGGCCTTATCCGCGCGAGAGGCCAGATAGCCGCCCATCAGCGCGAACATCCCCATCGCGATCCCACCCCAGACACTGGTGCGTTCCACGACCCGGGCACCGCGGTCGATTTTGGTGCGGTCCAGCCAGTACGGGTCCGTCTCGACCTGACCGAAGAATGCCGTCAATTCGTCGGGTGCATTCGGCACCGCATCGATTCCGCGCTCCACGGCGACCTCGAACATCCGCCGACCCTCGCCGACCGGCAGCCGCTTGAACATGGCGACCACACCGTCCGCGAGCGGATCCCCGACCTGCGCGAACCGGCGGAACGAATCCCGCTGCGCCGCGGTGCAGCGCAGATCGCCGGGTGCCAGCACCGGCACCGCGTACCGGAAGGGGAACTCCGTGAACAGCGGCGGAGTGGGCAGCAGCTGGTTGTCATGCGTCATTGCATTTCACCCATCGGAAGAGAGGTTCGCGCCCAAGCCGAGCACATCTGACAAGACCGTCTCACAAATTCGAATATCTGGCAAGGATCCATGCCAGAATGGAGCGGCGAACCCCTCTCATCGAAGCGACCCACAGCTGACGGCCCATTGCCTCACCGATCGGACGTGCGGCGCGGTAGCGAGGACGGAATCAGCAGGGCAATAGCGAGCATGGAAGCGCCCAGCAACGCGACCGTCGTCGACATCGACAGCCACAACGTGGCGATGGCGGCGAACCCGAAGACCGCCAGTGCGACAACCTCCGCAGCGAGACCCGACACCGAGGTGACCGTCGCCCGCGCCGGACCTTCGATCGCGTCCTGCAACCGAGCCCCCGCCACCACACTGGCGTTGTAGACGATGCCGTAGGAAACACCGATCGCCGTAAATCCCACGCCCGCGAGCACATACACCGCACCCGGCCAGCGGACGGCGAGACCGGCGACCACCGCACCGCCGACGAACAGCACACCACCCAGCCCCACCGCGATCGCCATGACGCGCGCCGACATGGCCTCGGTGCGCCCCGCCAACACCGAACCCACCAGCGAACCGACAACCGTGATCCCGACCAAAACCGGCACCACCGCCGTCTCCACCCCAACCTCCTGAGCGAGCAATGCGAAGTACTCATCGAAGGCCGTAACCCCCGACAGCAGCGCCCCCAATGCCACGACATTACGCACGGCACGCACCCGAATCGCCTCCCCCACACCGGTTCGCAGCATGTTCAGATACGTCGCGAACGGCCGCGACTCCGTCGAGATCGACGCCTGCGCCATCACCGACTCGCCACTCAGGGCGACTGCTCCTCGCGATATCTCGGATGACCCAGCCGAATCCTCGTCTTCCAGATCCTCCACTGCCACCGTCGACACAGCCTTCGGCGCGCTCGGCAAGGACAGACCGACCAGCGTGTGCACCGCCGCGAACGCCACACTGCACCAGCCGAGCAACGGATAGCCGCCCCAGATATACAACGGCGTCGCACCGAGGATGGCGATCACGATCGCGGCTTCCGACGCTGCCCTCGCATAACCGATGATGCGCGGATACGCCCGCTGCTCATTGCGGGCGACGAGTTCGTCGTAGAGCAATGCCTCGAACGTCCCGGACATCAACGCGCCCGAAGTACCCCACAGTACGAAGCCGACCGCGAATCCCAGGTAGGTCGGCAGCAGTGTCCAGCACGCGAAACCGGCGGTCAGCAGCACACCGCTCGTGACGAGCAGCCCACGCCGTGACACCGTATCGGCCCAGGCACCCGATGGCACCTCGAGCAGGAACGCGGTCACCGACCACATTGCCAGCAGAGAAGAGATCTGCCCAGTGCTCAATCCATGATCGGCGAACAGCACCGCGTACAGCGCATACAGCGGAATCAGATCACCGAGGCCCTTGAAGAGCACCGCCCGCACCGTAAGCCCGCGCAGACCGATCCCGCGGGTCAACGACCTATCGAATCAATAGCCGTAGATAAGTAAACGCATACCGTCAGCCTGCCGATCTGTCCCCCAGCGCGTCAAGCGATTTTCAGCCGAGCGGCAGCCACCCGTTGGCGGTATGCAGGTCTCCATCACCGAGTTCCCGATCATTGAGCCCAGGACCGACTCGACCCTGATGCTCGTTCAGATCGGTGATCAGCTCCGAGACCGGATGTGAATCGCTGTAGTGATAGCCCTGGGCCAGCGCGAAACCGAGTTCGGTGAGCACCGCCGCCTGGTATTCGGTCTCCACGCCTTCGGCGATCACCTGCAGGTCCAGTGCACTGCTCAGTGCTGCGATCACACCGAGCAGCGGCGGTGCGGGTGAGTCCGAACGGATCGCGGCGACGAAGGACTGGTCGACCTTGAGGATGTCGCTGGGCAGGGTGGCCAGGCGACTCAGCGACGAATAGCCCGTGCCGAAGTCATCGATCGCGATGCGCACGCCGCGCTCGCGCAGAATATGCAGATTGCCGATGGCCGTTTGGGATTCGGCCGCCAACTCGCTCTCGGTCACCTCGAGCACCAGTTGGTCGGCGGGCCAGCCGGTGCTGGCCAGGATATTGGCGACGCGGTCCGCGTAACCGGTCTCGGCCAGTTCCAGGCCGCTGACATTGACATTCAGCGTCAGATCGAGTTGCGCGAAGGTTTCCTGCAAACGAGCCGCGTCCGCACACGCCCGGCGCAATACCAGCTCGTCCAGATCGGAGATGAGGTCGTATTCCTCGGCAACCCGGATCAGCCCCTCGGTGGTGACATCCGGCTGCGCACTCGACGACCAGCGCAGCAGCGCCTCGACACCGACCGCCTTACCGCCGCCCTCGGTCAGGCTGACGATCGGCTGGTAGTGCACATCGAGCGCGCCACGGTCGATCGCCTCGCGCAACTCGACCGCCAGCGGCAACTGTCGCGACGACTCCAGCACCGTCCGATTGCGCCCCGCCTGCTTGGCCCGGTACAGACCGACATCGGCCCGACTCACCAGCAGCGAACCCGACTCACCCGGCTGCCATGAGGTGACTCCGGCCGAACACCCGGTGGTCACCGATGCCCGCAACTGCTCGGTCAGCAGAATCGCCGCCTGCTCGGTGGTATTCGGCAACAGCAGCGCGAAGGCGTCACCGCCGTAGCGAGCCAGTCGCTGGTCCGGCGCGAGCAATTTCGACCAGGTATCGGCGACCCGCTGCAGCACCGCATCGCCCGCGCGATGGCCGAGGTGATCGTTGATCTTCTGGAAGCGGTCGAGGTCGACGAGCACCAAGGCCAGGCCCTGGCCGGTGCGGGTGGCGGTTTCGATCGCGGCGTTCAACGCACGGTCGAAACCGCGCCGGTTGAGCAGTCCGGTGAGCACATCGATATCGGCCTCGGAGGCCATTCGGGTCAGGATGCCGACTACCACGCCGACTCCGAAGGTCACACCCGCCGGAATCAACCCGGACCACCATGGCAGTGTGGGATGCACCGGCCGCGTCGGCATCACCCACAGGCACATGACCATAGCGAAGGCTATGTGCGCGAATGCCTGTGGCCATGCGAAGAACAATGCGGCATCACAGGCAATGAATACATAGAACGAGGCGAGACTGATCGCGCCGACGGTATTCGGGAACGCGTATACCGCGATCGTCACCAATACCGTCGCTATCGCGACATAACCATGGTGAATCCCATGCGGCAACCGCGGACCCCAGCCGAGCAGGCTGAGTCCGAGCAGCAGCGCCACCGCGGCGGCGGTACCCACCAGTGCTCGGTTGCCCTCGCTGCCCGGGGCAATTCCCGTGATCAGCAGGCCGAGCGCGCCCCCCATTACATAGAAGGCTCCGGTGGTCCGGGACATGACCATCGCCGTCGCCAACGCAGACGCGGCCCGCACCCGGGTTCGGGTATCGCCGCGAGACCCGATTCCTCGCACGGGGAATAGCCTAGACATAGAAATTACCTACAGTTGCCACATCCTGTGAATCCGGCATGGCGAACCCCTAGCTATTTACCTGTAGGCAATGTCGGACGGGCTATTTCGAGGTGTTTATCGCGGCGGTGTCAGCACCTCGGTACCGACGAACGGTACCAGCGCGGCGGGCACCCGGACAGAACCGTCGGCCTGCTGATGGTTTTCCAGAATCGCCACAATCCAGCGGGTAGTCGCGAGCGTACCGTTCAAAGTGGCTGCGATCTGCGGCTTTCCATTCTCGTCGCGATAGCGCACAGCGAGGCGGCGGGCCTGGAAGGTGGTGCAGTTCGAGGTCGAGGTGAGCTCGCGATAGGTCTGCTGGGTTGGCACCCAAGCCTCGCAGTCGAATTTGCGCGCTGCCGAACTGCCCAGATCGCCCGCGGCGACATCGATGATTCGATAAGGCACCTCGACGGCCGCGAGCATGTCCTGCTCCCAGGCGAGCAGGCGCTTGTGTTCGGCCGCGGCCTCCTCGGGCGTGGTGAACACGAACATTTCGACCTTGTCGAATTGGTGCACCCGGATGATGCCGCGGGTGTCCTTGCCGTAGCTGCCCGCCTCGCGCCGGAAACACGACGACCAGCCCGCATAGCGCTTCGGACCGGCGCTCAGGTCCAGGATCTCGTCCGAGTGGTAGCCCGCCAGCGGCACCTCCGACGTGCCGACCAGGTACAGCTCGTCCTCCTCGAGGTGGTAGACCTCGGCACTGTGCTGACCCAGGAATCCGGTACCGGCCATGATCTCCGGACGCACCAGCACCGGCGGAATCATCATGGTGAACCCGTTGGCCACCGCCTGCCGCGCGGCGAGTTGCAAAAGACCCAGCTGCAGCAGCGCACCGTAACCGGTCATGAAGTAGAAACGCGCGCCCGAAACCTTGGCGCCGCGTTCCATATCGAACAACCCGAGTGACTCGCCGAGCTCCACGTGGTCCTTGGGCTCGAAGTCGAATTCCCTTGGTGTACCGATGGTCTCCAGCACGATGTAATCGTCCTCGCCGCCCGCGGGGGCGCCTTCCTGGACCACATTCGAGATGGCCCGGTGCGCGGCGTCCATATCGGCATCGGCGGCGTGCTGGGCGACCTCGGCCTCCTTGACCTTCGCCGACATCTCCTGCGCCTGTTCCAGCAGGACGGACCGTTCCTCCGGCTTCGCCTTGCCGATCAGCTTGCCCATCGCCTTGTGCTCGGCGCGCAGGTTATCGGCGTTGGCCACCGCCGCACGGCGCGCCGCGTCCGCCTCGAGCAGGGCGTCGACGAGGGCGGGGTCTTCGCCGCGGGCGCGTTGCGAGGCGCGGACCGCGTCGGGGTTGTCCCGCAGGAATCGGAGGTCGATCATGGGTGACCAGCCTAATGGTCGCGATATTGCGGTTTCACGCCGATATCCCAGGATGCGGACCGGCGGGCTGGGTCCGCGCGCATAGTTGGCTTGTGGGCACGCCTTTCGACTAAACCGCTATTGATAATGCGGTTGCCGATCTGGTCGCGGGTGAGAAAACGTGGGCGCACACCCCGCTGCGGCGCCGCCGCGAACTTCTCGACGATATCCACACCCGCACCGGCCGCTTCTCCCACGAATGGGTGCGCGCGGCGCGCACCATCAAGGGCCTGGGTCCGGACTCGCCGCTGGTCGGCGAGGAGTGGATGTCGGGTCCGATGACGCTGCTGCAGGCCACCACCGCGCTGTCGGCCACGCTCGCGGCGTTGGAGTAGGGGCGCAGTCCGCTCGACGGGGTCGAACTCGCCGAGGCGCCGGGCCAGCGGGTCGCGGTGCCGATCGTGCCGCTCGATTTCTACGACAGATTGCTGCTCAGCGGTTTTCACGGCGAAGTGTGGCTGCGTCCCGGCATCGACGCCGATACCGCGCGCCGGCGCGCCGGACTCGCCCAACTCGATCCCACCGCGACCGGCGGCGTCGGCGCGGTTCTCGGCGCGGGCAATATCACCTCCAACGCAAGCTGACCGAGTTCTACGCGAGCGCCGATCCGGCGCGCGGTTGCCCGGCCTATTCCTGTCCGCGTTCCGCGGCTGACGCGCCTGGCATGGGTACGACCGGGGCGCTTCGGATCGATCCGTCCAGGTCGTAGCACCAGCGAACAGACGCTGACATGATGGACCGCGATGTCTGCTGATGATGTGACCAAGGACGCGTACGAATCCGACCTGCCCTCGGGCGAGTCGTCGCGCGCGGAATCGTTCCCGCAGTCGGTGATCATCGACCGCGACGCCGTCGCCGACGGCAAGCTGCATCTGTCCGCGCCGAAGTTGCGTTGGGTATTGCTCGCCGCGGCGACGGGCGCCGTAATCATCTCGTTGGTCGGTCTGTTCATCACCGGCTACGACAACGACAAGCGGCTCGAGGCACACAACCCTGGTTCGCCCGGCCAGACCGCCTTGGACAAGGAGTTCGGCACCGCGGCCCGGGGCGACTGCCTCAGCTGGACCAAACAGGACCGTGGCGATCTGGTGAAGGTCGCCTGCTCCAACAAGCACCTGTTCGAGGTCGCGGCCGATGTCGATATGGCCAAATATCCCGGCGTGGAATTCGGTCCGGGCTCCCGCTTTCCGGACTCGTTGCGACTGACCGAACTCAAGGAAGAGCACTGCACCCCCGCCGTCGAGCAGTATCTGAACGGCAAGTTCGATCCGCGCGGTCGCTATGTGGTCGGCCTGATGTACCCCAGTCCGGACGGGTGGAAGCACGGCGACCGAACGCTGCGCTGCGGACTCCAGTTCTCCGGTAGCACCGGTACCCCGCTGCCGACCAGCGGCGCGGCCACCGAACACGATCAGTCGAAGATCTTCGAGCCGGGCACCTGCCTCGGCATCAATCAGAATCTGCCCTCCGATCCGGTGGATTGCGCACAGGCGCACGCCGTCGAGATCGTGTCCACCGTCGACCTCGGCCAGCACTTTTCCGGCGGTCCGCCCACCAAGGACGACCAGGACAAGTTCATGGAGGACGAGTGCGGCCGGGCAACCAACGACTATCTCGGCTCACCTGATGCGGTGCGCAATAAGACGCTGACGGTGTTCTTCGACTACCTCGACGCACGCAGCTGGCTGGCGGGCAGCCACAAATTGGACTGCATGATCGGAAAGGGCACCGACCGTGAGGGTTTCGCGCCGGTCACCGGATCGGCGAAGGGCGACATCCTGATCAACGGCCAGGCTCCGGTGCCGCCGCCGAACTCTGGTCGCTCGACTCCTGCCCCACTACCCGGCGCCGCGCCGCTGCCACCACAGCCACAACCGCGCTGATGGCGGTGACCATGTCCGCGGACCGGTTCGAGGAGCTGGTCGGCGATGCGCTCGATCTCATTCCGCCCGAATTGGCCCGCGCCATCCACAATGTGGTCGTGCTGATCGAACCGCGCAATCCGGAGGATCCACATCTGCTCGGGCTGTATCACGGAATCGCGTTGACCGAGCGAGATAGTCACTACGGCGGCTCGCTACCCGACACCGTAACCGTCTATCGCGAGGCGATTCTCGATATCTGCGGCGATGAGCGCGAGGTCGTCGAGGAGGTCGCAATCACTGTGATCCATGAGATTGCACACTATTTCGGCATTGACGAAGACCGGTTGCATGAGCTGGGATGGGGCTAGTCTTATCCAAGTTGTGTTCGGGCTCGGCTCGACGAGCGCGAAACCAGCACGGATGACCGGAAGAAACTTGGGGATTCGATGGAACCGATCGCGTTGCTGTCGCGTCCTATCACTCGAAGGGGGAATTCTCGTGGTTCCGCCCCACAGCCACTAGAAGGAGTCGAGTCATGGTTGGACATGTACTGATCTCGCCCGAGGCCATTCTCGCCGCGGCGGCCGAACTCGATCTGGTCGCCGAGCGGCTTTCCGCAGCGTCCATGATCACCGCACCGGCGACGCACGTGATCCCGTCCGGCACCGAAGAGGTGTCGCTCGTGGCCGCCAGCCACTTCAACCAGGGCGCGGTGACCCACGATCATTCCGTCGCCCAGGGCATTCTCGAACTGCACCATGCTGCACAGACACTGCGCATGCAGCTGGCGCAGCATATCGCCGGCGATGTCGTGCGCGCCGCTGGAGTCAACGCCATACAGGTCTAGCCGGCACGGCTGTCCTCAACCACCATTCAGACATTCAGGGGAGTTATCAGCATGGTTGCAGGAGTCACCGGGGTCGTGTGGATCGCCCGGCCATCCGAAATCAATTCCGCCACCCTTCACGCGGGCGCACACGCGATCCCGATTTCAGCCGCCGCTACCGCGTGGGGCGCGCTCACCGCCGCCTGGGTCGATGCGACGACCACCGTTGCCCGCGTCATGGCCGAGCTCGGCGTCGGCATGCAGGGCATCAACGGTATCGCCGCGCTCGGCAAGCTGACCGGCTTCCTCGGCTGGTCCGAACAGCAGGGTGTGCAGGCAGCGGCGATGGGCGGCAAGGCAGCGGCGAACGTCATCGCTTACGGCGTTGCCGCGCTCGCTATGCCGAGCCCGCCCGAAATCGCGGCCGTCAATGCCGCGCTGGTCGCTTCGACGAACCCGGCCGGCGCCGTCAGCGGCGCCATGGAGGCCGCCGAGGTCGCCAGGCACGCCATGGATATCCGCGCGGCGTTGGTGATGGACACCTACGAGGCTGCGACCTCGGCGATGGTGGCCACACCCGCCGACTTCTTGATGCCGCCGCCGATCGCCGCGGGCGCGGGCCAGGCCAACCCGAGCGGGACCGCCGATGCCGCGTTCGAAGCCCCCACCGACCCGATCTCGGCGGCGGTGGCCGCCGTGCAGGCGTTCGTATCGAACCCGGGTGTGGCCAGTGCCGCCACGCAGGCCGCGCAGGCAGTCGGATCGGTAGTCAGCACCGGTGTGTCAACGGTCGGCAGTGTGGCGAGCAATGCGGTCGCCGCCGCGACTACGAGCACGCCGATGGCGACCATGGCACCGATGGCGATGGGTGGCACGATCGCCGCGGCGGGCACTGCGGCCGCGACCCGTGCGGTCTCGTTCTCCGGCACCTCGGTCGGTGCGGGCAGCGCCCAGCTCAAACTGCCGGAAGGCTGGGGTACGGGCAGCGTGATCGGCGGTAACACCGCGACAGCGGCACCTCAGACGGTCGCATCTATCGAAGCCGCACCGGCCCGGTCGATCAGCAACAGCGGCGCCGGCAACCCGCTGATGGGGAACCAGGCCCGTGACGGCGAGGACGAGTCCGAGCACGACAGCAAGGTCGACCTGCGGGCCGATCACTTCACCGATGGCCGCTTCGCCGCCGACGGGGTGATCGGCGCCAACGCCGGGACGGTTGGGTGACCGTCCTCGGTTCTATCGGTGGCCCGTCCGCACTCGAGGCGGTTGTGCTGTCACCCGACGAGATCCAGTTTCTCCGCGAGAAGCTGGATCTCGATGACCTTCCGGTTGTGCTGAACGCGTACGCCCGCTTCGATAGTGTGCCCGCGCATCAGGCGGCAATGGCCGCCGCGGCCGCGTCGCTCGAACAACGGGACCTGCTGATCGACGGCGGGATTCAGCCCGACTTGGAGGACCGACTTCGGGTGCTGAACCGGCCGCACTGGATCATCACCATGCGGCTGATCGTCGACGGGTACGTGAGTCGTTTCTGTCTGGCGAAGGGCGACGATCTTTCGGTCGTGGCCCTTCGCGGGCAGGACTCGTATGTGATCGATGAAGTGGGAATCGACCTGGCGGGCACCGTAATAGCGGCGCTCGGCACGGCCCCGCCACTCGAGCTCTACGGGATGAACGCACCGACCGAGGAACTTGCGACGATCTTCGAGGATGTCGGCGATGCCACTGCCACCGCGCAACGACTCGCGAAGGTCGGCAATCCCGCGCAGGACGCGCAAACCATCGCCTCGGCCGTCGTCGAAATCCATTCGCACGCGCAGATCACGGCCGTGCTGTACGGGGACGGCACCCGTGACATCGTCGAGAACCACATCGCCGTATTCAACACTCGCAACGGGCGATTCATCTCGACGGCGAGCGTGGCCGACGACGGCACCAAGTGGTCGTCGCTGGCCAGCGGCACTCCCGCCCGACTGCGCGCCGCCGTGGAGGATCTGATCCATTCGTTGCCGGAGCGCGAAGAGTTTCCGAGGAATCCAAGGTTGGCCTGAGGGCGCATCCGCCGGGAAGAAATGCCCGCTATGCCGCTTCCTGATCTCGAGCCGATTGCGCGCGCTGCGCCAGATCGGCGCCGATCCGGTATGCCTGGTCGAGCAACTGTTCGTGAACCCGCGGTTCGTCGGTCTCGGTGCCGTAGAGAAACTTGATGGATGACTCGGCTATCCCACAGTAGCCGGCAATGCCGTGCACCATCTGGGTCATCATCGCCTCCTTGTATCGGCGCCGGTCGTAAGTGCCTTCATCGAGACCGGCAACTGCGATGAAATGCAAAGCTCTTACGGCACTCTGACCGCTTTCCGAGCTGGTCTCGTAGGCCCAGCCTCTGGCGAATACGCGGTCTATCCATCCTTTGGCCAAGGCAGGCATCGACCACCAGTGCACCGGGAAGAGGAGAGCGATTGCATCGGCCGAGTCGAGCAATTCCTGCTCACGCCTGACATCGGCGGGAACCTCGCCCCGCAGCCGGTGCACCGCCAGATCCTGCTTGCCGAAGATGGGATCGAATCCCGACTTTGTCAGATCATGTGTTGTGGCAGTGGTGTTTCCATCCGCCTGGATGCCTTGTTCAACTTCTCTGGCAATAGCCCAGGTAGCGGAGTCGTGATCCGGGTGCGCAACCACTAGTACGACGTTCGGCCGACCGTCTTCGTTCGTCATATGGCCAAGCTAAAGTATGACACTAACGTCAATGTCAAGGAGTTTGCCGGGTGCGGATCAGCGATCTGAGTCGTATCACCGGCGCGAGCCCTCGGATGCTCCGTCATTACGAGGCCGCCGGTGTCCTCTCGCCTCGGCGGGATCCCAACGGCTATCGGCATTACCGCCCCGAGGATGTCAAGATCGTGAAGGATATTCGCTGCTTGCTGGCATCGGGACTATCGCTGACCGAGTCCTACACGATGTTGCACATTGCGTGCACCGCCCCGTCCAGTGCATCCGAGGACGATCGCGATGCCGTGCTGCAGCAAATCGATGAGCGCACACGCCAATTGGACACCGCCATCGAACGACTCGTCGCCGAGAAGGCCAATCTGCTCGAGCTCCGCTCGGATATCGAGGCGGGCGGATAACACGAAGGCGAGCGGGGAGCATTGTGCCCCAAGGGGATTCAGCCCATGGGATCGTCGGCGGTGGGGGAAACCTCGTAGGCGAAGGGTGGAGTGAAGCGGCCCCAGCGGATGCATTCCCAGCCGCCGACGGGACGGGGGACGAGTTCGATGGTTTCGGTGTTGTCGAGATGGTTATTGGTGGTGAAGGGCGGTGCCACGCCGCTGAGGTTGCGGGAAACCAGGCGCATGGCGGCGCCGTGGCTGACCACCAGGATGTCGCCGTCGCCGCCATTGGCCAGGTATTTGGTGCGCAGGTCCTCGACGACCGGTAGGAAGCGGGCCAGGACGTCGTATCCGGATTCGCCGCCCGGTGGGCGTTCGGCGAGATCGCCTTCGTGCCAGGCTCGGTAGATCCGCTGGAAATACGAATGAGCTGCCTCGGTATTGAGGCCCTCCAGTTCGCCGACCTGCACTTCGTGGATGTCATCGAGCACCTCGACCGGTACGCCGGTCGCCGCCTCGATGTAGCCGGCGGTCTGTCTGGCGCGCAGCGCGGCCGAGCAGAACAGTGCCTTCGGCGGTCTCAGCAGACTCGAGCCGAATGTCTTCGCTTGGGCCGCACCGCGTTCGGTGAGCGGAAGGCCTGGGACACGGGTGTCCAAGATTTTGGCTACGTTGCCTTCGGTCTCGCCGTGGCGAACGAGTATCAGTCTGCCGGTCATAGGTCGGCCACCCCCTTACGCAATTGGGTCAGCCACTCGGCGGCCGGTTCATCCGAGGGCGGTGGGGTTCCAGTCGCCGAGGTCGCGGGCCAGGAACCGAGGAAACGGATCCGCGCCGTGCGGTGCAATGCCTTGAGTGCCTCGGCGACCGCGGTGTCGTCGATATGGCCGACGCAGTCGAGGTAGAAGCGGTAGGTGCCCATACCTGTTCGAGTCGGCCGGGATTCGATTCTGGTGAGATCGATACCGCGGGTGGCGAATTCGGCGAACGCGCGCATGAGTGAGCCCGGTTTGTTGAGCAGCTCGAGCACGATCGAGGTGCGATCCGCCCCGGTTGCGGGCGGCGCGACTCGGGGGCGGGTCACCAGCACGAAGCGGGTGATCGCCTGGTCGTGGTCGGCGACACCCGAAGCCAGTGCCGTCAAACCGAGGCGTTCACCGGCCAGCGCGGTGGAGACCGCGGCGTCGGCGCGACCCGCTGCGACATCCTCGGCGGCAGCCGCATTCGACGCCGAGGTGTACATCTCGACATCCGGCAGCGTGTGCGATACCCACAGCCGCACCTGCGCCCCGGCGACGGGATAGGCGGCCAGGGTGCGAACATCCGCGAACTCCGTCCCCGGCCTGGCCAGAATCGCGAAGCTCACCTCGAGTTCGGTTTCGGCGATAATCTGCAGCCGCGGTCCGATGGCCAGCGAATCAAGGGTCGCCGAAATGGAGCCCTCGACCGAACTCTCGATCGGCACGACGGCACCCTCGACATCACCGGATCGGATCAGGTCCAGCGCCGCACCTTGACTGGGCGCGGCAATCCGCTCGACCGGTCCGTCGAAAGCTTGCGAGGACTCGAGTTCGGCGAGGGCCATCTCGGTAAAGGTTCCGGACGGCCCGAAGTACGCGATTCGCGGCACGGTTACGAGATTACTTGCGTGCGCTGAGGATGCTCAGAGTTCCAGCTAGATCGTCGGGCGCATCGGTTTCGATCGCCAGCAACACGCTGCGCGCCGCCTCAACGGCGGGCGGCTTCAACGAGGTCAGGAAGGTGATATCGGGCTGGGCCAGCGCCGCTCGAATATCCTCACCGCACAGCGCCGCAACCGTTCCCGCGACGATAGCCAGCGCCCGCTTCCCATCGGAGGTCCGCGCAATGAACCCGCCATCCGAGTGCGCGATCTCGACCAGGAATTCGGCGACCTCCCCATCGGTCACATCCGCGTCGAGAATCCGAATATCCGCCGCCGCGGTCCCCACCGCCCGCACCAGCCCGTCATCCAAACTCCGCCGAGCCGCCGACGGCGCCACCAACGAAAGCAACACCGGCTCCCCCGCCACCCCGTGCGCCGCCTGCACTCCATCCGCCATGCACCCACCGTAGCCACGCCCACCGACGCACCTGGGGCCACCTGCGCACATCCAGCTGCTCGCACCCGGCCGCCCCTCGACATGTATCGACCTTGCTCGCGCGGGTGGAGTCGCCGTGTGCGGCCCTTCGTCCAGCAGGCCGAAGGTTCTTCTCGTGGAGGGCGATCTCGGACGGCCGGGCGATAGTGAGTTCGGCGCTCACGGTCCAGCCCGGCTGACCGACGCCGACGGAAACGTCACTGCGAATACCGGGGCGTCCGGCTACGGGCTGCCCCATCGAATCGGAGTTGAACCGATGAGGCACCGCGACCGTCGACCATCCCATACGCCAGGCCGCCGCTGAACCTCCCGCGGCCGATCGCGAGTTTGCAGAACAGCTGAACCGGGTGCCGTCTTAGCGAAATGACGTCGTCAGCTGAACGCGGACGTGCGGTCAACGCGCTCTCTTCTGCCCGCTCGCGAAGGACTCCCGCAAGGGCTGGGACGCACACCGTCGGTGCGGCGACAGGTCGAGATCGAGGGGGATTCGAGGCTGGAGCGCTTGCGGAGAGCGGGAGCCTGACTTAGCTTAGGGTAACCTAATTGCACCGCGTGACTCGGAGGTCTGCATGCTGAAGCCGACTGTTGCACCGTCTACCGCTGAGCGGGTTCGCAGTGCATGTGCCCATGCGGAGCAGGCGGTGTTGGCGATGCCGGGCATCGACCCGACGCCGATTTCGGTGCATCACGTGCGGCAGTGCGGAGATGCGGTGATCGCGGTGTCGACCGCGTCCATGGCGGCGGTATTGGCCGGGAATTCGGGGGAGAGCGGTGCACCGGCGGTGCTGGAGCTCACTGATCACGCGCCACTGCCGCTGCGGGAACCGGTGCGGGCGCTGGTGTGGCTGCGCGGGTCGGTGCGGGCGGTGCCGACGCAGGCGCTGCGGGCGCTGGCCTCCGAGGTCGCCAGAGATTATCCGCATCCCGACCTGCTCGATGTCGGCTACAGCTCGACCCTGTTACGCGTGATGATCAACTCCGCGGTGCTGGCCGATTCGACCGGCGCCGAATCCGTCTGCGTCGACGAACTCCGACTGGCCCAACCGGACCCCTTCTGCGCACTGGAATCGGCCTGGCTGCAGCATATGGACACCGACCACGCCGACATCATCGCCCAACTCGCCCGCCACCTCCCGCCCCGCCTGCAGACCGGCGCCGTGCACCCACTGGCCATCGACCGCTACGGCGTGACCCTGCGCATCGAAGGCCACGATGGCGACCACGACTTCCGCCTCCCGTTCAACTCCCCCGCCGACGACATCGAATCCCTCAGCCGCGCTGTACGCACCCTCGCAGGCTGTCCCTTCCTGAACGGCCTGCCCCGAATCTGATGCGGACCGCCGGCCTGCGCCAGGTACCGAAACCCGGTGCACCGCAACCCGCCCCGCAGGTACACCGCAGCGAAGATCACCCGCCTCGACCGTCAGCAGCGACGCACCTCACCGAGCAGACGCGTACCAACCCAACCGGCAGCACCGGACAGGGCCACCATCCGGGCGGCCACGCTTCGCCGGTGAGGCGACACCCAGCAAGCGACCCGGCACCCGGAGCAACCGATCTTGAACCAGCAACAATGCCGTCCGCAACCCGGATTCGCTGCGCCCACCCCGAACCGCTGATCGAACACCACCACCGTCCCCGACGGCGGCCACAGCGGCCACGCCTCGCCAGTGAGGCGACACCCAGCAAGCGACCCGGTGGCCAGTGCAACCGATCTTGAACCAGCAACAATGCCGTCCGCAACGCGAATTCGCTGCGCCATACCTGTTGGTCGCAGGCTGCGGCGGTGCGGCGACTCCGCGCCCGCCCGGCATGGTGGTGGTGTTCGATCAGCGGATCGGGGGTGACCGCGATCGCGATGACAAAACCACTGATCAACCTGACGCGACACGCACAGCACACGCCGGAACAGTGCGGGCAATAGATTCGGACGCATGCGTGCTGAGACCGGTGCCGGGGACGAGCCCGAGCTGACCGATCGGGAGCGGATTGGGATTCGGCTCGAAATCCTGGTCGTGCTGGTGGTGACGTTCGGGCTGAGTGGTTTGAATGCGGCGCTGTCGTTGCTCGAGAGTGCGCTGTCGCCGGGCGGGGTGGGCGGGCAGACGGTCGCGCTGAATCCGACGCGGGCGGCGCAATCGACCATCGACCTGCTGTTCCAGCTGCTCAGTGCCTTGCGGCTGGCCGGGTGGGGGGCCCTCGGGCTGTATCTGTTGTGGCGCAGCGGGAGCGGGCCGCGGATGGTCGGATTGGCCAGGGCCCGCTGGCGTTCCGATGTGCTGCCGGGGCTGATCCTCGCGGCGATCATCGGGCTGCCCGGGCTCGGGCTGTATTTGACCGCACATGCGCTGGGATTCAGCGTGACGATCGTGCCGAGTTCACTCGGTGACCACTGGTGGCGCTTGCCCGCACTCATTGTTTCCGCCTGTGCGAATGCGGCGGCCGAGGAGCTCCTGGTGGTGGCCTATCTCATTACCCGATTGCGCAGGCTCGGCTGGTCGGAGAACCGGTCGCTGCTGGCCTCGGCACTGCTGCGTGGGAGCTATCACCTGTATCAGGGCTTGGGCGGCGGGCTCGGCAATCTGGCCATGGGGGTGATTTTCGGCCGGTTCTGGCAGCGCACCAACCGGCTGTGGCCGCTGGTGCTGGCCCACGCGACGATCGACGCGGTCGCCTATATCGGCTATACATTGCTACGCGGTCACGTTTCCTGGTTGCCGTAACATCCGCGGGTCCGCGCGGCGAATTTATCGACGAGCGCTCACCCCGAGCGCACCCACTTCCGGCCGCTCGTCAAGCCCCCCGACGGCCCTCGAACAGTAGAGTCTGTGTGATGAACGGCGACGACCCCCAGCGCTACGACCGGACGCGCCGGGTGCCGCAACCCTTCGGAAATCCCGGTGCGCCGTCCATGCCGCCGCAGCGGCGCGAACCACATCCGCCGGGTCGTCGCGGACCAGGTCCGGATCCGAGGCATATCGACCCCACCAAGGTCATCCGCCGCGACGGATCGGATTCCGCACAGCCACTGGCATATTCGCAGGTACCGCCCGAAACGCGAATGCCGCCACGCAGGCCGCCCCATGCGCCGACGCAGCAGCCGCAGCCGTACCGGGAGCCTCGTGGCGTCCCCGGCTATGCGCCGCCCCAGCAGCCGGTTCCTTACCAGGCCCCGCAGAACTTGCGTCCGCGCCGCGAGGTCCCCCCGCCGCCACCCTCCTTGCCGCCGTCGCGCCGGGAACGCGAACCCGGCCCACCGCGCCGCCGTCGCAAACTGCACCTGTTCCGCTGGTTTCTCGTGCTGTTGGTGGTGCTGGTCCTCGCGGTGGTCGGCGCGGTAATCAAACTCGACGGCTCGCTCAATCGGATCGATGCACTCGCAAATTACTCCGACCGCGTCGGCGATACCCCGGGCACGAACTGGCTGCTCGTCGGCTCCGACGGCCGGGCTGGGCTCACTCCCGATCAGGAACAGGAACTCGCCACCGGCGGTGAGGTCGGACCCGAGCGCACCGACACGATCATGCTCGTGCATATCCCGAAGTCGGGTTCGACCACGCTGGTCAGCCTGCCGCGCGACTCGTATGTGGGCATTCCGGGCCACGGCAAGGACAAACTCAACGCCGCCTTCGCCTTCGGCGGTGCGCCGCTGCTGGTGCAGACCGTCGAAACCGCCACCGGCGTGCACATCGATCACTACGTGCAGATCGGGTTCGGCGGCTTCGCGGGCATCGTCGATACCCTCGGCGGCATCGATGTCTGTGTGCCCAAGGCCATCGACGATCCGCTCGCGGGCATCAATTTGGCGGCTGGGTGCCAAACCCTGGACGGTCCGCAGGCCCTGGGCTTCGTTCGCAGCCGTGCGACTGCCCTCGCGGATATCGACCGGATGAACAACCAGCGCCTGTTCATGGCCGCCCTGCTGAAAAAGGCGACCAGCGCGGGCACGCTGGCCAATCCGTTCACGCTGTGGCCGCTCACCAGCGATACCGCGAAATCGTTGAAGGTCGATAAGGGCGATCACATCTGGAATCTGGGCCAGCTCGGCTGGGCGATGCGCGGCGATACCGTGGCGACCACCGTCCCGATCGGCGGCTTCACCGATACCGATAGCGGAAATGTATTGCTGTGGGATAAGCAACGTGCGGGTCAATTCTTCGATGACCTCGCCAAGGACCAACCGATCCCGGACGATCTGCTGACGAGGTAGCGTCGGGCGTATGCCAGATACCGATGCCGACGAGCCGTTCCCGGACCTGCTGCGCGACCAGATCCGTCGTGGCTTCACCGCCTCGCAGCAGTATCTGGCGGCCGCGGTCTACTTCGATTCGAAGCGCCTTCCGCAGTTGGCCGGGCACAGCTACGGCAAGTCCGCCGAGCACCGCTCGCATGCCCTGCGCATGGTGCAGTACCTGCTGGACCGCAATCTGGAAGTGCAGGTCGGCGGCTTGGACGACGTGCGATCCAGTTTCGAATCACCGCGCGGCGCCGTCGTTTTCCTGCTGGAATCCGAGCGCGCCCGCAATGCGCAGATCACCGAGTTGGCCAGCACCGCGCGGGCGGCGGGCGACTACCTCGGCGAGCAGTTCATCCAGTGGTTCCTCAAGGAACAGGTGGAGGACGTCGCCGGGATGACCACCCTGCTGACGGTCATCGACCGTGCCGCGGGCGATCTGTTCGACGTCGAGGACTTCATCTCGCGCGAGCTGCGCACCACACCGCGCGCCGATATTTCCGCCCCGAGAATGGCGGGTGCGGCCAAAAATTAATTAGGCAATACTAGCCTCAATAAGGCTGCACTTGGATGACACGCGGCTTGACCAGCGCTAATGTCGCAACCATGTCCAGCCATCCGGAGTCCCCACGCAGCAAATTCCACGGCCTGCTCCACGATCAGATCCGGCACGAATTCAATGCCGAGCATCAATACATCGCGATCGCGGTCTGGTTCGACAATGCAGATCTGCCGCAGCTGGCCAAGCGTTTCTATGCGCAGGCGGTCGAAGAGCGTAATCACGCGATGATGATCGTGCGGTACTTCTTGGACCGGGATATCAGCGTCGAACTTTCCGGTATCGACGCCGCGAAATCGCATTTCGAGAATGCTCGCGAACCGATCGCACTGGCCCTCGCGCAGGAAAAGAACGTCACCGACCAGATCATCCAGTTGGCGAGCACGGCTCGCGAAGAGGGCGATTACCTGGGCGAACAGTTCATGCAGTGGTTCCTGAAGGAGCAGGTGGAGGAGGTCGCCAATATGACGACCCTGCTCACCATCGCCGATCGCGCCGGGGCGAATCTGTTCGACCTCGAGGATTTCGTCGCTCGGGAAATGAGTGGTCCCAGCGACCCTTCCGGCGCTCCTTCTGCCGCGGGCGGCAGCGTTTAAATTCGCGATTCATCAGGGCCGGCTCGTCGCGACGAGCCGGCCCTGTCGCTATGAATCGAGCGGGGTCGCAACCCCGCGGTCCGCATTACGGTTTATGCGGCACTCAATGAGCTGAGCAGCGTCTTGAGCAGCGTCAGAATGACTTCCATGATGGTCCTACTTTCCTCATCTTTCGGTGAGACTTCGCTCACCACCACCAGCTTTCGGTGATGCAGAGAACCTAACCGAGCAACGATCAGAAAGGAGGATGTTTCACAAAATTCTTCGTGGCTTTTTCGAAATCACCGCAGAGTGATCTGACGCGACCGCAGCCCGTCTCGGGAACGGCGCTCGTCCGCCGAGAGCGGAGCCTCATCGGCCAGCGCTGCCGCCAGGCGCTCCCCGAATTCGATCGCCGGTTTGGTCCACTCGCTGGCGTGCAGTTCCGGATCCAGGTCGAAGACCGGCACCAGCAGGCCGTGCGTGCGGAAGGAGCCCGCGAACCGGGAACCCTCGCCGAGATGCAGTCCGCCCGACGCGTGCAGCCGCGCCAGCGCCAGCATCAGCTCGTCCTCGTTCTCCGGGCGCACCCAGCGCAGATGTGCCTTATCACCGGCATCGACCCACCAGCCCGCACCGATCGAATCGCCGAGATCCAGTCGCGCGGACGGCATTATCGCCTGCTTGGCCTGTTCGATGGTCGCGGCGACCTGCGGATCAGGTTGCACACCCTCGGGGACCCACCAGTCGAAGTCCTGGTGCACGGTCAGTTCCAACTGCGCGTCCGCATCGATCACATCGGCCAAACGTGGTCCGCCCTCGACACTTTCGGCCGCGGTCAGCGATTCGCCGGGTTCGGCGGACTGTGTCCACAGAATCGTCGCCGCGATATCGGCGGCCGGATCCGGACCCTGGAATTGCACCTGCGTGGCGACGTATCCGGTCGGCGGCTCGCCCGCCCGCACCATTCCGGCGACCGCGCCCGGCAATACCGTGGCCAGCACGACGGAACGCTCCGCCGCGATATCGGACGACAGCGGCAGCGTCGCGGTCGCCGACGGCACGAATTCGCGCAGCGCGACCAGATCGCACTCCGCTGCCAGCCCCTCGAACGGACGCGCACCGGACTGCGCCGCCTGCAGTTCCAGAGCCGCCCGCCGCTCGGCGAGACGCTGGGCCCGGTTCCCTCCGGGCTTCGGACTATTGCGCTTGCTTTTACCCACGGCAGGTCAAACTACAGTGGCTGTGTTCGATTTGCCGCGCCTGCCGGCGCGGCGTGTTCGCGGCCCCCTGGCGTCTCGCGAACGGCCACTCGTAAGACTCGCTCCGTCGTGGTCGCCCGAGCGGTTCGTTCGTCCTCGGCTATGCGCTCGCCCAGCGGTGGAAACCGATTCGACTCAGGCAGCCGCGAGCAGGGCCTTCGTGCGGGCCGGGTGGTTGGTGGCTACCCAGCTGACGCCCAGGTCGGCGCACAGGCGCACATCGTCGGGATCGTCCACCGTCCAGCAGTAGGTGGCGCGGCCCGCGGCGGCGGCCTTGTCGACGAGGTCCGGATGGTCGCGCAGAGTTTTCACCGAGGGACCGACGGCGGTGGCGCCGACCGTGGTCGCGGCACTGCCGCCCAGGTAGCGCGATGATTCGCCGAGCAGGACCGTTGGCAGCAGCGGTGCCGAACGCCGGATCCGCCAAACCGCGGTGGCCGCGAACGACATGACGACCGCGCGGGAGTGATCAGCGGAGGCGGGGGTGGCGATGCCGTAGCGCTGGAGTTCGGCGAGCAGCTTGTTCTCCACCAGCGCGCCGTAGCGCACCGGATGTTTGGTCTCGATGAACAGCTTGGTCGGCCTACTGCGCCAATCGAGTACCAGCTCGATCAGCTCGCTGAGGGTCAGTACCGATGCGGGTGCGCCATCGGACCCGAAATCGAGTCCCCCGAGTTCGTCCAGGGTCATTTCGCTGACCAGTCCGGTGCCCGAGGAAGTCCGGTCGACGGTGCGGTCGTGCACGCAGACCAGATGGCCGTCCCTGGTCAGCCGGACATCACACTCCACGCCATCGGCGCCCTCCTGCAGCGCCAGCTCATACGCGGCGAGCGTGTGTTCCGGGCGCGCCGCCGACGCTCCCCGGTGCGCGACGACGAACGGTGCGCGACTGCCCTGGCTCACTTGGCCAAAACCTCCTCATGCTCACGGTGCGGTGTACTTGTTTCGAGCGCGACCGGCTCGGGCTGCTTCGACGCGCCGCCACCGGGCTGCACCGGTTCGATTACGGGCACCGCCGGATCGACGGCGATCACCCACCGGCGCGCGATCCTGGTGCGGCCGAACAGATCACGACCGCTCATCGACCGCTGCACCCAGAGGGTCAGCACCGCGACCCCGGCCGCGACCAGATCGGTGAACCCTGTGAACAGCACACTGTCCGCCTTGGCCTGCAGGGTATCCGCGGTCCGCCACAACAGGGCCGCCACCGTGCAGCCCGCGCCGAGCACCCAGCCCACCCACCAGATGCGCACGGCCCGCAGTGTCCGCGGAGCCGGACGCACAGCGACCGTCTCGGTGAGAAAAACACCGGGCCACAATAGATTCACCCCCGGTATCAGACAGCCGAGCGCGAGCGTCCGGGCCAACCGTGGGTCGCGGCGGCCGACCGCGGCGAAGGCGGCCCGACGCGTTTCGATCAACCAGCCGAGCATCGCGATCGCGGTGATCAACCCGAGTGTGAGCCCGAGCAATGCGGAAAGCCACACCATGGCATCGGAGATGTGTAGCAGCCATGACGGGATCAACCGGGTGCGGTTGCGCAGGAGGATCAGATAGCGCCCGAGTTCGGCGCAGGCGGCGACCGCGAAAACCGCCGCGGTCGCGATGAGTAGCACACCGGCCCGATTGGTCAGCCGGTCCAGCGGACGTTGTGGCGCAGGCGCGGACTCGACCGGCGGATCCAGCAGGCCCCAGCGTGGAATCTGCTGGTAGCGCGGTGTTTCCACCGGTGGTCGCGGCCGACCCGAGCTCAGCTTGCGGCCGCGCTGATCGGGGCGGCGCGCCACCCATCGGTAATTGCGCCGCTCGGCGGGGGCATCGATGGGCGCCGGTGACAACAGCACGCCACGGCAGCGCGGGCACCAGTGCATCGGCGTTGTCTGCACCGCCCAGCGCGCGCCACAGCGCGCACAAGGTTGTACCGCCGTACTCACGGTGTCTCCTTTGCGGCACGCCCGGGCCCTCCGTGGTTACGCAAGCTGCCACCTCCGGGCCTGACGTTCATGCCGCGTGTCTCCTTTGCGGCACGCCCGGGCCCTCCGTGGTTACGCAGGCTGCCACCTCCGGGCCTGACGTTCATGCCGCGTGCCTCGCTCTCTTGCCTCAGTAGATCTTCGCCTGGTGATCGCCGTCGGCAACCAATGGTCGACCCACCCGCTGCCATGCCACCATGCCACCGCTGACATTGACCGCGTCGTATCCGATGTGCGCCAGGTACTTGACCACCTCGATGGATCGGCCGCCCTGTCGGCAGATCACATACAGCTGGGCGTCGTAATCGAGCTCGTCGACCCGGGCGGGCACGTCGGCCATCGGAATGTGGATCGCGCCCGGCGCGTGGCCGAGCTGCCATTCGTCGTCCTCGCGCACGTCGAGCAGAATCGCCGCCGGGGCGTCCGCGGCGACACGGTCGGTCTTATCGAATTCGTCCGGTACGGCTTCCACCGGCACCGACGACACTTCAGGGCTCGTCACGCTTCGATCCTGCCATGGGTGGCGCACCACGGGGCAGTTCCGGCCCCGCTAGGCCGGTGCCCCACGGGTACTTCACGGCCTCGACATCGGCACGTTACCTCGGGTATGTTCTGTGCTTCTGGTTCCCGTCCGATGCCCCGCTCCGGGGCCGCTTGTGCATACCTCGGTCAAAGTTATCCACATAATCCACAACTTGATCCACAGGCCACAGCTATCGAACAGCACACCGATCACAGGCGTTGACTCCCAACCAGCTGTCGATCTACAAGGGATAATGCACTGAATCCGGCATCAGGCGGGCGATCCCGGAAGATTGCTGGATCGGGTCGCGGTACGAACGACCGATCCGGGACTCCCCTCCTTGCCATCCCGGAGCGGTCATTCGCCGCTGCTTCGGGATCTGAGGCTGTGCAGGTCCCGATATCTACTTGGACGCCGCCCATCACCGATCGGTTCCAAGAAAAATCGAGAACACCAGCGAATAACTGAAATACCGGGTTCCCGCAGGTGCTGTCGGTAGCCTGGGCGCATGGACGTGAGCAGGGGGCTACTCGACAAAATGGAAACAACATCACTCAACACCGCACTGTCCGAGGCCACATGCCTAGGCGTGCAGGTCGATACCGCGAACGCGCAACTGAGCCTCGACCTGGAGGTATTGACGCTTCCGGCCGAAGGACCCGCGCCCGAGGACTACCGCGTGAAGTTGACCTTCACCGGTGTCAGTCGAGTCGCGGCCTCGCTGCGCGTTCAGGAGTGGGACGACGTGGCGGCCAGGGTGCTGCCGCTACAGCTGGACAATCTGGACGCGGCAATCAGCAGCTTCGGCGGCGGACGACTGCACGGCTGGGAATTCATCGATGTGGACGACAGCAGCTGGGTGCACTGGGGTGAACTACTCAGCTTCGATACCCCGATCGCCTCGCACGCCGCAGCGCACGTACTCGAGTTCTCCCAGGAGGAAGGCATCGACCCGCGCGAACTAGACGTGCGGGTGTGGTTCGACGGCATCACGATTCACGATGCCAAGGGCACCGAAATCCCGCTGAAGGAATTCATCGCGGGCGGGGTGCGCTGGTGGAAGGCGCATGACGAGGGCGACCCGCGGACTATGCGCGCCGGAATCGTGCCGCAGCTGTAAGCATCCGCCAACCGCACACCCGGTCACCGGGTGTGCGGTTGTGTGGTTCAGGCGCCCAGTCCGACCGGACAGCTGACGCCGGTGGCGTGCACCGGGCAATAGCCGCCGGGATTCTTGGCCAGATACTGCTGGTGGTAGCTCTCGGCGTAGAAGAACTCGGGCAGCGCCCGCAGCGGATCCGTGCCGCCCTGTCCCGGCAATTCGGTGATCCCCGTGGTGATCTCGCCGTAGCCCGCCGCGGCCAGCCGTTCGCCGAAGGCCTGCGCGGTGCTGTGTGCGAGCCGCGCCTGCGCCGGGTCGACGGTGAAGATCGCCGAGCGGTACTGGGTGCCGCGATCGTTGCCCTGGCGCATGCCCTGGGTCGGATCGTGGTTCTCCCAGAAATGGCGCAGCACACCGGCGTAGTCGATGACTTTCGGATCGAAGACGATCAGCACGGCTTCGGTATGGCCGGTGCGCCCGCTACAGACCTCTTCATAGGTCGGGTTCCGGGTGTATCCCCCGACGTACCCGACCGCAGTGGTGAAGACACCGTCGAGTTGCCAGAACTCCTGCTCGGCACCCCAGAAACAACCCACGGCCAGCACCGCGACCTGCAGACCTTCCGGAAACGGCGGCTGGATCGGCCGACCGTTCACATAATGGGTACCCGAGACCAGTATCGGGTCGGGACGACCGGGCAGCGCTCGCTCCGGCGTCACCATCTCTGGCTCGGGAAGATGGACCCGTCCGACTAGTTCGTCGTACCAGGACATGGTGCTCATCCGCCTCTCCGCGTATTCAGGCCATACGAGTCGAGTGCCACGTGGCCTGGTCTCAGGTCCTGCGTGCGGTGCCTGGTTGACTTTTGGGCGTACCCGGCGAGTTACCCATGTATTTATGAAATCAGTCGTTCCGTCGAGCGTCCAGCGCGCGGACCGGGAAAGTTACGCGACGGAATGTGGGGGCAAGGAGCGCGGTTGCAAACCAGCGGGTGTACGAATGATGGTTGAGTGTGCTCGAGACGAGGGCACACACGGCCCAGACACTAGGAAGGGACATCGTGGCTGAGTACACGTTGCCAGATCTGGATTACGACTACAGCGCCCTGGAGCCCCATATCTCCGGGCAGATCAACGAGATTCATCATTCCAAGCACCACGCTGCCTATGTCGCCGGCGTCAACACCGCCCTGGAGAAGCTCGAAGCCGCACGCGAGGCGGGCGACCACGGCGCGATCTTCTTGAACGAGAAGAACCTGGCCTTCCACCTGGGCGGCCACGTCAACCACTCGATCTGGTGGAAGAACCTCTCCCCCAACGGTGGCGACAAGCCGGTCGGCGAGCTGGCCGCCGCGATCGACGACCAGTTCGGTTCGTTCGACAAGTTCCGCGCCCAGTTCACCGCCGCGGCCAACGGCCTGCAGGGCTCCGGCTGGGCGGTGCTCGGCTATGACACCCTCGGCCAGAAGCTGCTGACCTTCCAGCTCTACGACCAGCAGGCCAATGTGCCGCTCGGCATCATCCCGCTGCTGCAGGTCGACATGTGGGAGCACGCCTTCTACCTGCAGTACAAGAACGTCAAGGCGGACTACGTGACCGCGTTCTGGAACGTCGTCAACTGGGAGGACGTGCAGGAGCGCTTCGCGCGCGCTGTCGGCCAGGCCAAGGGCCTCATCTTCGGCTGAGCTGAGTCCAATTGCGGCGCCTCCGGCGCTGCGTGTTCGCGGCCCCCTTGTGGCTGCGTCCGAGCCGTCGAGACTCGCGACTGCGTCGCATGTGCTTCGACGACTCGGACGCAAGCCGGGCCGCGAACGTCGCATGCTCGATCTCGTTTCGCTCGAAACACCAATGCCCTCGCCTGCGACATGCTTCGTTTTGTCCGCTTAGCACTCTTTGGTACTTGTGTGCCAACTGAGTTTTGGCGCATCCTCGAGAATCCACAGTTCGAGGACGGGCAAAGCCGCCCCCGGTTAGCTCACGGGAGGCATCATGCAAACGAACGGACCCATCGGCATCACGCCGTTCCAGGCCCGCGGATCGCTGCGAGGGTTCGTCATCTCCGGACGCTGGCCCGACACCACCAAGGAATGGGCACAGGTACTTGTGCTCGCCGTGCGGGTCGCCTCGTATCCGGGACTGCTGACCACCTCGACCGTCTTCGGTGTGCGCGAAGAGCTACCGGATGATCCGGCACCGGGCACCGTCGGACTGGTCCTCGCCGAGGGGCCGGTGCTCGGTGATCAGGCGCTCGAGCCCGGCCGGTTCGCCGATCATGTGCCAGCGGCGCTGTTGATGCTGCATCCGCCCTCGGAGACCCGGCCGTCGCTGCCGGAATGCGTCGGAGTGGCGTCGGGTTGCGTGCTCCTGCCGGGCGTCCCGCATCTGGGATTGGAGCATCGGGCAGCCTGGGCCGAGGCCGAATCCGACGGCACCGTCACCTCTTTGGTGAGCCGGGTTGGCCTGGACCCGATCAGCGATCCCGACACCGCCGTACTGGCGATGCTGCTGGCCGCCTGAGCACTCGCAACCGCCGCGTATTCGGTGGCTGCCTCGCACAGGTCGCAGTGCTGCGCCGCTTCCGCCGAAATATCCGAGCTAATGGCCGATTTTGGTACGCAGGAAGTGCCAGAAGACGGCACGCCGATACGACAGCCCGGACTCGACCGCCGATCCGGCAAGCCCGGTGCCGAAGACGCCGAATGTGCGATCGTGCCGTCATAGCGACGGACCAAATCACCTGGCGACGGGCATGATTGCGTCTCAGCCGCCCACAATGGGCACGTGGCCTGCGCTACGGCCAAAAGCCGCGCCAATTCGGTAACTGCCTCCGTGTGCGAGTCACCGACCGATATGCGCTATCCGGTGACCTCATGAAGATTGCCAAGGGCTAGCTCACTTCTGGATAAGCGCGTGCTGCCGGATCTGTGAGGACAGCCGAAACTCGACGGTTGGATCGCCAAACTTATTGTGCGCATTGCGATTTCGATTAAAGCGGCTTGGCTCGAGTGCGCCCGCAGGGTACAGTCGATGGCAGCGAAGGGGAGTAGCCCGCAATCGCGCTGTCGACATACTGGCCCGCCGCCTCACGAGGGCGCGGACCCGGTCGCGCGAACCGGCGCAGATCCGGTGGGCGAGACCTTCGGCCGAGACAACTATTTCGTTGTCGGCCGGAGGCGTAATTCGATCTCCGGGCCGGCAGGCCGGAGCCCGGGAGTGCACACCACATGATCGCGACGATATTGCTGAGCGTCGGAATCGTCTTTCTCGCCGAATTGGGCGACAAGTCCCAACTGATGGCGTTGACGTTCGCGCTGCGCTACCGCTGGTGGGTGGTACTCGGCGGCATCGCGACCGCGAGTGCGGCGGTGCACCTGATCTCGGTCGGCGTCGGATACTTCCTCGGTGCCGCACTGCCCACCCGGGCCATCACCATGGTCGCCGCGCTGACCTTCCTGGCCGTCGGCCTGTGGACCCTGCGCGAACATTTCGGCAGTGCGGATGAACCGGCCGAACCCAAGCCGCCACGTTCGACAACCGCGCCGTTCCTCGTGGTCCTGTCCGCCTTCCTGCTCGCCGAACTCGGCGACCGGACCATGTTCGCCACCGCCGCTCTGGCCACAGATAACAGCTGGGTCGGCGTCTGGATCGGCTCCACCATCGGCATGGTCGCCGCCGATGCCCTCGCCATCGCCGCGGGCATCGTGGTCGGCAAACATCTCCCGGAACATGTCATCGGCATCTGCTCCGGCCTACTGTTCCTCTACTTCGGCACCGCCAGCCTGCTCGCCGCCACCCGCCCCGACCTCGGCATCCTCACCGGTGGCGCACTGGCCATCCTCGCCCCGACCGCCGCGGGCCTTGCCCTGCTGATTCGTTCGCGCCGCGCCCGGCGCGATTCGGAACCTGCCGCGGTAGCCGAACCCGCCGAAGAGATGCGCTGACCGATCGCGCTTCGAGCCCAGGCCGTTTCGAGCTGTCCAGAGAAGTCCCCGGCCTGGCGCTGCTCGACCATTCGCCGTGGCCGGGCAGCCAGCCTCGAGCAGAAGTCCCATAACCGCCGCTCAAGCACGCACCTCGGACTGACGCAGCATTGCCTCGCCATAAAGGTCACCGCTGCGGCGGACCAGGTCCAGTAGGGGTTCGCGGAGGGCTCGGAGGCCGTCGAGGTCGTCGACCGCTACGCGGGCGGTGACCATGGCGCTGATGGCGGCGGCGAGGGTTTGGCAGGCGAAGCGCTGTTGGTCGGTGCGGGCGTCGAGGACCTCGGCGATCATCGCGACGAAGGATTCCTGCAGTTGGGTGCGGCGGGCGACGGCCTTGGAGCCCACCGCGTAGACCTCGACCAGGTAGAGGCGGGCATATGCGGGTTCAGCGATCAGCCCGTCGAAGTAGGCCTCGAGGATTCGGCCCATCCGGTCGGGATCGGCCGGGTTTGTCGAATCCCGTGCATCGCCGCTGATCGCATTCGCGATATTCGAGATCAGCAATTCGACGGCCCACTCATAGGCGGCCTCGAAACAATCCTCTTTGGAACGGAACTGCTCGTAGAAGGTCTCCCGGGAAACCCCGGCCCGCTTGAGGATGGCCGCGACCGAGGTCCCGACGTATCCGTTCTCGACCATCGCCTCGGCCATCGCGCTCAAAATCCGCTCGCGCTGCGAGGCGATCACCTCCTCCCGCGGCAGGCCGTGTCGCCCCCTCGGGAGTTGGCGTGCGTGGCTGGCGGATTCGGTCATTCAGTGGCTCCGAGGGTCGGGCGGGCAATATCCGGCTACGCCGGTCGCTCCATTTTGCGGGGTCTGGCCGGTTGGTCGGTGGTGAAGGGCGCATCTTCGGTGCGCGCGATCTGCAACGCCCGCGCTACCCCGCGGCGCAGCGCGATATCGATGACGCGCTGCGCGACCGGCCGGAACGGCAACGCCACCGCTACCCACCAGGGCGATACCACCTGACGCTTGCGCCGGGCGATGGCACGCTCGACCGCATCGATCGCGGGGCCGAGTGGTGCGACTCCCGACACCGTGGACCGGCCGAGAATGGCTCGCGCGGCGGCGGTACCGAAGCCGCGCGCGGTCATATCGGTATCGAGTTCGGCGAAATACGCGACACCGACCTTCGCACCGGTATGCCTGACCTCGTGCCGCAACGTATTGCCGAGCGCCTCCACCCCGGCCTTGGAGGCGCTGTATGCCCCGACCAAAGGCAGATTCACCGCAGCCGCCAACGACGAAACGACCAGCGCATATCCGTTCGGATGACAGATGTGCGGTCCGGCGGCACGCAGCGTGTAGTAGACGCCCAGTACATTGACCGCCAGCGTCTCCTCGATGACCGCCGGATCCCCGCCGAGCAGGGCCAATTGTTTGGCGATCCCGGCATTGGCCACCACCACATCCAGCCCGCCGAGTTCGGTGACCAGCGTGCTCACCACCCGCTCCACCTGCCGGTGATCGGCGATATCGCAGTAGCGCCATGGTGCGTCCCCGCATTCGCGCGCCACCTCCGCGAGCAGATCCGCCTCCAGCCCGAGCAGCGCTACCTTCGCCCCTTTCGCGTGCAACTGCCGCGCCAGTGCGGCCCCGATGCCGCGCGCCGCGCCGGTGATCAGAATCCGGCGCCCGCTAATAGACGCGGCGGAAAACAGGTTCATACCAGCGACGATACCAGCCGCGAACACGTATGTTCGCAAATAATTTTCCGTTTATCCAGCAGTGTTATATAGGGCCGGCATCGGGTGCGAGGGAGCCGTGATCGGTTTCTCACATGCCACCGGTTAGGGTGCAATTGACGAAGGGCCAACTGGCTGTCACGAACGAGAGGACCATCGTGGAGATTTCGGGTTCCGCCGCCATCATCACCGGAGGCGCATCCGGCCTCGGCGCCGCCACTGCCAAGCGTTTCGCCGATCTGGGCGCAACCGTCTTCGGACTCGACGTACCCCAATCCATCGAGCGCGCCGGGGATAACGTGCCCGACGGCGTCACCCTGATCCCCGCCGACGTCACCAGCAACGACGAAGTTGCCGCCGCGGTCGCGCAGGTCGTCGAATCCGGTGCGCCGCTGCGCATCGTGGTCAACTGCGCCGGTGTCGGCTGGGCCGGGCGCATCCTGTCCAAGAACGGCCCGCACGACCTGGAGCTGTTCCGCACTGTCATCACCGTCAACCTGCTCGGCACCTTCAATGTGATGCGCCTGGCCGCCGACGCGATCGCCAAGACCGAGACGGTCGACGAATACGGCCAGCGCGGCGTGATCATCAACACCGCTTCGGTCGCCGCGTTCGAGGGCCAGATCGGTCAGATCGCGTACTCGGCCTCCAAGGGCGGCGTGCACGGCATGACCGTCCCGGCCGCGCGTGACCTGGCCCAGTTCGGCATCCGCGTGAACACCATCGCTCCCGGCATCATCGACACCCCGATGCTCGCCGGTGTCACCGAGGAATACCGCAAGGGTCTCGAGGCCGGTGTGCCGTTCCCGTCGCGCCTCGGCCGTCCGGACGAGTACGCGCAGCTGTCGCAGTACATCGTCGAGCACGATTACCTCAACGGCGAGACCATCCGCATGGACGGCGCGCTGCGCATGGCTCCCCGCTAAAGAGCCTGCGCTCGTCCGCCTCCCCGGATATTCAGGCCCATAGCAGTTGGGTGCCCAGATCGTCGATCGTAAGGCCGGCGGTCGGGCACCCATTCGGCTTTTGGGCGTACCCCCACCGGTCTCAGAGGGTCGGTTTGTGCCCGATGCCGAGGAATGCCGTGGTGGACAGGGGTTTGTTCGGGCGATAGTTGACGGCGAGATAGGCGCGCATGAGGGCGACGCGTTCGGCCCATACCTGCTCGCCGACGGTGCGGCGCATCAGCAGCAGTGGGGCACTGCTGCGCACCATGGTCTCCCACATCTCGTCGGAGTCGGCGAAACTCAGTGTGCTGGTGTGACGTTGGATACTCACCCCGGCGAAGCCCGCGGTGCGCATCTCGGTCGCGAAGACCTCCGGATTTTCCAGGTTGAGGAAGTTGGGTTGGGGTTCGGAGATGGTCGGGTCGGCGGCGGCGAAGGCGCCGAACATCATTCGCATCAGGGTCGATTCGGCCACCGGTGCCCAGCTCGACACAACGGCGGTGGCACCGGGACGCAGTACCCGGAACAATTCGGCGAAACCCTTCGCCCGATCCGGGAAGAACATCAGCCCGAACATCGAGAAACCGGCATCGAAGCTCGCGTCGTCGAACGGTAGCGCCTGCCCGTCCCCCACCCGCGCTTCGATATTGGTCAGCCCAGCGGCGCGTGCGTCCTCGGTGAGTCGCTGGATCATCGGCTCGGAGAAGTCGATGGCCGATACCCGCGCCACTCGCTCGGCGGCGGGCAGACTCAGCGTGCCCGGCCCCGCCGCGACATCGACCACCCGCGATTGCGCCGAAAGTCCAGCGAGTTCGAGGGCATATGCGGAGAAAGCCGCCATGATCGCGGGTCCGAATTCGGCATATCCGTCGGCGACGAGATCCCACGGTTCGGCGGCGGCAAGCGGGTTACCAGACATCAGCTGACGATCCTTTCGACCGTCCAAGGCTAACCGGGCGATACCCCCGGACCCTACCAACTTCGCCCGATCTCACTGTGCGCGAAGCAGATCAGATCTTGCGTTCGAAGGTGATCAGATGATGCCCTGGTCCGTTGTAGTCGCGCACCGGTCCGACGACCGTGAAGCCCAGATGCCGGTGGAAGCCGATCGACGCGTCATTGCCGGGCGAGGTGATCGCTTTCACGATATGGCGGTCATTCGCCCGGGCTATCGCGAAGAACCGCTCATAGAGCTCGCGCGCGAGACCGCTCTTGCGAGACTGCGGATCGACGCCGACGAAGTGGATGTAGGCCTCATCGGATTCCGACGGCGAGAGGAACCCGATCAGAAAGCCCGCCAGCCAGTCGGTCGGTTCCCGCCGTCCGGCGCCGGGCACCTCGGCGACCAGGCTGGTCCGGTAGAAATGATCGAGGAACAATCTGGGCAGATGCGATAACACCGAGCGCCCCCACCAGTCATCGATAACGGTGGCGATGGCGTCGTAGTCATCGGCACGTGCGGCCCGGATGACCGGTCCGTTCGCATTCGGCACGTTAGCTAGCCCGCCTCCCCGCATATTCAAGCCAGATCAAGTGCCACGATAGTCGCGTTGGCGCCCAGCGGTGAATCGGTGCAGGGCTTAGCCCGTCCCCGATGAGTTACCCCCATGTGCCATGGAAATCAGTTGTCTCGTCCGACAACCTGGCGGGTCGTCGCAGACCTAGGGAGCGGCTCACACAGGTTGGGAACCTATGTGAGCCGCTCACTGGTTATGTCTCCCCCATTCCTGGCAGATCGACCTTCAGAGCGTGCGGGTCAGGCGCTCGGTGAGGATCTGGGCGAAGCGGGCCGGATCCTCGAGTTCCCCACCCTCGGCGAGAACCGCTGTGCCGTAGAGCAATTCGGCGGTCTCGGTGAGTTCGGGCACCTTACCCGCGTCGGCGTCGTCCTTGCGGGTGTCATAGGCGTCGCGCAGGCCGGTGACCAACGGGTGGGTCGGGTTGAGCTCGAGGATTCGCTTGGACGCGGGCACCAGCTGACCAGAGGCCCGGTACATGCGCTCCAGCATCGGGGTGAAGTCGAAGACATCACCGACGAGGCAGGCCGGCGAGGTGGTGAGCCGGTTGGTCAGGCGCACCTCCTTGACGTTGTCCAGGGTCTTGCCGAGCCAGCCGAGCACTTCGGCGAAGTCCTTGTCCTGCTGTTCGCGCAGCGATTCGGTGGCCTTCTTCTCCTCCTCGGTCTCCAGATCGACTTCGCCCTTGGCAATGGACTGCAAGGGCTTGCCGTCGAATTCGGTGACCGAACCGACCCACATCTCGTCGACCGGATCGGTCAGGATCAGCACCTCGCGGCCCTTGGCTTTGAAGGCCTCCATATGCGGGGAGCTTTCGACCTGCTGACGGGTCTCGCCGGTCATGTAGTAGATGGCGTCCTGACCGTCCTTCATCCGCTCCACGTAGGCGGCGAGGGAGGTCAGTTCTTCCTCGGAGTTGGTCGAAGCGAACGAGGAAACCTGCAGCAGCGTCTCGCGGTTGTCGAAGTCCGAGAGCAGGCCCTCCTTGAGGACGCGCCCGAACTCCTTCCAGAACGTCTGGTACTTCTCCTGATCTTCCGCACCCTGCAGTTCCTTGACCGTCGAGAGCACCTTCTTCACCAGGCGCTTGCGGATCATCTGGATCTGCCGGTCCTGCTGCAGGATCTCGCGGGAGACATTGAGCGACAGATCCTGCGCGTCCACCACCCCCTTGACGAAACGCAGGTATTCCGGCATCAGCTCTTCGCAGTTGTCCATGATGAACACCCGCTTGACGTAGAGCTGCACGCCGCGCTTGTGCTCGCGGGTGAACAGATCGAAGGGCGCGTGCGAGGGAACGAACAGCAGCGCCTGGTACTCGAAGGTGCCCTCGGCCTTCATCGGGATGATCTCCAGCGGATCGTCCCAGCCGTGGCTGACGTGCTTGTAGAACTCCTTGTACTCCTCGTCGCTGACCTCGCTCTTCGGGCGCGTCCACAGCGCCTTCATGGAGTTGAGGGTCTGCTCCTCGAGAATCGTCTTCTCGGTCTTCTCCTCACCCTCACCCTCGGTGACGGTCCGCTCGACCTGCATGCGGATCGGCCAGGCGATGAAGTCGGAGTACTTCTTGACGATCTCGCGGAGCTTCCACTCCAGGGTGTAGTCGAAGAGATGGTCCTCCTCGTCCGGGGTCTTGAGATGCAGCGATACGGTGGTGCCCTGCGGGGCCTCGTCGAGGGTTTCGATGGTGTAGGTCGAGCTGCCCGCGGCCGACTCCCAGCGGGTGCCCTCGGTCTCGCCCGCCTTGCGGGTGGTCAGGGTGACCTTGTCGGCGACCATGAAGGTCGAATAGAAGCCGATGCCGAACTGGCCGATCAGCTCCTCGGCGGCCGCCTCGGATTTGGCCTCGTTCAGCTTCTTACGCAGCTCCGCGGTGCCGGATTTGGCGAGTGTGCCGATCAGATCGACCACCTCGGCGCGGGACATGCCGATACCGTTATCCCTGACCGTCAGGATCCGATTGTCCTTGTCGACCGCCAGCTCGATATGCAGATCGGCGGTATCGACGTGCAGATCCTTATCGCGGAAGGACTCCAGCCGCAGCTTGTCCAGCGCGTCGGAGGCGTTCGAGATCAGCTCCCGCAGGAACGTGTCCTTGTTGGAGTAGACCGAATGGATCATCAGCTCGAGGAGCTGATGGGTTTCTGCCTGGAACTCGAGTTGTTCGACGTGCTCTGTCACGTCGCGATGGTACCGCCGCGCCTATCCGACATCGCCGACATCTGCCCGAAGTCGGCCAAGCCGGGTACCTCGACGTCGGCGCGATGGGGATCATCGGAGCGCGTAGGGCGTGGATGCATCCATTCGCGCAGCACCATGGTGGCCCGCACATCGTCCTCGTTGTACTCGAGCAGCCGGGTGCGCTGACCATGATCGGGTTCGCCCTCGTAGCCGACGGCCAGCCGATACCAGCTCATCGACGCCTCCCCGCCCGCCTCCGGATCGCGCCAGGAGAAGCCGGCCACCGGCGCGATCTTCTTGAGTCCCTTGCCGTTCGGGCAGATGAACTGATCGGAGACGGCCTGGAACATATCCACCCACTGTGGTCCGTCGACGAAGGCGCGCACCTGCTCGACCGTCGGCACCCCGGGCCGACCCGCGAACCGGCGCGCCGATTCGTAGAGCCATTTGTCCTCTGCGGTGCGCGAATAGCAGTACGCGGCAAAGGTTTTCCCGGCCGCGATGGCCTCGGCGCGGACGGTCATCAGCCAGGTCCAGAATTCGCCGAAGGAGCGGCCCTCATCCTCGGTGGGCAGCGGATCCCAGGTGACGAACGGGCGGTACACGCCGTCGAGCAGCGTGCCCCACAGGTATGCGCCGTACTCCTGGAAGCTCTCCAGATCGACATCCACCTCGACATCGGCCCGGCGC
Source organism: Nocardia sp. NPDC050412 (assembly GCF_044458825.1). Lineage (NCBI taxonomy): Bacteria > Bacillati > Actinomycetota > Actinomycetes > Mycobacteriales > Nocardiaceae > Nocardia > Nocardia sp. NPDC050412. The sequence continues at coordinate 212,384 of NZ_JBITIJ010000011.1, forward strand.
ACCCAGACCCGCTCGACCCGGCGCACCAGCGGTGCACCCGCGAGCCAGGCACGTGCGGTCACCACGGCCTCATCGAAGGGGCCGTGCTGCCAGTCCTCCGGATCGTCGCCGACCCAGGCGGCCAGATCGTCGATGGTCTCGACGCCGTGGCCGCGCAACACCTCGGCGCGGGAACCGGGCGCGACCAGGCTCACGTCCCGATGTTCGGTCAGCCAGCCCTCACAGCTCTGACCCGCGACCCGCGCCTCATCGGCGGGTGCTTTGCGCGTCCACCACGGGCACTGGCGGCATTCGGGCACCTTCGACGGAACCGTCGGCAATTCCCCGCGCACCACCGCGATTCGATCGGCATAGCGCCGGTCGTAATCGGCGAGCAGCGGGCCGAGATCGTGCACCAGGATGCGGTCGAAGTGGTAGCCGATCACGCCGCCGACCAGCGCCGGACTGGCCAGACCGTGCCGCTGCAGCATCCGGTACAGATGCGCGAGCCGCTGTTGATCGCGGGGCTGCGGGCGCAGTTTGCGATGCGGGTCCGGTTGCGGATCCCAGTGATACGGGTCCGAGGTGGTGGGGTGGAAATCGGCCGGTTCGGGTTGCCGCGGATCGGTGACCTTGTGATTGACCACGATCACCGGGATGTAGCCGCCGCGATCACGGTCACGCAGCAGGATTTCCGAGCCGCCGCGGCGGCCGGTATCCGGCTCCTGCGGCAGCAGTCCGCCCCAGATGTGTTGCGCGCCTTCGGCACACGCGCGCATGGTGGCCGCGGCCCGCTCCCCGGCGCGTAACGTCGGATCGATCACCACCCAGTTGTCCGGATCCGCGGCGATCAGCGCTTGACGCACCCTGGCGCGATGCGCGGTCGCGGCATCCCGGCGCTGACGGACCCCGGCATCCTCGATCACCCCGGTCAGCAGGTCCGGATTGGCGGCGTTCAAATGCAAGCGGTGCCGACACCCGATCAACGCTCTGGCATCGACGAATGCGGTCGGCTCGGCGGGCATCGGCGCAGTATTCAACTCGGTCTGCCGCTCGTCGGCTACGCCTTCGTGATTGCGACCCTCGCGGTCACCGCTGCCCGAATACACATACGCAGTATGGTCCAGACCCCTGACAACTCTGTGATCGCATGACGTGGTCGGCCCCCGAGTCGCACAGCAGCCATTGAGTCGCGTGGTACACCGGTGAGCGGCGTGGTAGACCTGTGCCCGGTAGACGAGCAGCGAGATGATTCAATATCAACGCAGCCCGTTCGGAATCAACGCAGCCCGTTCGGAGCGAGTCTTACGAGCGACGTTCGCGGCCCGTCTCGCGGTCGAGCGGTCGAAGCGCACGCGACGAAGTCGCGAGTCTCGACCGCGCCGCTAGCGACTGCTTGCAGGTCGCTCGAAAGGGTCGGCCGCGAGACACCGGGGGACCGCGAACACGCCGGGCCGCAGGCGCGGCAAATTCGACACAGGAGGGCCTCGATGGGGTTGTTCACGAAGCGCAAGCGGCGGCCGAGCCGCAGGGCCGAGGCGAAGGCCCTCAAGCACAAGGCCGCCATGGAAGCGAAACTCGGCGCCAGGAACGACCGCAAGGCCCGCCGCGCGGAGGCCCGCACCCAGAGCAAGGTCGCCAAGGCGCAGATCGCCGCATTGCAGGCGGAGGAGAAGGCAGCACTCAAGGTGGCGGCCAAGGCCGAGCGGGATCCGTTCACCGCGAGCCAGGTCCGCAAGTACCTCGGTGTGGCTCGGGTGCTGGTGCCCGTACTCGCACCGCTGGCCTACCGTGCCGCGACCTATATCCGCGGCCGGATCGATACCCGTCGGGCGCATCAGCTCGGCATCGGCGTCGAACAGCTCGGTGACTTCAGCGGTCACGGCGGTCAGCTGCAGGCGCGGATCTCCAATACCGAAGCCGCCCTCGACAAGATCGGCACGCAGTCCAGCGACAAGGCGGGCAAGGGCGAGACCCAGAAATTCGTCGCCGCAACCCAGGATCGACTCGGCAATCTGACCGCCGCGATTCGGACCGCGGAACAGATGCCCGCGCCGCGCCGTCGCGCCGTACACGCGTCGATTTCGAGCGAGCTGTCCGGTATCGAGGCGGACGTCTTGGCGCGCCTCGGCGTCAGCTGATCCACCCGATGTCTCCCGGCCAGCCCTCCGGCAGCCCGCGTGGCTGTCTGGTCGGCGGCACAGTCGGTGCGCTCGCCATCGCCGCACACGGTGCGGCGGGTGGTGGATTTCCGGATTCGGCCGAATCCGCACTGCTGCTGCTTGTTTCGGCGTTGACGGGTTGGGCCGCGGGGCGACTGTGGCAGGGCACCGACGGCCGTTGGGCCGTACTCGGTCCGCTCGCGCTCGGACAGCTCGCCGGGCATGCGGTGCTATCCGGGCTGATCGACCACACCCACACCCACGCCGCCGCACCGCAAGTCGACCGGTATCTGCCCACCGGCTGGATGTTGTTGGCGCACTCGAGCGCAACGCTCGGCTGCGTCGCGCTGATCCTGTTGGCCGAGCGGCTCTACGGAATGGCATCCAGCGTCATTCGCGCGGTTTCCGCCACCGGATCACCGCTCGTGCTCACCCGCCCGGTTCGCTGGTCCGATCCAGTTCCGCGGCCCTACCGCTTTCATCCGAACGGCGCGATCGGTCCGCGCGCGCCTCCGGTGTCGGCCTGATCCGCCACACCCAAACCCCTTCGGACAGAAAGCACTTCACCCATGCGTACGCAGATCACGCGCGCCTGCACGGCCGTGGCCGCCGCCGGCTTCGTTCTCCTCGCGGGCGGCACCGCCTCCGCACACGTCACCGCCGACGCACCCGGCGCGACGCAGGGCGACTACTCGGTGATCACCTTCAAGGTGCCGACCGAATCGGAGACCGCGAACACCACGGCCCTCACCGTCGCCCTGCCCAATCTCAAGAGCGCCCGCACCGAACCCATTCCGGGTTGGAACTCCAAGGTCGACCGCAATGACAAGGCCGAGGCCACCTCGGTCACCTGGACCGCTGATCCCGGCACGCCCGGTGTGCGCCCGGGCCAGTTCCAGCGCTTCGTCCTCTCGGTCGGACCGCTGCCGACCCAGAACGAGGTCAGCTTCCCGGCAACTCAGACCTACAGCGACGGCAAGGTCGTCAAGTGGGATCAGCCCATGGGCGCGGACGGTTCCGAACCCGAACATCCGGCACCGACGCTGACCCTCGCGGCGGCCACCGGCGACGGCCATGACGGCCACCACGTCGGCAGTTCGGCCGCCGCCTCGGAGCAATCGAAGGACACCGACAACACCGCGCGCTGGCTCGGCGGCATCGGTCTCGCACTCGGCCTGCTCGGCGTCGCGCTCGGTCTCGGCAATGTGATCCGCGGACGCCGGGCATGAGTGGCACCGCCCTGCGTCGCATGGTCGGCGGGTTGGTCGCGGGGGTGCTCTTCCTCGGCATGGGCGCGCTCGCGGCTGGAACGGCGGCGGCCCATTCCACGCCGGTCAGCAGCGTGCCCGCCGACGGCGCGAGTATCGAAACCGGTCCGGAGCGGGTGAGCATCACCTTCAACGAACCACTGCAGGAAGGCTTTCCAGCACTCACCGTGGTGGGGCCGGACGGGAATCTGTGGTCCAAGGGCGACCCGAAGGTGGACGGCCCGACCGTGAGCGTCGCCGTCGGCGAACTCGGCCCGACCGGCGTCTACAAGATCGGCTACCGAGTCACCTCCGCCGACGGCCACCCGGTCAAGGGTGAGCGGACCTTCACCCTCACCAAGGCGGGCAACGGAACCCCGGGCCCGAAGGCCAACGCCCAGAACAACTCCGGCGGAGGTGGCGATTCCGACGGAATTCCGCTGTGGGTCTTCATCATCGGCGCGGTCGTCCTGTTCGGCGGTGGGCTGGCATTCGCCCTGTTCGGCGGCAGGAGCCGCAAATCGCAGCGGTGAGAAGAGCACGCGGGTGAACAAGGTGCAGCCGACGACCGGCGGCGGAAACGCGCAAGCTCTGCTGCTGGTCGTCCCGGCCGGGCTGCTGGGGGTGGCGCTCGCGCTGATCCTGGCCGTCCCGGCCCCCGCACAGTCCGAGAGCATCGTCCGGGTGCTGGCGGACTGCACCGGGGCGACCGTGCTCGGGCTGGCCGCACTGCCCCGGCTGCACGATCGGCTGCGGCCACCGTGGCGGGTGCTCGCGGTACTGGCCGGGATCTGGTGTGTCACCGAATTCATGGTGCTCGTCTTCGAAGCGGCGGCCGTCGTCGGAGTGCCCGTCGGCACGCTCAGCGCTAGGCAGTTCGGCAATTTCCTGGTGGAGATCAGCGCCGGTCAGGTCGGCATCGCGGTACTGATCGGCAGTGGTGCGGTCGCCTGCTATTCGGCGATCGCGTTCCGACGACCGGAGACCGCATCGGCGGATCTGGTGTTGGTCTTCACCGCAGTGGCGTTAGCGCTGCGGCCGATCACCGGGCATATGTCACAGCAGCCGTTCGGCTCGGTGCTCGCGGCGGTGCACGCGCTGGCGGCGGCGTCCTGGTTCGGGCTGTTGGTCGCGCTGGCACTGGTAGTGCGCGCCCGGGGTGAGTGGGCGGTGACGCTGCCCCGGTATTCGGCGGTGGCGCTGCCGCTGGTCGGCATCGTCACGGTCACCGGCCTGGTCAACGGGTTGGTGCGGGTCGGCGGAATCGCCCCGTTCGTGACGACCGGCTACGGCCGCATTCTGCTGGCGAAAACCCTTGTGCTGGTTGGATTGCTGGCGCTGGGCTGGTGGTGGCGACGGAGCTGGGTTCCGCAGGCGACGGGACATCGAATGCCTGCGGAATCCTCACTGCGTCGGGCGATCATCGAGGTGGCGGTGATGTCCGTGGCCTTCGGACTGGCGGCTACCCTGGCGGTCACCGCTTGACGCTTGCAAATGCAAGCACCTGCTGCCGGGCCGATAGCAACCCGTTACAGTTGTGCCATGACCGAGGTGAAGATCATCGAAGACTGTGCGGCATCGGCCGAAACAGCCTTCGCGTATGTCAACGACTACCGGAATCTGTCGCGTTTCATCACCGAGGTACAGGACTTCACACCGATCACCGAGCAGGTCGAGGGTGTCGGAGCGACCTTCGACGGCACCATCAAACTCGGTCCCGCCGCGCTGCATTCGCGCCTGCAGGTCGTGCGGTGGGAGGAGAACTACGCGATCGCGGTGAAGTCGATCAAGGGTTTCGAGATCGAATCCACCTTCCTGTTCCACGCCAAGGGGACCGACAGTTGCACGGTCGACGCGATCGTCGACTATCGCGTGCCGGGCGGGATCGCGGGCAAGGTGCTCGGCAAGACCATCGAGCCGTTCGTGAAGCTCGCCGTCAAACACTCCACACACAACCTGACCACCCAGATCGCCGAATTCCACGCCAGCAGGCAGGGCTAGCCAGAACTTGTCCGAGCCGGTCCGCCCGGAGGATGCTTGGCACTATGGTCGACCGAACGACACCAACATTCGCGCAGCGCATCGCCTACATCTGCGGGCGCACGCTGCCGGAGTCGATGTCGGCGTGGGTGCTCGAGGATCTGACCGGCCCCGGTGCGGCACGTCGCTATCTGATGCGCTTGCTCATCCCGATGATTCCGGTACTGAGCCTGTTCCTGCTGGTACCCGGACCGAAATGGATGGGCCTGGCGATGATGGCCCTGTTGTATCTGCCGCTGATCTATTTCACCGCGGCGCTGATGTATGTGTATCGCAGGGCGCGTCTGGTCAAGCACGGCCTCGATCCAGCGCTGGCCGACGCCGCGTCCAGCAAGCGCGTGGAGACCGAGCGGCGGGCCTACGAACGCCGCCACGGTCGCGCTTGATTCCGGCTGCCGAATATTCGCCGAACCTGGCGATGACGCATCTCACAGGCATAGCCTGAACATATGAAACGCCCCACGATAGGCCAGCGGATCTCTTACGATCTCGGCCGCGAGCTCCCCGAGGAGCTGCACGAGTGGGTCATCCACGACCTCGTCGGGCACGGGGCCGAGGTGCGCTATCTCGTCCGGTTCATCGTTCCATTCATCCCGCTCTTGCTGGTCCCGCTGCTGTTCCCCGGGCCGATCGCATTGAAGATCGGCGTGATCATCATGATGGTCGTGCCGCTGGTCGTGTTCACCGTGGCGCGCAGCTATGTCTGGCGCCGCTACCGGATGAGGCAGCACGGCCTCGACCCGCAATGGATCAACCACAACAAGATGCGCGAAACCGAGCGAATCAAGTACCAGATGCATTACGGGCATCGCTAGCGACCGGGTTTGCAGCGGGCGCGCCGGTGAATGCCGACCATCGTCACCCACTCGACCACGACGGAGCGAGTCTTACGAGCGACCGTTCGCAGACACCAGGGGGCCGCGAACACGCCGCGCCGAAGGCGCGGCAGAATGTCACAGTGGACACCATTGCTACCGCGGACCTCGCCGACGAGATCGGCCCCGAAATCCGTAGCTGCGATACGCAGTTCATCCAGTTCGGCGGGCGCGCGGAGTTCTCCGGGCGCATCACCACGATCCGCTGCTTCCAAGACAACCTGCTGGTCAAGCAAACGCTGAGCGAGCCGGGCAACGGCGGCGTGCTAGTCGTCGACGGCGGCGCCAGCGTGCACACCGCATTGGTCGGCGACATCATCGCCGGACGCGGTGTGGCCAACGGCTGGTCCGGCGTCATCGTCAACGGTGCGGTGCGCGACTCGGCCATCCTGCGCACGCTCGATATCGGCATCAAGGCACTCGGCACCAACCCGCGCAAGAGCACCCAGACCGGCTCCGGCGAGCGCGATATCCCGGTCGAATTCGGCGGTGTGACGTTCGTGCCCGGCCATATGCTCTACAGCGACCACGACGGCATCGTGGTCCGTGCTTGAGCCCGAGCGACTAGACCGCTGCCACCCTGGCCTTATGACCGGCGATGGCCACAATGTCGCCGATATGCAATTGCCGTCCGCGACGCAGTTCCACCTCCTCGTTCACCCGTACCAGACCCGCGGCGATCACGGTCTTGGCCTCCGATCCGGAATCGATCAGATTGGCCAGCTTGAGGAACTGACCGAGTCGAATGACGTCGTCATCGATTGGTACATCGACTGCATCGGACATGGGATACATCCTTACTCCGTTGCCGTCGAACCGGAAATCCAACCCCCCGCCCACACGACCCGACACTCATGAATGACTCGCCGATAACCGACATGCCCGGGTGGTCTTCGAGCACCACTACCGCGGCACCGTACACACTGGTGCTGTGACAACCACGCACGCCGGGCAACGCATCGACACCGAAGCACCCCCGGAAAGATCGGCACCACCGGTTCCGCATCGCGGACACGGACGGCTGCGGGAGGTCCCGCATATCGCGGGTCTGCTCCTGGGTGTCTTCGCCGTGCTCTGCTTCCTGTGGAGCCTCTCGCCCGGACTGCGATATCTGACGCATGTGCCGCGGCGCTACATCGACCTGTACTACTTCGACGCACCGGATACCAGCCTCGTGTGGGCGCTGGTGGTCGGGTTGCTCGCGGGGGCGACGGCCAGCCGCAAGCGCATCGCCTGGTGGTTGCTGCTCGGCTATATAGCGCTCTACGCCCTCGCGAATGTGCTCGAATTCGCCGACGAGGCCAATATGCACGCACTGGTGGCCGCGGTGGTACAGATCGCCGCGATCGGCGTGCTGCTCGCGTCCTGGCGGGAGTTCTACACAAAGGTGCGCCCGGGGGCGGGCTGGAAGGCGTTGGGCGTACTGGCAGGCGGTCTCGCGGTCGGCTGTCTGCTCGGCTGGGGTCTGGTGGAGTTGCTCCCCGGTTCGCTGCCCCGAGGCGTGCAGCGGCCGCTGTGGTCGATCTATCGGGTGACGGCCGCGGTGCTGGTGGACAACGAACATTTCGACGGCCATCCGCGCCCGTTCGTCAACTTCCTGCTCGGCCTGTTCGGCGCCATCGCCCTATTGGCCGCGGTGGTCATCCTGCTGCGCTCGCAACGTGCGGGCAACGCGATGACCGGCACCGACGAATCCGCGATCCGCGGTCTGCTGGAACGCTCCGATGTCGAGGATTCGCTCGGCTACTTCGCGACCCGGCGCGATAAGGCGGTGGTCTTCGCGTCGAGCGGCAAGGCGGCGCTCACCTATCGCGTCGAATTGGGCGTGTGCCTCGCCAGTGGCGATCCGGTCGGTATTCGCGAGTCGTGGCCGCAGGCGATCGATGCGTGGCTGCGGCTGGCCGACCAATTCGGTTGGGCCCCAGCGGTCATGGGCGCGAGCGAGCTCGGTGCGACGGCGTACCGACGGGCCGGACTTTCGGCGCTGCGCCTCGGTGACGAGGCCATTCTCGACACCAGGACCTTCTCGCTCGCGGGCCCGGAGATGAAGCAGGTCCGTCAGGCCGCGAACCGGTTGCGCAAACACGGGATCACCGTGCGCATCCGCCGCCATCGCGATATTCCGGCCGCGGAATTCCGGCAGGTGATCGCCCGTGCGGATGCCTGGCGCGATACCGAAACCGAGCGCGGCTTCTCCATGGCGCTCGGACGCCTCGGCGATCCGCTGGACGGCGACTGCCTGCTCGTCGAAGCGGTGAATTCCCAGGAGCGGGTGCTCGGCATGCTCTCGCTGGTGCCGTGGGGACGCACCGGCGCGTCACTCGAGCTGATGCGCCGAGATCCACACGGCCCCAACGGTGTCATGGAGCTGATGATCTCCCAGCTCGCGCTGACCTCGGAACAGCATGGCATCACCAAGGTTTCACTGAACTTCGCGGTCTTCCGCTCGGTCTTCGAGGAGGGCGGCCGCATCGGCGCCGGACCGGTGCTGCGGCTGTGGCGCGGCGTGTTGCTGTTCTTTTCACGCTGGTGGCAGTTGGAGGCACTGTACCGGTCGAATGTGAAGTATCAGCCGTACTGGGTGCCCCGGTTCTTCCTGTTCGAGGATCGCAGGCAACTACCACGGGTGGCCATGGCCAGTGCGCTCGCCGAGGGCTTCCTACCGCGCTTCGGTAAGGAACCCGAAACCATTACCCACACCGGTCTGCACAGTGCGGTACCCGCGGGCATCACCGGACTGCACGCCGACGGCAGTCCGCCGGATCTGCCGGATAACGTTGGTGTGGAACTGCTTCCACGCCGCCCGGAACAGGTGCGGGTGCGCATGGACAAGCTCGACCGGCTAGCGGCCGCCGGTGTCGATGCCTATCCGGTCGCCTATCCCCCGACGCATGCCGTCGCGGCGGCGCGTCGTTCACCGCGCGGCACCACGGTGCGGGTCTGTGGCCGACTGTTGCGCATTCGCGATTACGGCGGGGTGATCTTCGCGGTGGTCCGGGACTGGACCGACGATATCCAGCTGGTCATCGACCGCGATCGGGTCGGTGCCGAACGCAGCGCCGAATTCGGCGAATTCTTCGATCTCGGTGACCTCATCGAGGTCAGTGGCCAGATCGGGCACAGCCGCCGCGGCGAACTTTCGCTGCTGGCCGCGGACTGGCGGATGATCGGCAAATGCCTGCATCCGCTGCCGGACAAATGGAAGGGACTGGCCGATCCCGAGGCCAGGGTGCGTCAGCGCTACGTCGATATGGCGATCAATCCGGAGGTCCGCGAGATGCTGAGCAAGCGCACCGCGGTGGTGCGCTCGCTGCGGGATTCGTTGAACGCCTGGGGATATCTCGAGGTCGAGACGCCGATCCTGCAAAAGGTGCACGGCGGTGCCAATGCGACACCGTTCCTCACCCATATCAATGCCTACGATCTGGACCTGTATCTGCGGATCGCGCCCGAGCTGTATCTCAAACGGCTGTGCGTCGGCGGTATGGAGAAGGTCTTCGAAATCGGGCGCAACTTCCGCAACGAGGGTGTGGACTTCAGCCATAACCCGGAGTTCACCAGCCTGGAAGCCTATGAGGCACATGCCGATTACGAGCGGATGATGCAGCTGGCGCGCCTACTCATCCAGAACGCGGCGCAGGCGGCCAATGGTTCGATGGTGGCGCTGCGCCCCAGGCCGGACGGCTCGTTCGAAGAGGTGGACATCTCCGGGGAGTGGACGGTGAAGACCGTGCACGGCGCGGTATCGGAGGCACTCGACTCCAAGATCACCCCGCAGACCACGCTCGAGGAGCTGCGCGAACTCTGCGATAAGGCGCAAGTGCCCTATCAGCACGGCTGGGATGCCGGGCAGGTCGTGCAGGAAATGTATGAGCATCTGGTCGAATCCCGTACCGAGAAGCCGACTTTCTACATCGACTTCCCCACCTCGGTCTCTCCGCTGACCCGCGCGCACCGCAGCATTCCCGGCGTGACCGAGCGCTGGGATCTGGTCGCCTGGGGCGTCGAATTGGGTACGGCCTACAGCGAACTCACCGATCCGATCGAACAGCGCCGCAGGCTCACCGAGCAGTCGATGCTGGCGGCCAATGGCGATCCGGAAGCCATGGAGCTCGACGAGGACTTTCTGCAGGCGCTCGAGCATGCGATGCCGCCCACCGGCGGATTGGGAATGGGCGTGGACCGCATCGTCATGTTGATCACCGGACGCAGCATTCGCGAGACGCTGCCGTTCCCATTGGTCAAGCCGCGCTGAGGAACTCGAATCGAGTATCTCAATATGAAAGATTGCAGTCCGGAAAAGTTCCATTTGCCGTATTTGCCCGCTACCCTTGGTAATTCGGCCCCGGGAGGAGGCCGGTACCTTCGACCATGGGGATGCATATGTACCTTGACCTGCTGACCAACACCGCACTGCTGGACCCGCAGGTGTGGGCGAGCGCGGACACCTGGACCAACTCCGACACCGTCGCATCAGCAGTAGAGTTCGCCGCCAAGAAAAAGAAGAAGAGCAGCAGCGGACTGCTGATCGGCGGCATCTGCTGCCTGGTCATCGTCGCCCTGATCGTCGGCGGCATCTACCTGCTGACTCAGCGCAAGAAGCAGCAGTAAGCCCACGAAAACGGCCCGGCTCGCAGATCGCGAACCGGGCCGTTTCGGTATTTCCGGACTAGATGACGGTGCGTTCGGAGGCCACCTCGGCCTCGAGCAACAGCTCGTCATCGAGTTGGTCGTGCGGCTGCGCCGGCACCGACTTCAGCACCACCACCGCCGTGACCAGCGCGGCGACCACCAGTGCGACGCCGATCCAGAACGCGAGCTGGAATCCATTGGTGAGCGCCACATTTGCCGCGACACCGTCCTTCAGCAGATGTTCGGTCTTGCTAGCCGACAGGGTGGCGAGCACCGCCAGACCGAGCGCGCCACCGACCTGCATGGTGGTGTTGGCCAGACCCGAGGCCAGACCGGCCTCCTGCGGCTCGACCCCCGACATCGCCAGATTCATCAGCGACGGGAAGGCCAGACCCGCACCGGTGCCGAACAGCACCATCGGCCCGAAGATGTTGAGCCAGTAGTTGCCGTCCACCGGCGCCTGGGTCAGCCAGAGCAGCGCGACGAGAATCAACAGCAGACCGGGAATCAGCACCCTGCGGGCGCCGAAGCGCATCACCAGATGTTCGGAATAGCGCACCGACAGCAGACCCATGATCGCCGCGACCGGGAAGAAGGCCGTGCCGAGTTGGATCGGCGAATAGCCGAGCACCTGCTTCAAGTACAGCGAACCCATGAAGAACATGCCGAACATGCCGGCCACGGTCAGCACCTGGATCACATTGGCACCGGACAGATTCCGCGAGCGGAAGATCTTCAGCGGCATCAGCGGGGTGGCCGCCGTCGCCTCCCGCGCGATGAATCCGGCGAGCAGTACCAGCGCGGCCGCTCCCAGACCCAGTGTGACCGGATCGGTCCAGCCGTATTCGGCCGCCGGCTTGACGATCGTGTAGACGCCGAGCATCAGCGCCGCCGTGATCAGTACGGCGCCGGGCACATCCGCGCCATCCTTCAATCCGGCACCCTTGTCCTTGTCCAGGATCTTCAGCGCGCCGAGGCCGACCGTGATACCGATCGGCAAGTTGACCAGGAAGATCAGCCGCCAGTCCAGGGCGGTCAGGAAACCGCCGAGCAGCAGGCCGATCGCACCACCGGCCGACGCGACGAAGGCATAGCGACCGATCGCCTTGGCCTGCTCGCGCGGATCCGGGAACATCGCGAAGATCATGCCGAGGATGACCGCCGAGGTCATGGCGCCGCCGATGCCCTGCAGGAAGCGGGCCGCGATGAGTGTCACCTCGTTGACGGCCGCGCCACACAGCGCCGAGGCCAGGGTGAAGACCACCAGACCCGACAGGAACATGGTGCGGCGACCGATGAGGTCACCGAGTCGGCCGGCCAGCATGAGCAGGCCGCCGAAGGAGATCAGATATCCGTTCACCACCCAGGCCAGACCCGATGCGGTGAAGCCGAGGTCGGTCTGGATATCCGCCAGCGCGACATTCACGATCGTCGCATCGAGCACGATCATGAGCATGCCGCCACACAACACATAGAGGGCGAGCCAGCGCTTGCCGTCCGAACCGGGGGCGTCCCCCACCTGTCTATGTCGTTCTTTTGCTTCCGTCACCACAGACGCCTTCCACCCGAAGATCGTTACTGTGGCACGCTAGCAATGGTTAGTCCTAAAAGACAACTAATTAATTCAGTTGAAGAATCGACTGATATGCTGTAGCACATGACTATTGCCCCGGAGCAGCGCGCTAAGCGCAGCTACCACGACGCCTGCGGTGCCGCCCGCGCGCTCGACCTCGTCGGCGAGCGCTGGACCCTGCTGGTGGTGCGCGAACTACTCCTGGGCCCCAAACGCTTCACCGATCTGCGCGCCGGACTGCCCGGCATCAGTCCCAATGTGCTCTCCCAGCGCCTCGAGGAACTCGTCCAGATCGGCGTCGTACACAAACGCAAGCTCCCGCCACCGGTCGCCGCCGCCGTCTACGACCTCACCGACTGGGGTCGCGAACTCGACGATGTGATCGTCGCACTCAACCGCTGGGGCGCTCGCACCCCCAACAGCTACAGCTGCTCCGATATGTCGACCGATTCGCTGATGGTGACCCTGCGCACCTTCTTCCAGCCCGAGCAGGCGGCGGGTGTGCACGCCGACTACGACCTCTACTTCACCGGATCCGATTCCGGCACAGACGAATTCCACGCCGTGGTGTCCGACGGCACCATCACCATCAGCCGCGGCGCCTCCGGCACCGGCGCCACCACCATCCACACCACCGTCGCGGCCTTCATCGCCGTCGCCATCCACGGCCGGCCGCTGGCAGACAGCTTGGCATCGGGCGAGACCGAGATCAGCGGTGACAGCGCGGCCGTTGCGAAGTTCGTGAGCTTCTTCGAACTCCCACCGGAGTGCACCGCGACTCCACGCGGGTGAAAAGGCTGGGCGAAGCTACAGCCGTTCGATGTCGGTCAGATCAATATCGATATCGAACGGCACACTGAGCTTCAGTTGCTCATGATGAATGCCGGTGAGCGCGTACACCTTAGTGGCCGGGTCGAGCTCGTACACATAAACGACCGGTCGCCCGTCGACATTCTCAACGCGCCAGAAGTGTGTAATGCCCGCCTGGGCGTACAACTGCGGCTTGCGTTCCCGATCGCGGCTGCGTGATTCAGGCGAGACAACTTCCACGGCGAGAACAACATCGTCAGCCTGATATGTCGTGAGCTCTAAGCCTCCGTCACGGTCTGCGTGAACCACAACGATGTCTGGCTCCGGGCGTTGGTTACGCCCCAACGTCACCGTCATTCGCGCCGAATACGCAAGTGACTGGGCACCAGACGATGCAAGGCGATATCGAGCATGGTGATGACCAGCACATGAAACTTCGCCTGCGGGCTCGCGAAGACAAGACTCCCGTCGATCAACTCGGTATGCGGAGGCAGGTCGGGCAGGCGGTCCAGGTCCTCGGCGACAAAACCGCCCGGCGGCGGGCGCAGCCACTGCGGAAACGGTTCGACGGTCATGACTTCGAGTATGGCACCCATACGTCGCTTACTCCCCCTAGTACGAATGAACGCCGATCGTACGGCAGAGTGGGCGAGGTGCAGTTGATATTCGTTCGTCATGCTCAGCCATTGCGGGTGCAAGGCTCCGGTGGACCGGCCGATCCCGGGTTGGCGCCGGTCGGCCTAGAGCAGGCCGAACGAGTGCCAGCGGCATTGAGTCAGCATCGGATCAGCCGGATCGTGAGCAGCCCGCAGCGGCGGGCGCGGGAGACGGCCGAGCCGACGGCGGCGAAGCTGGGGCTAGCGGTGGATGTGGTCGACGATCTGGCCGAATACGATCGCGACCTGCCCGCCTACATTCCGATCGAGGATGCCAAGGTCGAATTCGCGGCCGTCTACGAGCGGATCAAGTCCGGGCATCTGCCCGAGCAGATCGACGGGCCCGCCTTCATCACGCGGGTGCGCGAGGCCATCACCTCGATCGCCGCGCACACCGATCCCGCGGATACGGTGCTCGTCTTTGCGCACGGCGGGGTGATCAATGTGATCCTGCAGGATGTGCTCGGCCTGGCCAGACCGCTGACCTTCCCGATCGACTACTGCTCGATCACCCGAATCCTGTTCTCCCGCAGCGGACGCCGCACCGCGGCCACCATCAACGAGAACGGCCATGTCTGGGATCTGTTGCCACGCAACATCTCACAGCAATCCTGACGGCTATTCACAGACTTCGGCTTCACAGCCGACTGCCAGACAGATCCCACCCCAATCCCAGTGACGGAGCCTTGTATTGGTCCGGTGAGCCGCCGCAGCGACTACTGACAGGTCGCTCGGAACAACCAGCGACTCACAGTCCGAGGAAAGGAATCCGTTTTGCTCTCCAAGACATCGACCTCCTTCAGGCGGAGCTTCGCTCGAATTGCGATCGCAGGCGCGCTGGCCGCGGTTCCGCTCAGCGCGCTCGCGGTCACCGCATCCGCGGCCACGGCCGATTCGTCCGTGCCGACGGTTCAGGCGGCATCGGATCAGATTCCGTTGCAAGGCGCCGATATCGACCGCCACCACCATGGTGACTGGGACGGACCGCGCGGCGACCATGACGATCGCGGCCCCGGCGATTGGCGCCATGGCCCCGGCGATCAAAACAACGGTCCCTGGCAGCCCGGCCAGCCGCCGATCCTGCCGCCGACCGGTTCGGCTGGCTAGTCTGCCCAGAACCGTTGGACAAAGCGAAGGCCACCCCTCCAGACCGGAAGGGTGGCCTTCGCTTTTGCCTTGGGAACTACCGCCCTGGGATCAGGCCATGCCCGCGATCCAGTTGTGCATCCAGGAGATAGCGTTCTGCCCGCCACCCACCGGGTAGCTGCCGTAGAGCGTATGCGCGTGCGAGTCGTAGAAGCGCTCCAGATCCTTCGCCCGCTGCTGGTTGGCGGATTCGGTGAGCTGCGACTGCAGCGTCGGGATGCCGCCGAGGTTCATCAGGTCGTTCATGATCGTGCCCGCCTCGAGCTGGTAGCGCCAGAGGTTGGCCGGATTCGCCTCGGAGGTCTGCGCGAGGAAGCCGGCGAACCGGGTCACGAAATCGTCGGGGGCGGTGGCGCAGTAGAGATCGTCGAGCGCGCAGATGGTGCGGGTGCGATCGCTGAGCCAGCCGAAGCCGCCGACCCGAGCGCCACCGGCGCCCGCGCCCGGCGCGACCGGTCCGACCTGGATGTCGGTGGGCGAGCGACGCGGATCGGAGATCAGGCCGACACCCGCGATCCGGTCCGCCGGAATCGAGCTCAAGCCGGTGCCGATTTCGGCGGCGAGGTCGCCCGCCGCATCCGCGCCCTGGCTGTAGCCGACGATCGCGATCTTGGTGCCGCCACAGCTCTGTGCCATCTCGGTGGCCAGGCCACGGGCGCGATCGGTCGCTTCCTTCTTCGACGCGCCGTAGACATCGCCTTCCCACGGGAAGGCGGTCGCGGCATAGGTCACGTAGTCGACGTCGACCGACCGGGGCAGATTGTTCGTGACACCGGACAGCATGCCGGGCTGTGGCGTCTTGTCCTTTCCGGTCTCCCAAGTACCCGGAATCGCAACCACATAGAGGCTCGGGCAGCCCGGATCGGCCGTTACCGAACCGCTACCAAGGACTACGCCGGATGCTACAGCCGCGCACGCACCGAGTGCGGCGGTCACCTTCTTCAACCGCATACTGCTCCAGTTCAAAACATCGCCCCTTGCGAGAGCAAGCTTCCGACAGTTGTTTACCAACCGTGCTGACCTCGGCGGATGTCGGTCCAGTGCATCTGGGTCGACGCGAGCAACCCACCGGTATGACATGCACGTAGCGACCCGCATCCCAAGATCACGCACCACGCCGCTGATCACAATAAGGCAACACCGCAACCAGCGCCATTCGAACCCCGTGAGCGTGTCCGATTCCCGTCACCGCTTACGACGAAAACGGTTCCGCTCGGCGCCCTTCCGTGGGTTCCACCAAGTTCGAATACGTGCGAAGGGCGAATGCGCGGCACAAAAAAGGCGCCTGCGGACCGAAATCCACAGGCGCCCTTCCGCTCCGGTAAGAGAGGGTCTAGCGTTGCGCGACCGCCGTCGGCGGGATCGGCGCGGGTAGCGCGGTCTCGCCTTCGAGGAACTTGTCGACCGCCGACGCGGCGGCGCGGCCCTCGGCGATGGCCCAGACGATCAGCGACTGGCCGCGGCCCATATCACCGGCGACGAAGACGCCCGGGATATTGGTCGCCCAGTTCTTATCGCGCTGGACATTGCCGCGCTGGTCGTAGCCGACACCGAGACCTTCGAGCAGGCCCGGCTTCTCGGGTCCGGTGAAGCCCATGGCGAGCAGCACCAGATCGGCCTCGAGGGTGAAGTCGGTGCCCTCGACCTTCTCGAAGCGGCCGTTGACCATCTTGACCTCGTGCGCCTCGAGCGCGGTGACCTTGCCGTCCTTGCCGACGAAACGCTCGGTGTTGACCGAGAACACGCGTTCGCCGCCCTCCTCATGCGCCGAGGAGACCCGGTACATGAGCGGGTAGGTCGGCCACGGGGTTGAGGAGGCGCGCTCCTCCGGCGGCCGCGGCATGATCTCGAACTGGTGGATGCTGGCCGCGCCCTGGCGATGCGAGGTGCCGAGGCAGTCCGCGCCAGTGTCACCGCCACCGATGATGACGACCTTCTTGTCCTTCGCATGGATCGGCGGCAGGCCGTTCTCGTCGGTGACATCGTCGCCGAGCTGTACCCGGTTGGACCACGGCAGGAATTCCATCGCCTGGTGGATGCCGTCCAGATCCCGGCCCGGGATCGGCAGGTCACGCGCCAGGGTGGCGCCACCGGCCAGCACGATCGCGTCGAACCGCTCGCGCAGCTGCGCGGCGGTGATATCGACACCGACGTTCACTCCGGTCTTGAAGATGGTGCCCTCGGCCTCCATCTGCGCGAGACGGCGGTCGATGAAGCGCTTCTCCATCTTGAACTCCGGGATGCCGTAGCGCAGCAGACCACCGATGCGGTCGGCGCGCTCGAAGACGGTCACGGTGTGACCGGCCCTGGTCAGCTGCTGCGCGGCGGCCAACCCGGCCGGGCCGGAGCCGACCACGGCGACCTTCTTGCCGGTGAGGCGGGTCGGGTAGACAGGGGTCACCCAGCCCTCGTCGAAGGCGTTCTCGATGAGCTCGACCTCGACCTGCTTGATCGTCACCGGATCCTGGTTGATGCCGAGGACACAGGACGCCTCGCACGGTGCCGGGCAAAGCCGACCGGTGAACTCCGGGAAGTTGTTGGTCGCGTGCAGCCGGTCGATGCCCTCACGCCACTGGCCCTTGTGAACCAGGTCGTTCCACTCCGGGATGAGGTTGCCCAGCGGACAACCGTTGTGACAGAACGGAATACCGCAGTCCATACAACGGCTGGCCTGGGTCTGCAGGGTCTGGTGCGAGAAATCCTGCTCGTAGACCTCTTTCCAGTCCATCAGGCGCAGCGGAACCGGACGACGCGTCGGCAGTTCCCGTTTGGTGTGCTTCAGAAATCCTTGCGGGTCAGCCACGTGCCGCCCCCGAATAGTCACAGCGCCTCGTCGACATTTTTAGAACTTTCTGGTCAGCCACGTGCCGCCTCCATAATCGCCTCGTCGACATCCGTGCCGTTCTTCTCGGCTTCGGAAATCGCGAGCAAAACCTTCTTGTATTCGCGCGGCATAACCTTCACGAAGTGGTTCACCTGCTGGGACCAGTCGCTCAGGATGCGTTCGGCGACAGCCGAACCCGTCTGATCGCGGTGCTGGGTGATGATGTCGCGCAGCCAGGTGAAGTCGTCACCGGCGAGCTGCTCGACCGCGTCGGCCTGCTCCGGGTTGAGCTTTGCCTCGAAGGTGCCGTTCGGGTTGTAGACGAAGGCGACACCGCCGGACATACCGGCACCGAAGTTGCGGCCGGTCTCACCGAGGATGACCACCCGACCGCCGGTCATGTACTCACAGCCGTGGTCACCGACGCCCTCGACCACCGCGGTGGCGCCGGAGTTGCGCACGGCGAACCGCTCGCCGACCACACCGTTGATGAAGGCCTGGCCGCTGGTGGCGCCGAACAGGATCACGTTGCCCGCGATGATGTTCTGCTCGGCGACGAATTCGGCCGGCGCGTTCAGCGACGGCCGCACGATGATGTGGCCACCGGAAAGACCCTTGCCCACATAGTCGTTCGCGTCACCCTGCACCCGCAGCGTGATGCCCGCGGGCACGAACGCGCCGAAGCTGTTGCCCGCCGAACCGGTGAAGGTGATGTCGATGGTGTCGTCGGGCAGGCCCGCGCCACCGTAGAGCTTGGTCACCTCGTGGCCGAGCATGGTGCCGACGGTGCGGTTCACGTTCGTGATCTTGGTCTCGAACTTCACCGCCTGACCGCGCTCGAGCGCATCGGCGCTCTGCGCGATCAACTGCACGTCCAACGCTCGGTCCAGACCGTGGTCCTGGGTCTTGGTGCGGTACCGGTCCTGGCGCATGAATGCCGTCTCGACATCGTCGAGGATCGGCGACAGATCCAGCTTGCTGGCCTTCCAATGCGCCTTGGCCTGGGCGGTGTCGAGCATATCGACCCGGCCGATGGCCTCATCCAGGGTGCGGAAGCCCAACTCCGCCAACAGTTCCCGGACCTCTTCGGCGATGAACAGCATGAAGTTCTCGACGAATTCCGGCTTGCCGGTGAAGCGTTCGCGCAGCACCGGATTCTGCGTCGCGACACCGACGGGGCAGGTGTCGAGGTGACAGACCCGCATCATGATGCAGCCCGAAACGACTAGAGGCGCGGTGGCGAAACCGAATTCCTCGGCGCCGAGCAGTGCGGCGATCACCACGTCGCGGCCGGTCTTCATCTGGCCGTCGACCTGCACGACGATGCGATCGCGAAGTCCGTTGAGCAGCAACGTCTGCTGGGTTTCGGCAAGACCGAGCTCCCAGGGACCACCCGCATGCTTGAGCGAGGTCAGCGGCGAGGCGCCGGTACCGCCGTCATGGCCGGAGATCAGCACCACGTCCGCATGCGCCTTCGACACACCGGCGGCAACCGTGCCGACACCGGGCTCCGCAACAAGTTTCACGTGAATCCGCGCCTGCGGGTTCGCGTTCTTCAGGTCGTGGATCAGCTGCGCCAGATCCTCGATCGAGTAGATGTCGTGATGCGGCGGCGGCGAGATCAGGCCGACGCCCGGCGTCGAGTGCCGTACCTCGGCCACCCACGGGTACACCTTGTGCGCGGGCAGCTGACCGCCCTCACCGGGCTTGGCGCCCTGGGCCATCTTGATCTGGATATCGGTGCAGTTGGTCAGGTAGTGCGCGGTGACACCGAAGCGACCTGAGGCGACCTGCTTGATCGCCGAACGCCGCCAGTCACCGTTCTCCTCGACCTCGAAGCGGGCCGGATGTTCGCCGCCCTCACCGGAATTCGAGCGACCGCCGAGGCGGTTCATCGCGATCGCGAGAGTCTCGTGCGCCTCGGAGGAGATGGAGCCGTAGCTCATCGCGCCGGTGGAGAAACGCTTGACGATGGCGCTGGCCGGTTCGACCTCGTCGATCGAAATCGGCTTGCGCTCACCGGTCTTGAACTTGAACAGACCGCGCAGCGAGGCCAGCCGCTCGGACTGATCGTCGACCAGCTTGGTGTACTCCTTGAAGATCGAGTACTGACCGCTGCGGGTGGCGTGCTGCAGCTTGAAGACGGTGTCCGGGTTGAACAGGTGGTATTCACCCTCGCGCCGCCACTGGTATTCACCGCCCACCTCGAGTTCGCGATGCGCGCGCTCGTTACGGTTCTCCAGGAACGCCACGGTGTGTCGGGCCGCCACATCGGCGGCAATCTCGTCCAGACCGATGCCGTCCAGGTGGGAACGCAGACCGGTGAAGTACTCGTCCACCAACTCCTGCGACAGGCCGATGACCTGGAACAGCTGCGCTCCGGTGTAGGAGGCGATGGTGGAGATGCCCATCTTGGACATCACCTTCAGCACACCCTTGCTCGCGGCCTTGTTGTAGTTCGCGACCGCCTTGCGGTAGTCGGCGGGCAGATCGCCGGTGCTGCCGGGCATCTGGAGCCCGCCGCGCTCGAGCAGGTCCTCGATGGTCTCGAAGGCCATGTACGGGTTGATCGCGGCCGCGCCGAAGCCGACCAGCATGGCCATGTGGTGCACCTCGCGGGCGTCACCGGCCTCGACGACCAGGCCGACCATGGTGCGGGTGCGCTCGCGCACCAGGTGGTGGTGCACCGACGCGGTCAGCAGCAGCGACGGAATCGGCGCCAGCTTCTCATTGGACTCGCGGTCGGACAGCACGATGATCCGCGCGCCGCCCTCGATGGCGGCCGAGACCTGGGTGTTGATGGCCTCGAGCGCCTTGCGCAGGCCCTTGCCACCCTTCTTCACCGGATATAGACCGTGCACAACCACCGAGCGCAGCTCCGGATGCGAGCCGTCGTCGTTGATGTGGATGAGCTTGGCCAGCTCGTCGTTGTCCAGGATCGGCTGCGGGATGGTGATCTGGTGGCAGGACTCCGGTCCCGGATGCAGCAGATCGGCCTCCGGACCCAGAGCCCGCCGCAGGCTGGTCACCACTTCTTCGCGGATCGCGTCCAGCGGCGGGTTGGTCACCTGCGCGAAGAGCTGGGAGAAGTAGTCGAAAAGCAGTCGAGGGCGCGAGGACAGCACCGCGATCGGGGTGTCGGTGCCCATCGAGCCGAGCGCCTCACCGCCGGTCTTGGCCATCGGCGAGATCAGCAGGTTCAGCTCTTCATTGGTGTATCCGAAGATCTGCTGCCGGATCAGTACGCGGTCGTGGGACATGTGCTCATGCGGACGATCGGGCAGATCGGCCAGCTTGGTGACACCGGCGTCGAGCCAGTCCTGGTAGGGGTGCTCGCCGGCGAGCTGGCTCTTGAGCTCATCGTCGCCGACGATGCGGCCCTGCGAGGTGTCGACCAGGAACATGCGGCCCGGCTGCAGCCGGACCTTCTTGACCACCTTGGCCGGATCGATGTCGAGCACCCCGACCTCGGAGGCCATGACGACCAGACCGTCATCGGTGACCCAGATGCGGCTGGGGCGCAGGCCGTTGCGGTCGAGGACGGCGCCGACCACGGTGCCGTCGGAGAAGCACACCGATGCCGGGCCGTCCCACGGCTCCATCAGCATCGAGTGGTAGCGGTAGAACGCCCGCCGCTGCGGGTCCATGTTCTCGTTGCGTTCCCAGGCCTCGGGAATCATCATCAGCACCGCGTGGGGCAAGCTGCGGCCGCCGAGATGCAGCAGTTCCAGCACCTCGTCGAAGCGCGCGGTATCGCTCGCCCCCGGGGTACAGACGGGGAAGATCTTCTGCAGGCGGTTGTTGCCCGCCTCGTCGATGCCGAAAACATCCGAACGCAGTAGCGCCTCGCGGGCGCGCATCCAGTTCTCGTTACCGGTGACGGTGTTGATCTCACCGTTGTGCGCGACCCGGCGGAACGGATGCGCCAGCGGCCACGACGGGAAGGTGTTGGTGGAGAACCGGGAGTGCACGATGCCGAGCGCGGACTCCATCCGGCCGTCCTGCAGGTCCAGGTAGAACGCGCGCAGCTGCGGCGTGGTGAACATGCCCTTGTAGACGAAGGTCTGACCGGACAGGCTCGGGAAGTACACCGATTCCTTGCCGACCGCGCCCTCACCCGCGCCGGCTTTGCCCAGTTCGTGCTCGACGCGCTTGCGCACGACGTAGGCCCGACGTTCCAGATCCATGCCCGAGAGCGGTTCGGCCGAACCCTTCGGCGAGCCGATGAAGACCTGCCGGAATGTCGGCATGGCGTCGCGGGCCAGCGCACCCAGGGTGGACTCATCGGTGGGCACTTCGCGCCAGCCGAGCACGGCCAGGCCCTCGGATTCGACGATCCGCTCCAGGCCGTAGGCGGCCTTGGTCGCCTCGCGGCGGGCCTGCGGCAGGAAGGCGATACCGGTGGCGTAGGAACCCTCCGGCGGCAACTCGAAATCGACCACGGCACGGAAGAACCGGTCCGGAATCTGGATCAGGATGCCGGCGCCGTCACCACTATTGGGTTCGGCACCTGCGGCACCGCGGTGCTCCAGGTTCAACAGAGCCGTAATAGCCTTGTCGACGATGTCGCGGCTGCGGCGGCCGTGCATGTCGACGACGAATGCGACACCGCAGGCGTCGTGCTCGTTCGCCGGGTCATAGAGCCCGATGGGTCCGGGGGACCTGTGGCCAGGAAGTTGCGTCATGCCTCTGCCTTCAAGAAAGTCGGCCTCGATGAATCGGCCTATGGGAAAGGGGCCTTTCGTCGATTGCCTCCGTCAAGACTGCGCCTGTACGTTGCGAAACCAGCCGCGCTGATGGTCTTCTTCGTGCAGTCACGTCTCCAGTTGTCCACCCGCTGCGATGACGTAGGGGTGCTCGTCGGTAACGGAACGCTTACGTGTTCCTTACCTCCGCACGGGTGCGCGCCCGCTACGCTTGGGCACCGGATTTCCGAGCCCGAGCGGGCGCTATTGCCGAACATTGTTGTGTTCGGCGTAAGAGCAAACGATAAGTCAGGTCCGGGGCCCAACCAACTTAGGTCGTGCTAATAACCGGGTCTAGCTGGGCTTCTTCAATCGGTCCTCCACGTGTGCGCGTCGTCCAGTGTAAAGCAGCGAACGCAGTGCGATCGATCCCCTTGGCACCGGGTGCCAACCAGCGAGAACGGGCGCCCAGGACCCGCACAACGGCGCACCTCGCACCCAGAGAACCGGCGCTCACCTGCATCGAAGTGGATTTCCCCTGCTTCAGTCGAGGCAAACCCGATTCGCTGTGGCTAACCGGTCAGCGGGCTGGATGAGAGATTTCTGACAGGGGTGTGACAAGCACACAACCCGATCCGACCGTCCGGACTCTTTTGCTCGATGTGGGATTCAGCACATCTCCAGCAATCTGATTCGAGTGGTTTACGACACATTTACACCGGGCGACACGCGGTGCCTGAAAACATGGCTCGCGGCACATACATCTAGGAACCGCATAGCGCGGCGGCGGCGCGGACCAGCGCCGCCTGATGCAGCGCATCGCGGTCGGCGGCGAGCACTCCGAAAACGGGCGGTACCAGGCGCTCGGTACAGGTCGGTCCGGTGAGCTCGGCACGCCGCAGAGCGAGTTGGTCGACGATTTCCACATTCACCCGGTCGATCACCGGGCGCACGGACGCCAGATCGGGCGGCGCGCTCGGGACCGCGGCCGGATCGAAGCGCCAGCGGGTGACCAGGCCGCGCTGCACGATTTTGTTGGCCTCGATCTGGCCGTAGAACACCTGGTGGATCCAGCTTTCCGGGAGACCCCGATCGGCGCCGAGGCGCGCCATCGCGTCGTAGACCTGCGCTTCGCGGACCGGATCGTCGATGGATGGTTCGCCCCCGTTCTGCGTGGCGGTCGCCCATTTGGCCGCGGCGACGGCGTCGGCGGTATCCAGGCGTTCGGTCACCAACGCGACGATGCGGTCCAAGGCCGGATCGTTGTCGAGTGTTTGCGCACGGCTATCGGGGGCGGCCAGCAACAGGGTCGCCGCCACACACACCAAAACCCTTGCCGAGCCTCGGAAAAGCATTCGCAACACCTCGTTCAGGTCCGGTCATTCATGCCAGATTAAGGGTGAGCGGGGGCACAAGTCCGGCGGCGTTGGCGAACGCTGTGAGCCTGACCACATCCCCGGCTCCGTGCTCGGTGTGTCGCGGTCGCGCCTGTCACGCTGTGACAACGAATCTGTGACAGTTTCGGCGAGTTCTTTCGAGCGACCTGCAAGCAGTCGCTAGCGGGCAGCCACTTTGACTTGGGATGTAGAGGATGTGGGATCCCATGACAATTACCGGCTTGTTCACCTGGCTCGGCGGGGGTCTCGGGCGCGAGCAGGGTGGGACCGAACTCTATTACCCGCATGAGCGGGCGGATTATGCCGTGACCGGCACCGTTGTACTGCTGTTCGCGGCGGTGGCCGGGATCGTCGGCACGGTCGCCCTTGCCACGGCCGATGCCATGCCGCTGTTCGCGGTCGCGTTCGTCGCGTTGGTCATCGCGCTGCTGGCCGGCGCGGTGGCCCGCGCCTTGGCGACCGCACGCCCCGCCGGTGGGCCGGATCGTCGCGGTCTCGTCGGACGGATCGCGGTCGCGATGCTCGCCGGGGTACTGGTCGCGGAGCTCGCTTCGACGGTGCTCTTCGGCGGCACCATAGATCGGCTGCTCGATGAAAAAGCGCAGCGTGCGGTCGATTCCGCACCCGCCGTGAGCACCGTGCGAACCGAGCTCGAGCGTGCGAAGGCCGATCGCGCCGCACTGGATCAGTCGATTACCAAGGCGCAGGCCGATATCGACCACGCGCTGGTGATCGCGCGCTGCGAATACAACCCGACGCCGGAGTGCCCGCAGACCAGGATCACCGGAGTGCCCGGTCGCGGCCCCGAATCGCAGACCGCCAATGCGATGCTCGATGACGCGCGCAAGCAGTTGGTCGCGGCGCAGGACCGGGTGGCCGGACTGGATCAACGAGTCACCGATGACCAGAAGGCCCTCGACACAGCCGGTTCCGCCGCGTTCACCGCAGCCGATCGCGGCCTCGGGGCGCGCTGGCTGGCCATGAACGACTACACCACCGGCAGCGCGGGCGCATTTCTGCTCCGGGTGCTGACCATCGGCACCTTCGTACTGCTCGCGCTGCTGCCGCTGACCCTGCGGTGGTGGCGCGGTGAGACCTCACTCGATCGGAGACTGGCCTTCCACACCGTGCAAGATCGCGCCGAACGCAGCGCCGATGCCGCCATCGCGGTGAAACGCGCCGAGGTGCGGACCGAGGCCGAAAATCTGCGCGCCGAACAACTATTGACCGCCGCCCGACTGGCCGTCGAGGCCGATACCGCCATCGATCGGGAGCGTCAGCGCACCCGGATCATCGCCGCCATCGGCGGGTTGGAAATCGGCGTCACCGAACCGGGGCGAGGTGAACTTCCAGCCGGTACGGCTGGCGATCGAGAGGACAGCACCGTGTCTCATGAGGTGACCCCCAATCTTCCGGCCACCGTGAGTGCGGGTGCGCTCGCACCGACCGGCGGTGCAGGCGCGGTGGTGCCGCATACCGCCTCGGCCGCACCCAAGGGCGGCGGCCTGGAACTTCCGCTGATCGGCACCGTGCCGTTCTCCGATACCGCGGCCCGCTTCATCCGCCCGCTGGTACCCGCCTTCGTCGCCAATGCGATCGACACCGCGACCCACCCCCTGCGCACCGCCCGCCAGGCCTTCGAAGAGGTCGAGGAAATCACCTTCACCCTGCGCCGCACCCGCAAAGTGACCGTGGACTCCCAGGACTCACACGCCCAGGCCATGACCCAGCCCCCGCACCCCGGCTACCAATTGCCCGGCACCCCCGACTCCTGGCACGCCCAGCGCGTCGCGGCCACCGTCGTCGACGCGGACTACACCCAGGACCCCCGCTACTCGGCCCTCCCCCCGGCCACCGCACCCCAAGGCTATGGCCTGCCCCAAGCCGTGCAGCGCGACGAGCTCTCGGCCCACCACCGCAACGAACTCCCCAACCACCGCGGCCCACGCGAACTACCACCCGCCAACTAGCCGATCGCACCATCCGGCGGGCCGATTCGTGCGGCCTACGGATTGCACCAGCCACGGCGCGACGCCCCCGGATCAGCCGCCGTGACTGGTGCACCCGAATAGCTCGGCGCGCGGGACGTGGAGCCCCCCTGCTGGCCGAAGTCACTCCGAAGGCGGAGGGAACTGTCCCGTCAACTGACCGGCGGCCGCACGATGCGGGCGACACGATGGCCACCCCTGGTGCATCGCGGCATTATTCGGCGTCCGCGGGGTGGTGCCCTCCTAGGCGATTCACTCCGCGGCCCGAAGACTGCAGCCCGCCGACTGACCGGCACGATCCAGCCGCCGATGCCGCCTGACAGATCGCACCATCCGAGACCCGACTTCCTTGGATCAGCCGCCTGGGCCACATCTGATGCATCGCAGCATCGTTCGACCGCGCACGATGCGATGCCCCGCTGCTGGCGAAACTCACTCAGCGACCGAGGAACTGCCGCCAACTGACCGCCGGCCGCACGACGCGACGCGCCACGCGGCCACACCTGATGCATCACAGCATTGCTCGACCGCGCACGACGCGATGCCCCGCTGCTGGCGAAACTCACTCAGCGACCCGAGGAACTGCCGCCCACCAACTGAGCGCCGCCGCACGACGCGATGCGCCACGCGGCCACACCTGATGCACCGCGGCATTGCTCGACGCATGCGGGAGGGGTGCCGGACATCGGTCGGCGGCGATGCGGGCAGCGCTGGCTGCAGGTGGGGCGCATAGTCTGCAACGCATGCCCGACAGTGACTTGCCGACCGTGCCGGATGCTGGGGCTGCCCCTTGGGGGTCGCGGCTGCTCGGGTCGGCGGCGGAGTCGGCTGGGAAGCGGCGGGTTCGGGTTCAGTTGTTGTTGACGGTGCCGTTGTTGATTGCGAATGTCACCGGTATCACTGTCTCGATCGCATTGATCGGCTTCGTATTGCCCGGGCCGACGGTGTTCACCAGGCGGTTGGTGCTGCTCAATTTTGTTGCGACGCCGCTGTATGGGGTGCTGGCGCTGCTGATCGGGATGTGGTGGGGCACGACGCGCGGGCTGCGGGCGTTGCGCTGGGCCATCGACCCGGATCAGGTGCCGAACGAGGCGGAGCAGGTCGCCGCGACGCGAGTGCCGATGCTGCTCGTAGGGTGCCAGGCGGTGCTGTGGCTGGGCGGGATGACGCTGCTGACCACGCTGTACGGATTGTCGGATCCGGCGCTGATTCCGAAGATCGTCTTCGGCATCGGGATCAGCGCAATCGTGGTGTCCGCCAATAGTTATCTGATCATCGAGTTCGCACTGCGACCCGCGACCGCGCGAGTCCTCGAAGCCGCGGTCTCCCGACAGCGGCGCGGGATCGGCGTCTTCGGCCGCTCGATTCTGGCCTGGACGCTCGGTTCCGCGGTACCGGTCGCGGGCTCCATGGTGCTCGCCCTCATGGCGCTGGCCATGGACAACATCAGCACGGCGCGACTGGCGGTGTGCATGCTCGCGCTCGGCGGGGCCGGGTTGTGCTTCGGTCTATTGCTGATGGCGCAGACGCTTTCGGCGACGGTCGCACCCATTCGTGGTGTGCGGCGCGCACTGCGTCAAGTAGAGGACGGCGATCTCGATGTCGCTGTCACGGTGTACGACGGCACCGAATTGGGTGAGCTGCAAAGCGGATTCAATCGCATGGTCGCGGGACTGCGTGAGCGCGAACAGATCAGGGACCTGTTCGGTCGACATGTCGGCCACGAGGTCGCCGAGGCGGCGCTCGAGCGCGAGCCGAATCTCGGCGGTGTGGAGTGCGAGGCGGCGGTGCTGTTCATCGACATCATCGGCTCGACGACCATGACCGCCACCCATCCCGCCACCGAAATCGTCGCCATTCTGAACAGCTTCTTCGAGATCGTGGTCGACGAGGTCGAAGGGTGCGGCGGCCTGCTCAACAAATTCGAGGGCGACGCCGCGCTCGCCGTCTTCGGTACGCCGGCACCGCTCGACGACGCGGCGGGCGCAGCCCTGGCCTGTGCCCGCGCCATCCGAAACCGCTTGACCGCAAAGGCGTCCGATTTCACCGCCGCCATCGGCGTTGCCGCGGGCCGCGTCGTCGCGGGCAATGTCGGCGCGCACCAACGCTACGAATTCACCGTCATCGGTGATGCGGTCAACGAGGCCGCCCGCCTCTGCGAACTCGCCAAAACCGATCCCGGTCGCCTGCTCACCTCGGCATCCACCATCGCCGCCGCCGATTCGTCCGAGGCGATGCATTGGCAGCTCGGCGAATCCGTCACCCTCCGCGGCCGTGTCACACCGACCGGATTGGGACGGCCGCGACTGGATTAGCCGGTCGGCACAGCACACCCGTATCCGCACCGATTACCCGCTACCGGGCTTCAACACGGAACCGGACAACTGTTCCGAACCGGACAGATATCCCGGTGATCTAGTGAAGTCGCAGGTCAGCATCGTAATTTCGAGACAATACGATACGAGCGCACGGCCGGGTGCGCACCAAGCAAATTCAGACCGATTGGTATCTAAAATGACTTCGCCCCCGCTCCGGATACGGAACAGGGGCGAAATCTTCACCGAGATATGCCGTTACGCATGAGCCGTCCGCAGCCGCAAGGCGACCACAGCGGCGATCAAAAGCACCACGGCGGTACCAACGGCGGCCGTATGCACACCCGAGACGAATGCCTCGTGCACCGAGGTCAGAAATCCATCGGCCACCGACTGCGGTAGCTGACGAGCGAATTCGGTAGCACCGCCGAGGGATTCCGACGCCGCACCGGCCTGCGCGCTCGGCACTTCGGACAGGTCGAGCCCAGCACGGAACACCGCCATGGTCACGCTGCCGAGGACGGCGACACCGAGTGCGATGCCGATCTCGTAGGCGGTCTCCGAAACCGCCGCGGCCGCGCCGGCCCGCTGCGCCGGAGCCGAACTCACGACCAGATCCGACGAAACCGTCAGCGCCACACCGACGCCTGCCCCGATGAACAGGAACCCGAGGACGAACGGCAACGTACTGGTCGCCGCATCCGGGCTCAGCCACAGCAACAGCACCGAACCCACCGCGGCAAGCACCAGCGCACCACCGAGCACCGATCCCGGACGCAGCACCCGAACCAACCACGCCGCCGCCAGCGAAGCGAATACGCTGGCCGCGAGACCGGGCAGCAGGAGCAGTCCGGCCTGCATCGGCGACTGCCCCAGCACCAACTGCAGATACTGCGAACCGGAGAACAGCACACCGGCCAGCGCGAATACCGCGAGCAGATTGGTCAGCACCGCGGTTCGGAATCCGGGCAATGCGAACAGCTTCAGATCGAGCATCGGATGCGCGAGTCCGCGCTGCCTGCGCACGAACAGCGCACCGGCGAGCACACCGATCGCACCGATTACCAAGAGCCGCAGGCTCATACCGTGCGCCGCGGCCTCCTTGACGGCGTACACCGCCGGCACCAGGGCCAGCATTGACAGCACCGCACTCACCGGATCGAAGCGGCCGGGCTTGGGGTCACGGGATTCCGGAACGAGCACCGGCCCCACCGCGAGCAGCACCAGCATGACCGGCAGATTCACCAGGAATACCGAACCCCACCAGTAGTGCTCGAGCAGCCAGCCGCCGAGCAGTGGACCGGCCGCCGCACCGCCACCGGCCATCGCCGCCCAGACCGAAATGGCGACGGTGCGCTGTCGCGGATCCAGGAACATCGACCGGATCAGTCCCAGCGTCGCGGGCATGAGAGTCGCACCGGCGACACCCTGCAGTACCCGTGCGGTGATGAGCATTTCCGGATTGACCGACCAGGCGGCGAGCAACGACGCGAGACCGAATCCGACAGCGCCGATCAGCAGCAACCTGCGCCGTCCGATCCGGTCACCCAGATTGCCCATTACGACGAGCAGTCCGGCCAGCACGAACGAGTACACGTCGATGATCCACAGCAGCTGCGGTGTGGTCGGCGCCAGTTCCGCGCTGATCGCGGGCACCGCGAGGTCGAGCACGGTCGCGTCGACGGCGAGCAACAGCAGGGCCAATGCCAGCACCACCAGACCGGCCCAATCACGCGCCGTGGCGCGCGGCGGCACGTGTCCGTTGTCCTTCTCGATCTGTGTGGTCATCGCCTTCTCGACTGCCATCGTTCGGTCTTATTACCGTCCAGACGGTACAGTACACCGACCTTACCGTCCAGCCGGTATAGTGACCGGAGTGACCGCAAACACCCGCGACCGGATCCTGGACGCGCTCGAGACCCTGCTGCTGGAAAAGGGCATGTCCCAGGTGACCCTGGAGAATGTGGCCGCGACCGCCGGGGTCTCCAAGGGTGGCCTGCTCTACCACTTCAAGAGCAAGGACGCCCTACTCGCAGGCCTGGTGCACCGGCTGAACGAACGCGCCGAACAACAACTCGGCGCCGCCGTCGCCAAGGGCTCATCCGTCGCCGAGTGGTATCTGCAGACCCCGAATCCGGACAATGCCGCGGACGCGCTCGAATTGGCGCTCTACCGTTCGATGGTCGCGGCCATGCGCACCGTCGACGCCAACTCCGGCCCGGCAGCCGACGAGGTGCAGCAGGCGCTGTCGGACATGATGGACAGCTGGTCGGACAGCCTGGACATCGACATCGACGATCCGGTGCGAGCCGACATCATCCGTTTGGTCGGCGACGGTGTGTACCTGCGCGCACTGCTGGGCTTCCCACCGGTCGACCCGAAGCGGTACCGAAAAGTCGTCGACCGACTGCTCGAGCGTTGACCCCCTATGTTGCGGCCAGCCCGGCGGGTCCCCGGCGGCTAGACTCGGCCGCGTGCTACCAGCCGCCGAGCCGGCCGGTGCCGTCGGGGCGGGGAATGATCCGGTGCCAACCTCCCCTGGAACGACGGTGCCGATCCGCCCACTGAGCTTCCGCGAACTGCTCGACGAGCCGTTCGCGCTGATCCAGGCGAATGTCATCGTGCTGGCATGCACGACCGCGATCGGACTCGTCCTCGCCGAACTGCTGGTCGTCGCGGTCACCGGCGCAATCTCCCATCTGACCGACGGCTCCGACGCGGGCACCGCATGGGCGGCCATCCTGACGACGGCGGCCGCCGCATGGTTGCTCCGGTTTTTGCTGCGCGGGATGACGGTCGCGCTCGGCCTCGCGACGGTCGCTGGATCACCGATCGGCTGGCGCACGGCGCTGGGCCGGGTGGGTGCGGTCGGCGGTCCGCTGTTGGTCTTCCACGTGCTGTTCACGCTGGTCGGTATCGGCGTGCTCATCCTCGGCAGCCTGCTGATCATCACGTATCCGTTCGCGCTGATCTGGCTGGGCTATCTGCGGGCCGGACGCTTCGTCGCGGTGCCGGTGATCTTCGTCGAACGGACCACGCACGCCGGGGCGGTCGCACGCTCGAAACTGCTCGTCCAGGGCGCGCAGTCGTCGATAACCGGATTGTGGTTCACGTGCCGCGCACTGGTCGTCCTCGTCGCCGTACCGCTGCTCGGCATTCCGTGGTACCTCTCGGATTTCACCGGCACCCATCGCTGGCAGATCATCGTCCTGCTTTCGACGTGCGCATTGTTGATCATCGCCTTCGGCGAGGTGGTCGAATCGGCGACGCGGGTGGTCTCGTATGTGGATCGCCGGTGCCGTCGCGAAGGGCTCGATATCCGGGTCCCCGGGACGGATAAGCGATGACAGAACCCACCTCGAACGAGCCCGCGGCCCCGGCCCCGCCACGACTCGGACCCGCCGACGCCCACCGCGACGCCGCCGAAAGCGCCGCACTGCACCGGGATTTCGATACCGCACTACGCGAGCGGTTCCGCGCGGTACTGCGCGGACTGGAACAGCGCGGCATGCTGGAGGTCCGCCGCTCGCGAACCGCGCGGGAAACCGCTGACGACGCGACCACCGCGCTGCCACTCGAGGATGCGAGCGAATTACATCCGGCCGCACACAGTTTCGACGAGGTCGTCTACGGCGGCCGCCGCGCCACCGAGGACGAATACCGCCGCCTCGAATACGCCGACCGCTACTCGCGCAGCGCCCCACCGCCCGCACCGGAACCGGTCGAGGCGACGATAACCGAGAAAACCAAGACCCGCAGACAACTTCCACCGCTGCCCGATCTACTGCGCAACCCGAAATTCTGGGCCGCGGTGCTCGCCGCCATCGCGCTGGTAGTGCTGCTGTACGCGGTGCTGAATTCGTGTGCGGCGCCCGCGCCACATAAGCCGACACCACCGGATATTCCGCCACCCAAACCGCCCGAGCAGCCGCCGGATGACAACCGCGACGACTCCGGCTTCGGTGCGGGCCAGGACTCCATATTCGGCCGGCTGCCCGCACCGGTCGCCTTCGGCGGCCTGCAATTCCTCATCGCCGCGGCGGTGCTGGTGTGGTGGCGGGCGCGTCGTCGCGGTGCGCTGGTCGGTGAACCGCGACCGGTGGAGGTGGCCGCGAACGAACTACTCGGCGGCCAGGCAGCGCTCTATCGCCGGTCGAAGGACTACGAACATGTGGCCGTCCGACTGCGCGCAGCCACCCTGCGCCGCATCCGGCCGATGCTCGGCGTCGGCACCGATGTCACGCCGGAGCGGCTGGTCGCGACCGTCGCCGCGCGTACCCGAGCCGATCCGTCCATGGTCGGCCCTGCACTGTACGGACCGGTGCCCGATGCGAGCACCCTGCAACTCGTTGCAACACAACTCGAATGGATAGAGGCAGAGGTCGGATGACCAGCACGGACACCAACCACACCCCGACCGCCGAGGAGGCGGGCGCCGCATTCGCCGCACTGCGTGCCGAGATCGGCAAGGCGGTGATCGGCAACGATAACGCGATCATGTACCTGGTGCTCGCACTGCTCTGCCGTGGCCATGTGCTGCTGGAAGGCGTTCCCGGCGTGGCGAAGACGCTGTTGGTCCGTGCGCTCGCGACGGCCCTGGACCTCGAGCACGCCAGGGTCCAGTTCACCCCGGACCTGATGCCGGGCGATGTGACCGGTTCGCAGATCTACGATCCGCACACCACCGAATTCACCTTCCGGCACGGCCCGGTCTTCACCAATCTGCTGCTCGCCGACGAGATCAACCGGACGCCCCCGAAAACCCAATCGGCGCTGCTGGAATCGATGGAGGAGCGTCAGGTTTCGGTGGACGGAAAGCCGCAGCCACTGCCGGACCCATTCGTCGTGGTCGCTACCCAGAACCCGATCGAGCAGGAGGGCACCTATCCGCTGCCGGAGGCGCAGCTGGACCGGTTCCTGTTCAAGGTCGATATCCAATTGCCCGGTCGCGATGACGAATTCCGCATTCTGCAGCGGCATGCGGGCGGCTTCGATCCGCGCGATCTGACCGCGGCCGGTCTGCGTCCGGTCGCGGGCGCGGCGCATATCGCCGCGGCGCGGGCGGCGATCACCCGGGTCACCATCAGTCCGGAGGTGCTCGCCTATACGGTGGATATCTGCCGGGCCACCCGCAACTCCCCGGCGGTCCAACACGGTGCGTCCACCCGCGGCGCGACCGCTTTGATGGCGGCCTCGCGCGCCTTCGCCTGGCTGAACGGGCGCGGGTTCGTGACCCCGGACGATGTGAAATCGGTTGCGGTCGCGGTGCTTCGGCATCGGCTGCAGCTGCGGCCCGAGGCCGAGTTGGACGGTGTGACGACCGAGGGTGTCATGTCGTCGCTGCTGCTTTCGGTTCCGGTTCCGGTGTAGCTCGTGGTCGTTACCGGTCGGCTCGCCCTGACGGCGGCGGTGCTCGCGCTGTTCGTCTGCTTCGTCATGCCGTCGTGGCTCGGTGTCGTCTTGATGACGAGTGTGCTCGCCGCCCTTGTTCTTTTCGACCTGGGCACGGTGGCGCGAGCACGCGACCTCATGCTGACCAGGGAATCGTTGACCGTGATCCGGCTCGGGCGCAGCGCCGAAGTGGAACTCGGCGTGGTGAACAACGGAACCAGAACCGCTCGCGGGCGGCTGTGGGACGACTGGCCCGGCAGTGCCCGCGCCGAAACCCGCACGCACCGCCTGGATCTGCCACCGAATACCCGCATGCGAGTGCAAACCACATTGACCCCGACCTACCGCGGCGATCGAGTCGCCGGTCCGGTGACGGTCCGATTGTTCGGCCTGCTCGGCATGGCCGGATGGCAGAGCCGCCACACCGTGCCCGCGCGGGTCCGCGCGCTGCCCGAATTTCGCAGCGAACGGCTGCTGCGCTCGAAAGTCAAACGGCTGCAACATCTCGAGGGCCGCAATGTCGCGAATATGCGTGGTCAGGGTACCGAATTCGATTCCTTCCGCGAGTATGTCGCCGGTGACGATGTGCGAGCCATCGACTGGCGCGCCACCGCCCGCGCTACCGATGTGCTGGTACGGACCTGGCGTCCGGAACGCAACCGGCACATGCTGATGATGCTCGATACCGGCCGCATCAGCGCGGGTCGCGTCGGTACGGGTACCCGTCTGGACGCGAGTATCGAGGCCGCGCTGCTGCTCGGCGGATTGGCCGCGGCCGCAGGCGATTCGGTGGATCTGCTCGCCTACGACCGCCGAGTCCGCACCGAGGTCCGCGGTGTCGGTGGCCGCCGCCTGCAACTGAAGCTCATGCACGCCATGGCGGGCGTCACCCCAGCGCTGGTCGATACCGACAGCGCGGGCCTGGTGCGCGCCGCCATTCAACGTGCTCGCCGACGCAGCCTGGTCGTCTGGTTCACCAGTCTGGATGGGGCTGCCGTCGAAGAGAACCTGCTGCCGGTCCTGCCGACCCTCGCCCAACGCCATCGCGTCCTGATCGTCTCGGTCACCGACCCTGACGTCGCTGCGGCCGCCGCCAAACGCGACACCCTCGCCGACCTCTATCCGGCTGCCGCCGCCGAATCCCTGATCGCCGAACGCGCCCTGGTCCAGGAATCCCTGCGCCGCATGGGCATTGCCGTCGTCGCGGCATCTCCGGAACGTCTCCCAGAAGCCTTGGCCGACGAATACTTGGAGCTCAAACAGTCCGGCACTATGTGACTCCAAGATCGCTCGGCGGGCCCGACGCCGCCTTGGCATCGATATCGATCCGGGACAACGGCATCATCCGTACCTGATCGCGATCTCCCGTTGTGGGGTGCCGCCAGCGGGTCGATCTTCCCCTCAGCGCGGCGTCCTGCGTCGACATCGTGTCCAGCTCGAGTTACGGCCGAATGACCGTATTGCCGAGAAAGATTCGACGAGGCTCAGCTCGCGCGGGCGATCGGCATCGGCCGCGGACCCGCCATCACCATCGGTGTGATGATCGGGGCGAGGGTGCGGCGTTGGCGTTCGGCGATGACCGCGCCGAGGATCTGCACAGGCGGGTACCCGGCGGGTACCGGGATTTGCATGCGGTCACAGACGGCGAGGAGCAGGGTGTGGCCGAGGTTCGCTTGGGCGGCAGGGGTGAGGGTATTGATGCGCGACAGGTACTGACGTATCGCGAGTGCGAGATCCTCGGTGATGCCGGACAGGTCCAACTGGCCGGACCAGGCGATGAGCCAGGGCGGTGCGACGGCCAGCAGCGGGTAGGGCACGCGGCGCTGACCGTGCACGACAACGGTGCCCGCGAGCACATCGCCGACCCGGCGCGCATTCGGCGAGCACATCGAGGTGATCACCCCGACCGCACCGAATGCGCCCAACATCCAGAAGTCGACGATCACACCCGCCAGACCCCGCGTCAGGGCATGGCGGAAATCAATCGGTCCGCCGTCGCCCCGCACCACCCGCAGCCCGAGCGCGAGCTTTCCGACGGTACGTCCGCGCAGGAGGGTTTCGCAGACCACCGGATAGCCGACCAGCGTCCCGACGATCGTGGTGATCGCCGCGGCGCCGTACCAGGCGGAGTCGGCGCCGAAGTACAGCAGTGCCATGCTGAGGCCGAGCATCAGCGTGCTGCCCAGCATGAATTGCACCAGCACGTCCAAGAGGAACGCGGTGGCCCTGGTCGGGATCCGCGCGATCGGCAGCTGGAGTGCGACCGCTTCGCCGGTGGTGAATTCAGCCATGTCGATAGCATTCTTCCGACCGGCGGTATGGGAGGCAACCAATGGACGTAGATGCGTACAGCTACGCGCAGCGGGGGGCATGGGATCGACTGGCGTATCTGGCCGGCCGACGCAAGCTCAGTGGCACGGAGGCCGACGAACTGGTCGCGCTGTACCGGCGCACCTCACAGCAGTTGGCGCGGCTGCAATCGCGCAGTCCGGATCCGGAACTCATCGCCGGACTCAGCGCACTGCTGACCAAGGCGCGCGGCCGAGTGCTCGGCACCAAGGGGGATGCGTGGAGCCAAGTCGGCCGCTTCTTCACCCATCGCTTCCCCGCGACGCTGTATCGGGCGTGGCCGTGGTGGGTCGCGGTGGCGGCGGTCTTCATCATCGTCGCCACCGGTCTGGCGGTCTGGATTGCCGGATCCGGTTCGGCCCGCGATCTGTTCGGCATCTCCGATGACAACGACTGGCTCACCGCACCCGGCGGTGAATTCGAGACGTACTACTCCGAACATCCACACGACGCGTTCGCCGCGCAGGTGTGGACCAATAACGCCTGGGTGACCGCGATGGTGCTGTTCACCGGGGTGCTGATCCTGCCTGCGGTGTACCTGCTGTTCGGGAATGCACTCAATACGGCGGTGACCGGCGGGTTGATGGCCGATGCCGGTCGGATCGATTCGTTCTTCGGATTCATCCTGCCGCACGGCACGCTCGAGCTGACCGCGATCTTCGTGGCGGGCGGAGTCGGCCTGAAGCTGGGCTGGACGCTGATCGATCCCGGGCGGTCGAGTCGGCTGGAGGCGGTCGCGCGCCAGGGCCGGGCCACCGCGACGGTCGCGCTCGGTCTGGTCGCGGTGCTGCTGGCCTGCGGGCTGCTGGAGGGTTTCGTGACACCGAGTTCGCTGCCGGTACCGGTGAAGGTCGGCATCGGATTCATCGCGGAGGCACTGTTTCTCGGCTACGTGTTCGTGGTGGGTCGCCGGGCCGCACTCGAGCAGGATGCCCGAGCCGCGGCTGCATTGGGATTCGGTGGCGCTGAGGAGGATTCCGCGAAGCGCTGGCAGACAACGCCGAGCACACGGTGAGTGAAATGGGTCCGGGGAATCAGTAGCAACGCTACGTTACGGATCAGTTCGGAAGTCCCCCAATTGAGTTCCGCTGGCCGCAGCGAGTCCAGCTCAGCTGCGGCCAGCGTTACCGTCAACTCTACACAATCGTTATCCCGACGCAACCCTCCCCGCCGAGGTCAGGCGTATAAAGCAGCGCTCCAGCAAACCCTGGTGAGTACCTCATTTTTCAGCCGTCCAGCAAACTTTTGGCGGTCATTTGGCGGGCTATACCGGACCGCCGAACCGACCATCGGCGGCCGATCCCAGATCACGATCCAGAAACCATAGGTCTCCTACAAACATTCTTCGAGCGATTAGCTATTTTGTTAACATAGAGCCCTCAATGGTCGCCGAATGCCAGTCGGACCTGCGCATTCACTACCCTATAATTAGGGTTGCTGACAGTTGGATGAGGTAAAAGAAACTTCAGGTTGGTTTACCGCGTTATAAACGTGATGTACACCTAGCCGTAACGCCTCGAGGTGGACTTACATCCGGTCAAGATCATGATTAACCAGTTGCGGAAATGTGGTCGCCGGAGTACGAGATCGGATCGCGGTCAGCACCACGACCGCAACCATAACCGGCTCTGTGATCTCTGCCACCTTCCGCTCCCAACCTGGCCGAATCGGGCGAAAACGACAGTGCGACAAGCGAACGCGGCCCCGCACTACGCATGCGGAGCCGCGTGACGTACGTCTCAGGCTTCGGCCAGGCCTACCCGCCCATGCACCAATCGCAACGGCTTCGGCGCGTACCAGGCGGCCCGACCGAGCAGTCGCATCGCCACCGGCACCAGCACGCCACGCACCAGCGTCGCGTCGATCAGAATCGCCAGGCCCGCGCCGAGCCCGAAGAACTGGATAAACCGGACATCACTGCTGGTGAAGGCCAGGAAGCTGATCGAAATCAGCGCCGCCGCGGTGGTCACCAAGCGCCCGGTGCGGGCCAGCCCTTCGATAACGGCTTCCTTCGTGGACGCACCGCGATCGTGCAGTTCCTTGATCCGGCTGATCACGAACACCTCATAGTCCATCGACAGTCCGAAGGTGATGCAGAACAGCAGCAGCAACATCGAAACATCCAGCGGCGCAGGGGTGAATCCGATCAATCCGGACAGGTGCCCCTGCTGGAAGATGAACACCATCAGTCCGAGCGTGGCGGCCAGACTCAACACATTCGACAGCAGAGCGCGCAGCGGCTGCACGACGCTGCCGGTGAACAGGAACAGCAGCACGAAGGTCGTCACCACGATCCACCCGATGGCGATCGGCAGTTTCGCACCGATCGATGCGAGACTGTCGCGCAGTTCGGCCACCTGCCCCCCGACCAGCGCATTGGCCCCGGCCGGACCTGGTATGTCACGCACTCGATCGACCAGATCGCGGGCGGCGGAGGAATTGCGGTCCAGATCGGTGAGCACGGTCAGGCGCTGCGCATCCGGTCGCGCGAACCGGGCATCGGCAGGGGTGCTCGCCGTCAGCTCGCCGCGCACGAATGTGCCAGCACTCGAATCGACCTGGGTGACGTGCTCGACGCGGGACAGATTGCGCGCGTAATCCGCGAGCGGCGCTGCGGCGACGCCGGTTTCGGTGATCACCGACAGCGCGTTGACATCTCCGCCGCCGAAATCGTCGCGCATCGCGTCACCGACCTGACGCACCTCGGTGCTCGTGGGCAGCACCCGATCGTCGGGCGTCCCGAACTGCACATGCAATAGCGGCGCGGCAGCGAGCAGCAGCACCGCCACCACCGGCACACCCGCCAGCAGCGGCCGACGCATTGCGAATCCGGCCACTGCGGCCCAGAACGGCGTCGCGTCACCGCGGATGCCGCGGACACCGGGCACCCGCCACGCATCGGTCCGCGTGCCGAGCACCGCGAGCAGTGCGGGCAATACGACCACCGCGGCAATGGCGGAGATGGCGACCACGCCGATGCCACCGTAGGCGAAGGACCGTAGGAAGTACTGCGGGAAGATCACCAATGCGGATAGGGCCGCCACAACGGTGGCCGCACTGAAGGCGATGGTGCGCCCGGCCGTCGATACAGCCGCGATCACCGCGTCGTCCGGTTCGGCTCCGGCCGCGCGGCGCTCGCGGAAGCGGCTCACCATCAGCAGCCCGTAATCCACCGCGAGCCCGAGTCCGAGTCCGGTGGTCAGATTGACCGCGTAGATCGACACATCGGTCACGGACCCGAGGATGGATAGTTCGGTGAAGGTGCCGAGGATGGCGATCCCACCGACCACCAGGGTGAGCAGCGCGGCGACCACATTGCCGAAGGCAAGCACCAGCAGCGCCAGAATCAGCGGCACCGCAACGGCTTCCGCGAGACCGAGATCCTTGCCGATCTGCTCGGTAATCGAGTGGAAGATCGCGGTGCCGCCGCCGACCTTGATCTGCGCGACCGGGCCGTCGCCACGGTAGGTATCGACAATCGAGGCGGCGGACTTCTCCTTGTCGGTAGCGTCCTTGTCGACATTGCCCGCCAGGACAACGGCCGCGGTCCCGTCACCGGAGCGCATGGCCGTGGATCCGGTATCCCAATACGAGACGACATTGGTCAGGCGCTGGTCAGCCGCGAGCCGCCGAGCCAGATCACGGCCGACGGCGGCAACCGCATCGCCGTCGACCGTGCCCTGCTTCGCCTCGACCAGGAAGACGTAGTCGGTATCGGTGCCGAACTTATCGGCCAATTGGGTTATCGCGGCACTGGATTGGGCGTTGGGATCCTCCTGGCCACCGGGCTGCATCTTGCTGAAGGCCGTAGCGCCGACCACACCGCCCGCGATGAGGGCGAGCACGCCGACGACCAGGATCCAGCGGGCGCGGTGGACAACGAAGCTGCCGAGTCTTTCGAACATATCGGGTCTCCGATCGGACATGTTGTCATGCGTAAACTTTATGGGTGTTAACTTGCCACGCCATGTGTGCAGGTGTCAACATCGAACTGATGACAGATTCGGAAGCAGCAACGAAGCACTCCACTCGCGACGGCCCGTATCACCACGGAGACCTGCGCAATGCCCTGGTGCGCGCGGCCGCCGAACTCGCCGAGATCGGCGGTCCGGAGGCGGTGACCGTGCGCGCGGCGGCACGGCATGTCGGCGTCACGCCGACCGCGGCCTATCGGCACTTCACCAATCACGAGGAGTTGCTGAACGCCGCGCAGGAACAGGCACAGCAGACCCTGTTCGGCGCGATGGCCGAGACGATGGCGAGCCTGGCGCCGCAAGCTGATGCGATCACTCGACTCGGTGCGGTGGGTCGGGGCTACATCACCTTCGCGCTGCGCGAACCCGGACTGTTTCGAACCGCATTCTGCGGCGACCAGATGCCGTCGCCCGCCTTCGATCTGCTGGCCGGACTCCTGGACGAACTCGTCGACGTCGGCTTCCTCGCCCCGGCGGACCGACCGGACGCCGAATACGCCGCCTGGTCAACGGTGCACGGCATGGCTTCGCTGATCATCGATGGGGTACTCGACGAGCTCGACGATGCGGCCAGGGATCAGGCGATTCACCGGACCCTCGCGGTGGTCGAGCGAGGTTTGGCCACCGGACCGAATGCCCGCGACTTCAGCTGACGCGCAGGATCCCGGTGATCGTGCCCTGCAGGATCTTGCGGTCGTGCGTGATAAGCGGTGATGTCTGCAGCGGGTCGTCGACAATGGTTCCGGCCAGCGGCCTATTCGAAATCACCGCGCCGGTATCGGGATCGACGACGGTGAAGGCGTAACCGTCGAGCGGGGTCGTGATGTCGAGTCCGATGCGGGTCACGGTGTAGATGGAACCGTCGGCGGTGGACAGATGCGGAACGGCTGCGCTGCGGACGGTGTTGTCCCACACCGTGTGGCAGCCGGTGTCGTCGACATCGACCCTGGTCATGCCGCCGACGAACGGCGCGGACGCCGGCACCGCTGGACCCGCGCCGTCGGGGACCGTCGGATACGGGTAGCCGTATGTGCTGGCGACGAACAGCGACCGGCCGATGCCGATCGGCGAGTTCTCGCTGCCCGCACCGCCGTGGGAGAGTACCGGCTGCGAGCACACCAATTGTCCAGTGCCGGAACCGAAGACCAGCGCGTGGACCTGTCCGTCCGCATTGTCGACGATGGTCAGATATTCCGCGCCCGAACTCGGCCCGAAGTAGGTCGGGGTTGAGCCGGTACCCCAACTGAGTTGGCCGGGCTTGCGCGCGGATCCGCGATCGTAGGCCGCGCGCCACAGCACCTCCGGCCGCCCCGCGGCATCGGCGCGCAATTCGTACAGCGCGTGCGTCGTGGCCACCGCGACCCGACCGCTCGGTGCCGACGAGATGCTGTTGGCCAGCGATTCACCCGCTGGCAGCGCGACGGTGGCCGCCGCGCCCGCGGGCGTCACCAGCCCGACCACACTTTTACCGGTGGCGAACCAGACATTGCCGGACCAGTCCGGCACCAGCCCGGTCACGTTGTCGCCCACCGGAATTACCGAGCTGAGATCGGTGGACGAATCGATCGATAGCCGCCATTTGCCCGTCGCGTCGCGCGCATGGCCGACGCGCAGCAGGGTGCGGTTACCGTCCACGATGACCAGGCGGTCGGCATTGTCGAGATAGGCGTAGACACCGCCGAGCAGGCTGCCCTTGGCGATCTCCAGCGAAGCCAGTGGCGTGCCGGCCGGACCTGCGAAGGACGGATCGAGCAGATGGATGGTCGGAGTCTGGCCGATGACGGGTGTGCACAGCGCGACGACCAGATTGTCCGCCCCCTGCAGCAGCGTCGGACAGGCCGATGCCAACGGGTACCCGGCCACCGAGATCCCGCCGGTGCCAGGCCCGGCCAGCGGCGTCGCATCCGACGATCCGGCATCGCCGTGCATGGTCGAGGTGCCGAGCGGCCCGAGGTACGGATTGGGCGGTGCCAGCGGACCCCAGGAGCCCGCCGCTTCGGCGGTACCGGTCGGCACGAGCGCCAGGACGGCGGCGGCAAGGAGTACGAAATACCGGCCGATACTATGGCCGCCATGAACGGTATCCGGACCCGCGTGCTGTCCACGATCGCCGGTCAACTCGGCAATCCGCACGGAACGCTCGGCAAGGGCTTCGCCTTCATTCTCAATCGTGGTAATAAACGCGCCATCGCGGGCGCGGTCGATGCGGCCGGGATCGCGGCGGGTGCGACGGTCGCGGATATCGGATTCGGCGGCGGCGCAGGGCTTTCGATACTGCTCGAGCGGGTCGGCGCGAACGGGACGGTGCACGGTTTCGAGATCTCGCCGGACATGTTGGCCAGGGCGAAGCCGAAGTTCGCCGAGGAAATCGGTACGGGCCGAATGCAACTCACGCAGGGCTCGATGACCGATCTGCCGCTGGCCGATGACGCCCTCGATGCCGCCATCACCGTCAACACCGTCTACTTCGTGCCGGATCTGGCCGCCGCCTGTGCCGAACTCGTGCGCGTCGTCCGTCCCGGCGGCAGTCTTGTCGTCGGTATCGGCGATCCGGACGCGATGGCGAAAATGCCGTTCACCGCATACGGTTTCACGCTGCGGCCGGTGGCCGAGGTAATCGCCGCGCTGGAAAGCGCGGGCTGCACCGTCGACCATAAGCAACTTGCCAATCCACCGATTCCGCATCATCTACTCGTCGCCCGACCCGCCTGACTACATCAGGGCGCCGCCGTCGATGCGGATCTCGGTTCCGGTCATGTAGCGGCCGTCATCGGAGGCGACCATGGCGACCACACCGGCGATATCCTCCGGACTGCCGAGCGCACCGCCGTTGAGCCAGCCGGTCATGCGGGAGAACAGCTTCGGATCGAAGCCCTCCGGCTGATCGAGGATGGACTTGGTGGTGATCCCACTGGTGATGCCCGCGGGCACGATATTCACCGCGCGCAATCCCTGCTTGGCGTATTCCAGCGCGATCGCGTGCGTGAAGGCGTTCACCCCGCCCTTCGACGCCGCATACGACGCCAGATACGGCGCCGCGCTGAAGGCCGCGGTCGAGGAGAGGTTCACCACGACGCCGTGGCCGGACTCCAACAGCGCGGGCAATGCGCTCTGGGTCATCAGGAAGGTCCCGGTCAGATTGACCCCGATCACCTGATTCCACACTTCGAGCGGCATCTCCTCGGTGCGCGCGGGCCGCAGAATGCCCGCCGCGTTCACCAGCACATCCAGACCGCCGAGGAATTCGACCGCCTCGCCCGTCGCGGTGCGCACCGACTCGATATCGGCGATATTCACCTGCACGGTGCGCAGCCGCTCAGCCGCATCACCCGCCTTCGCCGCGGTGCTCTCCAGACCCGCCGCATCGATATCGGCGGCGACCAACGTCGCCCCCTCATCGAGCAGCCGCAGGGCGATCCCCTGCCCGATACCCGATCCCGCTCCGGTGACCAATACGCGGCGGTCGTCAAATCTACGCATGCCAAAAATTAGAACAGGTTCTCATTAGGAGTCAACAGGTTCTGGCGGAACCGAGGTCAGGAGGCGGCGTTGCCACGGACTGCCTCGAGGTATTCGGCGATGGCGTCGCGGTTGCGGGACAGGCAGCTGATGCGGTCGGACATGCGGTCGCGTTCGCGTTCCAGGGTGGCCAGCATTTCCGGGGTCGCGTCCGGGAAGTAGATGGTGCGCGGCTTGTCCAGGCAGGGCAGGATCTGTTTGATGATACGGGTCGGCAGGCCCGCGTCGAGTAGGCCGCGGATCTGCAGGACGCGGTCGACAAAGCGGTCGTCGTAGGTGCGATAGCCATTGGCGCAGCGGTCGGCGACGATGAGGCCCTGCTCCTCGTAGTAGCGCAGCAGCCGCCGCGAGGTGCCGGTGCGCTCCGACAGTTCTCCGATCCGCATATTTCACCTCGCATTTGACCTTCACATGTATGTGATGGTTCGAGCATAGGCCGCATGGACAACACACTCTTCGACTACAGCCCGATCGTCGACCGCGCACCGATTCGCTGGCCCAACGATGCTCGGGTCGCGTTCTACGTCGGGCTCAATATCGAGCACTACCAGGTGGACCGGCCCTCGACCAGCATCTTCCCCGGCACGGCCACCCTCACCCCGGATCCGCTGAACTACGGCTGGCGCGATTACGGTCCCCGGGTCGGCATCTGGCGGATCGTGCAGGCGCTGGACAAGTACGGCATCCGCGCCAGCGCCCTGCTCAACTCCGATGTCGCACACCATAATCCGCAGATCATCGCCGCCGGGCGGGAGCGGAACTGGACCTGGTTGGCACATGGCAAGAACAACTCGATCTTCCAGGCCGATATGTCCATCGACGACGAGCGCGCCTACCTCACCGATATCGTCGAAACCATCGAGCGCGCGACCGGCCGCCGCCCGCACGGCTGGATGGGCCCCGCGCTCACCGAGACCTTCCATACGCCGGAACTGCTCGCCGAACTCGGCCTCGATTACGTACTGGACTGGACCAATGA
Organism: Nocardia sp. NPDC050412; assembly: GCF_044458825.1. NCBI lineage: Bacteria > Bacillati > Actinomycetota > Actinomycetes > Mycobacteriales > Nocardiaceae > Nocardia > Nocardia sp. NPDC050412. The sequence goes on from NZ_JBITIJ010000011.1 coordinate 256,925, forward strand.
CGATCAGCCGTATCGGCTCAATGTGCCCGGACTGCTCAGCGTTCCGTACTCGGTCGAACTCAACGACAACAGCCTGTTCCTCGGAACCGGTTTGCGCGGTGCGGATTTCGTGCAGATCGTCAAGGACCAGTTGGACCGGCTCTACGAGGAGTCCGGTCGCGTCATGGCCCTTGCCCTGCACCCGTTCGTCATCGGGCAGGCCTTCCGCATCAAATATCTGGCGCAGGCCTTGGACTATGTGGCGAACCACCCGGGCGTATGGCTCACCACCAGTGACGAGATCGCCGACCATTACGGCGCTGCGGTTGGGTGAACAGCTATTGCGAGCAACGCCGCCTAGGACCATTATTCACACATGAGTAAGGTAACCCTAACTACAGAGCTGCCGATCGGCGCCGAGGTGGCGTGCGCACTGGCACGCACGTCGGAGTTGTTCGCATACGTTGTGGCACCGATCCTTTCGGTGCCACAACTGCAAATCCCGGACCACATCGAACCGGGCTCCGAGGGTTGCGCCCGTCTCTGGTGGTTCGGCATCATCCCCTCCTGGCGCCATCACCTGCGTCTGGTGCGACTCGATGCCCGGGAGATCTACACCAACGAATGGGGCGGCCCCATCCGCACCTGGAACCATCGCCTCACCTTTGAGCCGATCACCGAATCCAGCTGCCGCTACACCGACGAAATCGAAATCGAGTCCGGCCTGCGCGGTGCCCCAGCCCACATCTTCGTCCACCTGATGTTCCGTCACCGCCACCGCCGCTGGCACCAACTCGCCACCCTCCTCGCCAACAGCCCCGTCGAGCTCAGCGCCCCGGCCCGCGACCACTGACTACGACCGTGCTCACCGGTCGAAGCCTTCGGTGCCGTCCTGAATTCGGTTGCCGCACAGATACCGCGCCGGAATCGGTATCCGCCGGCGTCGACGAGGCGACCGGGATGGCACTGGCGGTCACTTTCCGGATCATCGCCCCGGCTGAAGGCTGGTTTGGACGAGTGCCACAGTCAGTAGGGCCGCCCCCAGCAGACCGGTTGGGGTCAGCCGTTCGCCGAGGATTGCGGCGGCCAATATCGCGCCGCTCAGGGGTTCGAGGAGGGCGAGCACTGCGGCTGTGCCCGGACCGACTTCGGCGAGACCGCGGAAATACAGGGTGTATGCCATAGCGGTCGAGATCAGGCCGAACACGATTACCAGGCCGACGCTGTGTGGAGTCGGGTCGAAGGTGAGTCCGGATATCGCGGCGAGTGGCGTCAGCAGCACGGCGCCGCCGGTGACGGCGAAACCCGTTGTGGTCATCGCGTCGAGGCCCGGCACCGGACGAGCACTTATCAGGGTGACCGTCGCGAAGGCGCAAGCGGAGACCAATGCCATTGCCGCACCGGCGAATATCGCACCGACTGCGGCGTAATCGGCGGGCGCGCCGACCAACAGGATCACACCGAACACCGCGATTCCGATCGTCGCCGCATGCCGACGATCCAGAACCCGCCTGCCGGTCAGATGTTCCAGCAGCGAGACAACCACCGGGGACAGACCAAGGGTGATCAGCGTCGCAAGGCTCACCGACGAGGCCGCGACCGCACCGAAGTAGCTCGCCTGAATGATCGCGACAAGAACCGCGACCACACCGATCCTGCGCCAAGCCGAGGCATTTCGTGGCAACGGCCGCCGTGTCACGGTCAGGAGAGCGATCAGCAAAAGCCCGCCGACGGCGAGCCGACAGGCGGCGACGGATACCGGCGAAAGACCGGTCGCACGGTGCAGGAGGGTGCCGACTGAACCGCCGGTCCCCGCCGACAGCCCGGCGCCGAGAAGACAGACCAACCCGAATCGGTTGACCGCGGATAGCGGCGTGGACATTCGCGCTCCTGCGACAGAAATGGATTGCGGTCGCGGAAGCGAGGTGCACAACCAGATGGGGCGCGCGGTCCTACACCTCGCTCAGGAGCGCGGCGGCGGGGTAATTACGAACCATCGGTACACCCGACCGATACTAAGGATCGCCGGAACGAGCTGTCATTCGATTTTCCGCCGTGGTCGGAGCGGGCCACGGGCATAGCTGGTTCGGCGTTGGCCGCCGCGCCAGCAAATCGAGTTCGATGGGCCGACCAGATCGAGATACTTCGCGACGGTAACCGGCACGCCGGGATGCCGCCGCTGTGCCAGCTACCAGCCCTATTGCGCCTTCGACAGTGGATATCTCGGCTCTACCGTGGCGTCCACGCACACCATCGACGCGCCTCCCCGGATTCGGAAACGGTCAGCCGAAAGAATTCCGGCAAACTTACGGCATTTGCCTATGTGGGATCAGTTATTCGAGCGAGTCGACGCCGGTGGACGGGACCGAGTGTCGGTAGCCGGCGGCCTGAGTCGTTTCGTCGGCCACCCGGACGCCGTAGTGGTAGGCGAGCTTGCCACCGAGAAAACCCGAGACGCCGAGGACGGCGAGGGCAATGATCGACAACACCAACTGACCGATCGGCACGGCGCCATCCGGTCCGCGACCGGACTGCCGCCACCAGAAGTCGAGGGCGAAGGTGACCGTCACTATCAAATTCAGACTCATGTGGACTAGGCCGGTGCGAAACGCCGTAGTGCCGGTCGGGATCGCGAGCAGATCCAGCAGACCGATCACGGCCGCGACCAGCGCACCGAGCACACCGACCGCGAGGAGCCACGCCGAGCCACGGGCGAGGGCCTGCGGGTCACCCGCCACATGCGAAGCGATATCGAATACCAGACTCGCCACCCATGCCCCGATCGGCACGGTGACCAGGATCGGATGGAACGGGTGTCCGTACGGACCGGCCAGCATCGCGCTGACCGGACGCTTGGCATGTTGCATGTCACTGGTCACGACAACCTCCTAGCGCGACTCGGCCGAGTGGGACCACTCGGCCACAGTGGGCGCATACCCACTCGGTTTCGACCAACACGCCGACAGGGAGGTCAGGATCGGCCGCCGCGCCGGAACCGAATGGGGCCTGATACGTCAAAACCACTGCCGCACAAGGAAATGCAGACAGAACCCCGCAGACGACAAAAGCCGCAGACCGGAGAAATTCTCTGATCCGCGGCTTTCCGCATATCTGTGGGCGAAGGGGGACTTGAACCCCCACGTCCCGAAGGACACTGGCACCTGAAGCCAGCGCGTCTGCCATTCCGCCACTCGCCCGAGCGACTGAGAGACAGTATCACGCGGGTCAGCGAGACACGAAATCGCCTGTTGACGGCACTGGGTGCCGGTCCGGACCGGCACGGGAACCCCGGCTGGCTTCCAGGAGTTACAGGTGTGGACGATCGTGGATATCATGCAATGAACGTGGTCGATACGCGACACGCCATATCCGCGTGTCGTTGTTATGAATCAACACAGACGCTCACCGAAGGGAGGCCGAGATGGGCATCGTTTCTCGATTCGAGCGTCGCCTGCAAGGCGCCGTCGGTGACGTGTTCGCCAGAGCCTTCGGGGGCAGTGTCGTTCCCCAGGAGGTGGAAGCGGCACTCAAGCAGGAGGCCGCCGACAGTATCCAGGATCTGGGTGGCGGACATCTGTTGGCGCCCAACAGTTATGTGATCACCATCAACACCTCTGATCACCAACAACTCGCCGCCGACCACGACCTCACCACCCGCGCATTCGCCAAACACCTTCAGGACTACATCCGCGAGCAAGGCTGGCAGACCTACGGCGAAGTACACGTGGCATTCGAGGCATCACCTACGCTGCACACCGGACAGTTCAGGGCGAGCGGTCGGGTCGATCCCGACATCGGCCGCAGAGCCACCCCGGCTCGCAGCCCCGAACCCACGCCACAACGACCTGCACACCCGCAACCAGGAGCTGGCCCCATGACGCAGAACTCAGGCTACGACCCAAGCCGTGAGCCCGCGGAGTCCGATCCACGCAGCCGCGGGTACGCACCGCCGCCTGCGGGCCGGTCCGGGCCGCCGAACGGTGCGTACCGCGAAGACTACGGCCGGGGCGGGGCGCCCTACGGCGGTGGCTCCGATTACCAGGCGCCGGACGCGCAACAGGGTTATGGCGACTACCAGAACGGCTACGACTACCAACAGGGTGGCCAGGGCTACGGCCAGCAGGCCTATCAGGAGCCGGGGTACGGCCAGGGCTACGGCGAGCGCGGCGGCTACGGCCAGCAGCAGGGTGGCTACGCCGAACAGGACTATGGCCAGCAAGGCTACGGACAGGCCGGCTACGGCGAACAGGGCTACGCCGAACAGGGTTATGGCCAGCAAGGCTACGGACAGGCCGGCTACGGCGAACAGGGCTACGCCGAACAGGGCGGTTACGGTCAGCAGCCGGGTTACGGCCAGCAGGGCTACGCGCAGGCCGGCTACGGCGAACAGGGCTACGCGGAACCGGGTTACGGCGAGCCGGGCTACGCCGCGCCCGAGGAGCCGGGCGGCTATGGTCAGGCCTACTCGCAACAGCCCGGCTACGGCGCGCAGGGCGGCGGCTACCAGGCCCCCGCGCCCGCGTATGGCGGTGGCGCACAAGCCGGTTCGGGCTACTCCGCGACGCTGCAGCTCGACGACGGCAGCGGCCGCACCTACCAGCTCCGCGAGGGCAGCAACATCATCGGCCGCGGTCAGGACGCGCACTTCCGGCTGCCGGATACCGGAGTTTCGCGCAGGCACATCGAAGTCCGCTGGGACGGGCAGACCGCGATGCTCTCGGACCTGGGTTCGACCAACGGCACGCTCGTCAACGGCTCCCCGGTTCAGGACTGGCAGCTGGCCGACGGCGATGTTATCCGCGCCGGGCACTCCGAGATCCTGATCCGTATCGTCTGATCCCGTAAGCTCGCGGTGCAGGTCACGACATGGCGTACAGGGATTCTGCCGCCGTATCGTGATCGAACTCGACCCACGGCCCTATGATGCTGCCAACACACGCGCGTCGCCAGGACCGGGGCTCGCGAAACCAGCAAGCCGGTGGGGGCGAACTCGCACCTACGGGCACCGATACACGGTCGAACAGGAGGTGGAGCGCCGTGCAGGGACTGATCCTGCAATTGACCCGTGCGGGGTTCCTGCTGCTGCTGTGGTTATTCGTGTGGGCGGTATTGCGCACCCTGCGCAGCGACATCTACGCGGCATCCGGCATCCGGATCCAGCCCAGGGCCGCACGCGGTTCCGCGGTGCTGCCGTCTTTCAGCCGAGGCCAGAAGGGCGCCAAATTTCTTGTGGTGACTCAAGGTTCACTCGCCGGCACTCGCATCTCGCTCGGCACCCAACCGGTGCTGATCGGACGTGCGGACGACTCAACGCTGGTACTCACCGATGATTACGCCTCGACCAGACATGCGCGGCTCTCGCCGCGCGGTGACGACTGGTACGTCGAAGACCTCGGCTCGACGAACGGCACCTACCTCGACCGCGCGAAAGTCACCACCGCAGTCCGAGTTCCACTCGGCACCCCCGTCCGTGTCGGCAAAACAGTGATCGAGCTGCGATCGTGACACTTGTTCTCCGCTACGCAGCGCGTAGCGACCGCGGTCTTGTCCGAGGCAACAACGAGGACTCCGTCTATGCGGGCGCACGGCTGCTCGCACTAGCCGACGGTATGGGCGGCCACGCCGCCGGCGAGGTGGCGTCGCAGTTGATGATCGCCGCGCTCGCCCACCTCGACGACGACGAACCAGGCGACGATCTGCTCGGCAAGCTCAATACCGCCGTCCACGAGGGCAATGCCGCCATTGCCGATCACGTCGAGGAAGAGCCCGAACTGGACGGCATGGGCACCACGCTCACCGCAATCCTGTTCGCGGGCAAAAAACTCGGCCTGGTCCACATCGGCGACTCGCGCGCGTATCTGCTGCGCGGCGGCGAGCTGGCCCAGATCACCCGCGACGACACCTTCGTCCAGTCGCTGGTCGACGAGGGCCGGATCACCCCCGAGCAGGCGCACACCCATCCGCAACGTTCGCTGATCATGCGCGCCCTGACCGGCAACGAGATCGAGCCGACGCTGATCATGCGCGAAGCCCGCGCCGGTGATCGCTATCTGCTGTGCTCCGACGGTCTGTCCGATGTGGTCAGCGATGAGACCATCGCCAACACCATGCGCGAGGGCAGCACCGACGAATGTGCCGACCGGCTCATCGAACTCGCCTTGCGCAGCGGCGGTCCGGATAACGTCACTGTGGTCGTCGCCGATGTCATAGATCTGGACTACGGGCAGAGCCATCCGATCGTCGCGGGCGCGGCATCAGGTCAGGACGAGGACACCCCACCGCCCAATACCGCCGCCGGGCGGGCCGCCGCGATGCGTCCACCGCGGGCCGAACCGCGCAGGGCCGCCGCCACACCGCAGACGCCGCCGCAGGGCAAATCGCATAAGCTGCGCTGGATTCTACTCGCCGCCGCCCTGGTGCTGGCCGCGGCAATCGGACTGCTGGTCGGCTACAACATGATTCGCAGCAACTACTACGTCGGCGCGGATAACGACCAGGTCGTCATCATGCGTGGCCTGCCGGGTTCGGTGCTGGGTTACTCGATCCACGAGGTCGAAACGATCGCCTGTGTCGACCCGACCGGCTCCCTCACCCTGCTGCAGCCGGGCGAGAGTCTGCCGGCGAAATGCAAGGTGCTCAAGGTTTCCGATCTCAAGCAGACCGGACACGACCAGGTCGACAAGGGACTGCCGCCGGGTTCGCTGGACGAGGCGCGCAAGCAGATGCAGATGCTGGCGCGCAACGAACTGCTGCGTGCCTGCCCGTCCAAGGAGCCGGTGCCGCAGCCCGGCGTCGTGCCGCCCAGCGAACCGCCGACGCAGCCCGGTGCATCCGCGCCGACCACGGTCGCGCCGACCACCGAGAACCGGGCGCCCGCGCCCGAACCGCAGCCGGCCGAGACCAAGAGCCCCGACGCCAAGACCCCGACGGCGACGGCGTCGCCGAACCCCCAGACGGCGGGGGAGCCTTGCCGGGTGACGGACTGATGTCCGCTCCGGCACCACCGTCCGCTGGGGCCTTTCCCAGTCCCCCCGGCGGATTCGCGCCAGCGCCGCCGCCGTCGACGAAGCGCAATGCCGAACTCATCTTGCTCGCCGGTGCGACGGGCATCGTCACCGTTTCGCTGTTCCTTGTCGAGGCGAGTCAGGAACAATCGGTCACCTGGGATATCGCCAAGTACGGTCTCGCCTATCTGGCCCTCTTCGCGGTGGCGCATCTCGCGGTGCGGCGCTTCGCACCGTTCGCCGATCCGCTGCTCTTACCGATCGCCGCGCTGCTCAACGGACTCGGCTTGGTGCTGATCCATCGGCTCGATCTCGCCGATGCGCAGACCGCCGCCTACAATTCCTGGCCCATCCCCTCCCCCGACGCCAATCAACAGATCCTGTGGACCGGTCTGGGGATGATCATCTTCATCGCGATCCTGGTCGTGCTGAACGATTACCGCACGCTGGCCAAATACAGCTATACCCTGGGCCTGGTAGGCCTTGTCGCGCTGGCGATTCCGGCATTGCTGCCCGGGGCGTATTCGGAGACCAACGGCTCCAAGATCTGGATCAGACTGCCCGGATTGAGCGTGCAGCCGGGTGAATTCGCAAAGATCCTGCTGATCATCTTCTTCGCCTCGGTGCTGGTCGCCAAGCGCGATCTGTTCACCGCGGCCGGTCGGCATTTCCTCGGCATGGAGTTCCCGCGCGCCCGCGACCTCGGCCCGATTCTGGTGGTCTGGATCGTCTGCATCGGCGTGCTGGTCTTCGAAAAGGACCTCGGCACTTCACTGTTGATCTTCAGCACGGTGCTGGTGATGCTCTATATCGCGACCGAACGGGTCGGCTGGCTCGTCATCGGCGGCGCACTGCTGTGCATCGGATTCTTCTTCGCCTACCAGGCCTTCAGTCATGTGCGCGTGCGCACCCAGACCTGGTTGCACCCGTTCGCGGATTACAACAACACCGGCTACCAGATCTCGCAGTCGCTGTTCGGCCTGGCCACCGGCGGATTGGCGGGCACCGGCCTGGGCAGCGGACGGCCATCGCAGGTGCCCTTCGCCAAGACCGACTTCATCATCACCACCATCGGCGAGGAACTCGGCCTGTTCGGACTTGCCGCGGTGCTGCTGCTGTTCCTGGTGTTCGTGGTGCGCGGTCTGCGGACCGCACTGGCCGTGCGTGACAGCTTCGGCAAACTGCTGGCCGCCGGGTTGTCGTTCACCATCGCCATCCAGCTGTTCGTGGTGGTCGGCGGTGTCACCAAACTGATTCCGCTGACCGGTCTCACCACGCCGTTCATGTCCTACGGCGGTTCGTCGCTGCTGGCCAACTACGCCCTACTGGCACTGTTGATCAAGGTCTCCGACGCGGCACGTGCCCCGGCGCCGGTGCGCAAGAAGGATCCGGTGGCCCCGATCGCGGATGCGACCACCGAGCTTCTGCGCAAACCGGAAGCGAGGCCGCAGGAATGAACACGCCGCTACGACGGGTCGCGGTCGCGGTGATGCTCATGATCGTCGCGCTGCTGCTCAATGCCACCTATGTGCAGGTGATCAAGGCCGACGACTACCGCACCGATCCACGCAACTCACGCGTGCTGCTCGACGAATACGCCCGCCAGCGCGGGCAGATCTCCGCGGGCGGTACGGTACTGGCCAGTTCGGTCGCCACCGACGACCGTTACAAGTACCTGCGCACCTACCCCACCGACCCGGAAGCGTACGCACCGGCCACCGGCTTCTACTCGATGCAGTACGGCAGCACGGGTCTGGAGCGCGCCGAGGATACGGTGCTGAACGGTTCGGACAATGCGCTGTTCGGACGCCGCCTGATCGATATGATCTCCGGTCGTGATCCGCGCGGCGGCAATGTGCTCACCACGCTGGACCCGGTGATGCAGCAGACCGCCTACGAACAGTTGACCGCCAAGGGCTACACCGGTTCGGTGGTGGCGATCGAGCCGAGTACCGGCAAGATTCTCACCATGGTGTCCACCCCCAGCTACGACCCGAACCTGTTGTCCGGGCACGATGGCGCCCAGGGCACCAAGTCTTGGGAAGAGCTGAGTGCGGACCAGCGCCAACCCATGTTGAATCGTGCTGTGTCGCAGACCTATCCGCCGGGCTCCACCTTCAAGGTGGTCCTCACCGCCGCCGCGTTGGCCAACGGCACCGCAAACCCGGACGACCAGTTCACCGCCGCGCCGAACATCACATTGCCGGGGACAACCACGACGCTGGAGAACTACAACGGCACCACCTGCGGCAGCGGGCCCACCGCGACGCTCACCGAGGCGTTCCGCAGATCCTGCAATACCGCATTCGTCGAACTCGGACTCAAGGTCGGCTCCTCCAACCTCAAGGACGAGGCCGCCGCATTCGGCATCGGCGCGCACCGCGGCATCCCGATTCCGGTCGCGGAGAGCACCGTCGGTACGATTCCGGACAATGGCGCGCTGGCCCAGAGCAGCATCGGCCAGCGCGATGTCGCACTCACCCCACTGGACAATGCGGTCATCGCCGCGACCATCGCGAACGGCGGCGTCCGCATGGAGCCGTACCTGGTCGACCAACTGCAGGGACCCGATCTGAGCGAGCTCTCGAAAAATAAACCGGTCTCGGTCGGCCAAGCTGTCAGCGCCCAGGTAGCGTCGACGCTGACCAACCTGATGATCGCGTCGGAGGACAACACCGTCGGACACGGCCAGACCCGGTACCAAATCGCCTCTAAGACCGGAACCGCCGAACACGGAAGCAATCCGCGCAATACGCCACCACACGCCTGGTACATCGCCTTCGCGCCCGCCCAGAACCCCAAGATCGCCATCGCGGTGATCGTGGAGAACGGCGGCGACCGGGCGTTGGCCGCGACCGGTGGCTCGGTGGCCGCGCCGATTGCCCGCGCGGTGTTGGACGCCGGTTTGCGAGGGCGCTGAGGGATATGAACGTGCGAGTGGATGTACGGGGGCCGGGATGCTGAACAACGGCGCGATGATCGCCGACCGATATCGGCTGCAACGCCTGATCGCCACGGGCGGTATGGGTCAGGTATGGGAGGCACTCGACACCCGGCTGGACCGCCGGGTTGCGGTGAAGGTGCTCAAATCCGAGTTCTCCGCCGACCCGACCTTCCGGCATCGGTTCCGCAGTGAGGCCAAGACCACGGCCCAGCTGAATCACCCGGGTATCGCCGGAATCTACGACTACGGCGAAACCATGGATCCCAGCGGCGGGGAAACCGCCTATCTGGTCATGGAATTGGTGCAGGGCGAACCGCTCAATACGGTGCTGAACCGGCTGGGCCGACTTTCGGTGGTCCAGGGTCTGGACATGCTGGAGCAGACCGGTCGCGCACTCGAGGTGGCGCACGCCGCGGGCGTCGTGCACCGTGACGTTAAGCCGGGCAATATCCTCGTCACGCCGACCGGTCAGGTGAAGATCACCGACTTCGGCATCGCCAAGGCGGTCGACGCCTCCCCGGTGACCAAGACCGGCATGGTGATGGGCACCGCCCAGTACATCGCGCCCGAGCAGGCGGTCGGCGAGGACGCGACCTCGGCCAGTGATGTGTACGCACTCGGTGTGGTCGGCTACGAGGCGCTGGCCGGGCAGCGGCCGTTCACCGGTGATGGTGCGATCACCGTCGCGATGAAACATGTGCGCGAGGCCCCGCCGCCGATGCCGTCGGATCTGCCGCCCAATGTGCGCGAGCTGATCGAGATCACCATGGGCAAGGATCCGGCCCTGCGCTATGCCAGCGGCGGCGAATTCGCCGATGCCGTTGCCGCCGTGCGCGCCGGACGCCGCCCACCACCGCCGATCGCCACCGGCACACCGACGGCGACCGGTGCGACCCGGGTGCTGCCGCCAGGTCCGACCGTGATTCTGCCGTCGCATGACCACGATGGCCCGACGGTCCGGTACAACACCCCGGCCACCCCGATGGGGGTAGGGGGCGCTGCTTCGACCAGACAAACGCCCGCGCCCAGGACTGTGATGAGCTCCGGCGCCACGCGCACCAATCCCGGGCCCGATCCGGAGACCTCGAGGTTTACCACCGGCCAGAAGGTCGGCGCTGCCGTCGCGGTCGGCGCGGTGCTGCTCGTCGGTCTGGTGCTGTGGCTGCTGTTCGGCGGCGATACCAATCCGGATACCGTGCGCCCTGCCACCAGCACGTCGAAAGTCGCGCCGCCACCACCGGTCACCACACCGCCGACCACGACAACCGAGCCGCCGACGACCGTCATCACCACGACCAGACCGGCTCCGCCACCGCCGCCGACCGCGGAACCCACGACGACGACGCAGCCGCCGACCACAACACCGACCACCACAGCGCCGACCACGACGAAGTCGTCGAAGACAACGAGTCCGTCGACCACCACAAGAAGCTCGTGGTTCCCTACGCTCGATTTACCATTTCCGGATAGTCCCGGTGCCCGAGGACCCTCGGCCACTCCAGGCGCTGCTACTCCGCAAGGACAACCATGACGACCCCGAAGAATCTCTCCTCCCGCTACGAGCTGGGTGAGATCATCGGGTTCGGCGGCATGTCCGAAGTCCACAAGGCGCGGGATCTACGGCTCAGCCGAGATGTCGCGATCAAGGTGTTGCGTGCCGATCTGGCCCGCGACCCGACGTTCTATCTGCGCTTCAAGCGCGAGGCGCAGAACGCCGCCGCACTGAACCATCCGGCCATCGTCGCGGTCTACGACACCGGTGAGGCGGAGGTGGACGGCGGACCGCTGCCGTACATCGTGATGGAGTACGTCGACGGTGAGACGCTGCGTGACATCGTGCGCGGTAAGGGTCCGATACCACCGCGCCGGGCCATGGAGGTCGTCGCCGACGTCTGCGCCGCACTGGATTTCAGCCATAAGGCCGGAATCGTGCATCGCGATATGAAGCCCGCCAACATCATGATCAACCGGGCCGGTGCGGTGAAGGTGATGGACTTCGGCATCGCGCGCGCACTCGCCGACAGCTCCAACCCGATGACCCAGACCGCGGCCGTTATCGGTACCGCGCAATATCTTTCGCCCGAGCAGGCGCGCGGTGAGACCGTCGACGCCCGCTCGGATGTGTATTCCGTCGGCTGTGTGCTGTTCGAAATCCTCACCGGCGAGCCGCCTTTCACCGGTGACTCGCCGATCGCCGTCGCCTACCAGCACGTCCGGGAGGATCCGCGGCTGCCGTCGCATGTACACACCGGGGTGCCGCGCGAATTGGATTCCGTGGTGCTCAAGGCGATGAGCAAGAATCCGGCCAACCGGTACCAGTCGGCCGCCGAGATGCGTGCCGATCTGATCCGGGTGCTCGGCGGCCAGAAGCCGAGCGCGCCGATGGTGATGACCGACGAGGACCGCACCACCATCCTCGGCTCGAACGAACCGGCGCCGCGCAGCTTCCGCACCGTCGAACGCAATGACGACACCGCTGAGCAGGAACCCGCGGAACCGGCGAGTCCGCGACGCAATCTCTATATCGCGCTCGGCGCCGCCGCGGCGGTAATCGTGGCGTTCGCCCTGTTCTGGGTATTGATCGGGCCGGGCGCGCGCCCGGATCAGATCGCCATACCCGACCTTTCGAACAAATCCGCGCAACAGGCCCAGGATTCGCTGCAGAAGCTCGGCTTCACGGTGGCCATCCAGCAGAAGCCGGATAACAAGGTCGCCACCGGCAATGTCATCTCCACCCAGCCGCTCGGCGGTTCCCGGGTCGACAAGGGCAGCACGATCACCGTGCAGGTCTCTGCCGGACCGGCGCAGGTGCAGATTCCTCGCCTCGACGGCATGACGCAGGAGCAGGCCGAGCAACAGCTGAACGCGAGCGGGTTGCGGATGGATCCGAATGTGCAGCGCAAGCCTTCGAGTGCGCAGGAGACGGACAAGGTGATCGGCACCGATCCGTCGGCGGGTTCGCGCGTCGATGTCGACCGGGCCATCGTCGTGATCCTCGGCTCCGGACCGGAGCAGATCCGGGTGCCGAATGTGGTCGGTCAGGACATCAGCGTCGCGCAGCCGAATCTGGTGGACAGCTCCGGATTCAAGATCACCATCCAGGATGTGCCGTCCTCGAAGCCCAAGGGCGAGGTCATCGCGACCACCCCGTCGGGTGGCAGCACCGCGGACAAGGGGTCCACAGTCACCGTGCAGGTTTCCAGCGGCGACATCGTCATGCCGAGCCTGATCGGCCTCACCACGGCGCAGGCGGTGGACAAGCTGCGGCAGGCAGGCTGGACCGGCACATCGGCACAGATCAGCCAATCCACCCAGGGCACCTTCGATACGAACAGCGTCGGTCGGGTCGTCAGCCAACAGCCTGCGGCCGGGTCGGCGATCGGGAAGAACGGAACGGTATCGATCACCACTTACGTCCTCGGTCCGCCGTAATAGCGGAGCCCAGGTCAGGGGTCTGAATACGCGGAGCGGCGGACCGCACGGTCCGATCGGCGCGAGAATGGGGCTGCTCATCCCAACCCACCGTGGAACAGGAGACAGCCCCATGACCACTGCCAGGGACATCATGAAACCCGGGGCCCAGTGGATTTCCAAGGACGATACCGTCGGGAAGGCTTCGCGGGTGATGGCCGAACTCGGCGTCGGCGCGCTGGTCATCGCCGACCACAACGAGCGGATGTGCGGGATCATCACCGACCGCGACATTGTGGTCAAATGCATTGCCCAGGGGCGATCCCCGGCCACTACGCGTGCCGAAGACCTCTGCGACGCGACGCCGCGGTGGATCGCCACCGATGCGGATGTCGAAGAGGTGCTCGATGCGATGGAAAGTCACCGGATCAAGCGGATGCCGGTGATCGATGCCAAGCGGCTGGTCGGGATGATCAGCGAGGCCGACCTGGCACGCCACCTCGACGACAACCAGCTCAGCGAATTCGTCACCGCGGTCTACGGCAGGCCCTGACCGATCAGGAAAGATTCAGGTGGCGATTCATCGACATCGCCTCCTCGGCCAGCTCCGTCAATTCGACCACCTCGACGCCGTGCTGGCGCAACTGCTCCACCCCGACACAATTGGTTACGAAGGTCGTCGGTTCCCGCCAGGCGATGACGACGCGTGCAATCCCGGCCCGCAGAATCCGGTCGGTGCACGGCAGCCGGGCCGCGGTGGCGCGCTGCGAACACGGTTCCAGGGTGCTGTAAATCGTCGCCCGCGCCAACCGGGGATCGTCCGCGTCGAGCTTGTCGAGCGCGGCCTCCTCGGCATGGACCTTCTCGTCGGTCTCGCGCGAGTAGCCGGTCGAGATCTCGACGCCGTCGGCCACGATTACCGCGCCGACGGAGAACGCGGTCGAGCTGGGCGGGCACAGCCGTGCCAGTTCGATTGCCCGGCGCATGAATTGGATATCGGTCTGCTCCTCGGACTCGCGCGGCAGGTAGCGCAGCAATGCGACATCGCCGATCCGAGTGACATCAGCCAGGTGCATTCGGCGGGCCGGGTAGCTCGCGGGGCCGAGAAAGCGCGGCGCCGCGGCATGTCCGACGACGATCGGCGCGACCGCCATCTGCAATTCGTCGGCCAGATCCGCTGCGAGAAACCGCGTGAGGATGCGGGTGCCGCCCTCTACCATCAGCCGGGCGATGCCGCGGCGGCCGAGATCGTCGAGCAACGCACCGAGGTCGATATCGACACCGAGCCGGACCACCTCCGCCAGACCCGCCAACCGATCATCGAGCTTCGACGCACCGGCATCTGTGGTGTAGACGAGTTTGTCACCGCCGTGGTGCCAGAAACGCAGCTCCGGATCCAGATCACCGCGTGCGCTCACGGCAATCTTCAACGGATACTCCGGTCTTCCGGCCGCGACGCGCGCGGCCCGCCGGTCGGCACTGTTGACCAGCAATCGCGGATTATCGCGCCGCAGCGTCTCGGCGCCGATCAGGATCGCATCGGACTCCGCCCGTACCTGATCTACCCGATCGAAATCCGCGTCATTGGACAGCTTCAGCCGCTCCGGGGTCGCATCGTCGATGTATCCGTCGACACTGACCGCGACGGACAGCAGCACATAGGGCCGTCGCGTCACTGAGTCACCAGTGCCGCGACCTCCGCCTCCAGCATCTCCACCAGCCCCTCGGACGGACGCTCGCCGCATACCTCCAGCCAGTTCGCCAACATCCGATGCCCGCCCTGGGTCAGCACCGATTCGGGATGGAACTGCACGCCGTGAATCGGCAGCGTGCGGTGCCGCATGGCCATCACGATCTCGGATTCGGTCCGGCCGATCACCTCGATATCGGCGGGCAGGGTGTTCTCGAGAACGGTGAGCGAGTGGTATCGAGTCGCGGTGAACGGATCGGGCAGACCGCCCAGCACACCCACGCCGAGGTGGAAGACCGAGCTGGTCTTGCCGTGCAGCAGCTCCGGTGCGCGAGTCACGGTGGCGCCGAACGCCTCTCCGATGGCCTGATGGCCGAGGCATACCCCGAGCAGCGGAATGCCGTGCCGCGCGCAGGCGTGCACCAGATCGATGCTCGCGCCCGCCCGATCCGGGGTGCCCGGACCGGGGCTGATCAGAATGCCGTCGTATTCGGTGACAACCGCATCCAGATCGGCCAACTGCGGGTCGTCATTGCGCCAGACCACGGCCTCGGCACCCAACTGGCCGAGGTACTGCACCAGGTTGAACACGAAGCTGTCGTAGTTGTCGACGACCAGTACACGCATGCTGACGAGATTACGTGGCGACCCGGCGGACCGTCGCGCGCATTACCAGTTGGGATAGCCTAGAGGCAGACCGGAGGGGACCTGAGCCCTCACCCGGACCGTCTCGGCCCCCGCCGGATCGGGTTCTGTGGTGCGCGAGCTCGGCCATAATTCAACCGAATCTCCCCGCCGGTATCCGACCCGAACGCCGAACACGAGGACGACATGCCCAAGTCGAAGGTCCGTAAGAAGACCGACTACACGATCAATCCCGCCAGCCGCACACCGGTCAAGGTGAAGGCGGGACCGTCCCCGGTCTGGTACGTCGTGATCATGCTCGGCTTCATGCTGGCCGGGCTGGTCTGGCTGCTCGTCTACTACCTCGCCAATGACCGCATTACCTGGATGGCGGATCTCGGGGCGTGGAACTTCCTGATCGGCTTCGGTCTCATGGTTATCGGCCTGATCATGACGATGCGGTGGCGTTGATCCGCATAACGCCGGGATTACAGACGTGTCATTCATGCACACCTGTGGATAACCATGTGGACAACTCGAGGAACGATTGGGGAAAGTGACACGTGGATCCCGAATCCGATTCGCCTGATCCGCTCCCCGAACCACGCACCACCTGGACCACACCGATGGCCGGGCTCATCGCGGTCACCATCGGCGGCGTGGTGCTGGCCGGTGCCGCCATCCTCGCGAAGGACGGCCCGAGTCGACTGCTGATCGGATTGGCGGCGGTCGGCCTGCTGGCCTTGGCCGGACTCGGATTCCGACAGCGCCCGCGCCTGAGCATTACCGCCGATCCACAGCCACGGCTGGTGGTTCGCACTCTCACCGGACCGACCGAATACACTCGCGATCAGATCATGCGGGCCCGGGTCGTCGGCTATCGCCGCCTCGGCCGCAAAAATCCCATGCTCGAAATCGACGTCGAGCACCACGGCGATGAACGCCTGCTGATCTTCGGCCGCTGGGACCTCGGCACCAGTCCGGACGAGGTCTTCGAAACCCTCGTCGCACACGGATTGGCGCAATAGCCGCGCGCCGAACGTGCGCGGCAGCAACGTTTCACGTGAAGCATTTACCGCAGCGATATCGCCGCGGCCACGATGACGGCGAGTGCCGCCACGGCAACGGCGGCGACTGCGGCCCAACCGATCAGTCGTGCGTTCTCTTGTGTTTTCGCGCGCAGCCACTCCGGCAGGAACAGAATGCCGAGTGCGGCAAGAGTGCCCGCGGCGAGTCCGCCGAGGTGTCCGGCCAACGAGATACCGGGCAGCGAGAAGCTGATGAAGACATTGATGCCGATGAGGATCAACATCTGATTCGGATTCTGCCGCACCCGGATCAGGACCACCGTGATCGCGCCGAACAGTCCGTAGACCGCACACGATGCGCCCGCGGTGAGGCTGTCCCTGGCGAAAACCATCACCGCGGCCGAACCGCCGAGCAGTGCCACCAGGTAGACCACCAGATAGCGCGCCCGTCCGAGCACCGGCTCGATACTGCGGCCGACCACATACAGCGCGAACATATTGAGCAGCAGGTGGATCGGACCGTAGTGCAGGAAGCCGGAGCCGATCAGCCGCACGTACTGGCCGTGCGCCACCGCGGGTGGATACAGCACCCAGTCGATGTAGAGCGCGGAATGCCCGGTGTTCTCCACCAGACTCTTCGATTGACCCGCGGTGACCGCGAAGACAATCGTGTTCAGCGCGATCAGCACATAGGTGACGTACGGAATCGGGGTCCGCTCGGTCTGCGCACCGGCGACGGTGCGCACCGGCCGGACCTCACGCTGCGCCTGACGGACGCAGTCGACACAGTGCTGTCCGACTGCCGCGGGTCGCAGACATTCCGGACAGGCCGGTCGCCCGCACCGAGTGCAGGCCAGGCCCGTAGGACGATTGGGGTGGCGGACGCACGTCGGTGCGGGCGGTTGAGCATTCATCGGATTATTCGATAGTGATCTTGGAGATGGTGACGGCTTCCTTGGGACGGTCGTTGCGATCGGTCGGCGTGGTCGCGATGGCATCCACGACCTTGCGCGAATCGGGGTCGACGACCTCCCCGAAGATGGTGTGCTTGCGGTTCAGATGCGGCTGCGCGCCGACGGTGACGAAGAACTGCGAACCATTGGTGCCCGGTCCCGCATTCGCCATCGCCAGCAGGTAGCCGCGATCGAAGCGCAGCTCCGGATGGAATTCGTCGCCGAATTCGTAGCCGGGTCCACCGCGTCCGGTGCCGGTTGGGTCACCACCTTGAATCATGAACCCGTCGATCACCCGGTGGAAACTCACGCCGTCGTAGAACGGGCCGGAGGTGCCGCCGCTGGCGTTCTCCGTCGTGTACGGTGCCGATCCATCGGCCAGGCCGACGAAGTTCCGCACCGTCTTCGGGGCGTGGTTACCGAAGAGCGAGATCTTGATGTCGCCGTGGTTGGTGTGCAACGTGGCCACGGCGGTCTGATTCGGTGAGGTCACCCCGTCATGCTAGTCAGCGAGACATCGATGTTCGCCACACCGGTCCCTAGGCACGCAGGGATCACATGATTCTGGCCCTACTGCGCGATGCGCCGTCATGTGCCACAGTTGTCGAATGACCTTGGGGCGCCTACTCACCTCCGCACGTTCTCGTAACCGACTGATCGCCGCGGTCGTCGTCGCGCTGGCCGGTGGCGTGGCCTGGTTGGTTCGCAGCAAGCGCCCCCAACCGCCGGAACCGGCGCCGGCGCCGCCGCGAATCGGTTACTCCCGCAATGGCTCCGCGCCGAACCCATTGGCAGGTGCCGGCGCGGACAACGGTCGCTGACGACCGAGAGCTCGCACCCGGTCAGCGGCTGACGGTGCGCTTGTACTGCCGCAGCGCGAGCGGGATGAACAGCGCGAGGATGATCACCACCCACGCCAGCGTGGTCGCCACCGGATGCTGCATGGACCAGGCGTCCGACTTCGGCGCCATCGGACTGGTATTGCCGAACAGATCGCGGGTCGCCTGGGTGACCGCTGAGACCGGATTCCACTCGGCGAATACCCGCAGCGCCGTCGGCAGATTCTCTAGCGGCACGAAGGTATTGGCCAGGAACGTCAGCGGGAAGATCACCATGAAGCTGGCGTTGTTGAACACCTCGGGCGCGCGAACCAGCAGGCCGACCACGGCCATGATCCAGGAGATCGCGTACGCGAACAGCAGCAACAGCACATAGGCCAGCACCGCGTCGAGCAAGGATCCGCGAATCCGCCAGCCGACGACATAACCGGTCACCGACATCACCACCAGGCTGACCACATTGATCACCACATCGCTGATGGTGCGCCCGACCAGCACGGCCGACGGCGCCATCGGGAGCGAGCGGAACCGGTCGATAATGCCCTTCTGCATATCCTCGGCCAGGCCCAATCCGGTGAACGTCGCGCCGAAGACCACCGACTGCGCGAAGATGCCCGCGATAAGGAACTCCCGGTAGCCGCCCGACATGCCGGGCACCTCGATCGCCGAGCCGAAGATATAGGCGAACAGCAGCACGAACATGATCGGCGACAGCGTCGAGAAGATCAGCACGTCGGGTACACGCTTGATCTTGATGACATTGCGCTTCGCGATGGTCACACTGTCGGTGCAGACGATGACGAGGCGTTCGCCGAGTGGCATGCGAATTCTGGTGTCCACGCTGGCCGCGGTCATCACTTGCGTCCTTCCGTTACTTCGAGCCGATCCGCAGGCTTATCGCCGTTACCGTTGATCAACTCCTCGGCCTCGTGACCGGTGAGCGTGAGGAAGACGTCGTCCAGTGACGGACGACGCAAACCGACATCGTGGATCTGCACATTGTGTGTGGTCAGCCGGCCGATGGCATCGACGAGCGCCTGCGATCCGTCACTGACCGGAACGGTGATCCGGCGCAGTCCGGGTTCGAGATGGATCTCCCCGTCCGCCAAACCCTCGAGCGCCTGCTGGGCGGTCGCGAGATTGTCGGCATGGTCGACGGTGAGTTCGATGCGATCGCCGCCGACCAGCGTTTTGAGTTCATCCGCGGTGCCGCGGGCGATCACCTTGCCGTGGTCGATCACCGCGATGGCATCGGCCAGCCGATCGGCCTCCTCCATGTACTGCGTGGTGAGCAAGAGCGTGGTGCCGCCGGCCACCAGTTCCTCGATGACATCCCAGAGGTCGAGGCGCGCACGCGGGTCGAGTCCGGTGGTCGGCTCGTCCAGGAAGAGCACCGGTGGATTGGCCACCAGTGCACCGGCCAGGTCGAGCCGTCGGCGCATACCGCCCGAATAGCCCTTGACCGGCCGGTCGGCGGCATCACTGAGTCGGAAGCGCTCCAGCAATTCCCGCGCGCGCTCCTTACTGCGCTGCACGCCCATGTGATAGAGCCGACCGACCATCTCCAGGTTCTCGAATCCGGTGAGATATTCGTCGACGGCGGCATATTGCCCGGACGCGCCGATGCGCGAGCGCAGGGCCTGTGGATTGCGCAGCACGTCGATACCCGCGACGGTCGCGCGGCCGGCATCCGGAATGAGCAGGGTGGTGAACACCCGGACCGTGGTGGTCTTGCCCGCACCGTTGGGTCCGAGCAATGCGGTGACGGTACCCTCGGGCACCGCCAGGTCGAGTCCATCGAGGGCGACCAACTGGCCGTATCGCTTGACCAGACCCTCGGCGACGATTGCGTCGGGCATGCTTCTCCTGAGGTTCGCTCGCTCGGGCGAGGTGGCTCATTACTCGAGTCAGTATTGCCCTGGGCACCGACAATTTCCGGTGATTTTTCGTCCACCTGGGCTTTTCAGCGATCGAACGGGCCCGAGTTGCGACCGAACACCAAAACGGTCGCATCCCTTTCCAGGCGGTGCTCGGGGGTGCCGGTTCGGGATGCGACCGATTCGATCGTCCCGCCGGGTACCGGTCCGATCGCGCGTAGCGCACTACCCGATTCGGACCTGGCCGCTACTCGGGATCCGCGTGGCCGACATGCCCGCGCCCGAACGACACGCGACAAATCCGACCGAATCTGCCGTGCAACCGCTCAACCCACACAGCGATTACGGACGCGCAGCAACCGGTCGGCATGGTTTTCACATTTACCTCGACCGCGTAGTGAGCTCCCATCCCGGCCGTAAAACACTGCGCGCCAACATTTTTGATAGCAGTCATCGAATCGACGAGCGGGCCGTCAACCCACCGGTCCGGCTATCCAGGCGGCGTCCGCAGCTGTCGCAGGTGAGCCGTCCCGAAAAATCTTGGAAAGTGGTGATCCCCACGCACACACAAACCCGGATCATCGCGTAGGATCGTTCACGTCGGCCCCTCCCCCCCGGGCCGACCTTACGCGGGCCTCGGCTAACTCCCCCCCTTCGCCGAGGCCCGCTCCCCATTTCCGGGGCAGCTCAGCCCCACTCAGCTATCTGTCGGCACCGCCGGTTCGTCCGCCGTGCCCACCGATAGCCAGGCCGCCGTCAATCGTTGCGCCCGTACCTTTCCGGCGGTCGCCAGCAACCGACGATCCCGCTCCCACCGCTCGCGAACGACCGGATCGGCCTCAGCCCACAGCGGCTCCAGTTCCGTCAGCACCTGCTCGAAATACTCGTACGCGCCGCCCAATGCGATATGACCGCCGGGCGAGGTCGGCCGATCCATCTCGAGGCCGCGCACGAACGCCACCGCCGCGAGTAACCGCTGCAGCGTCGCCCGCGGCCAGCCGGACTCGCGCCCGACCCGCACCAGCCAGCCGAGGGTGGCCGCGAGCACATGGACGTCTTCGATGGTGCGGAACGGTTTGAGGTAGTCCGAGTAGCCGTCGCCAGGCAGCGGTTCGGCCGCGGCATCGGTGAATGTGACCGAGGCGTGCGGGATTTCGGGTGCGAACGGTACGCCGGGCAGATTCGTCACATTGACGCCGGGCTGTGTCGCATCGACGAGCACGGCGCGCAGCAGATTGCGCCCGCCCGCCGCCGTGCCCGCACTGGCGATCACCAACAGTCGCCGCGCGAGTATCCCCAATGTGGTGAATGTCTTGGTGCCGTTGACCCGCCAGCCGCCGTCGGTCTCGGTCACCTGGGTCGTGATCGCCGACGGATGCGCGCCGCCCGCCTCGGTCGCGGAGACCGCGACCAGCTCATCGGCCGGGAGTTCGGGCAGCAACGCCCGCAGCGCCTGCTGATATCCGGACAGGAATGCGAAACCCAGTCGGTCCGCACCGAAACCACCGGCGATCGCGATATCGATCGTGGTATCGAACCGCTCGGTGGCCGCCCGGTGCTGCGTCCACGCATCGGTGATCGATTCGAGCGGTGTCGAATCGAGCGCCTCGGTCAGCAAATAGTCGAACACAGAGTTCACTCGTGCACGCTAACCGACAATCATCGCCCTGCTCGCGCCAGCAAGGCCCTGCTCGCGCCAGCAAGCCAGCGACACCTCGCGATCCTTATCCGGAACGTCGGCGATGCGACAGGAGAATCTCAGGATCACCAGGTATCACTGACTCGTCATTCCCTGAGGAGCCTGACCAGTGACGAAACCCGATCTCGCGCGCCGAAGGGCGCTCTACGACGCCGAGGCACGGCTGTCATGGGTGCTCGCCGCACTGGCCGGTCTCATCGGAGCCGCGGCATTCATGCATACCGAGGGCTACTTCGTCACGTTCATGACCGGCAATACCGAGCGCGCCGTGCTCGGCTACTTCCACGACGAACCCGAAATCGCCGTCGCAGCGGCCCTGCTCATGCTCTCGTTCCTCGCCGGCGTAGTGGTGGCTTCCTGGTGCCGCAGGCACTACTGGTCCGGTCATCCGCACGGCCCGACCCTGCTCACCACACTCAGTCTCGCCGTGGCATCCCTGCTGGACGGTATCCTCTACTGGGCGACGAACGCCACCAATATCGACCTCATCCCAATCCTGTTCGTAGCCTTCGGCGTCGGCGCGCTCAACACCTCATTCGTCAAGAACGGCGAGGTCTCGATCCCCCTCAGTTACGTCACCGGCACCCTCGTCAAGATGGGCCAGGGCATCGAACGCCATATCAGCGGCGGCGATTACGCCGACTGGCTCGGCTACTTCCTGCTGTATGCCGCCTTCGGCGCGGGCGCGCTCTTCGGCGGATTACTGAGCCTGCTCATCGCGGGCTGGGCCATGCTCATCACCGCCACCGTGGTGTGCCTGATCACTACCGGCTACACCTACCTGCACCTGGACCGCCACGGCCCGCCCACGACGAGCTGACCCATGTGCGCGCCGTCGAGGCGACGGATACGGTTGTCCGGTGGGGAGTTTCGATCATCCGAAGCCGGATCACCTTGCGGCACTTGCACAACACCGCACCTGGGCCGAAGTCCGGCCACTACTTCGGCCGATTCTGCGTCCGACAACCTACAAGCAAGCCGCGCTCGACAATCTGCTGCACCGCCGGCCCGAGGCCGACGAGATCGACACCCGGTTCGTCAGCCGCCCGACCTTCCCATTCGTCGACGAATTGGTCGCGATCGACCTGCCGAATACGCGATCGGTCATCAACTACTCGACCCTGGCGATGTGGCCGGTCTCCACCGACGAGGTCTTCGCGGCGGCCCGCGAAAATCTGGAAGCAATTGCGCAGCCGCATAATCCGCGCGGCAATGCCATCCTCACCCGCACCGATCGCGACGGCGACGCGTATCTCACCTCCTGGCCACTCGCTCCGGGTTGGTTGGCGAGTTTCAGCCAGCGCTACGCCGGCCGTCGCCCGGTCGTCTTCATGCCCGATATCGATACTCTGATCGTGGTCCCCGATATCCCACATCTACTCGCCCGCATCTACCGTCAGGTCGAGCAACAGTACGTCGATGCACGCCACCGCCTTTCGCCCCAGGGTTACACCCTCGACGAGGACAACGCCGTTGTCCCCTTCGACCGCGCAGGCCGACACGAACAACACCGAACCGCCGCCCGCGCCGGATACCGCCTGGCCATCGAGGAATACGCCGCGCAGGCCGACTGGCTCAACGAAGCACTCGAACGCGACCTCGAATTCACCCACTGCGGCTTGCAGATGGCCATCGTCGGCGAGGTAAAGCTGGCAGGCACCGACACTCGCCCCTACACCTACACCATCTGGGGCAAAGGCGTCGACTATCTACTCCCTGCCGCCGACTACATCATGTTCGCCAGCACCGATGCCGACAACAACGCCGTTCCCGTTTGCACCGTGCCGCTCACCGCGGCCCTCGAAATAACCGGCCTCGCACCGATTCCCGGCATGTCACCCATCCGCTTCGAAGCCCCCTTCTGGCCCGATGAAACAATGCTCACCCAGTTGAAGCAGGCCTCGGTCGCCCTGTGAATCGGGCCGGGACTCGGTCCTGATATCCGGCTGCCCACCATCGCGTCCGCTTGGACGGGGTGTTCGGCTGGATGATCGTCGATCACGACGTGGCCAAGCAGTCCTTCGTCGAGCCGACCATCAGCAAGAAGATCGGATCGCAGCAGGGGCGGGTCGTTATGGCCGAACACGGTGCCGACGGCTAGTACAACGGCGCCATCGACGACAACATGCTTTTCGCCGACCCGCCGCAGCACATCCGCCAGCGCAGCCTCGTCGCGAAGGCTTTCGCGAGCCGCGCCATCCGCGATCTCGGACCTCGAATCGAGCAGATCGCCGACACCCTGCTGGACGACCTGACCACCTTCGACCCGACCCGCAACGACACCCGAAACATCGCATTCGGCCACGGCATCCACTACTACATCGGCGCCGCCCCAGCCCGCATGGAAGCAACAATCGCCCGCACCCGCCTACTGGCTCGCATCCCAGCCACGTCGCTGGACATACCGGCCACCGAGCTGACATGGCGAAAGAGCCTCCTGATCCGCGGCCTCACCACCCTCCCCGTCCACCTCTCGTCCACCACCGCGGTCGATACCGAAGCCGGAACGATTTGCGACACCGTGGACCCAGCCACCCCCTGGACCGAGCCCGACAACCTCGACGAGCCAGCTAGCCCTCCTGCCCGGGCCCGGTCACCCAATGCGCGCATCAAGCGCCGAGGCACTCCCTCTCACGCAACCACAACCAAGGGGCAGCGCGCGGCATCCGGTCACGCGAATCAGGTATGAGGCCCCCGCCCTCGGTACGGCAACTGGAATGCAAGCCAGGCCAGGTCCGAGACACAGCGCGTCATCTGTACAAGCGATTCAGGCCGGGTCCGGGGCCACAGCCCGTCATCTGTACAAGCGATTCAGGCCGGGTCCGGGGCCACAGCCCGTCATCTGTACAAGCGATTCAGGCCGGGTCCGGGGCCACAGCGCGTCATCTATGCAAGCGATCCAGGCCGGGTCCGAGACACAGCGCATCACCTATGCAAGCGATCCAGGCACGTGGGGGGTCCCGGGGGGCGAAGCCCCCTCCGGGGTGGGGCTTGGGGGCTTCGCCCCCAAAAAATACGCGGAACAAACAAAAGCGAGCGCTCTCCGCGAGCACTCGCCTCCCAGTTTGTGGAGCCTAGGGGAATCGAACCCCTAACCCCTGCCTTGCAAAGGCAGTGCTCTGCCAATTGAGCTAAGGCCCCGAATCCCTACTGTCCGAAGACAGTTCAGCGGGTGGTGACTTCGTGCCACAGGTCCGCATCGTCGCGCTTGCGCAGCTTGGTGATTCCGATGAGAACCGCGACAACGACACTGACCGTGAGAAGGATTTTCATGATTCCCACCCTACTGTGATGTTCGGGAGTGGGCCTAGGAGGACTTGAACCTCCGACCTCTTCGTTATCAGCGAAGCGCTCTAACCGCCTGAGCTATAGGCCCTTATTTCCTGTTCGGATACCCGCCGAAGCTGCTAACCGAACCGAGGCACGAGATTACCTTACCCGCCCGCCGATGACCAAAACGGCCGGTCACCGCCCTGTGTGAGGACAACGACCGGCCGTGTGGACATTGTTCTAATCGGGGTCGGCCAGGGTGACCTGGATGCCGCCGACGAGGTCGCAGCACTGGTTGTAGATGAAGACGCCGACGGTCGCCAATGCGGTGAAAAGCACCACATTGATCAGACCGATGACACCCGCATAGCCGAATACCGAACCGGCATCGACCAACCCTACTGAGCCGCTGTCGGAGGAGACCATATCGGTGAAGGTGCTGTTGAGCCGCTCCCACACACCCATGCCCTCGAGCACGATGTAGAGCAGACCGACCGCGAGCATCCACACGAAGAACATGGCCACGCTGATCACCAGCGAGATCTTCAGCGTCGACCATGGGTCGATCCGGCGGATCTGCACCGTGGCTCGCAATGGTTCACCGGAGGCGACGGCCGCCGCGACTGCGACCGGAACCGCGGGCGAGACCGGTGTGGCCTGCGGACCCGCCGGGGTCTCGACCGGCAGCGGGTGCCGGATCTCGGACAGGTCCGGCATGTCCTTGATCAGTTCCGGTCGAGCGATGCTGCGGGTCGGCCCGTCGATGCCGACGGACTTCACCATCGCCGCTTCCTTGCGCGCCGCCTTGGCCGCGAGATCCGCTGTTGTGCGGGCATTGCCGCCACCGAGACCGCCACCGCCGAGGCCACCACCCCCGCCGCCGCCACCGCCGCTGTTGAGCCCACCACCACTGTTGAGCCCACCACCGCCGAGTCCACCACTGGTGGAATTCGGGCGACCGGTTACCGGCGACTGTCCGGGACGGTACAGGTTCGACTGCGGCTCCCGCTGCGGCAGCTGCGACCAGCCCTCCTGGAAGGGCGACTGGCCACCGCCGTTCGATGCCGAGCGCTCGCCTGGCGCCGGCGCGGCCGACTCGCCGGAGTTACCCGGCCGAGCCGCCCGCTGATCGAATGCCTCCGGCCCGTCCGCACCCGAGCTCGGCTCCGGCGCCTTGAACGCGACTTCGCCTTGCTGGCTGTGCATTTCGTGCGGCTGGACCCCTCCCTGCGGGCCACTCGGCTGGCCGTTCTCGGCCGATGCGACCGGCCGTGGGATCGGCCGCGGCGGAATCGGTGACGGTGCGATCCGTTCGGTTACACCGTTCGTCTGGTGCCGCTCGTCGTTCGGCTGATTCGTGGTCAATGGGAATCCTTAGATCCGTTCGTTGCCGCCGCTATGGGGTTACTGCTCAGAGGAACCGGTGTCGCCGTCTCCGCCGACGATCGAATCAGGATCGGGTTCGTCGGCATTGCGCGCGATAGCAAGCAACGTATCGCCATCGGCGAGGTTCATCAATCGCACGCCCTTGGTCTGTCGTCCAGCCTTACGAACCTGCTTCGCCGCCGTCCGGATTACGCCACCGCCGGACGTGATCGCATACAACTCATCCTCGTCGTCGACGATGAGCGCACCGACCAGGGTGCCACGCTTGGTGTCGTATTGGATAGTCAATACGCCTTTACCGCCACGACCCTGCGGGGTGTATTCCTCGATCGCGGTCCGCTTGGCGTAACCACCGGAGGTCGCGACGAGCAGATAGGTGTCGGCGCGAACCACATTGAGCGACAACAGTTCATCGTCGGCATTGAATCGCATGCCCTGCACACCGGAGGTGGCCCGACCCATCGGACGCAGTGCCTCATCGGTGGCGGAGAAGCGGATCGACTGACCGCGCGCCGACACCAGCAGCAGATCGTCATCGGCCGAGCACAGTACGGCGCCGACCAATTCGTCGTCATCGCGCAGATTCACCGCGACGATGCCGCCGCTGCGGTTGGAATCGAAGTCGGACAGCTTCGACTTCTTGACCAGGCCGTTCTTGGTGGCGAGCACCAGATAGGGCGCATCTTCGTAACCCTTGATCTGAATGATCTGGGCGATCTTCTCATCTGGCTGGAACGCAAGCAGGTTCGCGACGTGCTGACCGCGCGCGGTCCGGCTGGCCTCGGGCAATTCGTAGGCCTTGGCCCGGTACACCCGGCCCTTATTGGTGAAGAACAGCAGCCAGTCGTGCGTGGAGCTGATGAAGAAGTGCTTGACGATATCGTCCTGCTTGAGGCCCGCACCCTGCACGCCCTTGCCGCCGCGCTTCTGGCTGCGATACAGGTCGGTCTTGGTGCGCTTGGCGTAGCCGGTCTCCGTCACGGTGACGACCACGTCCTCACGGGCGATCAGGTCCTCGTCGGCCATATCGCCGTCGTTGGCCACGATCTTGGTGCGCCGGTCGTCGCCGTACTTCTCGACGATCTCCTTCAGCTCGTCGCGCACGATCGCGCGCTGGCGTTCCGGCTTCTCGAGAATGTCCTTGAGGTCGGCGATCTCGGCCTCGATCTTGGCCAATTCGTCGACGATCTTCTGCCGCTCCAGGGCCGAGAGGCGCCGCAGCTGCATGTCGAGGATGGCGGTGGCCTGGATTTCGTCGATATCGAGCAGCTGCATCAGGCCGGTGCGCGCGGTATCGGTGTTGGCCGAGCGCCGGATCAGCGCGATGACCTCGTCCAACGCGTCCAGTGCCTTGACCAGGCCGCGCAGGATGTGGGCCCGCTCCTCGGCCTTGCGCAGCAGGTAACGGGTGCGCCGGATGATGACTTCCAACTGGTGCTCGACGTAGAGCCGGATCATCTGATCCAGGCGCAGCGTGCGCGGCACACCGTCCACGATGGAGAGCATGTTGGCGCCGAAGCTGGTCTGCAGCTGGGTGTGCTTGTAGAGGTTGTTCAGCACGACCTTGGCGACCGCGTCCCGCTTGACGGTCACCACGATGCGCATGCCGGCCCGGTCGGAGGACTCGTCGTGGATATCCGAGATACCCGCGATCTTGCCGTCCTTCACCTGCTCGGCGATCGAGTTTATGAAGTTGTCGGTGTTGACCTGGTAGGGCAGCTCGGTGATGACGATCGTGGTGCGACCGCGATTGTCCTCTTCGATCTCGACGACACCGCGCATCCGGATCGAACCGCGACCGGTGGTGTAAGCGTCGTGGATGCCCTGGCCGCCGACGATCAGGCCGTAGGTCGGGAAGTCCGGCCCCTTCACCCGCTCCATACAGGCGGCGAGGGTGGATTCCTCGTCGGCCTCGTAGTTCTCCAGCGCCCAGTAGATGGCCTCGGCCAGCTCGTTGAGATTGTGCGGCGGCACATTGGTGGCCATACCGACCGCGATGCCGTTGCTGCCGTTCATCAGCAGGGCGGGCACCCGGCTCGGCAGCACGGTCGGCTCCTGCGAGCGACCGTCGTAGTTGGGGATGAAATTGACCGTCTCATGGTCGATTTCGCGCAGCATCTCCATCGCGAGCGGGGTCAGCCTGCACTCGGTGTAGCGCATCGCGGCCGCGCCGTCATTGCCCCGCGAACCGAAGTTGCCCTGGCCGTCGACCAGCGGATAGCGCAGCGACCACGGCTGCGCCATGCGCACGAGGGTGTCGTAGATCGACGAGTCGCCGTGCGGGTGATAGTTACCCATGGTCTCGGCGACCGGACGGGCGGACTTCACATAACCGCGGTCGGGCCGATAGCCGTTGTCGTACATCGCGTACAGCACCCGGCGGTGCACCGGCTTGAGGCCGTCGCGCACCTCGGGCAGCGCGCGGCCGACGATCACGCTCATCGCGTAATCGATGTAGCTGTTCTGCATCTCGTTCTGGATATCGACCGGTTCGATCCGGTCGCCCGCTCCGCCGTTCGGTGGCAGCGTTGTTTCAGTCATCTGGAGATCTCCTTATAGCGGACGTGGAATCGGCCTTCGCGCAGCGCAATTCACGTCGGCTACACGTCGAGGAAGCGAACGTCCTTGGCATTTCGGGTGATGAAGCTGCGGCGTGCCTCGACGTCCTCGCCCATCAGGATGGAGAACAGTTCGTCGGCAGCCGCGGCGTCATCCAGGGTGACCAGGCGCAGTACCCGCACCGATGGATCCATCGTGGTTTCCCACAGCTCCTTGGCGTTCATCTCGCCGAGACCCTTGTAGCGCTGTACGCCGTCGTCCTTGTTGATCTTCTTGCCCGCCGCGAGACCGGCCTCCAGCAGACCGTCGCGCTCCTTGTCGGAATAGGCGAACTCGGGATCGGAGCGCTGCCACTTGAGCTTGTACAGCGGCGGCTGCGCCAGATAGACGTGCCCGTGCTCGACCAGCGGCCGCATGAACCGGAACAGCAGCGTCAGCAGCAGGGTCGAGATGTGCTGGCCGTCCACGTCGGCGTCGGCCATCAGCACGATCTTGTGGTAGCGCAGCTTGCTGATGTCGAACTCGTCGTGGATGCCGGTACCGAAGGCGGTGATGATCGACTGAACTTCGTTGTTCTTGAGCACGCGGTCGATGCGCGCCTTCTCGACGTTGATGATCTTTCCGCGCAGCGGCAGGATCGCCTGGTACATCGAGTCGCGGCCGGACTTCGCCGAACCACCGGCGGAGTCGCCCTCCACGATGTAGATCTCGGACTTGCTCGGATCCTTGGACCGGCAGTCGGCCAGCTTGCCGGGCAGGCCACCGAGATCGGTCGCACTCTTGCGCCGCACCAGCTCACGCGCCTTGCGGGCCGCGACCCGGGCCTGTGCCGAGGAGACCGCCTTGTTCACGATGGTCTTCGCGTCGGCAGGGTTCGCCTCGAACCAGTGCGAGAGGTGCTCGTTGCAGGTGCGCTGCACGAACGACTTCACCTCGGTGTTGCCGAGCTTGGTCTTGGTCTGACCCTCGAACTGCGGCTCGCCGACCTTCACGCTGACGATCGCGGCCAAGCCCTCGCGAATGTCGTCACCGGTGAGGTTGCCGTCCTTGTCCTTGAGCAGTTTCTTGTCTTTGGCGTACTTGTTGACCACCGTGGTGAGCGCCGCGCGGAAGCCCTCCTCGTGGGTGCCGCCCTCATGGGTGTTGATGGTATTCGCGAAGGTGTGCACCGACTCGGAGTAACCCGAGTTCCACTGCATGGCGACCTCGAGCTCGTGGCCGGTGCCCTTGCCGGTGAAGCTCACCACCGAGTTGTGGATGGGCTGCTTGGTCCGGTTGATGTGCTTGACGAAGTCCTCGAGCCCACCGGGGTAGTGGTAGGTGCGGGTCTTCACCTTGTGCGCGGGCGCAGGCGTTTGCTCGTCGGCGTGCTTCGGCGCCTCGGCGGTCTCGCTGACCACTTCGTCGGTGACGTCGGTATCGCTCACCCGCTCATCGGTGAGGATGATGGTGAGGCCCTTGTTCAGGAATGCCATCTCCTGCAGCCGGCGGGCCACCGTCTCGAAGTTGTAGGTAGTGGTCTCGAAGATTTCCGGATCCGCCCAGAAGCGGATGGTCGTGCCGGTCCGCTTGGTCGGCTCACCCTGCACGAGCTTGCCGGGCTTGGCGTCCTTGTAGGTCTGGCTCCAGTGGTAACCGTCGTGGTCGATCTCGGCTTCGAGCCGGTGCGACAGCGCGTTGACCACGGAAATGCCGACACCGTGCAGACCACCGGACACCGCATAGGAGTCGGAGTCGAACTTGCCACCCGCGTGCAGCTGGGTCATGACCACCTCGACGGTGGGAATGCCCTGGGCGTGCATGCCGGTCGGGATGCCACGGCCGTCGTCGACGACCTCGACACCACCGTCGGCGAGCAGCGTGACCTCGACCTTCGTGGCGTAGCCCGCCATCGCCTCGTCGACAGAGTTGTCGACGACCTCCCAGATCAGGTGGTGCAGGCCGCGCTCGCCGGTAGAGCCGATGTACATGCCCGGGCGCTTGCGAACCGCCTCCAGGCCTTCCAGAACCGTGATGGAGGAGGCACCGTAGTCCTGCTTGCCCGATGTCGCGTTGGTCGAGCCCGTTGCGTTGGAGTCCTTGGCAGCCACTGGTGGGTAGCTCTCCTTACTTGCTGATCCCTGGCGCAGCGGTCGGACAGCACGCGTGGGGCCCCGGTCTGATTCTGGTCGTGAAATACGGGTCCACGCGCGGGCTGTATCGAACGCGCCGAAGGTTCGCCGCTAGTTACCCCACCATCCTACTGGTAGACCCAAGCCACAATGCACCTACGACACCCCTGACGGCTCCGTGGATGCGAGAAATCGGTCGAGCACGGGTCGGTTCCGCCTTCGGATGGTTTGAGTCCGCCATTCCGCCTCCCCGAGCCTTTTGCCGACCGTTAGGTGAATCGAGGGTTCGCTGAGGGCCGACGGTCGAGTATGTGGCCGCGTCTCGGGCGTACCCGACGAGTTACATGTTCTCCCGAAATCAGTTGTCCGGTCCGGGCCGTTTCACGTGGAACGACCTCGGGCAACACGCTTATCCGTAGGTGTCCCGTGGACCCCGGCCTTTGATGTGCCGCTCGCCCTTGCGCCAGCTCGGCGCCGCCGGACCGGTGATCTTCAAGGACGTCACAACGCCCTGTCCCACCGCCGCATTGATCTTCGCCAGGATCTGGCCCTGCAGCATGCGCAGCTGGGTGGCCCATGCCGTGGATTCGGCGGCAATGCTCAGCACGCCGTCCTTCAATGTCATCGGGGTCGCATGCGAGGCGATGTCCTCACCCACCACACCGGCCCAGCGGCCGAAGACCATGCCCTCGGCGACCTTGGCCGACCAGCCCCGGTTCTTCGCGATGGCGCCGGTCAGGCTCGAAAGCAGTTGCGGGTCACGTTCATCGGGCCGTGCACCCGACCAGCCGGTGCGGCGGCGGGCTCCGGTGCGCAGCCGACGCGGCGATGCCCGGCCCTGCCCAACCGATTTACCGCTCGCCTTGGCAGCCGCCCGCGCCTCCTCGAGCGCGCGCCGCGCGAGATCGATACCGCGCAGCTCCGGTTCCGGCTCGGATGCGGAAGCATTCGACGCTGTTCCATCGCTCACCGGTCCGCCTCTCTCCCCGAATCTTTTGCCGGTCGCAGGTGCGTCGAATCTTCATCACCGGACCGACGGTGGGATGCGCGACAAGTTCTGGCCGTACCCGGCAAGTTACCCATGTTCATACGAAATCAGTTCGTGCGCTGGTAGCCACGGCGTTGCACTGCATCCGCGGGTGATCTTACAGAGCAGCCGCACGAAAAGAGCCACTGACGTCAGGCCCGAATAGGCCGCGCGGATCAGGCGGTCGTGGTGGGAGTTTCGGTGTCGGCGATCTGGGAGATGCGGGCGTCCGCACCGCCGTTCGTCTCCACCCGCAGCGGCACCGCGGAAAGTTCCGCGGGCACGTCCTCGGGGACCGCGGCGGTGATCAGCACCTGTTCGGCCCCGGCCGCGACCTCGGCGAGTGCCGTACGCCGACGGCGATCGAGCTCGGCGAAGACGTCATCGAGCAGCAGTACCGGCTCGACACCGGTGGCGCGCAGCAGTTCGAAAGCCGCCAGCCGCAGCGCCAGCGCGAACGACCACGACTCACCATGGCTGGCAAATCCTTTCGCGGGGGCGGTGCCGAGCATCAGATCCAGCTCGTCGCGGTGCGGGCCGACCAGACAGACCCCGCGTTCCAATTCCTTCGGCCGAGCCGCCGTCAATTCGCGCAGCATATTCGCCTCCAGCGCCTCTACGTCATCGGGCTGCGGTGCGCGCGCCGGATCCAGGAATTCCGGCGGCAGGCTCGCGCTGCGGTAGCCGATCGCGGCGGGACGTGATTCGGGCGCGATCGACGAGTATGCCTGTGCGAGATAGGGATACAGATCGTGGACCAAGCGCAGCCGCTGGGCGAGCAGTACCGAGGCGTGGGTCGCCAAATGTCCGTCCCATACATCCAGGGTGCTCAGTTCCGCCTTCGAGCGGGCCTGACGCCCAGCGGATTTCAACAGGGCCGAGCGCTGTCGCAGTACCCGGTCGTAGTCGGCCCGCACGGCGGCCAGCCGCGGCAACCTGGCTGTGCACAACTCGTCGAGGAAGCGCCGCCGTTCGCCCGGATCGCCGCGGACCAGGGCCAGGTCCTCCGGTGCGAAGAGCACCGTTTGCAGAATGCCGAGGATTTCTCGCGGCCTGCGCACCGGAGATCGGTTGATCTGGGCGCGATTCGCGGCGCCCTGGTTCAGCTCGAGATCGATGCGCAGTTCGCGACCCGCGTTGACGACGGTCGCGCCGATCCTCGCGCGATCGGTGCCGATCCGGATCATCGGTGCGTCGGCGGCGACCCGATGTGAGCCCAAGGTCGCGAGGTAGCCGACCGCCTCGAGCAGATTCGTTTTGCCGTTGCCATTGGACCCGAGAAAAACCGTTCGGCCTGGGGATAATTCGAGTTCGGCGTGCTCCCAGGAACGGAAGTCGCGCAGTGACAGCGTCCGGATGAACACCTGTCTACTCCGCTCCGGCCGTCGTCATCGCCGTTTTCCGCCGCTGATGGCGACTAATCGGACCCAGACCACAACATCTTGTGGTCCATCCACTGCCTGTGGACGAACTGTGGATAAATCGCATCGCCGCCGATGCTCAGCCCGGCAACCGAACCGGCATCAACAGGTAGATGTACGCGCTCTCCAGTGCCACGAACGCACCCGACTCCGTCACCTTGGGTTCCTCGTCGCTCGCGGGCAGCAGTACCGCGGGGCGGCTCGGCGTGGTGAAGCCGAAGGTGACCCGATCGGCGTGCAGCGCGGAGAGTCCGTCAATGAGATAGCCAGGATTGAACGCGATTGTCAGTGCCTCACCGCGGAATTCGGCCTCCAACCACTCCTCGGCACGGCCCGCGTCATCACCGCCCGCCGAAAGCAGCAGCCCCTCGTCGGTGAATTCCAGCCGGACCTGGGCACCGCGCTCGGCGACCAGCGCGACGCGCTTGATGGCGTCGGTCAGCGTGGCGACCGGGAGGGTGGCGATCGAGGTGTGTTCCTTGGGGAGCAATTGCCGGAACTTGGGGAATTCCGCGTCGAGCAGACGGGTGGTGGTCCTGCGGCCCGCATTCACGATGCCGAGCAGACCATCCGCGCCACCGCCGGTGCCGAGCGAAAGCTGCACGGGAGCGTCGGATGGGCCCAGCGTTTTCGCGGCCTCCGACAGGGTCCGCGCCGGAATGAGCACCGAGGTCTCGATATCGGTGCGGGCCGGCTGCCATTCGATGTGCCGGACCGCCAGGCGGAATCGGTCGGTGGCCGCGAGTACGACCTGCGGCCCCTCGATCTCGACGCGGATACCGGTGAGCATCGGCAGTGTGTCGTCGCGCCCAGCGGCGACCGCGACCTGGCCGACCGCCTCGGCGAAGACATCCACGCTCAGCTCACCGGTCTGCTGGGGCACCTCGGGCAGCTGGGGATAGTCCTCGACCGGCATGGTCGGCAGCGAGAATTTCGCACTGCCACACGTGATCAGCACGCGGGTGCCCTCGACGGCGACATCGACGGGCTTATTGGACAGCGCCTTGGTGATATCCGCGAGCAGTCGGCCGGAGACGAGCACCTCACCCGGGCCGGCGACCTCGGCCGCGACGCGCATCTGCGCGGAGACCTCGTAGTCGAATCCGGAGACGGTGAGTCCGTCCTCACCTGCCACGAGTAGAACACCGCCGAGTACGGGCACCGGAGGCCGTGACGGGAGGCTGCGCGCCACCCATGCAACGGACTCGGCGAAATCCTCTCGGGCGACCCGAAATTTCATACTCGCCAGCTCCATCGCCCGATCTGTCCTCTCCCGGTTCCGTGATCTCTGTCGGCTTCGTCAGCGTTGATTCTCGAAAAAGGGGTGCTGTACCTGCCGCCTTGCAGTCTGGCATAGGCGACCGACATTGAACCGTACTCGTCCGGAGCAGCTGAACCTAGCCCGACCCTCCGGTTGTTCTGTGTAGCGAAGACGATCCGCGCTCCGAAATATCGAGCAAGGAGAACAGCTCCGGGTGAATCGCGCGGATGTGTCGCCGCGTCTTCTCCTTGCTTGTCTGAGCGAGTGGCTCGGATGCCGATGCTCCCCGACCGACTTTCCACACACCCTGTTTTGAAGAGAGATCTTCTAGAAGAAGACCTGAAGTAGTAGTAGGCACTGTGGAATCTGTGGACTGCGGGCGAATCCGCAGGTCTGCGGGCGTGGTGCGCTGGGGATGACCACTGGGTGACTCGAGGATGAACGGATGGGGGTTGTGGAAGCTGCGAGGTTGTTCCTCATTCATCCTCGAGTGCTCCTCGAGTTGTTCCACCTGATTCACCAGGTTGTTCACACGTGTGCACCGAATCGTGGATAGCTCGTGGAATCCTCGAGGACTCCACATGGAATCCTCGAGGATTCCACAAGCTGCTGACCGAGACATCGCTGGTCAAGGCCTGTGTGTGGAGTTGGCTGTGGACTCTGTTGATTCCACACCTGTTAGCAACCGATCCGCGATCAGGCGCACAACCTGTGGACGAACCGGTGCACAACTCGCAGTTTCCTCGAGGACTCCACAAGAATTCCTCGAGGACTCCACAGGGCATAAAAAAGCACCGCCCCAGGTCAGGGGCGGTGCCGGGGTGTTAGTACCGGGTCAGCGCGAACGCTGTTTAATCCGGGCTGTTAGTTCTTGTACTTGGTCGTATACGCGCCGCCGCTCGGTCATCTCCTTGCGCACTTTCTTCTCTGCGTACATGACCGTGGTGTGGTCGCGACCGAAGGCCTGGCCGATCTTGGGCAGCGATAGATCGGTTAGTTCCCGGCACAGATACATGGCGATCTGTCGGGCTTGGGCCAGCGGCCGGGCCTTACCGGGCCCGGTCAGCTCTTCGAGCGTGGTGTTGAAGTATTCGGCGGTGACGGCCATGATCGTCGCCGCATTGATCTCCAACGTCGCGGTATCCGGCATGAGATCGCGCAGTACGACCTCGGCCAATGGCAGATCCAGTGGCTGGCCGTTCAGCGAGGCAAAGGCCGTCACCCGGATCAGCGCACCCTCGAGCTCACGGATATTGCGCTCGACCCGACTCGCGATCAGCTCCAGCACGTCGTGCGGTACGTCGAGCCGGTCCATCCGCGCCTTCTTGCGCAGAATCGCGATGCGCGTCTCCAACTCCGGCGGCTGCACATCGGTGATCAGTCCCCATTCGAACCGGGTCCGCAGCCGCTCTTCCAGCGTGGCGAGCTGTTTGGGTGGCCGATCCGAGGACACGACGATCTGCTTATTGGCGTTGTGCAGGGTGTTGAAGGTGTGGAAGAACTCCTCCTGGATACCTTCCTTGCCCTCGATGAACTGGATGTCGTCGACCAGCAGAATGTCGGTCTCGCGGTAGCGGCGCTTGAACGCCACCTTCCGGTCGTCACGCAGACTGTTGATGAAGTCGTTGGTGAATTCCTCGGTTGATACGTACTTCACCCGCATGCCGGGGAACAGCCGCTGGGCATAGTGTCCAGCCGCGTGCAGCAGATGGGTCTTGCCCAGACCCGAGGCGCCCCAGACGAACAGCGGGTTGTAGGCGCGTGCGGGCGCCTCCGCGATCGCGACCGCGGCTGCGTGCGCGAAGCGATTGGACGCGCCGATGACGAAGGTCTCGAAGGTGTACTTCGCATTCAGGCTCGCCGAGGAATTCGACGGTGCCGGATTCTCCTGCGACTTGGTGAAGTAGGTGGGCCACGAATTGCGCACATTGACGATCGGTTCGTCGTCGTGTGAGTTGTCCGAGAGCGGCTCGCGGACCGATTCGTGCGCGGCCGCGATGGCCGGATCAGCGCTCGGCCGGGAATCCCGTGGGGGCGCAGCCTCCCGCGTCGGCGCGCGGCCCTGTGCCCGCACCGGTTCCGGTGTCGGCTCCGGGTTGAACAGTGACTCCTGTCCGGGCGGCACAGAATCGCGTCGCGGCGGGAGTCCGGATTCGCGCCGGGGCGTGGGCGGGTGCTCCGGCCGTTCGCCGTTGGTCTGGCTCGGATAGTCGCCACGGCTCGGGTATTCGTCGGTTGGATACTCCCCAGCCACTTCATATCCGGGCACCGGCAAGTAGTCCGGTGCGCCCGGGTAATCGGGCGCGGTCTCGTAGTCGGGTGCCGCCGAGTAGCCCGGTCCGCCCGAATAGTCGGGAGTCGCCGGATAATCGTTGGGCTGTGCATAACGCGGCGGGGCGTAGTCGTTGCGTCCGGGATAGTCGGGTGCGGGAAAACCGGCCGGCCCGCGCCCGCTGTCGCGGCCACGTTCGGGCCGACTCGTCATGCGCGCGTGGCGGGGATTGTTGCCGGGACGTTCGATCGGCTGCGTCGCCGGTGCCGCGATCCGGACGCCGAGGCCCTCGACCTGTGGACCGAGACGACGGCCCAGGGAGCGCAGAATGGGTTCGCGCAGATCGCGTTCGATGGCCTCCTGGGCCAACGACGATGGCACCGAGAGCAAGGCGAAGCCCTGCGCCACGGTCAGCGGCTTGACCAGTTTGAGCCAGGCCTGCTGTGCCCGGGACACCGGCGGGATGGCACCATCGGCCGAGCCGGTGGTGAGCTCGGCGACCACCTCCGGCCATACGGTGGCCAACACGTTCTGCTCGTCGTCCATGCAGTTTCCTCCCCGGAAGTAGGCGATAGGAGCAGACGGTCGGAGCCTGCGGAGTATCGGCCATGGATGAGCCGATGTTTGTGATCCCGCGTACGTCCGTAACCGGTTCGGACGCTGCCCGGGTCCCCCATCCGGGCGGCGGCGTGGCACCGTCGGCCCTACGAATATGCCACTCCAGGGGTCTTTCCACACAATTATCCACAGATGTGGAGAACCCTGGGGAAATGTGAAACGAGGTTGCGCTCCGCCGCTATACGACCTGGACCTGCGGTTCTGCAGCAATCTTCTGGCTACGCGCCTTAGCTGGTGCGACGGCCGACGGCTAGGGGTGTGGACGAACTCACGGTTATACCCAGGATGCGTGACTCAGTGGAGCCGTTCCGAGCAGACCATGCGACGGGTGGGCCGAGTTTGACCCGCACTTTGCCGATCAGTACCCTCGTACAGTCACCCCTTGGTGCGGTGGCGGTCCTGTGCTGACCGTGGCAGGTCGTATCGACCTCGTGCGCCAGGACCGACGCGCATCGATGATGACCACCTCGCGATTCATCGCGCAAAGACGTATCACCGACAAACTTTGGGCGCCGAACGGTGCCCACCTACTCGAGGAGTGTTGACCGTGGCCAAGGGCAAGCGGACGTTCCAGCCGAACAACCGTCGTCGGGCGCGGGTCCACGGCTTCCGTCTCCGGATGCGCACCCGCGCTGGTCGCGCCATCGTTTCCGCGCGTCGCGGCAAGGGCCGCAAGTCCCTTACTGCCTGATCCTCGCTCTCGGACGCTCGGGTGTTGCCTGAGCCGTATCGGTTGCATCATCGTGCCGACTTCTCCCGGACGGTGCGCCGCGGCCAGCGAATCGGGAGGCGAGATCTGGTCGTACACGTGCTCGTGCACGGGTATGACGGAAGCATGGGCGCGAGTGGACGACGAAGCGATGCGGCAGGGGCCGGATCGTTGGTCCGCGTGGGCGGTCCGCGGTTCGGATTGATTGTCAGCAAGGCGGTGGGCAACGCGGTGATACGACACCGCGTCGCCCGCCGCCTGCGTCATATGTGCGGTCAGGTGATCGCCGAGCTACCCGCCGATGCCGATATCGTGATCCGCGCATTGCCCGGCGCCGCGACCACCGACTCGACAGAGTTGCTCCGTCAGCTGCGCGGCGCGCTGCGCAAGCTCGATATCGTCGGTCCATCGGCTACCGTGGCCGGTGCGGGATGAGTGCGCGCTCCACCGTTGCTCGGCTACCCGCGAACACGGTGATCTTCCTGATCGAGCTCTACCGGACGTATGTCTCCCCCATGCGCCTGCCGGTGTGCCGTTTCACCCCGACCTGTAGCGAGTACGCGGTGACCGCGTTACGCACTCGCGGCCTGTTCTTCGGCCTCGGATTGACGGTCGTGCGATTGGCGAAATGCGCACCCTGGCACCCTGGTGGGTGGGATCCCGTTCCGGAGCGAAAAAAACGCGAACGGAACGAGTCAGCCGCCGACCAGCAGGCCTCGGCGCCACACGCTTGTAAAGGATCACCGCGCGCGGTGATCGGCGATACGAACGACGGGAGTGCATAGAGCCGTGCTCGACTTCATTTATTATCCGGTGTCCTGGATCCTCTGGTTCTGGCATCGGGTCTTCGGGTTCGCGTTCGGCGCGGACAACGGTCTCACCTGGGCACTGGCCGTGGTGTTCCTGGTGTTCACGCTGCGCCTGGTGCTATACAAGCCGTTCGTCAAGCAGGTGCGCACCACCAAGCAGATGCAGGAGCTCCAGCCCCAGATCAAGGAGCTGCAGAAGAAGTACAAGAACGATCGCCAGAAGATGGCGACCGAGATGCAGAAGCTGCAGAAGGATCACGGCTTCAACCCGTTGATGGGCTGCCTGCCGATTCTGGCGCAGGTGCCGGTCTTCCTCGGTCTGTTCCATGTGTTGCGCTCGTTCAACCGCACCGGCACCGGCATCGGCCAGCTCAGCATGTCGGCCTACGACAATGCGCACACGCCGAACTACGTCTTCAGCGCCACCGATGTCCAGTCCTTCCTGAGCGCGCGTATCTTCGGCGCCCCGATCTCGGCCTACATCACCAGCCCACCGAGCCAGCTGCAGGCCTTCGCCGATTACGGCGGTGTGCCGACCAAGCTGAGCATCGCGCTGGTCTCCATCCCGCTGATGGTGATCGCCGGCCTGGCGACGCACTTCAACGCGCGCGCCTCGGTTGCCCGGCAGAGTCCGGAGGCTGCGGCCAATCCGCAGTCGGCCATGATGAACAAGCTCGCGCTGTGGGTGTTCCCGCTCGGCGTGCTGGTCGGTGGTCCCTTCCTGCCGATCGCCATCCTGCTCTACTGGGTCTCCAATAACATCTGGACCTACGGACAGCAGCACCTCGTCTTCGGCCGCATGGCGAAGGAAGAGGAAGTCAAGAAGCAGCAGAAGCTGGAGCAGCGCGCGCAGAACGCGCCGAAGCCCGGTGCGAAGCCGGTCAATGTCAAGAAGAAGCAGTCACCCGCCGATGAGACACCCGTCGATGCGAATGCCGATGCCGTGGATACGGTCGACGCGGCACCGTCGACGAACGGCACCGCGAAGTCCCCGACCAAGGCGGGACAGCGGCGCTCGGGCGGACAGAAGCGACCGGGCAATCGCGGGCGACCCAATCAGAAGCGACGGCGCTGACACATCGCGAGCCTGTGGGATCTCTGAGCAACCCTGTTCGCGTTCTCCGATCGGCGCCGGTCGCCGGTCGCGCGCGATGAGCAGATGAAGGAAATCAAATGACTGTTGAAACCGACGGAGGGGACGCCACTGTGGCGACGACGACGATGGTGAACGGCGAAGCCGATGCGGGGGCCGAATCCACCGAGGCCGCGAACGATGCTGAGGAAGCTCTCATCGAAGAGGGGGAAATCGCGGGCGACTATCTTGAGCAGTTGCTCGATGTGCTCGACTTCGATGGCGATATCGATCTCGATGTCGAGGGCGACCGTGCCGTGGTGAGTATCGATGGCGGCCGCGATCTCTCGAAGCTGGTCGGCCGTAACGGCGAGGTCCTCGATGCACTGCAGGAGCTGACCCGACTGGCCGTGCAGCAGACGACCGGGGTGCGCAGTCGGCTCATGCTCGATGTGGCGGGCTGGCGTGCCAAGCGTCGCTCGGAGTTGAGTGCGCTTGGCACCGCCGCCGCGCAGCGGGTGCTGGAATCCGGTAAGCCGGAGCCGTTGGCGCCGATGACTCCGTTCGAGCGGAAGATCGTGCATGACGCGGTCGCCGCCGTCGACGGTGTCGGCAGCGAGAGCGAGGGTGTTGAGCCGAATCGGCACGTCGTCGTGGTGCCTGCCTGAATCGCGCTCTGTGATTGGATTAGGGCCTCCGGTCTTCGGACCGGAGGCCCTCTTCATGTCTCGGATGCTCTCCCCTCCCCCGGCCCCATCGCCGCACTGATCGACTCGAGTTCGGAAGGATGTTTCACGTGGAACGAGATCTCGGTGGCATCACCGCGTTGCCGAATGAGCTGGAGCCCCCGGCCGCGGCCGCGGTGGTTTTCGGAGACCGGCTGGATCTCGCGCGTCGGTACTGTGCCGCCCTCGCCGCCGCCGGTGTCGAGCGCGGACTGATCGGTCCCCGCGAGGTGCCGAGGCTATGGGATCGGCACATTCTCAACTGTGCGGTGGTCGGGGAGTTGATGGCGGAGGGCGCCACGGTTGTCGATATCGGCAGCGGCGCCGGATTACCCGGAATCCCCTTGGCGATCGCACGCCCGGATCTCCGGATCACCTTGGTGGAGCCGCTCTTGCGGCGCACCATCTTTCTGAGCGAATTCATCGAGTCGGCCGGACTCGATGTGACCGTGGTGCGCGGTCGGGCGGAGCAGTCGGGTGTGACGAAGGAAGCGGGCGGCGCCGATGTGGTGACCTCCCGCGCGGTCGCTCCGCTGGCGAAGCTAGCGCAGTGGTCGCTCCCCCTGTTGCGCGATCATGGACGGATGCTCGCGCTGAAGGGAGTCAGCGCGGCCGAAGAACTCGAGCGCGACGGTGAGGCATTGGCTAAGGCGGGTGCCGGAAATGCGACCGTGCTGGAGTGTGGCGCCGGACTCGTCTCCACCCCCACTCTGGTGATCAGTGCCGAGCGGCTGCCGCGCGCCGAGCGTCCCTCCCGTCGGGGCGGCAGGTCGACGCGGAAGTCGAAGTAGCACTATCCGATTCGCGGCAATGTTTCATGTGAAACGGCGTGCCTGGGCGCCGATGCTGTCGTAGCCGCGACACCAAACTTCACGTGACGATTCGAACCTGGTGCCATTGGATGGGGAAACCGATGATCCCCATTGCGCGAGGCTCATTCGCCACGAGAGCGACGGGCATGGCAAACCTGCTTCCGCCCCGAGTTCCCCTCGGATAGCGCTGCCGACGCTGAGGCGCATCGGCTGTAACGCCGGAATCTCCGGAAACCCATTGGAATTGCGCGCCCGGATCATTCTGTAATGCGGCGCCGGACGCGTCTCGATCCCCAACGTTTCATGTGAAACCGAAGTTCGAGTCGGTCCGGTGCTTGGTGTTTCATGTGAAGCCGGGCCGCGGTGTCGGACTGTAGCTTCGTGCTTCATGTGAAGCCGAACTCGGGCGTTGGTCCGAAGCTTCGTGTTTCATCCGAAGCCGAGCCGCAGTGTCGGACTGGAGGTTCGCGTTTCATATGAAACCGACGTTCGAGTCAGTCAGTCCGGTGCTTCGTGTTTCACATGAAACTGAACTCGGGCGTTGGTCCGAAGCTTCGTGTTTCATGTGAAGCCAAACCGCTGGGCCTGTCCGGAGGTTCGTGTTCATGTGAAGCCAAACCGCGGTGTCGGTCGCGTGCTTCATGTTTCATCCGAAGCGGAACCGCAGTGTCGGACTGGAGGTTCGTGTTTCATGTGAAGCCGACGTTCGAGTCAGTCGGTCCGGTGCTTCGTGTTTGATATGAAGCCGAGCCGCGGTGTCGGAGCTTCATGTTTCATGTGAAACCGAACGCCGGGGTTGATCCGGAGCTTCGTGTTTCATGTGAAGCGAGCTGCGGTGTCGGTCCGGAGCTTCGTGTTTCATGTGAAACAGCGAGTCGGGTGCGTCAATCTTGTTCGCAACGACATGATTCGGTCCAGATTCGCGTGTCCTTTGCGCATTGCCGCGATTCAGCTTTCTTATCGCGCTGACTGCTGGCAAGCTAGTGAACGTCGGGCGTGAGCGTTGGTGCCACGGAGGATGTGGGTGTCGCAGCGGCGGGAGCTCCGCTCGGTCGATCGGGCGCCGCGGTCCCGATTGAGCATCAAGTTCGATCCGACACAGCTAGTGATGACACGGCGCCGAATTCGGTCGGGCGCACGTGATCTGAGGTTCTCGCGTTAGGAGCTGTCTATGTCGAGCGGTCCGGCGAATGTTTCACGGGAAACAACGTCGCGCGTGCCGGGGATGCTGGACTCCAGCACCTTGGATGCGGAGGCATTCGGAAGCACACCGTTCGGGCACATCTCCCCCAGTGAGACCCCGATAGCGGCCGAAGCCCAACGTGCAAGCCAGATATTGCATCCAGGAAAGGTGACAGTGCCGAAACCGCACGAGCAACGGATCATCACCATCGCCAATCAGAAGGGTGGCGTCGGGAAGACGACAACTGCCGTGAATCTTGCGGCCGCCCTGGCGCATACCGGGATGACGGTTCTCGTGATCGACCTCGATCCCCAGGGCAATGCCAGCACCGCCCTGGGCATCGAACATCACTCGGGTGTCCCGTCGAGTTATGAACTCCTCATCGGCGAGGTGTCGGTGCGGGAGGCGATTCAGCAGAGTCCGCACAGCGAGCGCCTGTTGTGCATTCCGGCGACCATTGATCTGGCCGGTGCCGAGATCGAATTGGTTTCCATGGTGGCCAGGGAGGGGCGACTCAAGGCCGCCATCCAGGAGGCCAATATCGCCGGCTACGACATCGATTACGTGATGATCGACTGCCCGCCGTCACTCGGCCTGCTCACCGTCAACGCGCTCGTCGCCGCCAGGGAGGTGCTGATCCCGATCCAGTGCGAGTACTACGCGCTGGAGGGTGTCGGACAGCTGCTCCGCAATATCGGTCTGGTGCAGGCGCATCTGAATCCCGAACTACATGTCTCGACGGTGATTCTCACGATGTACGACGGCCGGACCAAGTTGGCCGATCAGGTCGCCGAGGAGGTGCGCGGGCACTTCGGCGATGTGGTGCTGAAGTCGGTCATCCCCCGCAGTGTGAAGGTCTCCGAGGCGCCGGGCTATGGCATGACGGTACTCGATTATGATCCAGGCTCCCGGGGTGCGATGAGTTATCTGGACGCCGGTCGCGAAATGGCCGCGCGCACGGCGATTCGGCCGGGTGCGGCGGAACGCGCGCAGTGACGAACGAGGAAAGGGTCGGTAGCCGATGACTCAGGCGAAGAAGGGCGGGCTAGGCCGCGGACTTGCCGCGTTGATTCCGACGGGGCCGGCGGCCACACCGGGACTCGGTGCCACACCCGGACTCGGCAGTGCCGCCGCCAATGTCGTCATCGGTGTCGACCC
The DNA here is from genome assembly GCF_044458825.1 of Nocardia sp. NPDC050412. Taxonomy (NCBI): domain Bacteria; kingdom Bacillati; phylum Actinomycetota; class Actinomycetes; order Mycobacteriales; family Nocardiaceae; genus Nocardia; species Nocardia sp. NPDC050412. The sequence continues at coordinate 301,366 of NZ_JBITIJ010000011.1, forward strand.
GATCGGACCGCAACCGGCCTCCGCCTTCCTGCATCGGGTCCCCGACCCCAGCGATGAGCAGCTGTCGGATGGCGGTGCGACCTACCGCGAAATCCCGCCCGAGCAGATCGAACCGAATCCCAAGCAGCCGCGCCACGTCTTCGAGGAAGAGGCGCTCGCCGAACTGGTGCACTCCATCAAGGAATTCGGCCTGATGCAGCCCATCGTGGTGCGTCGGCTCGAGCCGGGGGTGGACAAGTATCAGATCGTCATGGGCGAGCGTCGTTGGCGCGCTTGCCAGGAGGCCGGGCTGGCGGCGATTCCGGCTATTGTCCGGGAGACCGCGGACGACGCGATGCTGCGGGACGCCCTCTTGGAGAACATCCACCGGGTGCAGCTGAACCCGCTCGAAGAGGCGGCAGCCTATCAGCAGCTGCTCGAGGAGTTCGATGTCACCCATGAGGAATTGGCCGCCCGAATCGGTCGATCCCGACCGGTAGTGACGAATATGATTCGCCTGTTGAAACTGCCGATCCCGGTGCAGCGCCGGGTTGCGGCCGGCGTACTTTCCGCCGGACACGCTCGTGCGCTGCTCGGTCTCGAGGCAGGCGCCGATGCCCAAGAGGTACTCGCCGCCCGCATCGTTGCCGAGGGATTGTCGGTCCGGGCCACCGAGGAAGCCGTCACCCTGGCGAACCGGGATCCGGATAAGGCCGCTCCCCCTGCATCCCGACGCAAGCCGATTCATATGCCGGGTTTGCAGGATGTGGCCGAGCGGCTGTCGGAATCCTTCGACACTCGCGTCACCGTGAGCCTCGGCAAGCGGAAGGGCAAGATCGTCGTCGAATTCGGTTCGGTCGAAGACCTCGAACGCATCGTGGGCATGATGGAGCAGCAGCAGCTCGGTAAGTGACAGAAGTGGCAAAAATGGCCGCGTGTTTCCGGTAGGCAGGGTGTTCGGCGTCGAAACGTCACTGTGACGGCGCAGAAAATCGGCCTACGGAGCGGCTCCTTACCAACATCACAGCGGCGTGAACGACGGGCCCGGAGGCGGTAGCTTGCGTAACCACGCAGGGCCCCGGAAACGCCGCAATCAAACACTGCGACGTGGAATGAGGCGGGTTCGCTTTGATCGCATATTCTTGCTGGCGAGTGAATGCAGCGTGAGTGTGGATGAATCGGATAGCTGGAGGCTGAGCAAAGCGGTGTCGACCAGCGTCACAGCACTAACCCTCGGCGGGCTCGACAAGTTACCCGCGCATGCGCGGCGTTGCGTGTTCTGGGAGATCGATCCGGCCGTGGCCGCGACCTCCCGTGAGTTCAGCGATCCGGTCTTCGAGAAGGAGGCTTGGCTGTCCACGGTCATGCTGGAGTGGGGTTCGTGCGGTCAGGTCGCGAACGTGGACGGCAATATCGCGGGGTGTGCGCTGTATTCGCCACCGAGCGCGGTCCCCCGTGCCGGCCTCTTCCCCACATCGCCGGTCAGCCCGGATGCGGTCCTGCTGACCACGCTGCGGGCCGAATTCCCGTATCAGGATGCCGACATAGCCCAACGCCTCATGACGGCTGTGGTGGCCGATCTGGTGCGTCGTGGTGTACGTGCGTTGGAGGCCTTCGGGATTCGCACCGATCCCCCGGCGACCGCGATGTCGGATCGTTCGCTCGGCTCGATGCGGCTGATGGAGCGGATCGGGTCACCGGTCCGGGACGCGGCCTCGGCCGGTAAGGCGACCGAATGTTCGCCGGCGACCTGCATGATCGAGGCCGACTTCCTGGAGGACGTGGGCTTCGAAGTGGTGGCGCCGCATCATCGTTTCCCCCGGCTGCGTTTGGAGCTCGACTCCGATCATGGCTGGAAGGAAGATGTCGAGCGCGCGCTCGATCAGCTGCTCGCCGCCGCCTCCCTGACGGTCCCGTTCCGCGTTGGAGCACCCTGAGGCTCCGGACCAATAACAGTGCGCCCCTGCCGACGGTTTCGGCTGGGGCGCACTCGTATCGGAAGTATTTGTAATCTATTGAGTCAGAGGGTAATTCACTACATCCGGTCGGCGGCGGCCAGTTCCTCCGCGAGCAATTCGGCGAAAGTGTATGTGCCTGTTGGCTGATCGTCCTGGCCGAGCAGATACAGCCGCTTCACCGAGATGAGGATGGCCTCGGCGATCACATCGCGCACCCGCGGGTTGGCGAGTATCGTCGCGTCGTATTCATTTGTGAGATAACCGATATCGACCTGGACGGTCGGCATCTTGGTGAGCCGCAATAGATCCCAGGTGCGCGCGTGAGTTCGGCAGTCCTGCAAAGAGGTTCGCGCGACCACCTCCCGCTGGATGAAGCCGGCGAGCACCTGGCCGATCATCGATACCGAACCGTGCGAATTGCCGAAGTGGAAGCTCGCGACACCGTTGGCGGACGGGCTCGGATTCGTCGCACAGCGCAGCGAGATCATCAGATCGGCGTCGAAGGCATTGGAGGTATCGGCGCGCTCGGCATCGGTCGGATTGGCCCCCCACGGCCGCGACAGGAAGGTTTCCATGCCGGTGGCGGCCATCCGGCCCTCCAGCCTGCTGGCCAGATCCCAGAGGATCTCCGACTCGTAGACATCGCCGTATTCCGTAGGCACTGCGAAGCCCTTATCGGGGCCGCCGAGGCCGGGATCGATGACGATGCGCTTACCGGTCAACTGCGGCCCAGCCCGGTGCACGACCTCTTCCTCGGCGATCCGATGCGGATTACCGCCGGTGACGCGCGCCCCGAGCAACTCCAGCGAACGCAGCGTATCCGGACCGCAGATGCCGTCCGCCGCCAAGCCGATCTCCCGCTGGAATGCGGTGAGCGCCTCATGAGTGTGCGGGCCGAAGTAACCGTCGACGCGGTGCACATAGAAACCGAGGTCCTGTAGCCGACGCTGCAGGGTTGCCACATCGTCGCCGTAGAGCGGCGCCGAGAGCTGGTAGATCAACGTGCGGGCACCCAGGCGATATGAGGCTTCCTTCAGCGCGCGGTAGGTGGCCGGCCCGACAACGCCGTCTACCAGCAGGCCGCGGTGCTGTTGGAAGGCGCGAACCGCCGAGTCGAGCTGGCGATCGAACGAAGCGTCGGTGTCCATCCAGTACTCTCGCGCATCAGTGTGATCTGTCGCGGCGGAGTGCGTATGCAGAAACCCGAGACTTGCCAGGGTGCTCCGAACCTCGGCGACGGCTGGACCGGTATCGCCGTGACGAAGTCGGTGCATGCGTGAGAGCCCTTTCCTTCCGTCAACCCGGGTACCCACTCATGCGATGGCTCACACCCTCGCACGACCGGAGGTCGGTCGATTGTCTCAGACCCGGACCGGATTACAGCAATTCCCGGCGTCCAGGCATCCTACGGCGCGTCGTCGATTGACGGCGTTGTTTGACGAATACGTCAGATGATGCCGTCGAGTTCACGCAGCAGGGCGGCTTTGCCCTTTGCTCCGACAATCTGCTTAACCGGCTTACCACCGGAGAACAGCATCATAGTCGGCAGCGAGAGGATCTGATAATCGCGGGCGACGCCCGGATTGGCATCCACATCCACCTTGGCCACGGTCAGCTTATCCGCGTGCGTGCCCGCGATCTCCTCCAGCACCGGGGCGACCATCTTGCACGGACCGCACCAGTCGGCCCAGAAGTCGACGAGTACCGGCTTCTCACTGAGCAGCACATCGTCGGCGAAGGACGCGTCGGTCACGGTGACCGTATTTTCGGACATGGGTATCTCCTTTGTTGAATTGCGGCGCTCCGGGGCCCTCCGTGGTCACGCAAGCTTCCGCCTCCGGGCCCGTCGCTCACGCCGCGGGTAGTGCAAAAATGATGAGATCAGTTGGCGGGCACGGCAACCGAGTTGCCTGCGTGATCCAGGGTGTTCGAGGTGATGTCACCCTGTTCGGCCAGCCAGCGCTCGGCGTCGATCGCGGCGCGGCAGCCGGTACCGGCGGCGGTGATGGCCTGGCGGTAGGTGTGGTCGACCAGATCGCCCGCGGCGAAGACACCGGGCACCTTGGTCGCGGTCGAGGGGTGCAGCACCTGCACGTAGCCCTCGTCGTCCAACTCCACCTGATCCTTGACCAGCTCGCTGCGCGGGTCGTGGCCGATCGCCACGAACAGGCCGGTCGCGGCCAGCTCGGAGGTCTCGCCGGTGCGGGTATCGCGCAAGGTCAGACTGGCCACGCTGGTATCGCCGTTGACAGCGGCGACCTCGGCATTGAGTACGAACTTGATCTTCTCGTTGGCCTTGGCGCGCTCCAGCATGATGCGCGAGGCGCGGAATTCCTCGCGGCGGTGCACGATGGTGACGCTGCTGGCGAACTTGGTGAGGAAGGTCGCCTCCTCCATCGCGGAGTCGCCCCCGCCGACCACGACGATGTCCTGGCCCTTGAAGAAGAAGCCGTCGCAGGTGGCGCAGGCGCTGACACCGCGGCCGAGCAGCTTCTGCTCACCCGGGACGTTCAGGTAGCGCGCGGCCGAGCCCATGGCGAGGATTACGGCGTAGGCCTGGTGGGTCTCATCGCCGACGGTGACCGTCTTGATCGGACCGCTCAGGTCAATGGCGTCCACATCCTCGGTCCGGATATCGGCACCGAACCGCTTGGCCTGTTCGCGCATCTCCTCCATCAGATCCGGGCCCATGATGCCCGCGCGGAAGCCGGGGAAGTTTTCGACCTCGGTGGTGGTCATCAGTGCGCCACCGAACTGGGTGCCCTCGAACAGCAGGGGCTGGAGTTCGGCGCGGGCTGCGTAGACGGCGGCGGTGTAGCCGGCGGGTCCGGAGCCGACGATGATCAAGTCGCGAACTGCGTTGCTCATGTGACCCTTCCGAGGGAGATTCATTAGACGTGTCGGTCAACAACAGGGTAAACGGTGTTGTTCCCGACGTGATGTGGGACAACCGCACGACGTGACCTCGCCCACTCGCTAACCGATATCGGTGCGGGCCAGCTGCTGCGGATCGTCGGCGCCGCAACCGATTCCGACGACCAACGCGGTGATCTTGTGTGGGCGGGGGCCGGTGAGCAGGATCAGCACGGCATCCTTGCCCTGGAAGGTGGTGTTGGTCGAACCGAGCACGGTGCGATCCAGGCCGTTGGCGTGGACGCACCGATTCAGGGCCGCCGGGGTGCCGAGTGCGCCGGTGACGTCATTGCGACCGAGGACACTGAGTGCGACGGTGGCGTCGAGTTCGTCACCGAGTTGGACATTGCTGATGGTCGGTTGGGCGCTGGGCGTCACCTCGTGCCCGCGTAGCGCGTCCATTACGACCGCGACGCAGGCCACGACAGCGATTACGGCGGCCGCGGCGGCGAGCCAGCGGAGGTTGCGGGTGCGGCGTTGCGTCAGCGGGATGGGCGCCTTGTACTCGGAATCCTTTGCGTCATCGGCGGATTCGGGCCACACCGCAGCTGATGGTTCCGGCCGTGTGGCGGCCGATGGCAGCCGATGGACGGTTGCGACCTGCTCGATGGGCCCCTGCGCCGCATCGAGGCCTTCGACGAAATCCTCCAGCCGGGCTGCGATATCGGCGGGCATGGCGTGGATGACGCGCTCGTCCCGGCCGAGCGCGCGCAATTCGGCACTGACATCGTCGAGCGAGTTCAGGAACCGAAGCGCGTCCGGATCATTGCGGACCACCGGCCACAGTTGCTCACTGAGCTCCGGCGCCACATTGTCGGCGTGTAGATCGGCGAGCAGTTCGGGTGAGAACGGAGGCTGCGGAACGGGTCGGCTCGCCATCGCACCTCCGGGTTCTCGAATAGATGCCCGCCCGCACGGCGCGGGCACTGCCTGTACATCGTCTGGTAGTCCGTCACTATTAATGACGCATCTCAGCTACTTCCGGTTCCGCGGATCACGCAGAAATTCCAAACGTTCTTGGAGCCGCTGCCGGCCCCGCGCGCATCGGCTCTTGATGGTGCCCTCCGGAACGCCGAGCAGCGCCGCCGTCTCGGCGACACTACGCCCCTCGAGTTCCACCGCGACAAGCGCCGCCCGCTGCTCCTCCGGCAGCGTGAACAGGGCGCGGTCGACGACGAGTGACATTTCCAGTTCGGCGATATCGTCGCGGGTGTCCTTCGGTTCCGGCATGGTCTCCGGCGACAGCGATACCGCGCGGCGAGTCTTATTGCGCCGGATCCGGTCCAGGCAGGCATTCACCACGATGGCGTGCAACCAGCTGCGCACCTCGGCCTCCGCGCGGAATTTGGCGGCGGTGCGGTGTGCCGAGAGCAGGGCGTCCTGCAGCGAATCGGCGGCGTCCTCGCGGGTGTAGGAGGTGCGCAGGGCGGTCTGCCAGAGGTGGTCGTTATGGCGGCGCAGCAGTTCGGCGAAGGCATGCCGCTGACCGCGCACATGGGCTTGCAGCAATTCGACGTCGGTGAGCTCGTCGGGAACGAACGAACGCTCGCGGAACGCAACAGGCCGCGACTTCCCTCCGGGGGAATCCTCGTTCAGTTCGGACGGCAAAACCAACCCCTTGGACAGCTCTCACGGCGATGACGGACACGGGCGACCGCCATCGAAATTTCGCAGCATCCAGGATCGAACAACCAGAACCCGGGGAGCTCCCCCTGCTGTGAGAGCGCGGCTAGATCATATCGTTAGTAAAGAATTGGCAGCAACCAGACCAGTGCGGGCTGAATTGTGCGGTATGCCCGGGGAAATCGACACCTGCGGGCGGGATGCGAGACGCGACAACTGGTTTCGCGAGACATGGGTAACTCGTCGGGTACGCCCAAAAGTCGATGGGCACTCGACGCAGGACCTGAAGGCGGCCCTAGCGGAACTTACTGGTATGGCCTGAGTATTCGGGGAGGCGGTCAAGCAGCGGCGTCGAAGCGGAGATCGGCGATCGAGGTCTGGAACTGGCCACCGGAGTTGCCGAGTCCGGTGATCCATACGAGCACATAGCGGGCGGCCTGATCGCCGCGGACCGGGATTTCGGTGATGCCGTTCTCTAGTCGTGCCGAACCGATCAGCTGGGTCTGGTCCAGCGTCGGCGAGGCCGTCGGCGAGGTGCGGATCTCGACCGAGGTGCCCGCACTGGGCGACTCGATCGAGACGCTGGTCAGCTTTGCCGGACTCGGCAGGGTGGCCAGCAGCCCGACGCCCTTCTTGAGCGCCGGGAACTGCTGAAAGTACTGATCGGTGCGCCAGACGGTGCCCGGATCGTGATCGAGCACCGCACCGGTACCGCCGACATTGTCGGGCGTGCCCTCCGGGGAGAAGACCGACACACTCGTCACCGGAACCGGTACCCCGCCCGCGGCCGTCCCCGTCGTACCACCGGAGGTCGGCGCGGGCGCGGGTGAACTGTTCGTGGTGAGGCCGATATTGCGCTGCTCGTTGAGCGGCGCGTCCGAGGCAGTCGGTGCGAAGACACTGACCATCCACCAGATGATGATGCCGACCACCAGCGCGGCCAGGATGCCGAGCCCGACCATGATCCACATCATCCGCTGCGAGCGTTCCCGTTCGGCCGCAAGCAATTCCGGATCGGCGAGCGATTCTTCGGCGCCGCTCGGCGGACGCTGCCCGAGGCGCAGCACCGGAATGAAATCGGTCTTCTGGTCGACCACCGAGGCCTGTTCGAGCACATGCTGCACGGTCGCCGCGGTGCGCACACCCTTATTCGATTCCAGCGAACGGACCGCGACCGCCGAAATCTCGAACGGCACCTCGGGCCGGATCTGCCGTGGCTCGACGGGGGTGCCGTCGGAACCGAAATCGGCCAGCCGCAACCCGCCGACCGTCGCGGCGGTACCGGTCATACCACCGGCGCGGATCGGCCATCGCGCGGTGATCAGCGCGTAGAGCATGGCGCCGAGGCCGCGCACATCCGATTGCGCGTCGGAATCGGACAACGTGCCGGGGAAAGCGAGTACCGCGTCACCGGTGGCGCTGATCCGGACCCGGTCCGGATGGTCGATGGACAGCGAACCACCGCCGCGATGCGCCAACTCGGCGGCCGAGGCCAGTGCCCGGATGGCACGGGCGGCACCGATGGGAGACGGCACCGTCTCGGCCATTTCGCGCAGCGATCGGCCCGGCGTCCATTCGGCCACCACGATGCCGCCGGAACTGCCACGCACCACGTCCAGTACGCGAGCCAGGCCCGGCGAGTTGATCCGGCCCAACCGCAGCGTGCGCGACAGTATGGCCTGCGGACCGTCGTGACCGGAGTTGTCGGTGGCCTTTTGATCGGCGTCGACGAAGGTGAGCGCGACCTCGCGGTCGAGCTTGATATCGAGCGCCTGCCAGAACTTGAGTCCGCGGGATCCGCCGTGACTCGCGAGCAGCCGGTAGCGGCCGCCCGCTACGGAAGCGCCCGGAATCAGCTTGGGTCCGCGCTGCGTTCTTCGGCCGGTGTCGTCCATCGGCGGTAGTTGCGGCGGGATCGGGATCATCCCGGTGTCGTACATCGGATCGCGCTGCGGGGCCTCCCGCGGTTGCTCGCCGGGTCCGGACGCCGAATCGTGCTCCGGCGGACCGTTATCGGCACTCTGATTCGCGTATGCGGGATCGGAGGCCTCCCCGGCGGGCGGAACATCTGTGGAGAGCCCGCCTGCCTTGGTCGCAGCAGATTCGGCGGCTGGGACGCCGCCCAGCGCCGCGTCGTCGCTCACCCTCGTTCCTCCTTCGCCCTGATATGTCGAAGTTCCGGCGAACTCGCCACTTGTGCTTCTCTGCCGAACAGGGTACGGGAACTCACCCATACCGGTGCTGTCAACGGTATGAGCTCGGATCACGGGTAGCACCATGGTCTGGGCATCCATGTACGGGTCGAAACCAGGGTATGCCACATACGGCTCGGGCCGCCGGAATACCTGTGTCGCGTACTCGTCCTCGACCGGGCCCTCGAGATCGAGATCCGGGGCGGGCGGGGTGAAGCCGAGACGCCGGGAGATCGCGACGGTGATCGCGACGATCTCCGGAATACCGGCCAGGCGCATCAGCCCGAAGGCGACCGCGAACATCACGATGGCCGAGACGATGACCCGGATCAGCGAGCCGGGTCCGCCGGAGAGGCGGTCGAGTCCGAGCACCTTGTCCACGATGAGCATGACCGCGCCGCCCGCGATCGAGGACAGCAGGACGCGGCTCACCGTGCGTCCGACATTGACCATGCGTAGATCGCCGAGGCTCTGGTGCAGCAGATAGCCGCCGATCACGGCACCGGCCAGGAAGCCGAGTCCGGTCGCGACACCGAGGATGATCACGACCTGATCGCTGCTGCTCGCCAACACCGGTGCCAGCGCCGAGAACAGGATCTTGATCGTGGTGATGCCGAGGATGATCCATGTCGGCGTCCAAGCCTGCTCCCTGGCGTAGAAGACGCGCAGATGGATCAGCACCAAGGAATACGGAATCAGTGCGAAGGCCGACCAGCTCACGGCCTCACCGAGGCGTGCGGCGTCGCCGGAGAACCGTGCGTAACCGAACAGGGCCTCACCGACCTGCGGTCCGGCCAGCGTCAAGAAGGTGACCACCGGAACGAGGGCGATCATCGTCAAGCGGGTCGCGACGGACAGATCGTCGACGACGGCGGGGGTGTCATCGGCGGCGGCATTGCGGCTCAGCCGCGGCATGATCGCGGTGAGCAGCGTGACACCGAGCACGCCGTAAGGCAGTTGGAGCAGCAGCCAAGCATTGGTATAGATCGCCGGGCCCGCCTCATCGGCTGCCGAGGCGATGTGGTTCGAGACGATCAGACCGATCTGGCTGATCACCACGTACAGGATGATGGCCGAACCCATCTTGCCGAACTGCTTGAGCCGCGCGTCGACACCCCACAGCGGACGCAGATCGATCTGATTGCGCTTGATCGCGGGCAGCAGGCTCAGCGCCTGGGTGGCCACACCGAGGGTGATGCCACCGCCGAGGACCAGCAGTTTCGGATCGCTCATCCGGACCGGATCCAGCGTGATCTCGCCCGGAGTGAGGGCATAGAGACCGAGCACGACCAGCACGACGAGGTTGTTCAGCACCGGCGCCCAGGCCCCGGGTTTGAAGTTCTGGCGGGTATTGAGGATCGCCGTGAACAGCGCCGACATGCCGTAGAACAGGATGGCGGGCACCAACAGATAGGTCAGCGCCGTGGTCAGTTCGGTGTTGACCTTGCCGTCCGAGGAGACGAAGACTCTGGTCGCAAGCAGCGGCGTGGCCGCCGCGGCGAAGAGGGTGGCCGCGGCGAGCACCGCGAAGGCGGCGGTCACCAGCCTGCGGACGAACGCGACGCCGCCGTCGTCGTCCTCTTGTTCGGCGCGCACCAGCGTCGGCACCACCATCGCGGTCAAGACCGCGCCGAGGACGAGCTCGGTGATCATATTGGGGATGAGATTGGCCGAGGTGTAGGCACTCGCGACGGCCGGCCCGAGCGCGGTCAGCAGCAGCAGCTGTTTGCCGAAGCCGGTGACGCGACTGATCAGGGTGGCGAGCGCGATGGATCCGGAGTCGCGCAGCAGGCGCGAACTCGCGTTCTGTTTGGCTTCGGTGGCGACCGGCCCCGATGCGGGTGCGGCGGGCCATTCCTGGGTGCGCGGCCTCGCAGCTTCCCGAGGTGCGGGACGATGCTGTTGTTCAACCGGTTGCCGCCGTTCGACCGGCGGCTGATGCTCTACCGGTCGCTGTCGTTCGACCAGGGGCTGTCGTTCGACCGGGGTCTGCCGCATGACCGGGGGCTGTGGCGGCGGTGTCTGATAGCTCGGTCGCGGCGCCTGATAGTTCGGCGGCGGCGCGAAACGCTGAGGCGGCATCCGCGGTGCACCCGGTGGTCCAGGTACTGGCTGTCCGGGCGGCATCGGTTGACCTTGCGGCATCGGACGTGGCCGGGCCGGGCCGGGCTGTTGCGGCGGCGCCGGGTATTGCCGCTGACCCGGATGCGGCTGCTGACTCGGATGCGGGCGGGGTTCGGGATACTGCTGCGGTTCCGGATATTGCGGTGTACGGGGTACCGGCCGCTGCTGCGGCCGAGGTTGCCTGGGCAATGCGCCGGACGGCGGTGCCATCGGTCCGGTGGGTGGCTGCGGGACGCGCGGTGCCGGGCGGGGTGGCGGCACCGGTCGCTGCGGCTGACCGGGACGACTCACCTGGGGTACGCGCGGCGAATCGCCGAAATGTTCATCGGGAGTCATCTGCGCGTCCTCCGGTTCCGCCGGTGGCTGCGCCAGGGGCCGTTCCCAGGGTGCCGAGGGCGCCCGGCGGGCCGGGGGTCCGTCGGGGCGATCAACAGGTGGTTGCCGATGAGCGGATAGATCATCGTCGCTCATCGTGCCTCCTGCGCCATGCCATCCCCCGCCGCCGGGCCGAATGACGCCCAGGGTGTTACGCGATTGTCCTCCACGATGCCATGCGCGGTGCGGGGTCGGCACCGATCGGCGGCAACCGACTGCCTACCGGTCGGTCGAATGAGCACAGCGACGACAGCCGAGCATGAGCGAGGTGTCCTCGTCCTCATCCCGCCTCCTGCTGCTCCCGCTGTACACGCATGCGCGCCCGTCGGTACCTATTCACCCGGCGTCGAGTGCCCGGATCGAAACCCTCGTCGGCCGGATCCGGCTGTCCGCGGAACCGACGCCACAACCGGCGCCCGGCCAACAAGAACAGCAGTATTCCGGCACACGCCGTAATTATTGCCAAGGTCTGACCGTAAGCGTTCGAACGCACCGAGACCGAGGTGGGATTGCCGAGTGCGACGCCGTCGGACGTGGTAAGGGAGATCGGAATGACCAGGTTACGGCTATCGGTGACCTCGGTGGGGATCTGGAACGATCGGCTTCCGGTGGGGGGCAGCGTCTCCTCACCCGGATCGGTGATTTTCGTCTCCGTCGGCGCCTCGATCCGGAACCGGACCCGAATGGCGACCGGCAGATCGTTGCGTGCGACCAATAGCAATGGGCTCTGTTCGGAGGCCAAGGTGTACACCCCGCCGGGCGGCAGCACAGTGACCGAACCGTAGAGCCGGCCCAGCGTGCGTGTCGTCTGGTCGAGTCGGCGCTGGGCATAGGTGTCCGGCTGTGCGGAATCGCCGGAGCGCCGGTCCGAGAGGGTCATTACGCGCAGCAGATCGTCGCGCAGCGGGGTCAGATATTGGTTGGGCGTCGGCTCGTTCTCGGGCACCTCGACGAGCGAGCGCATGAGATCGGTGATCCGACGGCCCTGGTCGCGGACCGGGAACACGAAGCGCTCCGGTACTGCGTCATGGGCGGCCTGCGGCAGATAGTCGGGTTCGTGCGGCTGTGCGTCGGGCGATTCGGCGACCAGCTCGGCGAGCGTGCGCGGGGTCGCCAGGTTATTGCGCAGCAGCAGGTCGACCTGCTTCAGGATCGCGGTGGCCTCTTCCCGGTTCGCGCTCCACTGCTGCGGCGGCACCAGCAGCAAGGAGCGCGGGCGGTTCGGTTCCGGGTTCAGCGCGGACCAGGTGATGGCGCCGAGTGCGTCCTGCAGGCGGGCCATTCGGGAGTCGTTGGTGACGTCGTAGCGGACGCGTGCCGGAGTGAACGACGGCGTCGGTGGGTTGGAGCCGACGGCGGCGAGGGCCGTCGCGGACCAGATATCGAAGCTCGCCGCATGCAATGCCGGATCGGCGGGTGGATTGGCGGGCGGGGTCTGGGTGCTGGAAGGGGCGGCGCTGGTCGTGGGCGCGGATGTGGTCGGTGTCGCGCTGGTCTGCGGTTCCGGCGTGGGCTCCGGCGTGACGGAAACCGGGGCGATCTCGGCGAGCCGGACCACATCCGGCGTGCTCGTCTCCGGCAGCGGCTGAGTCGCGGTGGTCTGGTTGGCGGTGCTCTGATTACCGTTGCCGCCGCGTCCGGTGGTGATCGGCTCCGAATCCGTCGAGGCACCGGCGGTGCCGAGCGGGACGGCGGCGTTATCGGCCACTACGGCGGTTCCGAAACCGTGGCCGCGCAACAACATTCCCGCGCTCTCATCGATACTGCCGGAATCCGGCACGCTCACCCCGCGCACCGATTTGGTGGCCAGGATCGAATCGACGATATCGGCGGGATCGTTCAGCGCCCGGGTGGACAGTTCGGGATCGTCGACCGCGGCCAGTGCGGTGAGATCGACCTGCGCGAAGGGCAGCGCGACCGTACAGGTCGATGCGGCGACCGCGCGCAATCGGTCCAGCCAGGTCTGGGCCTGGTCGGCGCCGGTGCCCGCTCTGGTCGCACCGTCCGGATCGGACGGGCTGGCCAGTACGCGATACCCCTTGGTCATCACCTGCGCGGTGATCAGCAGATCGGGATCGATCGCGACGCAGACCGCCGAGTTCAGCGTGCGATCGCGACTGGCCGGATTGGTGCCGAGTACCGATTCCAAGGCCCCGAGCAATTGATCCAGCCGTCCGCCCTTGCCCAGCGATGCGGCCAGTTCGTCATCGGTGAGCTCGGCCTTTCCGTTGAGTGGGCCGGTGACACCGGCGACCAGCCGCGGGCGGTCGGCCAGCGGCCACAGCAGTGTCGTCGCCACCGGGGTATCGGGCGTGGCGGGCACCGGCGAGTTGATATCGACCGCGGGCGGCACGCCGAGCACCGGCAGCAGGAAACGCGCGTCGTCGAGGCGAGCCTGGGTGCCGTAGGCCGGTTCACCATTGACATTCAGCAGCAGCGGATAAACGCCGGGCTTGCTGATATCCAGCGCGAGCGCACCGCCGTTGGAGCGCAACGCGATGCTGATCGTGAACTGTTTGCGCTGGCCGGGACTCAATCGATCGGCGATATCTTCGAACGGACCGGTCACGTCGTAGTTGACCTGATCCAGGCGCAGCGTCGAGCGCAGCGCACTGGGTGTCGACACCGCGGCGGCCCGCTGGATGCGGACGCTGATGTCCTGCACCACCCGATCACCGATATTGGTGACGGTCCCCGCGACCGTCAACGTCGGATCGCTGGTGGTGGTCACCGCGGCCGGATTCACCGAATCCAGGGTCAGCTTCAGGAATTTCGGCGACGACGAACTATTCGGCGTCGTCGGCTGGGCGGCGGCGGGCTGGGCGAGCAATACCGGAACCGCCGGTGCCGAGCCGAGAATGGTCAGGACCGCAGCGATGATCCGGAACAGGCCCACCCGTCGCCCGACCACCACCCCCCACGGAATCGCTGCGCGATGCCGGAAAGTCTGGGTCATCTCTTGCCGGTCTCCATCCGGTCGATCATCCGATTCGCCACTTCGGCGAGGCGCCGCTCATCGGCATAGGCGAGCCGAGAATCCAATTCGCTCAACGGAACCCACGCCACCTGGGTGACCTCGACGTCAGCATCGGAGAGCTCACCACCGATGGAGCGCAGCAGATAATGATGCACGGTCTTGTGTACCCGGCGACCCTCGGTAACGAACCAGTAATCGATGCTGCCGAGTTCGGCGACCACTATCCCATTTATTCCGGTCTCCTCGGCGACTTCCCGGATCGCGGTCTGCTCGGGCGTCTCCCCCTCTTCGATATGTCCCTTGGGCAGCGACCACAGCAGTCTGCCACGCCGATCGGTCCGCCCGATCAACGCCGCACTGCGTTTATCGCTCGGCCCGTCCAACCCGTCGACCACGAGTCCACCCGCCGAGGTTTCCCGTACCGTGCGCATGCGAGGTTTCGCCGCATTGGCGGCCGAACCGCGGCGCCGGGGCTGGCGGCGTCGACTGTTCGCGCGATCGGCCGGAGACACCACGCAATCCTACTTTGCTGAATTGCCGCGCCTCCGGCGCCGCCAACTCCTCGGTCCCGTGGTGGTCACCGAAGTGCGGATCGTTCGGCGCCGGATGTACACAGCCTCAGCGGCCGAGACTCGCGCCTGCAGCACCCGCGCTTCGGCCACTCGATCGCGAGACGGGCCGCCAACTCCTCGCTCGTCGGACTCGCTCCGTTGGAGTTGTGTGGGTGCCGAGGTCGCGACCTGAGTGTTCGTGTCCGAGGAGGTGCTGGATGTTCGACGACTCGGTACCTCCACCCGCGCCGGATGCGTCTGGCCTTATATATCTGCGCGCTGCGTGGGTTGCGCTGGAATATCGGTTGTGCGGGCTCGGTAAGCTGCTGCTTCGTGGTTTCGCCCAAGTCCGAGGATGCAGCGTTGGATCGACGTACCCGATTGCTGGCCGCGGCCGCGGTCACGCTGGGACGGTTGTCCGAGGTGTTGACGCCGCTGGGCGAGTTGTTCGCCGCGCGCGGGTATGAGCTGTACCTGGTCGGGGGCAGTGTGCGCGATGCGGTGCTCGGGCGTTTGGGGACGGATCTGGATTTCACCACCGATGCCAGGCCCGAGCAGGTGCAGGAGTTGTTGCGCGGGTGGGCCGATCATCTGTGGGATACCGGCGGGTTGGCATTCGGCACGGTGAGTGCGTCGAAGGCCGATCAGCAGTTGGAGATCACCACCTTCCGCAGCGACACCTATGACCGGGTGTCGCGCAATCCCGAGGTCACTTTCGGTGATTCGCTCGAGGGTGATCTGGTGCGGCGCGATTTCACGGTCAATGCGATGGCGGTGAAGATCGGCGCCGATGGGTCGCTGGAATTCGTCGATCCACTCGGCGGGATGGACGCGCTGCTCGCCGGAATGCTGGATACGCCTGCGGCGCCGGAGGATTCGTTCCACGACGATCCGCTGCGGATGCTGCGGGCCGCGCGGTTCGTCGCGCAGCTCGGTTTCGAACTAGAGCCGCGGGTGCGGGCCGCGATCGCCGCCATGGCGGGTGAGCTCGAGCGGATCACCGCCGAGCGGGTGCGCACCGAACTGGATAAGCTCATCGCCTCCGCGCATCCGATCGACGGCATCAACATCATGTGCGAGACCGGCCTGGCCCAGTTGGTGCTGCCCGAGGTGCCCGCCATGAAGCTGGAGATCGACGAGCACCACCAGCACAAGGATGTCTACTGGCATTCGCTGACCGTGTTGCAGCAGGCCATCGACTTGGAGGAGGGCGATCCGGATCTGGTGCTGCGCTGGGCCGCGCTGCTGCACGATATCGGCAAGCCCGATACCAAGCGCAATGAACCGGGCGGCGGGGTCAGCTTCCATCACCACGAGGTGGTCGGCGCGAAAATGGTGCGCAAGCGATTGCGCGCGCTCAAGTACTCCAAGCAGTTCACCGAGGACGTGGCGCGACTGGTCTTCCTGCACTTGCGTTTCCACGGCTACGGCAAGGGACAGTGGACCGATTCGGCGGTGCGCCGCTACGTCACCGATGCCGCTGACCTGTTACCTCGGCTGCACAAACTGGTCCGCGCCGACTGCACCACCCGCAATAAGCGTCGCGCCGCCGCACTGCGCGCCACCTATGACGAGCTGGAGACGCGGATCGCCAGACTGCAGGAGCAGGAGGATCTGGATCGGGTGCGTCCGGACCTGGACGGCAACGCGATCATGGAACTGCTCGGCATTCCCGCCGGTCCCGAGGTCGGCAACGCGTGGCGATACCTGAAGGAATTGCGCCTGGATCGCGGACCGCTCACCAGGGATGAGGCCGAGGCCGCGCTGCTGGAATGGTGGAAAGCCCAGGTCTGAACGCAATCGCCACCTCGGTCAGAAGATGATCAGCGTGGTGCCCGCCACGATGGCCGAGCGGATCTGTGCCAGATCGAATGATCCGATGATCCCCGGCAGCTCCACGCGGAACCGGACCAGATCGCCCTCGCGGGTGGCGTGCACGATGCGCGCGTCATTCGGTAGCCGATCCAGCGGGATCGCCGGCGCGATTACCAGCTTTCGCGGGACTCGGATGCCCAACCAGTTCGCCCGGTGGATATCGACGGTCAGCAAGTTGTCGCGCACTTGCGCCTCCACCAGCGCGCTGATCGGGCGCCTTCGATGCTTCGCCCGGATCAATCCGCTCGCGTCGATGTCGAGTTTCCAATCGAGCTGCTGGGTATCGAGCCAGCCCACCAGCGCCGCGGTGGTGACGGTCCCGTTCAGATCCAGCTGCTGCACCCGCGCCTTCGTCGGCACGCCGGGCACCAGCCGAACGCCGTGCGCGATCACGGTGACCTGTTCGATCGGGTGATCGTCCCAGCGCAGCCGCGACAGCACTGTCTTGGTCTGGAAATGCGCGCCGCGTCGGCGCACCTTGAGCACCTGCAGGGTCGCGTGCAGATCGTGGCCGAGCAGGGTGGCGCTGACCTCCTGGCCGCCGAAACGGCTCAGAATGCCCTCGCTGAGCACCGTCATCAGTACGTCCGGCATGAGTGCGGTCACAGTGCCCGCGCCGAAATCGGCCAATGGATCCACCCAGGCAGTGGTGTAGGCGAGCCATTGTTCGAGCAGTGATTGATCGAAGAGGCGTTTACCCATGTCGACGGCCCGCATCGGTGACCATGACGTCGGATCGAAGTACGTGGCCATGATTGCTCCGAGCGTACTTGGCGTCGGCGCACCCGACCACGTTCGCGGCTGTGACGATGCGGGCAATTGTGCGTATCCACAGAATGACGCGCCTCGGCGGCTCGCGGCTCTACGCGCTGATCGGCTAGCCGTGCTGCGCGGCGGCCAAAGCGCGCATGCCATCGGCGCAGGACGGATAGCGCGGTGTCCAACCGAGCTCCGTCTTCGCCTTGGCGTTGGACACTCGCATACTGGCCTGCGTCATGCGGTAGGCGTACGACATGGGCCGCATCATCCAGGCCGGTACGGTCAATGGCTTTGGTGTGCCGAAGGTTTCGGCCACCAGCTTGACGTATGCACCAAAGCCGAGCGGGGTGTCGTCCACGATGTTGTATGCGGCACCGGGCTTTCCGCCTTCGACGGCCAGCGCCACCGCCGCACCCGCATCGGCCAGATCGACCCACGGCAGCACCCGTCCGTGATCGTTCACCGTCGGCAGCTGTCGCTTGCGCAGCATCTCGATAATGGCCTCTGTGCCGCCCGCGCCGTAGAACATGCCGTAGCGCAATGAGATCCCTTCGATCCCATCGGCATTCAGCATCAGCTCTTCCTTGACCCGCATGCCTTCGAGGTGGGGTTCCACTGCTTTGTCGCCGGTCGATGCGAAGGGGTCGTCCTCGGTGAGCACGTGATCGCCGAAATCGCCGTAGCCGTAACCGAGGACCACGGATTCGGCGATGACCCGCCGGGCACCGACGGCGCGCGCGGCCTCCAGCAGGTTGGCGGTGCCAGTGATCCGCAGCTCATTGGTCGCGTACATATCCTTGTGCCGCATGGGCGCCTTGCGCAGTGCCGTCGCCGCGTGCACCACGGTGTCGACGGTGCGGCCCTCGACCGCGCGCAGCAGTTGGTCGCGATTCATCAGATCGGCCTGGACATCGGCCCCGGCGCCGCGGGACAGCGAAATCACCGTGTAGCCGGACTGCCGGAGAGCGGTGGTGATGTGGGCGCCCAGCACTCCGCTCGCCCCGGCCAGCAATACGTTCTTGTTGTCGTTCATGGTCATCAGACAGCTGACCTCCTTCCGACGTGACACTGTCGAATGTGAGCTACCTCACTCTCGAAAAGCATGCCAGGGCGGCGCGCCGACCGTGATCAGTTCCCGTACCCGCCGCCGCCGGGCGTCTCGATGACCAGCACATCCCCGGGGTCGAGGTGCGCCGAATCCGCCCCGCTCAGGTCCTGCACCGTGCCATTGGCACGCTCGATCCGGTTTCGGCCGAGTGCGCCGGGCGCGCCGCCCGCCATGCCGTACGGGGGCACCCGACGGTGACTCGACAGCGTCGAGACCGTCACCGCTTCGGTGAACCGCAGTCGACGCACCGCTCCGTCACCGCCACGCCATCGCCCGGAGCCCCCGCTACCCGCCCGTACCGAGAACTCCTCGAGCAGCACCGGCAGCCGCCACTCCAGCACTTCCGGATCGGTGAGCCGCGAGTTGGTCATATGGGTCTGGACCACCGGCGCGCCGTCGAAGCCGTCGCCCGCACCGGATCCGGATCCGATCGTCTCGTAGTACTGGCTGCGATCATTGCCGAAGGTGATGTTGTTCATCGTGCCCGAACCTTCGGCCTGCACCCCGAGCGCCGCGTACAGCGCGCCGGTAATCGCCTGGGAGGTCTCGACATTGCCCGCGACCACCGCGGCCGGCGGTTCCGGCGCGAGCATCGAACCAGCCGGCACGATGATCCGCAGCGGGCGCAGGCAGCCGTCATTGAGCGGAATATCGTCGGCGACCAGCGTGCGGAAGACATACAAGACCGCCGCGTTCGCGACGGCATAGGGCGCGTTGAAATTACCGTCGAGCTGCGCCGACGTGCCGCTGAAATCGATGGTGGCGCTGCGGTTTTCCCGATCAACCGTGACCCGAACCCGAATGGTCGCACCTAGATCGGTCGCATAGGCGTATTCGCCGTCGTCGAGCGCATCGATGACGCGCCGCACCGCCTCCTCCGCATTGTCCTGCACATGCCGCATATACGCCTCGACGACATCGAGTCCGAAGTGCTCGATCATCTTCCGGACTTCTTCGACACCCTTGGCATTTGCGGCGATCTGGGCCCGCAGATCGGCGATATTGGTGGCCGGATTGCGGGAGGGATACGGCGCTTCGGTCAGCAACCGCAGCGTCTCATCCTCCCGGAACCGGCCGTCCTCGACGAGCAGCCAGTTGTCGAAGATAACGCCCTCCTCCTCGATGCGACGACTGTTGGCCGGCATCGAACCGGGCGCGATACCGCCGATCTCGGCGTGATGACCGCGTGATGCGACATAGAAGAGGATCTCGGTGCCTGCAGTATCGAATACCGGCGTGATCACCGTGACATCGGGCAGATGGGTGCCGCCGTGGTAGGGATCGTTGACCGCATAGGTGTCGCCGGGACGCATGCCCCCGGCCTGCCTGCGCCGGATAACCTCCTTGACACTGGTCCCCATCGATCCGAGATGCACCGGGATATGCGGCGCATTGGCGACGAGATTGCCGTCAGGATCGAAGAGCGCGCACGAGAAGTCCAGGCGCTCTTTGATATTGACCGACTGCGCGGTCGACTCCAGCCGCGCGCCCATCTGCTCGGCGATGGACATGAACAGATTGTTGAAGACCTCCAGCAGCACCGGATCCGCTTCGGTGTCCGCCTCCGGTCCGGCCACCGCGGCGACCCGTTCCATGATCAGATGGCCGAGGTCGTTCACCACGGCCTGCCAACCGTCGTCGACGACCGTGGTGGAGTTGGCCTCGGTGATGATCGCGGGTCCGCGCACCGCCCGCCCCGGCATCAATTCGGCACGCCGATAAAGGAATACTTCGCGTCGAGCGCCTCCGGTATGCAGCCACACCGACTCCGACTCGCCGGTGGCCGAGCGCGGTCCGGCGAGGTCGGCGAGATCGGGTGGTTCGGTGAGTCCGGTCGCCTCGACCGAAAGCGCCTCGATCACGATCGGGCGGTCCAGCACGAAGGAATAGGTGCTCCGATGGCGTTCGACGAAATCCGTTGCCATCTGCGTCGGTTCGGTGAGTTCGACGGTGAGCGTGGTGTCGGTGCCGTCGTAGCGCAGCTGGGCGCGCCGCACGATGCGCACCCGGTGCGCGGGTACGTCCTCACCGAGTAGTTCGGCGCGCGTGATGGCCTCCAGATCATCGGCGATCTCGACGACACGCTCCATCGACTCGTCGCGCAGCGGCAACTCCACCGAACGCTCGCGCATGGCGGTGGTATCGGCGAGACCGATGCCGAGAGCCGAGAGCACACCGGCCATCGGCGGCACCACAACCGTGCGAATGCCGAGGGAATCGGCCACTTTACAGGCGAGTTGGCCACCTGCACCGCCGAAGGTGGTCAGCGCGTACCGGGTCACATCGTGGCCCTTCTGCACCGAGATCCGCTTGATGGCGGCCGCGATATTCGCGACCGCGATTTCGAGATAGCCCTCGGCGACCTGCTCCGGTGTGCGATCGTCACCGGTGCTCTCCGCGATTTCGGCGGCCAGTTCCGCGAATCGGTTGCGCACCAGCGCATCATCGAGCGGTTCGTTGCCCTCCGGCCCGAAAACCCGTGGAAAATGCGCGGATTGGATTCGACCGAGCATCACATTGGCATCGGTGACGGTGAGCGGTCCGCCACCGCGATAGCAGGCCGGTCCGGGTGCCGCGCCCGCGGAATCTGGTCCCACGCGGTAGCGGCTGCCGTCGAAGTGCAGGATCGAACCGCCACCGGCCGCGACGGTATGGATATCGAGCATCGGCGCGCGTAACCGGACACCGGCGATCTGCGTGATGAACACCCGCTCGTACTCACCCGCGAAATGCGATACGTCCGTGGAGGTTCCACCCATATCGAAACCGATGACCCGATCGAATCCGGCGAGTTCGGACATCCGAACCATGCCGACGATGCCGCCCGCCGGGCCGGACAGGATCGCATCCTTACCGCGGAACTGTCCGGCCTCGGTGAGTCCGCCGTTGGACTGCATGAACATCAGCCGCACACCGGTGAGCTGGTCGGCGACCTGCTGGACATAGCGACGCAGCACCGGTGAGAGATAGGCGTCCACCACCGTGGTGTCCCCGCGCGGCACCAGCTTCATCAGCGCGCTCACCTCGCTGGACAGCGAGACCTGCGGAAATCCGATATCCCGGGCCAGCCGGCCGATCGCCTGTTCGTGCTCGGGATACAGATGTGAATGCATGCAGACGACGGCGACGGCACGAATACCACTGTCGTACAACGGCTTCAGCTCGGCGGCGAGGGCCTGCAGGTTCGGTGGTTTCAGCACGGTGCCGTCCGCCGTTACGCGCTCGTCCACCTCGATCACGCGCTCGTGCAACAACTCCGGCAGCACGATCTCGCGCGCGAAAATCTGCGGACGATTCTGATAGGCGATGCGCAGTGCATCGCGGAAGCCACGCGTGATGACCAGCACAGTCCGTTCACCCTTGCGCTCGAGCAGCGCGTTGGTCGCGACCGTTGTGCCCATCCGGACGGCATCGATCTCGGCGGAGCCCCCCGCGTCGGCGAGGATTTCGCGAATGCCCGCCACCGCGGAATCGGCATAGCGCGCCGGATTCTCCGAGAGCAGCTTGTGTGTAACGAGCTTGCCGTCGGGACGGCGAGCCACCACATCGGTGAAGGTGCCGCCCTGATCGATCCAGAACTGCCAGCCCGGTGTCTCGCTCGTCACCGGAGCCGCCCGTGCGAAATGGGTATGCGCTGGTCGATCACATCCGCACCATACCCAATCACCGTCGGAGCCGATCCGAGCGCGATCAGTGCGGCGGATCGAGTTTCGCGTGCATGAGGTACACGTTGTAGCTATCCCATGCCGAGATGGTGAAGTACAGATCCTCGCTCGTCGACCACGGATGGATGAAGCCGCCGTAGGCCTTCGGATAGTCGTCGGTAGAGACCAGCTGGACACCATCGGTCCAGGCGCCCTGTGGGCTGGCCGCGGTGCGCATCACGATCGCACCGCGCGCCGAATCCAGATAGACCATCTGCCACTGCCGGCTGCCCTTGTCGAAGCGCACCGACAGCTCGCTTGCCATACCGACAACCAGAGGCGTGGCCTGGTTTTCGACCGCCGGCGCCCAGGTCCCACCCACCCAGTACTGGTAGGCCGATTTGTTCAGCACCTCGGTCTTGCGCACCCTGGCCAGGCCGATGACCCCGACGCGGCCGTTGGGCGTGCCGAACATGTAGACGTAGTCGCCCTGCGGCACCATGGCCGTCACCTGGAACCGGCCGAGCCCGAAGAAGTTGTCCCACCTGGCGTACTGATCCTTGACCCAGGTGCGGCCGTTGTCGTCGGAGTACGCCAGCCCGCCGTAGTTGGTCGACCACAGGCCGGGGATGCGGCTCCAGTGGTTCACCGACATGTAGCTCATGAACTGGCGCTGTCCGATCGCGAACCCGGAGGTCGGGATGGTGGTCGTCTCCCAGTTCTTGATCTTGCGGCTGGACAGCAGTTCGGTGGCGTGACAACGGCTGTCCTGCACCATGGTGTCGATGCTGAGGCCGTCGGCGAGGTCGTGGTCGGTGCTGTAGCCGAGCACATTGCTGCGCCAATCGGGCCCGCCGACGCCACCGAAGGTCCAACCGTCGCC
The DNA here is from genome assembly GCF_044458825.1 of Nocardia sp. NPDC050412. Lineage (NCBI taxonomy): Bacteria > Bacillati > Actinomycetota > Actinomycetes > Mycobacteriales > Nocardiaceae > Nocardia > Nocardia sp. NPDC050412. The sequence continues at coordinate 324,327 of NZ_JBITIJ010000011.1, forward strand.
GAAGGTATCGCCGAAGGCCACGGCGACCTCGCCCGGTTTGGTCTCCCACATGATGCCGAGATCGGTGCCGTCGACCTGCCAGCGCATATCGGTGCGATTCGCCGAACCGTGCCCGGTCACCTGACCGACCAGCTCCACCGACTCCAGCAGCGGCGGGCCGATGGCGGCGGTCAGTGGTCCGGGTTCGGCCGGGTGCACGATCGGCGGCGGCGCGGGTTGCGGTTCGATTCCGTCGGGGCCGGGCACCGGGATCGGAACGGGTTCGATCTCCGGACGGAACGCTATGCGCGGCAGGCGGAGCGCGCCGGAACCCGAACTCGATCCGGAGCCCGAGCCGGATCCGGAACTCGATCCGGTGTCGGGCGCGATTTCCGGTTCTGTCTCCGTGGCGGGATCCGACGGTTTGGGTTCAGTGGCGGGATCTGGCGGTTTCGGCGTGTCTCGAATATCCGGGCACGGGTTGCGACATGGGTCCGGTGGCAGTGGCTCCGGATCGATCCGGGTGTTGTCCGGCGCCGGATCGGGGACAGGTACCGGCGTGATCTCGGGAATCGGCACCGGTATATCGATCTGCGGGGGCAGCTCGGGCAGCGGCGGAGGCGGCGGTGCGTTGGGGTCCGGCGCCCGGTTCAACGGGTCGAATCCGATCTCGCCACAGCTGTTCACCGGCGGTGGCGCCCACGGATGCTGCGCGGCTTGCGCGACTGGAGCCGGTACGGTCAGCGCTCCGGCGAGCATTACACCGAGGATTACGGGCGCACAGGGATGCTTGGCCGCCGACGCGGACGCACGCGTACCGCTCGGCCGAAATCCCATTCCTTGTTGACTCCCTGTCGATTCGGGTCGATGGGAGATCAACTTACCCGACCGAATGGCGCGACGGGGGGAACCGGATGGGGCGCAGTCGCGTCCAATCAGATATGAGCGAGATCGAGTACGTATTCGGGACCGGTGACGGCACGGTCCACGTCTGGGCCAGTCAGGCGGATCGGGATCTATCCGGGTCGGGACTGGGCGATGCGGTGGCACTCGACTTCGACGGCGACGGCCTGGTCGATGACGTGCTGTGGGATTCGGACGGCACCGGCATCGCCGATGTGGCCGGGCTGGATCTGGACGACGACGGTGTACCCGACCATTTCTTCACCGACCCCATTGGCAACGGCACCTGGAATCACCAGATCACCGGGAGTCCGACCGATGCGGGCAGCGAAGATCTGGCCTGGATCGAGCGCACCGAGCCGGAGCTGGATCACCTCGCCGCCGACGAATTCGGTGCAGCCTTGGCGAATGACGATGAGCCGCCGCAGGATTCGCAATGGCCGGATCCGCATGCCTCGATCGAACAGGTCGCAGCGCTGCGGGATCACCGGCCCTGGTCGGTCGATGAATCCGGCTACCCGACAATGCCATTCAGCCAGTGACCGGCGAGCGCCGATTGTTCAAGGCAATGGCCGCGATCCCCGCGCAATAGATACCGGCGCCGACGAGCACAACTGCGATCGAGCGCCCATCCTCCGGGATCACCAATGCGGTGAGCGCGATCGCCAGTACGAACGCGATATTGAATACGGTGTCCTGCAAGGCGAAAACCTGACCGCGCCTGGTGTCATCGATATCGATCTGCATGGTCGCATCGCCGGTCAGTTTGATGGTCTGCCCCGCGAGCCCGAGTAGGAAGGCAGCCACCAACAGCAATTGATGCGCCCGATGCGCCGCGGTTCCGGTGGAGGCGATCGCGGTCGGGGTGACCAGCGCCAACTGCACCACGGTCGCGGTCAACAGCCCGAGCACCACCGTGCGCGACCGGCCGAGCCGCGGAATCAATACCGGTGCGACCACCGCCGCCACCAACATGCCCGCCGCGGTGCAGCCGATGGCGAGTCCGAACCGGGTCAGTCCGGTATTCGCGCCGCCGCCGTCGACCGGCGCCTGCCGCAGCACCAGCACCATGATCAACGTATTGGTGCCGAATACGATCCGATGCGTGCCGATGCCGAGCATCGCGGTGGTGACCTGAACAGCTCCCCAGACCGCGCCCGCACCGTGGCGCAGACCGGTCGCGATCGCGCGCACGGCACTGCCGCGCGCCGCAGTCCCACGCTCCGGCCCCAGCGCCCCGGCCCCGAATCCGGCCGCGAATACCGCACCGCAGACCGACCACACCGCACTGATCGCCACCGCGACCGCCGATGCGAAATCACCCGCGCCGATCAACCCGATGATCGCGACCGCCGCGGCCGCGCCGACACCGGCACAGCCGGACGCCACCGTGGCCAGCACCGAATTCGCGGGCACCAGCCAGTGCTGATCGAGCACCCTCGGCAGCGCCGCGGACACGCCCGAGAGCACGAACCTACTGACTCCCACCACGGCGAGCGCGAGCAACAACAACGGCGTCGCACTACTGCCCGCAAGCAGTCCGACACTCACCGCAGCGATCAGCACCGCCCGCAGCACATTGGCGACAAGCAGCACCGCCCGCCGATCCCACCGGTCCAGCAGCGCACCGGCATACGGCCCGATCAGCGAATACGGCAGCAGCAGCACCGCGAACGCGGCCGCGATGGCGAGCGGATCGGTCTCCCGCTCCGGGTTGAAAAGAATGGCACCGGACAGCGCCGCCTGGAACATGCCATCACCGAACTGACCGGTAAAGCGGATCAGCGCCAACCGCAATACGCCGGGACTCTCGCGCAGCGCCGTATGCAGCGAAACCGGCCGCTCATCCGCGGGAGTGGAGCCGTTGGGGCGACCAGTAGACACGCCCAGAGGCTACTGGGTTGGAGTGCCCTACCTCCGGCGCGGCTCTGTTTAATGGCAGCGCCTTCGGCGCTGCGTGTTCGCGGCCCCCTGGTGTCTCGCGTCCGAGCCGTCGAGACTCGCGACTTCGTCGCATGCGCTTC
>NZ_JBITIJ010000012.1:0-266748 GCF_044458825.1 Nocardia sp. NPDC050412
CTTCCGCGCGACGTTCGCGCCCCGTCTCGCGTCCGAGCCGTCGAAGCGCATGCGACGAAGTCGCGAGTCTCGACGGCTCGGACGCGAGACACCAGGGGGCCGCGAACACGCAGCGCCGCAGGCGCGGCAAATCAAACACTGCCGCGGGCAAACGCCAGGGTTTCGCCCTGGACGCCGTGCAGCCAGAGTGCGTTGCACGCCGTCGCGATATCGGTGAGGCCCTCTTCGATGGTGGCGAAGACATTGCCGGGCACCCAGCCCAGATCGCCATTGATAAGTAAGTTGTTGCGGCCGTAGAACAAAGCGAGGTCGGTAGCGCCCTGCTCATGGTGCGCCGCCGTACCGGGCTCGTAGCCGTAGGCCGGATTGCCGATCTCCCATGCTTCGAAATCGAACAGGCACACATCACCCGGAATCGGGGTGACCGTCGGGTTCTCCCGGTGTGGTGCCGCGGCGATCCGGGGCAGCAGCGTATACACCTCGTTGCGGGCGTACTTGGCGTGGAATGCGTCGCCTTCCTGGGGCAGCGCATCCCACACCGCCGCGCAGGTCTGTGGTGCTTCGGCGTCGAGCAGTCGGGCTCGGCAGGTCACGCCCGCCTTGGTCAGTGTGATCGAGATATAGCGGGCCATGGGTTCTGCCTCCTGGTCACGCGGGGAGTTCGGCGAGCACGGTCGACCAGATCGCGAGTGCGTCGTCGATCTGGGTTTCGGTCACGATCAGCGGCGGGATCATCCGCACCACATTCATATACGCACCGCAGGTGAGCAGCAGCAGCCCCTTCTCGACCGCGAGCCGCTGCGCCGCGGCGGCCGTCGCCGTGTCGGGTTCGCCTGTGGCGGTGGTGAATTCGGTGCCGCAGAGCAATCCGAGTCCGCGCACATCGCCGATCGCCTTGGTGGCGCCCTCGCGCAGTCCGGTCAGCAGTTGCGCTCCGCGCGCGGCGGCGTTGTCCACCAACCCTTCCGATTGGATCACCTCGAGTGTGGCGACCGCCGCCGCGCACGCCACCGCATTGCCGCCGTAGGTGCCGCCCTGCGAGCCCGGCCAAGCCTTGGCCATCAGCTCGCGCGCAGCCGCGATTCCGGACAGCGGGAACCCACTGGCCAGGCCCTTCGCGATGGTGATGACATCGGGTCGGACGTCGAAGTGCTGATGTCCGAAAAACTTTCCGGTCCGGCCGAAGCCGGTCTGGATCTCGTCGAAGATGAGCAGAATGCCGTGCCGGTCCGCGCGTTCGCGCAGCCCGCGGAAGAACGTGGCATTGCCGGGGATGTAGCCGCCCTCGCCGAGCATCGGCTCGACCACGAATGCGGCGGTCTCGGCGGGGGAGGTGACGGTGGCGAACAGGTAATCGAGTTCGCGCAGCGCGAAGGCGGTGGCCTCGGCTTCGGTCCAGCCGTAGCGGAAGGCGGTGGGGAACGGCGCCACGTGCACACCGGACATCAGCGGGCTGAACCCGGCGGAGAAGCGGGTGCCCGAGGTCGTCATGGTCGCGGCCGCGACGGTGCGACCGTGGAAACCGCCTTGGAAGACAACGATATTCGGCCGTCCGGTGGCCTGGCGGGCCAGGCGCAGTGCGGCCTCGACCGCCTCGCTGCCGGAGTTGGCGAAGAACAGTGTGTCCAGACCTTCGGGCAGCACGGTGCCGAGTCGCTCGATGAGTTCGAGCAGCGGCCGGTGCATGACGGTGGTGTATTGGCCGTGGATCAGGCTGGCGACTTGTGCTTGGGCCGCGGCGACGACGTGCGGGTGGCAGTGGCCGGTGCTGGTGACGCCGATGCCTGCGGTGAAGTCGAGATAGCGGCGGCCGTCGGTGCCGTAGAGGTAGCAGCCCGATCCGTGGTCGACGGTGACCGGGGTGGCTTGTTTGAGAACGGGGGATAGCTCGGTCATGATCCGCCTCCCGGGCGCGTATCCGGTGGTTGTCTATTGTCGGATTGTTGACAATATGCATAACATGGGCACGGGGTTCGCAGCAATGGCCGAAGGCCGCGTCGGGAATGAAAAGGAGCCCACATGCTCACCGAAACCGCCCTGACCGCAGCCGAACGCGCCGCGATCGACACGGTTGCGACCGGACTGTTCATCGACGGCGGATGGCGCGCGACAGCCGCGACGTTTCAAGTCACCGATCCAGCGACCGGCCAGTTGCTGTGCGAGGTGGCCGATGCCGATTCGACCGACGGGCTGGACGCCCTTGCCGCGGCCGACCGGGCACAGGCGCAGTGGGCGCGAACGACGCCGAGACAGCGCAGTGACATCCTCATGGAAGCGCACCGGGCGCTGCTCGCCGATACCGAACGACTCGCGCTGATCATGACATTGGAAATGGGAAAGCCGCTGGCCGAGGCGCGCGGTGAAATCGCTTATGCGGCAGAGTTTTTTCGATGGTTCGCCGAAGAGGCTGTTCGGCTGGATGGCGGGTATATGCCGGCGCCGGCGGGTGGTTCGCGCTTCCTGGTGACCAGACAGCCGGTCGGTCCCAGCCTGCTCGTCACACCATGGAACTTCCCGATGGCCATGGGGACCCGCAAGATTGGTCCGGCACTGGCCGCGGGATGCACCTGCATCGTGAAGCCCGCTGAGCAGACACCGCTTTCGATGCTGGCGCTGGCCGACATTCTGGATCGGGTCGGTGTTCCGGCGGGTGTCGTCAATGTGATCACCACATCCGATCCGGGGGCGGTGATGACGCCGATGATTCTGGACAACCGTTCACGCAAGCTGTCGTTCACCGGTTCGACCGCCGTCGGGAAGCTACTGCTCGAGCAGTGCGCGCGGACCGTGATGCGCACCTCGATGGAGCTCGGTGGCAATGCGCCGTTCATCGTATTCGACGACGCGGATCTCGATGAGGCCGTCGAGGGTGCGCTCGCGGCGAAGATGCGCAATATCGGGCAGGCGTGTACTGCCGCGAACCGAATCTTCGTGCAGCGCAGCATTGTTGACGAATTCGCGAATCGACTCGCGGACCGGCTGGCGGCGCTGCCGATGGGGCGCGGGACCGAGCCGGGAGTCGTAGTCGGTCCGCTGATCGACGCCGATGCGGTGGCTAAGGTGACCAGTCTGGTTGCCGATGCGGTCGGCCGCGGGGCCACCGTGCGCAGCGGTGGCGCGGCACTGGAGGGGCTCGGAAACTTCTATTCCGCAACGGTATTGACCGATGTGCCCGATGACGCCGAGATGTGCCACACCGAAATCTTCGGACCGGTCGCGGCGATCGCCGCCTTCGATACCGAAGCCGAGGTCGTGGCGCGCGCGAATAACACGCCTTACGGATTGGTGGGCTATGTATTCACCGAAAATCTGCGGCGTGGACTGCGGGTGTGCGAGGCGCTGGAAACCGGCATGGTCGGTCTGAATCAGGGGGTAGTCTCCAATCCCGCCGCACCGTTCGGCGGCGTGAAAGAATCCGGGCTCGGCCGTGAGGGCGGACTCACCGGCATAGATGAATTCCTGGAGACCAAATACATCGGAGTGCGAATATGAGTACAGCATCGCGAAGCGATTCCATGTGGGGTGGCGCTCGGGCGACGGGTGGGCCCAACTATCGGATCGCTACCATTCCTGGTGACGGCATCGGGGTCGATGTCACCGCCGAGGCCGTTGCGGTACTCGATGCGGTGCTGCCCGGCATCGAATGGACCGAATTCGACTGGTCCTGTGAGAATTACCTGCGCACCGGAGCGATGATGCCCCCCGACGCATCTGGTCAGCTGGCCGGATTCGACGCGATCTTGCTCGGTGCGGTCGGCTTTCCCGGTGTGCCCGATCATATTTCGCTGTGGGGTTTGCTGATTCCGCTGCGTCGGGCCTTCGGTCAGTACGTGAATCTGCGCCCGGTCCGGCTGCTGCCCGGCACCGAATCGGCCTTGCGCGACCGCACCGCCGAAGACCTGGACATCCTGATCGTGCGGGAGAATTCCGAGGGCGAATACTCCGCGATCGGTGGCATGCACCATCCCGGCCGCACCGACGAATTCGTCCGGCAGGAATCGATCTTCACCCGGGTCGGCTGCGAACGGATCATCCGCTACGCCTTCGAACGTGCCCTCGAACGCGACGGCCGACTGTGCTCGGCGACCAAATCGAACGGGCTGCTGCACTCGATGCCGTACTGGGACAGCATCTTCGAGCGCGTTGCCGCGGAATATCCGCAGGTGCAGACGCGGCAGCTACATGTCGACGCGCTGGCCGCCGAAATCGTGCTGCATCCGGATCGGCTCGATGTGATCGTCGCATCGAATCTGTTCGGCGACATTCTGTCCGACCTCGCCGCCGCGGTAACCGGTGGACTCGGCCTGGCCCCATCAGGCAATATCAATCCCGAGCGCACGGCCCCGTCGATGTTCGAGGCGGTACACGGTAGTGCGCCCGATATCGCCGGAAAGGGCATCGCGAATCCGGTCGCGCAGATTCTCGCTGGAGCAATGCTGTTGGAGCACTTGGGCGAACGTGCCGCCGCCGCGGCGGTCGATCGCGCCGTCTGTGATGTCCTGCGCGAAGGTCGAATTCGCACACCTGATCTCGGTGGCACCGCGACGACCGGTGAGCTCGGCAGCGCCATTGCAAGCCGTGCGGCCGAATTGGTCGAGACCGGTTCGGTATTCGCGCAACCATAGATCCGCATCGTCATGTGATCGCAAAGAATTCGGCAGGACGATCGCAAAGTTCCTCCGCAATCATGAGGCGACTCGCGTGTCTGCGGAAGGACGGGGTCATGAAGTTCGAATTCGGAGGTGCGCGCAAGCGATTGCGTCGCGCCATGGCCGCCACGATTGCCGCGGCCAGCCTCGTGGTGGTAGCGGGCTGTGGATTGGGCGGCGACGCTGCCGCGGCGGTGACCTACGAGGATGCGAAATCCTCGGGCAAGATCAAGGTCGGTTTCGCCAATGAAGCGCCGTGGGCATTCCTCGGTGCGGACGGCCAGCTGACCGGATATGCGCCGACCGTCGCACGCGCGGTATTGAAACGCCTCGGCATCAATGAAGTCGAAGGCGTGGTCACCGATTTCGACGGACTGATCGACGGCGTCCGGGCCAAGAACTACGCATTCGTCGCGGCGGGGATGTTCATCAATCCGAAGCGATGTGAGAGCTCCGCATTCGCCACTCCCGACTACCAAGTCGGTTCGTCATTCCTTGTGCCGGAAGGCAACCCGCGCAATATCAACCGCTTCGAGGACATCACCCGCGAGAACGTCCGGATCGCCACCCTGGGTGGTGCGGTCGAGAACGGCTACGCGCAGTCCTCGGGTGTGCCATCCCAACTCGTCGAGCCGATGGCCAAACAGGACGACATCCTGCGTGCGGTGCGCAACAAGGACGTCTACGGCGCGGCAATGCTCGATGTGACCGCCGCATGGCTGGTGAAGAATAATCCGGATGCCAAATTGGCGGTCGGCCCGTCCTTCCGCTTCGGCAATAAGCCCGACGTCGGCACCTTCAACTTCCGCATCGGCGACGACAAGTTCCGCGAGGACTTCAACCGCGAGCTGCGCGCACTGCACGAAAGCGGTGAATGGTTGAAGCTGGTGGAGCCGTTCGGCCTGACCAAGGCGAACGAGGCGGATCCGGCGGCCACGGCCGAGCAGTACTGCACGGCTTGACCTCGTGTCGTCGCATTTCTCGACCTACCTCGAGCGAGTACTCCAGGGTCTTCCCTTCACGCTGTGGGCGGCAGTCGGCGGCATCGCGCTGACCGTTGTGCTGTCCTTTGCCGCCGGGATCGCCATGCTTTCGCCGTATCTGCCGGTGCGGTTGGTCACCCGCATCTATGTGGAGGGATTCCGGGGCAGCTCGGAGGTGGTGCAGCTGTTCTTCTTCGCGGTGGCGATACCGATCTTCTTCGGCGTATCGCTGGGTGCGACGGCGAAGGGGCTGCTGGTCATCGGCATCATCGTGCTCGGTCTCAACCACGGTGCCTACGGTGCCGAAATCGTCCGTGGTGCGATCGGATCGGTGCCGCAGTCGCAGGTCGAGGCCGCGATCGCATTGAATCTTTCACCGGCGCAACGCATGTGGCGGGTGGTCCTGCCGCAGGCGGTAGTGGAAATGCTGCCGTCGTTCAACAATCTGTTCATCCAACTCGTGAAAGCCACCGCGCTGCTGAGCTTTATCGCGGTGCCGGAGGTCTTCAAGAAGGCCGATGAATTGCGTGCGGTGCCGGCATTCTCTCGCGAACTCGGTCTCATCTACGGGATCCAGCTGGTCGTGTACCTGCTCATCGCGGTGGTGGTCACGGTGATCATGCGGGTGCTGGAGCTGTTGGCGGCTCGGCGGGTCGGGCGGCGACCGAAGCGATCGAGTATTCGACTCTCGGCACATGTGGGGGTCTGATGGAGAAATGGCGGTGGGACCGCTTCTTCGATGCCTTTCCGTTCATTTGGGACGGGCTGCTCGTCACGATCCAGTTCACCCTGCTGGGATCCGTGGTCGCCTATGTACTCGGTCTGATCTTCGCGGTGCTCCGACGGCTGCGGATTCCGGTGGTCGATCAACTGCTCTGGGCATTCATCGAATTCATCCGCAGTACACCGCTTCTGGTGCAGATTTTCTTCCTCTACTGGGTGCTGCGCCCGGATCTGCTCGGTGGGTTTTCCATCGACACCCAACGTCTGATCGTCGGTGTGACCGCACTCGGTGTGCACTATGCCTGCTACACCTCGGAGGTGTTCCGCGCGGGCATCGACGCGGTGCCCGCCGCGCAATGGGAGGCGGCCACGGCGTTGAATCTGCCGCGCACGCGCACCTGGGTCGATGTGATTCTGCCGCAGGCGGTGCCGCGGGTGCTGCCCGCGCTGGGCAATTACACGATCGCCATGTTCAAAGAGGTGCCGCTGTTGTCCTCGATCGTCATTCTCGACATGGTCTATCAAGTCAAAACCGAATACGCGGCCGATACCGGTGGCGCGGGCCCCGAGGCCTGGTTCGCGGCCGGTCTGACCTTCCTCGCGCTGAGCTATCCGTGCTCGATCCTGGTACGAAAGTTGGAACGACGTGTCTGAACCGATGATCCGGTTCACCGGTGTGGAAAAGCGCTACGGCGCGACAGTGTGTCTGGACGAACTCGATTTCGCCATTGCGCCAGGCGAATTCGTCACCTTGATCGGGCCGTCCGGTTCCGGTAAGACCACCATTCTGCGGCTGCTCATGGGACTGGAACGGATAGACGCGGGCACTATAGAGGTCGGCGCGGAGTTGTTCAGCCATCAGCGGCGCGGCGACAAACTGGTGCCCGCCGGTCCGGCGCACCTGCGCCGGATGCGGCGCAAGATCGGTATGGTCTTCCAGCAGTTCAATCTGTTCCCGAATATGACCGTACTGCGCAACGTCACCGAAGGCCCGATCCGTGGTCTCGGCCAGTCCAAGGACGCCGCCGAGGAGCGGGCGCGAAAGCTGCTCGAACTGGTCGGGCTCACCGACAAAATCGACGCCCGTCCCGCGCACCTGTCCGGCGGCCAGCAGCAGCGTGTCGCCATTGCCAGGGCGCTGGCCATGGAGCCGGAAGTGCTGCTGCTCGACGAGGTGACCTCGGCGCTCGACCCGGAGCTGGTGACCGGAGTACTGCATCTGCTGGCCGATATCGCGGCCGATACCGAGATCACGTTCCTTTGCGTGACCCACGAAATGCAGTTCGCCCGAAAGGTTTCCGATCGGGTAATGATGTTCGACGCCGGACGGGTGCTCGAGGACGGTGATCCGGAACAGATCTTCACCGACCCCCGGCACGATCGGACTCGTGAATTCTTACGTGCGGTCTTGGATGAAAACTGACCGCCGATCTTCCACAATCTGAAGCATGACCAAGCCGTGTCTAGTCCTGCAGTTGCGGCCGGAGCGACCCGCCGCAGATGACGAATACCGCGCCGTCCTGCGTATGGCCGACCTCGACGAGGATGACACGGTCCGGGTGCAGATGGACCAGGAATTCCCGGATATCGACCTCGACGATTACTCGGCGGTCATCGTCGGTGGCGGGCCGAGCAATGTCAGCAGTCCGGACGCGGAGAAATACGGATACCAGCGGACATTCGAACCCAAGCTGAAGAAGCTGATGACCGAGATCGTCGGCCGGGATTTCCCGTATCTGGGCGCCTGCTACGGATTGGGCATCCTCGCGGACGTACTCGGTGGCGAGGTGAGCGTTCAGCAATACGGTGAACCGGTCGGCGCACAGACCATCGATCTGACCGAGCCCGGCCGCGCGGATCCGCTGCTAGTGGGTATTCCGCGAACATTCCGAGCGTTCGTCGGCCATAAGGAAGCCTGTCAGGAGGTGCCGCCCGGTGCGGTGCTGCTGGCCGGATCGGCCGATTGCCCGGTGCAGATGATTCGTGTCGGTGAGCACGTGTACGCGACCCAATTCCATCCCGAATTGGACAGCGATGGACTGGCGTTGCGCATCGAGGTTTACCGGCACGCGGGCTATTTCGAACCGGATCAGGCCGAGGATCTGATCGAGCTCGGTCATCGGGAATCGATCACGGTGCCCAGCGTGATTCTGAGCCGATTCATCGCGCGGTACTGCCGCGGGTAGGGCCCGATTACCGATCGGAGTCGAGGCGATGGCGATTTCGGTATTCGGTCTGCGAGCTATTACGCAGCCCCCAGCTGGGGGATTCGTGGCGTACGTCGGTGATTACCGGCCAGGCTCCGGTTGTCGTCGCCGATGGTTCGCGGGGTTCGCGCCGGACGGACAGCGCTTCGCGGGTGCTGCGTTCGTCGATCTCGGCGAGTCCGACGACCACCATCAGCATCATGATGACCATCGTGACGGTCACGATCAGCGGTGTCACCAGTTGGAGCGGATCGATGCCGCCGCCGACCTGGTGGTCGGAATGGCTGGCGTGCATCGAGGTCATTCCGACGTAGTGCATTCCGCACACCGCGACACCCATGATCAGCGCTGCGCCTATGGTGGCGAACAGACCGCGGACATGCAGCATGAACCACAATGCGGCGGTGGCCGCGACCACCGCGATCACGACCGACACCGCTACCGTTTTGCGGTCGTATTCGACGTGGGCGGTGGTTTTCATCGCGTACATGCCCAGGTAATGCATGGCGGCCACGCCGATACCCGTGACCGCGCCGCCGATCGGCAGTGCCACGAGTTCGTTTCGACCGTGTACCACGATCGATAGCCCGACCCAGACGACCAAGATCGCGATGACCGCGCTGAGCAGTGTCATCGGGACGTCGTAGCGAATGGTGGCGCCGTGGATGGAGAACCCGAGCATGGCGGTGAAATGCATGACCCAAATGCCCGCGCCCCCGAGCGAGACGGCGGCGGTGGCGAGCCATCCAGCCGGCCAATCGGAGGACCGAGCGTGTACCACACAACGGAGGGCGAGCGCGGAGCCGATAAAGGACACGAGGTAGGCCATGACCGGGGTCAACCAGCCATGGCTGAAATGATCGAGTTCTAGCATGCGTACACCCCGGTCACCAGTCGTGCCGTTGCGGCTTGCTGGTCAGCAGGGGCGACCCGCTAACGGTCGGCGGCGGCCAGCTGCCTGTCGAGCGCAGTGACAGTAAACCAATGAACATCGGGCGGAACCTCACGATCTGCGGAAATTTACACTGGCATTTCCGCCAGCCGCTGACAATAGCCAGGTCGGGCGCTCATGGCCAGCTCCGGTCCCAGATTCACAGCTAACGGATAGTTTCCGACGGAGCAATCGGCCAGCGTTCAGTTCGGGGAGCCGGGCGCGCCCGTCAGACTGCCGCGCCGCGCGGTGGCAGCCTCGTGGGCGCTTCACACGGTCGAATCGACGTGTAGGAGCTCTGGTGCACCTCACCCGGGGTGAGCGCGTCGGGCGGCGCGAGCTGCTGCACCGCCGGGGCGCTGTCGAGCAAAACCGGCTGCACCGGCTCGCTTGTCAGGCGCAGCCGGGCCGCGATCTCATGCGCGACGAACCAACCGAGCCGGGCTACGGATTGCCGAGTTCCCGTAGCGCCTGTTCGGATGCCGAACCCGGCTCGGCGGCGAACAGATCGAGGCCACAGCACGACGGAGCGTCGGGCAGTGCGATGAGTTCGCCGTGCAGGGTCAGCTCGCCCACGACCGGGTGGTGCAACGCGTACGTCCGGTTGCGTACCTGCGCGACCGGGTGCTCGGCGCACATCCGTGCGAAGTCCGGGCTCAGCTCTTGCATGTTCTCGATGTGCGCCGTGAGTTCGGTGTGTCCGCGATAGCGTCCGAGCAGAACACGCAGATGCGCCACATGCGCGAGTGCCGCCTGATCCCAACCGGTTCCGAGCAATTCACGCAGGTGGGGTTCGGTGAACAACAGGTGTGAGAGGGTGCGCCGCTCGTGGGGGAGTGCGGCGAAGTCGCCGAACACCGCGACTGCGAGTCGGTTCCACCCGATGATCTGGGTGTGACGACCGACCACCAACGCCGGTGTCATCACGAACGAATCCAGCAGATAACGCAGGCCCACCGGCATATCCGTCGATGAGGTTTCCTGCGCGCACGGTCGCGGACGTCGTGCGATCCGGTGCAGGTATGCCGATTCGTCCACGTCCAGGCGCAGCGCCGCGCTGATTGCTTGTAGGACCTCGTCCGACACGCTCTCACTCTTGCCCTGCTCCAGGCGCGTGTAGTGGGCGATACTCACTCCAGCGAGCTGTTCGCTATACATTCCTTCCGTAGCTTCGTGGCATGACTAGGACCACGTATACGGAACCGGCGTGGCTTGTGGAGGTCAATGCTGGGTTGGCGGCGGGGGTTGATCCTGCGGAGTGGGTGTACGGCTATGTCCGTATCTCCCGTGATGAGAAGGACCGTGCGGAGGGGGTGCAGTTGCAGGCCAAGAACGAGGTCGCCTACGCGGCCCGGAAGGGTCTGCGGTTGGCGCGGATTTTCTGTGACAACGATCTGTCCGGCGATGGCGCGGATCGTCCGGCGTTGCGGGCGGTGTTGACGTTAGTCGAACGCGGTCCGGCGAAGGTCGTGCTGGCGCGTGATGTGGCGCGGTTGACTCGTGATTACGACCTGGGCAACGAGTTGATGAAGCTGGGGCGTGATGAGGGGGTGCGGTATGCGTTCGTGAAGGACACCGGCTACGACCTGACCACGGGCACGGGCACGGGCCGGAAGAATTTCATGGTGAAGTTCGCCGAAGCGGCCGAGTATCGGGAAACCAACACCGAGAACCTTCTGGATCGGATGGGTGAGGAGGCCGCGAAGGGGGTGATGCAGGGCGGTTCGCGCCGGTTCGGGTATGGCAAAGTTGTTGGCACACACCCGATTACCGGTGCCAACATTTTGGATCGGTGTGCGTTACGGGCCGAAGAGGTCGCGGTGTTGGAGGAGGGCCGGGACCGGGTGATCAACGGCGAATCTCAGACTGCGATCGTCACCGATTGGAAGGCGCGGGGGATCACCACGTCCGGGGGTCGGCTGTGGCGGGTGGGCAAGCTGTCTCACCTGCTGTTGTTGGAAGGCGTATGTGGTCTACGACCTGGGCGAGCACAGGGATGCGACCGGTGCCCGGTGTGAGTGCTTGAACAACCCGGAAGGTAACGGGATTCGCGTGCACGCACGGACCGGTACCCGTCATCGTGCGCAGTGGCCGGGGATTTTCACCCGCACCGAGCACGACGCGATGCGGGCGGCGTTGACCGCGCATCGCCGGTTGAAGGCCCCGGATCGTCCCCGGCAGCGTAACGGCGAGTATTGGCTGACCGGGGCTGGCCGAGTGCGGCGGGAAATGGCCCGAAACCAGCGCGCGGGCGGGGCAGTATTGCGGCGCGTGGTGGGTTCACTGTTGGAGCGTGAACGCAAGAACGGCAACACCGTTGTGCAGCGCCGGTATGGGTGCCGGGCGAAGGATTCCGCTCGGGTGGCGTGTGGGTGCGGGCGGGTGTTCCGGGACGCGGGCGCGTTGGAGATGTACGTTGCACAGCAGGTGATCGCCGAGTACGAGAACCCGATCGATCGCGACGGAGCTTGTCGATGTTCGGAGTCGTCTGCACTGATGTTCGAAGTGCTCCGCACTGCGATGGTTCTGCGGCGAGTCCGTGCTGATGTCGCGCCGTTGCGAACGCCCTGCTCGGCTGCTGTTCCCGCACTGGTCCGGTGTCTGTGTCGTGTCGACGCACCGATGCTCGATCGCTGCGGGGTTCCGGCACCCAATCGGCTGCTGATGGCTTAACTTCACCACTCTAAACAGGCATTCGACATGACCAACCGACCCAATTCCCGGCTAGCCACCGAAGGCCAATCAGGTGGCGCGCGAAGTCACTTTGTGGCTCAGGCCAGCTTCAGGGCTCCGGGGCTGACAGCTTGGGGGTGGGGCAATCACCCCACTGGTTATTGACGCGCAGTATGTATTCCGAGGTAGTTGACGATGCTCGGTGCAGGATCGGCCAGATCGTCCACCCGCAGATACCGCAATGCTGCCGCTTCGCGGATATGCTTTGTGGCGTCTGTCAGCGGAGGGTTGGGCTGTCCGTCGACGACGCGTATCCCGGTACCGGGTACGTGTTCGATGTTGAACACATGGGAATCGCCAAGGTCGACGCGCCGCCCCGGAGGCCAGTCCACAATGACGATCCCGCGTGAACCGGGTTGCTGGAATGCCTCGTGCAGATGGCTCCGTTGGAGCACCGCAGTGAACCGTCGCGCCCAGGCAATCTCGGTAATACTGTGCGGGAACCCAGCCTCGAACGGGAATGGCACCTGCCCTGCCTCCACGTCGTATCCTCGCCGACGCAACTCGTACGCGGTCGACACGGCCACACAGTTGTTACTTCGTCGCGGATCGGCCGAGTCGAAATGGGGATTCACCCTGGTCAGGCAGTCGTCGATCTCTCGGTTGATCCGCTCGGACCGCGCCAGCCTCGGTGGGAACCATGCGAAGCCGTCTCCCTCTCGCCGGGACGAGTTGCCAGTCGATCCCCTGGGTTCTGCGTATGCAGCCAACTGCGTTCCCAGAGCGTGGTCCATGTCACCAAGCTCGCCCATCGTCCTCTGCAGCCGTCCACCCGTCTGCCGCATCACTCCCGCGAGGGCCGTCGCCCCATGGTCGACGAGTGCACGAGTGACGTCGTCGGCAGCGCGCCGAATAGCCACGATCAGCTCGTTGTTCACCTGCATAGCTGCCAGACCGTCCATAGAGAAAAACCAATCGGTCTTTTTTTCGAAGAAGACGTTCCGAGCGTTACAGCCGTTACGGGGTGCCGGTAAGGATCGTGTCACCAGCCGCAAACGGGATCAGAGCGGGATGTACTCGCGGAGTTTGCCTTTGATGTGGGGGCGCGGGTCGCCGAGTTGGGTAGACCTCAACGCCACAGCGGTGATCTGAGTTTCTCGCCGCCGAGCTACCGGCGCGAGCGGGTGTCGCGGCGGCGCCGCGCGGCGCGGATCTCGTCGTCGGCGATCTTGTCGGCGAGCAGGGTGTAGATCTGCGTGGTCTCGGTGGAGGCGTGACCGAGGCGTTTGCGCACCACCTCGATGGAGACCCCGGAATTGATCAGCTCCGTGGCGTGACTGTGACGCAGTTGATGGATTTCTATCGCCACACCTGTTGCAGTGCAGTACGACTGCCAGCGGTTGTGGGCCGCCGAGTAGGACAGCGGGCCGCCTTTGCCGTTGATGCTGGCACGGACCATCGGCCCGGACGTGTAGCCCGCCCGCGCCAGATACAGCTTCACCAGGGCGACGTAGCCGCGGTCGTCCAGCAGCACGGTGCGTACCGTGCCGCCTTTGCCATGCACGCGTACGTGCTCGTCGTCGTGGTCCAGGTGGTAGTCGGGAGATCCTCGTCTTTCGAATCGCTTCTTCTTTTACGGCTGGACGCTTCGTGCACCCCCGGGGCCGTCGGCAGGTCTTCGTGTCAGTTGCCGAGTGCGTGGGCGATGGTGGGCCAGGACCGGACCAGTTCGTCGGCCCAGTAGGGCCAGGAGTGGGTGCCGGTGGGCCGCAGGTTCACCGTCGCCGGGATCTCGAGTCGAGTGAGCCGGTCGGCGAGGGCCACAGCGCAGGCGAAGGCCCCAGCCTCGAGGGGGCCGCCGACAGTGATGGCTTCGGGCAAGTCGACTTGCCCGGGTGTGTCGTGCTCGCCGGGGACGCCGCTGCCGCTGGACAGGTAGATCGCGGTGCCGCGCAATGCTGCCGCGTGGGTCATGACGTCGTGGGCGAGCCAATCGGGATCATTCGGTGGGCCGAACATGTTGTCCGGGTCGCCGCCGTAGGTTTCTACGATCGCGCGAGCCTGGGCTTGGCCGGGCCCGGAGGCGAGGGTGTAGCAGCCGCTGTGCGCGGCCACCGCCCGGTACAGGCCCGGGTTGCGCACGGTGAGCATCATCGCGGCTTCGCCGCCCATCGACACGCCTTCGATGGCGTTGCGTCCGTTGCCCTCGAACCGAGCGTCGATCAGTGGGGGCAGTTCGCGGGTGAGGAAGGTTTCCCATTTGTTGGTGCCCAGGACGGGGTCGCGGTGTTGCCAGTCGGTGTAGAGGTTGGCCGGTCCCCCGGTGGTCAGCACGACGTTGACGTTCTTGTCGGCGAAGAAATCCACGGCATGCCCGTGCTCGGTCCAACTGCTGGCGCTCTCGGGGGCACCGCGCCCGTCGAGAAGGTATAGGGCGGGTCGGGGCCGGCTGCGGTCGACGGGTAGCAGCACCTGCACCTGCACGACCCGGTTCATCGCCGGTGACCGCACGAACACCCGCAGCCACCGGTCGGTGATCGGCTCGATCCGGTCGATGACCGGCCGGGCGGGTAGACCAGTGTTCTCAGCGGGTGCTTGGTATCCGCCCGGCGGGCCGAGTTCCGGACCAGAGGTCGGCGGCTCCGCGGCAGCCGCCCCGGTCGCCAGAATAGCCAATCCCATGACCGCGGCAGCCGCACTGGCGGCCCGCCACGCCCGCAGCCGCTGCACCACAAGACGCCGCCATGTCGGCCACCCCGCACCATTGTCGCTGTCTTCGTCCGATTTGTTCCGTTTATCCCCTGGGTTGTTGTCAACGGTCCGCTGCGCGGACTTTCCGGAATTACAAGACACTCTCCGAGTAGAAACGATGAATCACCGTTTCCTGCATATGGGAAGGAACGTGTTCCTGGCCAGCAAAGAGGGACTCACCGGCGGTTGCGCGATATGCAGCCGCTCGGCCGCCCGCCCGAAATGCAACTCCTCGGCCATGGTCACGAAGTAGCGCAATTGGCGCAGCTCAACGGCTCATCCTCGATATAGCGATCCGGTCGACTCCATAAAACCAGCCGCCGCAGCCCCTACTCACACCACCCTGTGTGGACGGCTCATCGCGCCGAACCGTCCAGCAGGTACAAGCCACGCCACTGCGGTGCGCTCATATCGGTGGCAAAGCGGAGCGATCGGCAGCGTTGTTGTGTGGCTCCGGTGCGGCCGCGGGGGTATCGGCTGGGAGCGCAGGCGCCGGGCGTGCGGTGTTGGGTGCGAACACCGTGGGATCGGTGACCGGAGTGGGCTTGGGCTTCTTCGACCACGGGGTCCTTTTCGCTGTACCGGTTGCCGGATCGGTGGCGCGCTGTTTGCCACGGTTGCTCGCAGCCGATTTCGCGGCACCCTTTGCTTGTTTGCTCGACAGCCCGGAACGCTGCCATGGCGTCGACGGCGGACTACCCTGCCGCGAACTCTGCGCGGGCGAAGCGCTGGGCTGGCTATCGGTCGTGTTCGCGAAACTCTCCTCGACGGAGCCGAGTTCAGGGGATCGAATGTATCCGGGTGTGTCGGCGCTCGACTCGGCAGGTGGATGTTCGACGAAGCGGTTGTGCTGCGCAACGTTTTCCACAGAATGTGATGGGGCTTCCGACAGCTGCTGGATTGTCTCGCGCCAATTATGTGGCGCGTCGGCCGGTGTCGGGAGGGAACGGCTATCTGCGTGTGAAGGTGCTGGTGCCGCGCGGTCGAACACGGGATCGGCCGTGTTCACGGCGCCGGTATCGGTGCGCTCCTGCGCGGTGGACACAGTTGGACCGGCCGCAGGGGCAGCCGCTGGCTTCGGTGCGATGCTGGTACTGCTGTCCTCGGATGTCGCCGCTGCCTGGGAATCGCCGCCGCCCAGAGTGGTTCGGGAATCGGCACTGCCGGCTCCGCCCGGAGTGGCTCGTGTCGGCATCGGCCCGCTGCTTTCCCGCGCCGACTCGGCGGGAGTCGTTGGCGTGGAAGCCAGTTCACGGTCGGTGTCGGGATCCGATGATCTGCTCGGCGCACTACCGATGGCGTTCGTGCCGGGGCCGAGCAGATCATTGCGCCCGTTGGATGTGCTGAAATCCAGTGCGGCAACGTTATCGGCGAAGGTCACCGCATGCCGTAGCAGGTCATCGGCGTGATCATCGAGCACCTTGGCGTAAGCCAGCACCTCATCGGGCTCTATGTGCAGCGGTAGTGTCGACGAGCCGCCGGGCGGCACATCCAGTAGCTGACTCGCGGCGTCGTAGACGACGCCGTTGATCATGCGCTCGATGGTGTGCTCGAGCGGTTCGATAGCCTTGCCGATCACCTCAGTGGCGATATAGCCGATCAGCATCTGCTCCATCGCGGTGACCAATTTGGTCGCGGCCGCCCGGATGGCGGCGGTAAGCGCGGCCGATAAACCCATGGTGGGCACGGTGGCGGCCATGAGTGCCGTGTAACTCGCCGCCAGCCCAGCCAATCCGGCGAGTACAGCGACCTTCACCGCAGTGATCACCTCCGCCGTGACGTCCAGGACCTTCGCCACCACATGGCATGCCCGGTCCAGATCCGCCATATGCGATGCGCTCATCCGCGCCCACGTCGCGACCAGTTGCTCGTAGGAGTATCCCGAATAGACCGAGCCCATATCCTGGATCGTGTCGGTGGCCGACTCGTGCGTATCGCGCACGTTCGTGGCGAAATTTCGCACCTGAGTGGCCAATTCACGCACCTGATCCTCATCGATGTCCGGATACGGGACACCCATGACATTCAGGAACAGCGCCACCTCATGCGGTAATTCAATAGACACGCCGTGATCCACTGATCAGACCGACGCCGATCACCACAGCGCGATCATCTCCCACCGCTGGTGGTGTTCGACCGACACCACTGCTCACCACGGGACCTCGCAGATGCACCCGCACATTGCCTCCTGGGGAAGCGGCCTGTTCAACGACGTCACTCCATCGCACAGCATTCTCATTCTCGGGAATATCGACAGCGGTGGGCGAAAGTAAGATCCGCCTGTTCAATCGGCGACGGGCAGGATCTATCGGATCCTTGCTCATCATGACAGTGAGATCGGATGATCAGCAGAGTCCTGATCGACGCGATGAAAACGGCGACCGGGCAGCTGAGTTCGGTGCTCAGGCTAGGCACCAAAGCGGCGGCCGACGGATCCCGAGAAATCACCGGAACCTCACGCCGGGGCCTTGACGATTTAGTAGATCGTGACGAGAAGAACGCGCTCGTCATTAGGCAGTCGAAGTCCGAAATGTCGAGGCAGCCAGCAGGCGATACCTCGGCATCGACTCCCCGCGCCAAGGGGCGCGACCTCATCGACGAGCTGGATTATCGCCAGCTGCACTCCGTACTTCGCGGCAAGACAACCGGAGATCCGATGTTGCGGGAGATCTGCCGTCGCCAGGGATTCGACGGCCCACCGACTCTGGTGGGGGTGGGCGGAATTCGCGATATCGTCCCGCCCGGGACGGAGCTGTTCCGTGGCGTGCCGATCTGGGACTATGCCGACCAATTCAAATCCGGCGAATACTTCGGATCCTCAGGGGCGAACGGCAGTGGAATCTATGCAACGACCAAGGCGGACCGGGCGAAAGGCTATGCCGACGATACCGGCGGCGAGGTGATACACATGGCGCTGCGACCCGACGCGCGAACCACGCTGTTGAATCGGCTGTTGAAGGAGCAGGACAAGGAATTGCGGCCGATTCACAAGGAGTTGACGCGCCTGAAACGAGGCGAGCAGACCGAGGCCGCGATCGTACGGAAACAAGCGTTGGAAGAGCAACGGAAGGTGCTGGCGAACCCGGGCCGATTCGCCGCCATCAAGGGTTATGACGCCTTCCGCATGGGGAAGAACGCTGATGAATGGCTGATTCTGAACCGTACGGCATTGGTGGTCGAGCGATGAGCACGGATACAGATATCGGCGGGCGCTTCCTCCGAGCGCCCGCCGATATCTGTGCCGGACTGCCAAATTACTTGGGTGCCATGAAGGCTGGTTGATCGTGGCCAAGTTCCGTGCCGCCGCACTGCATCGGCCGGAGCTGACATCGGCGCGCAACCCGCCACCTGGGCCAGCTCTTCGCGCCGCAGGCCTGCGACTCGGCGAACGCCGCCGTGGTCGCGCAGCCCGACGTCCTGCGGGCGCAGGCGAGCTCGGCGCGATTTGAGGAATCCGCTCAGCTCGATCCGGTCGTCCACTCGCGATACAGGCGCACTGACTTCCGGCACCCTGATCCAGCGCCATCTCGCGGATTCCCGCGTGGTCAAGGCATTCAATACCATCACCCCGCACCAGCTGCTCTCCCTCGCCCGCCCGGTAGGTGCGCCGGACCGCAGCGCCCTTCCCATCGCAGGTGACAACACGGCCGCCAAAGCCGAAGTCGCCCAGCTTCTGAACCTCCTCGGCTATGACGCGGTGGACATCGGCCCGCTGACCGACAGCTGGCGCACCGAGCCGAACACCCCGGCATACATTCACCCCTACCTCGGCGAAATCCCAGCCATGGACGTCGACGCCTTCCGTCAGTGGACCCAACTAACCCCCGGCATTCCCGTCCCCGCAGCTCAACTCACCGAACTCATCGAAACCGCAGTCCGCCGGCCCGCGGGTGAAGCCAGGCTTCCCAGCGCCGACTGAACCCACCCCGAGCAGGGCGCCCGGACCGCGCCGCCGAGCAGCTTGCTTCGGACGTACACACTATTTATCGCAACTGCACATCTACGGCGGTGTGCAATTGCCACAGAGCATGTGGGGGCACTTCTCGTCGAGCCTCAACGAGCGACGTGATCAATAGCAGCTCAACATATTTGCCGATAGCGGCGGGTTCGCGGTCGGCGTGCGGGCGTTGCGGACGGATCTGGAGAGAGTTCTTCCGGATGCTGATAACGTGGGCGGGTCGTCGAGTTCTGGGCGGCTGGTAGGGCGTCCGGTGATTGTGTGTCGAAATCGCCTGTCGTGCAGGGACTGTGGGGTGACCGCAGTCGACTGTGGTTGCCTCGCCAGGGTCCGAGTTCTCGACGCGGACCTCATGGCCGGGGTCACATACGGTCGGCGTCGCGAGGAGGGCTGAACTGAGTGCTGTGGCCGCAGGCTGTGTTATCGCCGCGGTGCTTCCATTGATCCTGGCCACCTTGCTGATCCAACGTCTGGAGTCACGCCTTTGACCACGCCATCGTCAACCCGCGCCACCGCGACCGGAGTCTGCCCCGCCCAGCACGGCTCACCACTGGATCCCGGCGAACCCCGAGTGTTGTTGCATACCGAGGAGTTCGCCGCGGATCCACATCGGGCCTATCGGGAGGCCCGCAGCCAATACGGGTCGCTGGTGCCGATGGAGTTGGCGCCGGGTGTGCCCGCCACCCTGGTGGTCGGGTATCAGACCGCGGTGCGAATCCTCAATGATCCCGAACACTTTCCGGCGGATCCGCGGCAATGGGAACAGACAATTCCCGACGACTCACCCATCAAGCCGATGATGATGTGGTACCCGAACGCACTACGCAATACCGGGGCGGCGCATGCCCGCTATCGGCAGGCGTATACCGGCAGCATCGACGGAATCGATCTGCACGAACTGCATTCGACGGTCGAGAAGATCGCCATCCCGGTGATCAACAGCTTCTGCGAGGCAGGCGAGGTCGACCTGGTCACCCAGTACGCGCTGCCGGTCGTCTTCGAGGTCATCAACCAGATGGTCGGCTGCCCAACGGAACTGGGGCAGCGGGTCGCGACCGGTATGGCGATGCTCTTCGATACCGTCGAGGCGGCCGCTGGTATGGCGATGCTCAGCGAGGCGCTACTGGAGCTGGTGCAGCTACGCCGGGCCGAGCCCGGTGACGACGTCACCTCGCGAATGGCTCACCACCCGTCCAAGCTCGACGATACCGAAATGCTATGCCAGCTGATCAGTTTCTACGGTGCGGGCATCGAACCGATGCAGAATCTGATCACGAACACCCTGCTGCTGATGCTAACCGACGACCGCTTCGGCGGTGAGATGCTCGGCGGTAGCCTCTCGACCCGCGACGCACTCGACGAGGTGTTGTTCAACGACCCGCCGATGGCGAACTTCAGCATCACCTACCCGCGCCAGCCGACCCTCATCGACAACACCTGGTTGCCCGCCCATCAGCCGGTCGTGGTCAGCTTTTCGGGCTGCAATAACGATCCGGCGATCCGCGGCGGCGACCGCACCGGCAACCGCTCGCATCTGGCCTGGGGCGCCGGGCCGCACGCCTGCCCCGCGAAATCCGTTGCCTACCTGGTCGTTCAGGATGCCATCGATCAGCTGCTCGACGCACTCCCCGAGATGGATCTGGCCGTGCCCGCAGACGAATTGACTTGGCGGCCCGGACCATTCCACCGGGCACTGGCGGCGCTGCCGGTCGTCTTCCCCAAGTCCCCTCCACTGCCCGTCCTCTAGGAGATAACGATGGAGCATGAACCGCTGGTCCTGGATCTGACCGGCGCTGATATCCAAGGCGAGAACGAGCGGATCCGGGAGCGCGGACCGGTTGCGCTGGTCGCCCTGCCCGGTGGTGTGCCCGCATGGTCGGTAACCGATGCCGCCGTGCTCAAGAGTCTGCTCGCCGATCCGCGGGTGTCGAAAGACGCACGGCAGCACTGGACTTCGTTCATCAATGGCGAGATCACCGAGGAGTGGCCGCTGCTGCCGTGGATCGCGGTCGACAACATGTTCACCGCGTACGGCACCGACCACCGTCGCCTGCGCAAGCTGGTCTCGCCCGCATTCACCCACCGCCGCACCACGGCGCTGCGTCCACGCATCGAGGCGATCACCGAGGGACTGCTGAACGCGCTCGCGGCCACGCCGAAGGGGGAGGTGGCCGATCTGCGCGAGGGTTACGCCTATCCGGTGCCGATCGAGATCATCACCGAAATGATGGGTGTGCCCGAACATCTCGGACCCGGCCTGCGCAAATGCGTCGACGGCTTCTTCGACACCTCGTTCGGCCCCGAGGAAGCACAGGCCAACTACCTCGAGATGTATCGCCTGGTCAGCGAACTCGTGGCCTACCGGCGCGAAACTCCGGGCGACGATGTCACCAGTGTCCTCATCGCCACCCGCGACGAGGACGACGGTTCACAGTTGAGCGAGAAGGAACTCGTCGACACCTTGATGCTGGTCATCAATGCCGGTCACGAGACTACGGTCAATCTGCTCGACCAGGCGATCTTCATCCTGCTCACCCATCCCGAGCAGCGCGCCGATCTGATCGAGGGCCGGGTGCCGTGGTCGGATCTGGTGGAGGAGACGCTGCGCTACGAGGCGCCGGTCGCGCATCTGCCGCTGCGCTACGCGGTCGACGATATCGAGCTGGGCGAGATCCGAATTCCCAAAGGCGAGGCGATTCTCGCGTCCTACGCCGCCGCGGGCCGCGATCCGAACCTGCACGGCGCCACCGCTGCCACGTTCGACCTGCAGCGGGTCAATAAGGAACACCTGTCCTTCGGGCACGGCGCGCACCACTGCATCGGCGCCCCGCTCGCCCGGCTCGAGGCGACGATCGCCCTGCCTGCCATATTCGAGCGGTTCCCGAATATGCGGTTGGCCGTGGATCCGTCGGAATTGGCGCCGGTCGGCAGCTTCATTTCGAATGGACACCGTACGCTGCCGGTTTTCCTGGATTAGATCGGTGTCGGGGTGTCGCCCAGCGGCACCCCGCTCGATCTATTTGTGGCACCCCGCTCGATCTATTTGTGGCCGAAGCCGCGTATCGCATCGAGTTGGGCCGCTGTGCCCAGCACGATCAGAATCGTGTTGACCGCCAGTATGGTTTCGGCGAGAGGGTTGGCGATGAACTGCCCATTGGGTGTGCGAATGGCCAGCACCAGTGCACCGGTCGTCTGGCGCACCGCGATGTCCTCCAGTGTGCGGCCGATCAACGGCGAGTCCGGGGCGATATCGAATTCCTCGATCCGGTAGTCGAGCGTTTCGTCGTGCATGACCACGTCGAGGAATTCGGCGACGTTGGGCTGCAAAGCGAACGCCGCCATTCGTCGCCCGCCGATCAACTGCGGGTTCACCGCCCGATTCGCCCCGGCCCGAAGCAGTTTCGACTTCGAACCCTCGGTGCGCGCCCTGGCGACAATGACCAGATCCTGCCGCAGCGCCCGGCTCGACAAGGTCACGTAGACATTGTCGGCATCGCCGTCCAGCGCGGCGATCAAGGCGTGGGCGCGTTGGATGCCGGCGGTCTCCAGCACCCTGTCATCGGTGACATCGCCGAGCACATTGGGATATTCGAGCCCCTGCAGCCGCGCCGGATCGCGATCGACGACGACGATCTGTTTACCCAGCCCGCTGAGGTATTGCACGCACGCGGTGCCGACGCGGCCCCAGCCGCAGACGATGATATGACCGGACATCCGGTCGATGCGCCGGTCCATCCGTCGCCTCTCCATGTGTTCGCGGAGATGTCCTTCGATGAGCGCCTCGAGCAGGACACCGAACATGTACAGCGCGGTGCCCGCGCCGACGATGATGAGCACCATCGTGAACAGCTGGCCCGCAGCGTTGAGCGGGTGGACCTCGCGAAAGCCGACGGTGGATATGGTCGTCACCGTCTGGTAGAGCGCATCGAGCAACCCGAACCCGAGAATGAGGTAGCCGACGGTACCAGCCAGCACTACCAGCAGGAATGCCAGCACTGCTCGGCTGATACGGCGTAACGGGCTCACGCGAGGATTGTCCACCCGCGGCAACGGTCACATCCGGCAATTGCCGCGCAACGTAGGTTATGCGGTTGCCGGTTGCTCCTGGAGCGGTATCGGGGTGGCGGCACCCTCGATTGCGCCGACCGCCGCACCGACGGCTGCGCCGGCCGCCGCGGCCGGTGCGGCGATCACCGCGTAGCCGATGGCCGCGCCGATGACGGGGACGACCACCAGTCCCGCGGGGAGGAAGGGGATTCCGGCGATGAAACCTGCAGCCGCGCCGACCACCGCGCTGGTGGCGGCGAGCGGGGACGCTAGGGTGGCACCCACCGACGCGCCGATGATGGCGTCACCGATCATCGTATCGGCGACATGGTCGGAGCGGGCGCGGTCGGTACCCGCCGACTGAATTCCCTGGGACAGTGCGGTTTTAGCACCTCCGGACGCATCGTTGATCTGGGCGGCGTATTCGGACGGCAGCCAGTCCGGGCGATCCATCTGGAGATTGCCGATGTGAATGCGATTGTCGGTGACGAGCATCTGTGGGCCCTGGTCGGGGCCTGTCGTGTCCACGCTGTCGGTGGGGTCGGGGTTCGGATCGGCCACCAGTGCGGTGGCGCTCCACAGCGGCAAGGGAGCGAGTGCGATGTTGTCGCCGACCGGAGCCGATGGCTCGACGACGAACCTGTTGTCTAGTGGCTGTGAGTCAGCGGTCGCGGGTGCGGCGCTGATCAGGATGGCGGACAGCGGGGCCGCACTTGCCAAGGTGAGTGCGGCGGTTCGTCGACGTATGGGTCGAATCCGCGCTGTCGCTCGATGTTTGCCCATAAATAGCCTCATTCCGAACGTGGGATGCTTACTTACCTACATTCGGCGCAGCCGATCTTTCGGATGAACATGCGCTGGGGGCAATCTTTCGGTTTTGTCGCCGCGATATCGAATGGTGCCACCAGCGTCGCCCGCGATCCCGCGACCGACTCGGGACGCAGTTGCCCGATCAAAGCTGATCGGTCTGCGTTCGGCGGCGGATCCCGGGTATACGACGAGCATGACCGGACGAAAGATCGATCCGCGAACAATCGAGAACGACGAGGGCGACTTCGCGGACGAGCACAGCAAACCCACGCATGCCGACGAACATCCGCAGGAGGAGCAGTTGGAAACCGACGAATCGACGCCCGGTGGCTACGGCGGCTCGGACATCTGACGCGGATGGCGCGCGGTACGATTTCGTACCACGCGCCATCGAACTCAGCGCCATCGAACTCAGGCGACGGCGACCAAGCGCGCGGCATTGGCCGACTCGTCGTCGGCGGCCTTGTTCGCGGCCAATTCCGCCTCCACCCGCTCGCGGTAGCGGGTGATTTCGCGATCCGTGGTCGCGGCATCCCAGCCGAGTCGGGTGCCCATGAGGTAGGCCACCGCGGGTGCGGCGGTCAGGCCGCGGTCGGCGGTTTCGATCGAGATGCGGGTGCGGCGGGTCAGGACATCGTCTAGATGCAGTGCGCCCTCATATGTCACCGCGTAGACGACCTCGGCGCCGAGGTATGCACCGGCACCGGGGAGTGGTTCGGCCAACTCCGGTTCGGCGGCGATCACCTCGAACAACTCGGAGACGTCCGATCCATAGCGACCGAGCAGATGCTCGACGGTTGTGACGGGCAGACCGGCCCGCTGCGCGACGCTGTTCACATCGGCCGCCAGTTCCTGGAATCCGACGGCGCCGAGCAGCGGCAGGTGTTCGGTCACCGACGGGGCGGTCGCGCGACCCAGCCCCTTGACGGCCGCGTCCACCACATCGGCCGCCATCACGCGGTAGGTGGTGTATTTACCGCCCGCGATCACGAACAGACCCGGAACCGGTTCCGCGACAGCGTGTTCGCGCGAGAGCGTCGCGGTATCGGCGGATGCGCCCGACAGCAGCGGCCGCAGACCGGCGTAGGTGCCGACAATATCGTTGCGGGACAACGGTTCTCGCAGCACCGCATTCATATGGTCGAGGATGTACTGCACATCGGCATCGCTGGCCACCGGATGATTCTTGTCCAGCGCCCAATCGGTATCGGTGGTGCCGATGATCCAGTGCCGGGCCCACGGGATCACGAACAGCACGCTCTTCTCGGTGCGCATGATCAGACCGGTATCCAGGTCGAGTCGCTCACGCGGGACCAGAATGTGCACGCCCTTCGACATGCGTACGTGGAATGGGAAATCCACCCCGGTCATCTTGTTCATCTCGTCGGTCCAGACGCCGGTCGCGCTGATCACCCGGCGGGCGCGCACGGTGTATTCGCGACCGGTCTCCACATCGGTGACGCGGGCGCCGATCACCCGCTCACCGTCGCGCAGCAGACCGGTGACCTTGGTGCGGGTCAGCACCGTCGCGCCGTGCTGGGCGGCGGTGCGGGCAATGGTCATGGTGTGGCGCGCATCGTCGACCTGGGCGTCGAAGTAGCGGATCGCGCCGATCATCGCGTCGTCGCGTAGTGCGGGCGCCAATTCCATTGCGCGCGTGTGTGATAGGTGCCGATGCATGGGCAGCGCCCTGGCCCCGCCGATAGTGTCGTAGAGCGCGACTCCCGCGCCGATGTAGGCGCGCTCCCAGACCCGGTGCTGCAGTGGCAGCAGGAACGACACCGGGCGCACGAGATGCGGGGCGAGTCGGTGCAGCAGCAGGCTGCGTTCCTTCAAAGCCTCACGTACCAGCCAGAAGTCGAGTTGCTCCAGATAGCGCAGGCCGCCGTGGATGAGCTTGCTGGAGCGGCTCGAGGTGCCTGCGGCGAAATCCCTTGCCTCGACCAGGGTGACGGTCAGGCCGCGGGCGGCGGCATCGAGGGCGGCACCGGCGCCAACTACGCCGCCGCCGATAACGAGTACGTCGATTTCGTTGTCGCCCAATGTGTTCAGTGCATTAGTGCGGTAGTTCGAGTCCAAACGTGCGGACACGGTATGTCTCCTTGTTTCGGTGCTACTGAGTCTGCGAGTTGTCAGTCGTCGACGTCGATCCAGTCGAGCGTGCGCGCGACCGCCTTTTTCCAACGGGCGTAGCCACGTTCGCGCTGTTGCGAGGTCCAGGTGGGTGTCCAGCGTTTGTCCTCGCGCCAGTTCTGTACGAGTTCGTCGGTGTCGCTCCAGAATCCGACGGCCAGTCCGGCGGCATAGGCCGCTCCGAGTGCGGTGGTCTCCGCGACCACCGGCCGTGAGACCGGCACACCGAGGAAGTCCGCCTGCAATTGCATGCACAGTTCGTTGGCCGTGACGCCACCGTCCACCCGCAAGGTATCCAGGCGCACACCGGAATCGGCCTCCATGGCCTCGACGACATCGCGGGTCTGATAGCAGATCGACTCCAGGGTGGCCCGTGCGAGATGGGCATTGGTGCTGTAGCGCGACAGCCCGACGATCACACCGCGTGCGTCCGAACGCCAATAAGGCGCGAACAGACCGGAGAACGCGGGCACGAAGTACACCCCACCGTTGTCCTCGGCCTGCCTGGCCAGCGATTCGCTTTGCGCCGCACCGGAAATGATGCCGAGCTGATCGCGCAACCACTGCACGGCCGAGCCGGTGACCGCGATCGAACCCTCCAGCGCGTACACCGGCTTCTCGTCGCCGAACTGGTAGGCGACGGTGGTGAGCAGTCCGTGCTGGGAGCGCACGAGTTCGGTCCCGGTATTGAGCAGCAAGAAGTTTCCGGTGCCGTAGGTGTTCTTGGCCTCGCCGGGGCGAAAGCACACCTGACCGACGGTGGCCGCCTGCTGATCACCGAGCACACCCGCCAGCGGCACCTCGCCGCCGAACGGTCCGTCGGCGCGGGTCCTGCCGAACAGTTCCGGATTCGACGAGGGCGCGATGGTCGGCAGCATGGCGCGCGGAATTCCGAAGACGGACAACAGTTCGTCGTCCCAGTCGCAGGATTCCAGATCCATCAGCATGGTGCGGCTGGCATTGGTCGGATCGGTGACGTGCACGCCGCCATCGATGCCGCCGGTCAGATTCCACAGCAGCCAGGTGTCGGTCGTGCCGAAGACGGCCTCGCCCTTGTCCGCGTCGGCGGCGACGCCCGGCACATTGTCCAGGATCCAGCGCAACTTGCCGCCGGAGAAGTAGGTCGCCGGCGGCAAACCCGCTTTACGCCGAATGATTTCGCCGTGACCCGCGCGTTCGAGCTCGGCGGCGATCTTGTCGGTGCGGGTGTCCTGCCAGACGATGGCATTGCAATACGGCCGCCCGGTCCGGCGATTCCACACCACGGTGGTTTCGCGCTGATTGGTCACGCCGAGCGCCGCCAGATCGCTCGCGACGAGATTCGCCTTGTTCAGGGTGGACACAATGACCGAGCGCGTGCGCTCCCAGATCTCGGTCGGGTTGTGCTCCACCCAACCCGCGCGGGGCAGGATCTGCTCGTGCTCGAGTTGGTGCCGGGCGATCTCATTGCCGCCGTGGTCGAACACCATGAAGCGGGTGCTCGTGGTGCCCTGATCGATGGCGCCGACGTACTGGCTCATCGCTGCTGTCCTTTCGGAAAACGCATCGGGAGACAAGACAGCGAGTTCGGCGAGTGAACCGGCCGAGTGGACTTGGTCAGCAACACATTCGCGACCACGGCGACACCAAGCAGCACCGGGATCGCTGTGCCGAGGGCCTCGGTTGCGGATAGCGAGCCGAAGTTCAACGTTGAGCCTCCGTCTGCAAAGACTGCCGCGGTTGCGGCCGTTGGGGCCGACGTTACGACCGGATCGCCGAAACGGACATAGCGTGCGTTCGACAATGCCGAACGATTGTGATGGTCATCGCTGGGCGACGTCACTACTGTCCAGCGACCGTGGAGGTCGCGATGATGCAGGTCACATGCATTGCGTAGATGTTGCTCGTCGGTTGGTGTGTGTTCGACATTGTCGAATCGCGCGGATAGGTTTCCGCGTATGCCCGGTCCGATCCAATCGATCGAACGAGCGGCGGCCGTCCTACAGCTGCTCGCTCGGGGTTCCGGCCGTCTCGGAGTCGGCGAAATCGCAGGTGCGCTCGGGCTGGCCAAGCCGACCGCGCACGGCATCCTGCGTACATTGCAGGGTGTCGGGTTCGTCGAACAAGATCAGGCCAGCGGCAAGTACCAGCTCGGCGCGGCCGTACTGCATCTCGGGACGAGTTATCTCGACAACAACGAACTGCGCTCGCGGGCGATCAACTGGGCTGACGCCCTGGCCGCGCGGACGGGAGAGTCGGTGCGGATCGGCGCCGCGGCGGACGAAAGCGTTGTGGTCGTGCACCACGTCTTCCGGCCGGACAACTCCGAACAGGCACTCGAGGTCGGTGAATTGCTACCGGCGCATGCGACCGCGCTCGGCAAGGTGCTGCTCGCCTATGACGCCGAGTTCGCCGCCGCTGTTCGCGGTGCCGAGTTGGCGCCGCTCACCCGGCGCACCATTGTCGACCGGGCGGCGCTCAGCCGGGCGCTTACCGCGGTCCGGCAGGCTGGATGGGCCGGGGAGATCGAGGAATTCCGATCCGGGACGGCCGCAATAGCCGCGCCGATCCGGACACACGGCGGACTCGTGGTCGGTGCGATCGGGATCAGCGGCCCGGTCGATCGGCTCTGCGATCCGCGACTGCGGCACCGGCCGACGCTGGTCGGGCACGTCCGCGACGCGGCGCATGCGGTATCGCGGGATCTCGGTGCCGGACAGTGAGTCTCGTTTAGCTCGACCATCCGAATTTTCGTCCGACAGAAAGTAGCCGATGTCGCAACGCTATGTGCTGGCGATCGACCAGGGCACCACCTCCACCAGGTGCATCCTGTTCGATCAGCGCGCCCGCCTGGTCGGCGTCGCACAGCGCGAACACCAGCAGCACTATCCGCGGCCCGGCTGGGTCGAGCAGGATGCACTGGAGATCTGGCGCAATGTCGAGCGGATCGTGCCGCAGGCGCTGCGGGATTCCGGTATCGCCGCGGAACAGGTTGCGGCCCTTGGTATCGCGAATCAGCGCGAGACAACGGTGGTGTGGGATCGCCGCACCGGTGTGCCGATCCGCCGGGCAATCGTCTGGCAGGACGTGCGCACCGACGAGCTGGTGCGCGAATTCGAAAGCAAGCCGGGTGCGGAACGGATTCGCGAACTGTGCGGCCTGCCGCTGGCCGGTTACTTCGCCGCTCCGCGGCTGCGCTGGCTGTTGGATATCATTGCGGGACTGCGGGATCGGGCCGAGCGCGGGGACGTGCTGTTCGGCACCATGGAGACCTGGCTGATCTGGAATCTGACCGGGGGACCGGACGGCGGTGTGCATCGCACCGATGTCACCAATGCCAGCCGCACGCTCTTGATGAATATCGCCTCACTCGCCTGGGATCGAGAACTGTTGGAGTTCTTCGGAATTCCAGCCGCGATGCTGCCGAGCATTCAGCCGTCGACCGCATCCTATGGGACGACCAGCCGGGTCGTACCCGGCATCCGGATCGCCGCCGCACTCGGCGACCAGCACGCCGCGCTATTCGGCCAAACCTGTTTCGCCCGTGGGGAAACCAAATGCACCTACGGCACCGGCGGCTTCCTGATGATGAATACCGGGCGCGAGCTGGTGCAGTCCTCGCACGGTCTGCTCACCACCATCGGCTATCAGATCGAACCCGAACCGGTATACGCACTGGAGGGGCCGATCGCGGTCACCGGCTCGCTGGTGCAGTGGGTGCGCGACAATATCGGTCTGGTGTCGAGTGCGCCCGAGATCGAAACCCTCGCTCGCACAGTCGAAGACAACGGCGGCTGCTATATCGTGCCCGCCTTCTCCGGCCTCTACGCACCCCATTGGCGCAGTGACGCAAGGGGTCTGATCATCGGCCTGACCTCCTACATCAACAAGGGCCACCTCGCCCGCGCCGTCTTGGAGGCCACCGCCTGGCAGACCCGCGAAGTCGTCGACGCCATGAACGCCGACTCCGGACTCCAAGCCCGCACCCTGCGCGTCGACGGCGGCATGACCTCCGACAACCTGCTCATGCAGATCGTCGCCGACGTCCTCGATATCCCCGTCATGCGTCCCTTCGTCGCGGAAACGGTCTCTCTCGGAGCCGCTTACGCCGCCGGACTGGCCGTCGGCTACTGGCCCGATCTCGAAGGCCTACGCAGCAACTGGCGCCTCGCCGGACAATGGATCCCCCAAATGGACCCCACCCACCGCGAAGACGAATACGACAACTGGAAACGCGCCGTAGCCCTGACCTTCGGCTGGTCGCGCTCGAAGCGATAGCGTGTGGTGATCAGGTGCCGTGTCACGGCTCGGCGGAAACCTGAATCGCGCTTAGACTCCGGCGGTGCGAGCTTCCTTGCGAACGGCCATCCTCGGACTGATCACCGCAGTAATCGCGATTGCCGTCGGGCTGACGCCGGTGGCCTTAGCGCAGCCGGTTGATCCGGCGTTCTGTGGCACCCCGCTGTCGGCGGACGAACTGGACACCATCGCGCAACTTTCCGATACCAGCACGCTGACCGGAGATACGTTGCAACGCTTGGAGAGCGCGGTCGCGCGCCACCATGAGATCACCGAGATACTGGTCGCCCACCGGGATCGGCGCGGACTGTTTCCGCTCGGACTCGACGGTGTGGAGCAGGTGGCGGTAATGCCATTACAGCGCGATCCCGGTGCGTTTCAGGATCGGGAGTACGCGCATGCGATCAGCCTGGAATTGCTGCGGCGATTCCTGGTCAATGTGCATGCGGCATTCACCGGCGCGCCGGTCGAGCAGCACTGGGCGCGGTATTTCGAACTCGCTCGCAGGTGCGAGGTATCGCCCGCCCACGTCGCCATGGCGGGCTACAACGCGCATTTGACCGTTGATCTCCCATATTCGGTGGCGACGGTTGCGAGTAGGCCGGAGAACGCGCCCGACTACTTCGAGATCGTCGACGGCATCGCCGCCTCCGGCCAGGTGATCATCGACCGTACCAAGGAGATCTACAACGGCGATCTCGGTCCGCTGTGGCGGTTCTATTTCGTCGGCGAGGGTCTGGACCTGTTGCTCGGCGCGGGCGTGGCGACCGGTCCGCTGCTACGGGCCGCCGATCTCGGATACAACGTGGTGATCTATGGAAATGGCCTGGCACTGGAGGATCCTGGACTGCACGATGCGACCGCGGCGGAGATCCGGCTGCTCAGCGGTTCCGTCGAAACAGCGTTGGATGTGTTGACACTGCTCAGAGGTCTGTGAGACGCCTAGTCTGTTCGGGTTCGATCAGGTACGGCAAGGAGTCGCGGTGGGCATATCACTCGTCAAGGGACAGAATGGCCCGCTCGCGGCATCGAATGTCGTTGTCTCGGTGCGATCCATCGCCCCGGCCGATGTCTCGGCATTATTGGTGACCGAAGCCGGCCGCGTTCGCACCGACGCCGATTTCGTCTTCTTCAATCAGCCACAGGCGCCCGGTGTCGAACTGCGATCGGGAACGCCTGCGGCGCTGGCCGTTTCCGCGGCCCAGATACCCGCCGATATTGCCCAAATACGGGTGGTTATCACTTTGGACGAATCCGGGGCAACTTTCGGGCAATTCGCGCCGCCGGTTGCGACTGTTGCCGACGGAACAGGAAATGCACTCTACGAGTATGTGATCGAGGGACTCGACAGCGAATCTGTTGTTATCGCACTGGAACTGTATCGGCGTAATTCCGAGTGGAAAGTCCGTGCGGTCGGGCAGGGCTATGCGGGCGGTTTCGCCGCGCTGGTCACCGACCACGGGGTGAGCGTCGACGACGAGCCCGCGCCGCCCGCCACCGCGGAGGTCCGCACCGTGCCCGGCGAAGCCGAACTCTCCTTCGAGAAGCGCGCCCAACTCGACCTGCGCAAACGCGAAGTAGCCAAGGTCCTGATCAACAAGAACGCCTTTGGAATTCGCGCCCGCGTCGTCCTGGTCATCGACAAGACCCTCAGCATGAGCAGGCAATACAGCAAACAGGTCGTGCATCGCGTTGTGCAGCGGATGATCCCGGTGGCCACCCAGCTCGACGAGGACGGCACCCTGGAGGCCTACCTCTACGCGTTGTCCTTCGCGAAACTGCCCGATATCACCGTCGAGCACGCCGAGGCATGGGCCCAGACCTTCTTGCACCTCACCGGCACTCACCAAGGCATCGACTATGCCGGGATCGGCGGTCGCAATGACGAACTGCCGATCATGCGCGACATCATCGCATCGCTGCGGCCCGGCGATGCGCCGACCCTGGTGCTGTTCTTCACCGACGGCGGCTTCGCGAAGAAGCGCGAGATCGCCGCACTCATGCGCGATGCGTCCCGTCTGCCCGCCTTCTGGCAGTTCGTCGGCCTCGGCAGGGCCAACTACGGCCTGCTGCGCACCCTCGACGAAATGTCGGATCGGGTCGTGGACAACGCGGGCTTCTTCGCCCTCGACGACATAGACCAGGTGGACGACGCACAGCTGTATGCCCGGTTGCTGGGCGAATTCCCGGACTGGCTACGCGCGGCCGGCCGAGCGGGCATCCTGCGCTGAATCGTGCCGGTCCGCAGTCGAAGTCGCGAACTCAGCCGATGACCGCGTTCATGATGGTGCCCGCACTGGTGGCGATGACACCGCCGATCATGGCGCCGGCCACCATCTTCGGGGATTCCAGACCGCCGCCGCTCCACTTCTCCCAGGCGAAGCGACCACCTGCGTAGATGATGGCGCAAATGCCGGCGAGCAGCACGAACCAGGTGAAGTAACGGACCAGTTGAAGAATCTTGTCGGACACCGGAGGGGCCTCGGGTGTGGGATTGCCGATCTGTGCCCAAGTGTCGTAAACGGCGGCCAGGATCATCTCGTGTTGCTCATTCTGGATGCGGGACAAGGGGGTAACTCGCTCTCCGCGATGGTATCGGTTTCTCGGCGACCGTGCAGTCACGATCCCGGCGAGGTTGCGAGACGACTCGATGTGCGGATCATGGAAAGGGCGTAATGGTCGAGGAGTAGACGATGAACATCTATCTGATGTCGATCGGCGATGCCTATGCGACGTTGGCGCAGATCCAGAATCCGACGCCGCAAGCTCCGCCGCTATCCGACAAGCTGCTGCAGATGGTGCGCTATCTGACCTGGTTTGCCCTGCTGTCCGGGATAATCAGCATCATCTATGCGGGTGGGCGGTTCGCCTGGGAGAAATGGAGCGGCGGTGCGATGCAATCGCCGAAGATGGTGGCGGGCGCCTTGATCGGCGGTGTCGTTGCCACCAGTGCGGGCACGATTATGAATTCGATTCTCGGCACCGGCTGATCGGCGAAAACCCGTCCGCATCGCCGCTTGACCGATTTATGGCAAATATGTGGCTATACTCCGGCTGATCTCTCTCGAAGTTGTCCGACCTGATCGGGAAAGTAGGGAGAAGGCATGAGTATGTCGCGGCGATCTATGCTGCTGGCCGGTGCCGTTACGGGCGCGGGCCTGGTCGCGTGCGGCAAATCGACGAACTCCGATAACGTGGCGAGTTCGAGTAACGTGCCACCGAGTGATCCGCGGTCGGTCGCGACCGACGCCTATATTTATGGATATCCGTTGGTGCTGATGGATGTCACGCTGCAGTCGAATACCGCCGCCGTACCCGCCAATCGGATATGGGCCGTCAGCCCGGTGAATCCCGGGATGAATACGGTGGTCATGCCGAATATCGACACCCTTTATGCCACCGCCTGGCTCGACGTGGGTACCGAACCGGTGGTGCTGCAGGTTCCGCCGATGGACGGCGACCGGTATTGGCTCATGCAGATCATGGACGCCTGGACCAATACCGCCCACAATCCCAGCAGTGTCGCACCACGGGTACGCGCCGGTCAGGACCCGCCCTACGGCTACGTGATCACCGGCCCCAATTGGTCTGGTGCGCTGCCGGATAACCTGACCAGATTGGCGATGCCGACCGCGACCGCATGGCTGATCGGTCGCATCGAGTTGCGCGGCCAGGCCGACCTCGCCGCCGCCGAGAGCGTGCAGCAGCAGGTGCTGCTCGCACCGCTGAGCGCGTGGCTGCGCGGTGAACGGCCGACTCCGGTGATCAATCCCGATTTGACCGCCCCGATCGCACCTCCGCAGCAGGTTGCGCGGATGGACGGGCGCACCTTCTTCGACCGGCTGTGCACACTTATGCTCACCAACCCGCCCGCTCGCGACGATGCCCCCGCGCTGCAGCGGTTTTCGAAGATCGGCATCCGGCCGGGCGGCACTGCGGGTGCCCCGGTCGCCGATCTCGATGCGGCGGTGGCGGCTGGCCAGATGCGCATCCCGGACTACGCCAATCCCAAAGCCAGACGTGTGAACGGCTGGGGTTTCGCGACGAACCTCGGCACCTACGGCACCGATTACTCACTGCGTGCCTCGACGGCGTTCAGCGCACTCGGCGCGAATCTGCCGGAAGACACCGTCTATCCGGAGATCAGCGCGAATGCGGGGGAGCAGGGTGCGCCGCGCTCGTACCGGCTGCATTTCCCCGCGGACCGGACTCCGCCCGCGCGGGCCTTCTGGTCGCTGACTGCCTACACCGCGGAGCGCTTTTTGGTGCCGAACCGCGCGGGCATCTACTCGGTCGGTCATCAGCGTCCTGTCGTAACGCTTCCGGACGGCTCAGTGGAACTCGCTATCCAGTTCGCGGAGCCGGGAAGTGATGTGCCGTATGGGAATTGGCTTCCTATACCGGAAACCGGCACCTTCCGGCTGGCGCTTCGCCTGTATGTGCCCGAGGAGCGCGCGCTCGATGGTCGCTGGCAACCGCCGAGTCTGAATCGAGTCGGATGAAGGAAGGTTCATGAACGTCTCGCCCAGAACCGCACTCGGGCTTGCCGTGACAGGTGTCGAAGATATTGCCATCGACGGGCATTGGCTGCTGCCCGTCCTAACCGCAGTGCCGTAGGAGGCGTGAAACCATGGGCCGCTTGGCTTTCCCGATATCGGTCGCGGTCGCGGCGGTTCTGGTATTCGCCGCGCCCGTCGCCGCCGCCGAGGTAGGTGATGAGGACGGTGTGCCGTCGCGAACCGCGTTCTCCTTCCGTTCGGTGGTGCCCGGCGTCCAGTGGGGCACCAGCAACGAATACGAGATGCGCACCGGATTGTCGCTGGTAAAGCTCTATATGGTCGACTACGCGCTGCATCGAGGCGACGGGTCGGCGACGGATCTGGCGTTGGCGGAGCGGATGATCCGCTATTCCGACGACTCCGCGGCCGACGCACTCGGCGCGAAGTATCCGCAGGCGATCGACGCCATTGCCGCGGAGTACCACCTGACCGCTACCAAATCGGGCCCGGCCTGGGGGATGTCGTACACCAGCACCGCGGATGTGGCCACCTTCCTGGCGACCAAGAAGCGCACCGAACCCGGTTCGCCGATCTTCGGCTGGATGGCCGCGGCGGGTGAGCAGGCGGCCGACGGAACCGCGCAGGATTGGGGTACCGCGCGGCTGCCCGGCGTCGA
Organism: Nocardia sp. NPDC050412; assembly: GCF_044458825.1. Taxonomy (NCBI): domain Bacteria; kingdom Bacillati; phylum Actinomycetota; class Actinomycetes; order Mycobacteriales; family Nocardiaceae; genus Nocardia; species Nocardia sp. NPDC050412. Next base: position 35,319 of record NZ_JBITIJ010000012.1, read on the forward strand.
GGGCAGCAAATGGGGCTGGTCCGACAGCGGACCGCTGGAGGTGGCTTCGGCATCGTTCGGCGAAGGGTTCGCGGTCGCGGCGCATACCCACGGCACACCCGAGGAGCAGACGGCCGATGTTTCGGCCACCGTGCCATTCTTGATTCTGGCTCTGCTCGCGCGCCTGACGGGATAGGTGCGGGTCAGTCGTCGCCGTCCCAGGTCCAGTGCGGTACCGCACGGATCGGGTGCAGTTCATCGTCGGACTTGGCATGCGAATTCTGTTGTGCCACTTGGGCACCGAATTCGACATGTTCGCGCACCGCATCCCGGAAGGCCGGATCGTCGAACAGTCCCGCCTCCTCGAACGCCGCCAGATACAGCTGGGCGAAGCGCTCGCGCTGTTCGTCGGTGATTTCGAGGCCGCGGTGCACGGCGATGATGTAGTCGAACCCGAGGTTGCGCGTGAAACGGTCCGGGCCGCCGAAGGATTCGGCGGTGAACCAGGTGAGATGGTCGACGTGCGTCGGGCGCCGTTCGGTGAACTGGGTTTTCAGCACCGGATCGGCGAGCACCTTGTCGTAGAAGGCTTCTTCGACGCGATGCAATGCCTCGTCGCCACCGGCGTGCTCGTACAGGCTGGGCATGGGGACCTCCGAACGGTGACCTGTTGGGTCCTATTACAGGCTGGCCCGCTCGGTCGCGTCCACAGTTTCGCGATAAGCGATCAAGCGAGCTATTGATAGCTATTAGCTATCTCTAATGGGCGGTCGCGAGCGGGCGAACCGAAGTTAACGGGGTTTACTAAACATTATTCACAAACTCTCGGATCTGTGGTTTTATCGGCTTCGGAACGTGTTCCACAGTTCCTACCGCCCCGCTGGCTGCCATTCCCCGTGTCGTGAGGTCTGCAGCCCAAGTCAGACCGCTAGGAGATAGCCGTGACCGTGACCACGCCATCGATTCCCGCGGGATTCGACTTCACCGACCCCGATCTGCTGTCCACCCGCCTGCCCATCCAGGAATTCGCCGAGCTGCGCCGGACCGCCCCGGTCTGGTGGTGCGCGCAGTCCGGGCGGGCCAGCGGCTTCGATGACGGCGGCTATTGGGTCATCTCCAAGCTCGACCACATCAAGGAGATCTCGAAGAATCCGGAGGTGTTCTCCTCGCACGAGAACACCGCGATCATCCGGTTCAATGAGGAAACCACCCGCGAGCAGATCGACATGCTCGGCAATATGCTGATGCTCAACCAGGATCCGCCGCAGCACACCAAGACCCGCCGCATCATCTCCAAGGGCTTCACCCCACGTGCCGTGGAGAGCCTGCGCGCGGCGCTCACCGAGCGCGCGGCCCGAATTGTGCACGAGGCCAAGCAAACCGGCCGCGGTGACTTCGTCGAACAGGTCGCCTGCGAACTGCCGCTGCAGGCCATCGCCGAATTACTCGGAGTTCCACAGAACGACCGCAAGAAGCTGTTCGACTGGACCAACCAGATGATCTCCTACGATGATCCGGAGTTCGACGGCAATCACCACGCCGCCACCGCCGAGGTCATGGGCTACGCCTGGAATATGGCCGAGGAGCGGCGCAAATGTCCGGCCGACGATATCGTCACCCAGCTGATCAATGCCGATATCAACGGTGAGAACCTCGGCTCGGACGAGTTCGCGTTCTTCGTGATCCTGCTGTCGGTCGCGGGTAATGAGACCACCCGCAATTCGATCACCCACGGCATGAAGGCCTTCGTCGACAATCCGGACCAGTGGGAGCTCTACAAGCAGCAGCGCCCGCGCACCGCGCCGGATGAGATCGTGCGCTGGGCCACTCCGGTGACCGCATTCCAGCGCACCGCCACCCAGGACACCGAGGTCGGCGGCCAGCAGATCAAGAAGGGACAGCGCGTCGGGCTGTTCTACAGTTCGGCCAATTTCGACGAAGACGGATTCGAGGAACCGTTCACCTTCAATGTGCTGCGCAACCCGAACCCGCACGTCGGCTTCGGCGGCACCGGCACGCACTACTGTGTCGGCGCGAACCTGGCCCGGCTGCAGATCGATCTGATGTTCAATGCCATCGCCGACGTGATGCCGAACTTGCGTCAGGTCTGCGATCCGGTGCGGCTGCGCTCGGGTTGGTTGAACGGCATCAAGCGCTGGGAAGTCGAATACGCTTGAATTCCTCTATGAACACGTCCAAGCCGCGGGGGCGGGCACCGGTGGTTTCGGATGCGGATATCCGCCGGGTGGCCCGCGCACTGCTGGTCGAGCACGGTCCCGATGCGGTCACGCTGCGGGCGATCGCGCGCGAACTCGGCATAACCGCGCCCGCGCTGTACCGGTATTACAACTCGCGCGAGGACCTGTTGGAGAGTCTGCGCCTGGAGTTCTGCGCGGACCTCGCGGCCGAGCTGTCCGAGCAGATCGCCACGCTGCCCGATGACGGCGCGGTGCAGTTCTTCGCCATCTGCAAGGGATTCCGGCGCTGGGCGCTGGCGCACACCAGGGAATTCACCCTGGTGTTCGCCTCGCCGGGCGCGGGCCGCGCGCGCATGCTGCGCCGGTTCGACGAACCGTTCGGGCGGATCTTCCTCGCGGCCGCCGGTCGGCTGCTGGCCACCTACGATGTTGTGACCCCGCCGACCGATGTGATTCCCGCGGAGCTGCGCGATGATCTCGTACTGTTCCAAACCGAGCTGCTGGCAGCGCTTTCGGAGTCCGGACAGAAACTTCCGGCCGAAAAGCTCGACCTCGGCGTGACGTATCTGATGATCCAGATCTGGGCCCGGCTCTACGGGCACGTCACTCTCGAGGTATTCGGGAATTATCCGATCCCGCTGTCGAATCCGGAGATCCTGTTCGAGGCGATGCTGGCCGATCTGGGGCGCACGGCCGGGCTGATCAGCGAGTGAGTCGGCGGGAGAGCCATTCGGCGTAGCCGATGCCGACCGCGTCGCCGTTTCCGTTCAGGCAGAGGGCACCGGACCGAAGGGCGCGTCCGGCGCGTCCCGGGATCGGCACCGGGAGTGGAAGCAGCTTGCGGCCGGTGTGTTCGCGGTAGATATCGGCCAGTTCGGTGAGGGTATGCACGGTCGGTCCGGCGATATCCGGGATGCGTCCGGCAGGGCCGTTGTCCACCGCATCGGCGAGTCTTGTCGCGACGGCGTTGACGTCGATCGGCTGTATCTTCGCCGTCGAGCGCGGTGCGAGCCGCCAGCGTGCCGATAGGGCGAGGATTTGGGTGACGAGTTCGTGGAATTGGCTCGCGCGCAACAGTGTCCATGGGATTTCGCCGGTGGTGACTACCTGCTCCTGCTCCACCTTCGCGTGGTAATAGCCGAAGGGGACGAGATCGCAACCGACGATGGAGATTTCGACGTGATGGCCGATAGCCGCCTGCTGCTCGGCCGCCAGTAGACGACGCACGCCATCCACCATGACCGATCGGGTCCGGCTGCGGGCGCTTACCGCGTCGACGACGGTGTCGCAGCCGTCCAGTGCGGACTCCAGCCCGGAGCCGGTGGCAAGATCCGCGGACCGGTGCTCCAGTGTTCGATCCGCCGGGGCGCTCCGGCTCACCACGCGGACCTGATGTCCGCGCGCATTCAGTTCTCGAACCACCGAGGCCCCCAGTACCCCGGTCCCGCCGATTACCGCAATCCGCATGATCCCACTCCCTCCAAACGGCCCTGTTCGGTATGTCGCACGCTACGGCGGCGCGCCGCGCGGCTCAACATGCTTCATCACATATGCCTGGTTCGTCACATCGGTGTTCCGGTGCACGACCGCATGCGGTATCTGGATCAGATCCGCGCACCCTTCGCGCGGTTGCAGGAGCGACAGAGGATCTGCAGATTGGTCGCACTCGTCGCACCACCGCGGCTCAGCGGGATGATGTGATCGAATTCGAGGTAGTGGCCATCGCCGCATTCGACGCACTTACCGCCGTCACGTTGCCATACCTCGGCCTTGACCTCCTGCGGGATGCTGCGCGTGTCGCGCTGGCCGGGGGTGAGGACCAGGCGTTTGGCGACCCGTAAAGCCCCTTCCAGCGCGGCCGCGACGTAATCCGGATCGTCGACATCGAAGATGGCCCCACCGCGGGACGAGGTCGCCGCGACGACCACCGAACGCTGCTCGACATGCACCGAAACCACGCGGTTCCACGGCAATTCGGTGCCGGTATCGGTGCCGACGAACCGCAGCTTCTTATTGCTGGCGATCAGCCTGCCGTCGGTTAGTTTCGGTCCCCTGGCGAGCTGGCGGACGTGCACGGCGGGCAGATCGACATGGACCTTCTCCTCCGGATCCAGATGCAGGCCGGGCGTTCGCACCACCGGCAGATCACCTCCGCGCAACCGCGACAGCGTGCGCCCGCGATACATCCGCCTGCGCAGATCCTCGACCAGCGGTCCGCTGAGCGCCAACTCCTCGATCGCGTATTCGAACGCCTCGAACTCGGTCTGCTCGATCTCGCCGTCCGCGAATGCGAACGCGACCAGCCGCTCGACATAGGTCAGCGCCACATCCCGCAGCGCCGCCCGGCCCAGACCCTCATCAATTCGCTGATACCGCAGCGACGCCCACAACGCATCCCACTCCGCACCGCGCGGCCCGGCTGCGGTCAGGGCCCGCCAGGCCTGGGTATGCCAATGGGTGAGGAATTCCTCGATCTCATGCTCGCAGCTCTGACACGGCGCGAGCCCACCGAACAGCTTGCGGCGCCGGGGATTTCCGCACCGCTCACAACCGCGCGGACCAGGCCGCCGCCGTTCGTATGTGGCACTGGTCCATTCGACCCCATCCCACCACCGCATCCGTGCGGGGTTCTCGGGATCCGAATGCCAGTCCGCGCGTTCGGGATTCGGCGGTGCTGGTATCGGCGGCTCGACCTCGTGCCGCTGGCGCTCGAGGTTTACCCGCATGCCTGGTTGCGGTCGGGCGGGGCGCGCGTCGGCCGAGTCCGGGCGATGGGCGGCTCGGTCACCGGGCCCGGTGGCGGCGGTGTGGCGCCAAGCCTGATCTGCCCGGTTTGCGCCTAGCGTCCGTGGTCGGGTCGGTGCCGCATCGGGCCGAGCATGCTGTCCAGTCGGGTCCGCGTTGGCGGCGTCCTGGTCCCAGGGTGCAGTGTCGTACTGCCGGGAATCGGGCAAACCGGCCAACGCCGTGCCCATCGAGACACGTTGCTGCACTGGAGAAGTGGGTATCCGATCCGCGCGCGAGCGATCGGGTGTCGGTTCGGCGGGGTCGTCGATGGTCACGCCGAATTCGGTGACGAGTCCGGGGAGCCCGCTGTCCCACCCCTGGCCGATCGCGCGGAAGCGCCACTGGCCGTCGCGGCGGTAGAACTCGCCGAACATGATCGCCGAGACCGCATCGGGATCGGTGATCTCGAACCGGGCGATCGGCCCGTGCGCGGCCTCGATGGTGAGGGTGAGATCCGTGATGTCGCCGAAGGTGCCGTCGTCGATCGATCCGGCGACCACGATCCGCGCCACATCGGATTCGGTGCGCGGTAGCGACACGCTCAGCCGCGCCGTCCCGGGGGCCGGTTCTTGATCGAGCGTCACCGCCTGCGACATATGTCGGGGTGCATTGAAGAACACCAGATCTCGATCCGTGCGCACCGTCCCGGCCTCCGCGAGCAACAGCGCATGCGCATCCACGGCATGCCCCGACCGCCATGAAACAACCACGGCAAGAAGGGAAGTCGGCACCGCCGCGTTGGCCCCTTTACTGAGTTTCATCGTGCTCGAACTATGCCACGAACCACCGACACGCCGACTCCGGCGGTCCATATCTTCGGCGGTGCGAGCGAGTCCGCGCCGACACGACACAAACCGGTCGGTCGGGGATATCCGGCCTGGAGAGCGATGGGTGCGGCAGAGTGAAGGGATGACTACCCCGAAGGGAGGGGGCCGCAAGGCCTCGACTCCGAAGGCGCCGGGTGGGCGAGTGCCGAGTCCCGGCGATGTTCTGGCGGCCGCGCAATCGGCGGTGGAAGCGGCACAGTCGGCGGCGAGTCAAGTATTGGATGCCGCACAACTCACGGCTGGTCAGGCCTTCGATGCGGCGGTGCGCCTGCCACCGGCCTCGGCTCAGCTGGCGGCTGCGCTCCCGGATCTGATCGAGAGCCTCTCGATCGCCATCGACCGGCTCAACTCCACCATCGACCGCCTGGACCGCACCCTGGCGCTGGCGGACCCTGCCTTCGCCGCATACGACCGACTGCTGCCCCGGCTGGAGGCGATGATCGGCCTCGGCGAAGACCTCTTCATGGCCCTCGCCAAACTCCCCGGTGTCTCCCTCCTCGGCCGATTTACCGGCAAATCAGCCGATCCTCCCGCGCCACCACCCGAACCCCCGAAGCGCACCCGCCGCCGCAAGTAACAGGGCTCAATGGGGTGCGGCGCGGTAGGTGGCGGCGGCTTTGAGCAGGGTTTCGTGGTATTCGTCCTCGGGGTCGGAGTCGAGCACGATGGCACCGCCCGCGCCGATGCGCCAGTGTCCGTCGTGGCGGACGGCGGTACGGATGACGATATTGAGATCGGCGGTGCCCGCTAGGCCGAGGAAGCCGATGGTGCCCGAATAGATGCCGCGCGCTTCGGTTTCCAGTTCGTCGATGATCTCCATGGTCCGCAACTTGGGCGCGCCGGTCATCGAGCCGCCCGGGAAACACGCACGCAGACAATCGATCACATCGACATTCGGCCGCAGTGTGCCACGCACGGTGGAGACCAATTGGTGCATGGTCGAATACGTCTCGGTGGCCATCAATTTCGGCACGTGCACACTGCCGACCTGGCAGACCCGGCCCAGGTCATTGCGCAACAGGTCGACGATCATCAGATTCTCGGCCCTGGTCTTGGGACTGTCGGCCAGTTCGTGCCGCAGCTGCTCGTCCTCGGCGGCGGTGGTCCCGCGCGGCGCGGTGCCCTTGATCGGCTTGCTCTCCACGGTGCGGGCGCGGTCCACCTTCAGGAAGCGTTCCGGTGAGGAGCAGGCGATTTCGAGATCGTCGAAGCGCAGATACGCCGCGTACGGCGCGGGATTGCAGCGGCGCAGCGTGCGGTAGAAATCGAGCCCGTCCGATTCGGCGGCGGCCATGGACGCGCTATCGGTAATGCAAATTTCGTAGGACTCGCCCGCAAGTAGCCGCTCCTGGCAGACGGCGATATCGGCGAGATACCGCTCCCGCCCGCGGGTGAACAGCGGCGCGACGGCGGCGGTATCGGAGCACACCTCGAGTGTCGGCGGATTCGCCCATGTCGGTAGGGATTCCAGGACCTCACGGGTATCGCGCAACCAATCCGCGCCCGCCCGAAGGGCTTCCGGCGTGGGATCGGTGAGCGCGAGCAGATGGGTGCGCCCGCCGACATGGTCGACGACCACGATCCGATCGGCGAAGATCCACTGCGCGTCCGGTGTCGAGGCGCGATGCGCCGCATTCGCGCCGCAATCGGCCTTCACCTCATAGCCCAGGTATCCGACGTAACCACACGCGAAATCGAAAGGCAGATCAGGTAGTTCGGTATGCCTCAGGTGTAGCTGTCCGGCGAGATAGTCGAGAATTCCGCCGGGTACGGTCCGCCGATTCCCGTCCGAGGATTCCACCGTCACCTTGTTCTCGCCGACCCGGTAGCGGATCACCTCGGCCAGCGGTCCGCTGGCATCGCCGAGGAAGGAGAACCGATCCAGTCCCGGTTCGACATGTTCGCTGTCGAGCCAGAATGCGGTGGGGGAGTTGCCGTATAGCCGCAGGAACGCGGCCTCGGTATCGATCGCCCGCTCGATCACCGCATGCCGCAGCTGCCAGGAGCGCCGGGATTCGCGGAACTCGTGTCTACCCGTCAGTGGTTCGGCATTCTCGAACGGTGCGATGATGCTCGATCTAATGCGATGGCCCGCAGTAAGTTTCGCGAAGTTGCCGAGCAATGCCGCACCGTACTCGCTGGCGATCGATTCGGGATGGAACTGCACCCCCCAATGCGGTCTGCTCCGGTGTCGCACGCCCATGATCACCCCATCGGCCGCGACGGCGGTGATCTCGAGGCTGTCCGGTAGCGGCCGCTGCGCGCACAGTGAGTGGTATCGCACCGCGGTGAAACCCTCGGGCAGCCCGGCGAACAGTTCGTCACCGTCGTGCTCGATGTGATCGAGATAGCCGTGCCGCGCGATGGGTGCGGTCCGCACGATGCCGCCCGCCGCGACGACGAGGGCCTGATGTCCGAGACAGACACCGAGCAGCGGCAGTTCGGTCTCGCGGATCACCGCGGCCGAGATGCCGATATCCCGACCGACATCAGGACGACCCGGTCCGGGGGAGATGACGACATTGTCGAAGCGTTCCAGCCGCAGCCGGGCGATATCGTCGACCCCGTCATTGCGCACGACCGTGGGTTCTTCCCCGTTCACCTCGCTGATCAGCTGATAGAGGTTGTAGGTGAACGAGTCGTAATTGTCGATCAAGAGCGTGCGCATCGTGCTCCGAACCCTACGCCGCACCGGTCGAAGCAAACTGTTGTCGTGTGCCGTCAGTTAGGTTCGGCTCGTGCCTGCGCCCTACTATGGCCGAAGCAAGGCGTAGAGGTGAGATCGTGATAGTTATTGATGTTCATGCTCTCAGGCGACAACTGATTTGGAGAGAACATGGGTAACTCATCGGGTACGCCCAGAACCGAGCAACCCGCTGAACCCTTGGTCCGCGACGTGACTGGTGGGGTGCCCGCCGACCGGCCAGAGGTTCCGGAAGGCGGGGGAGCCGTCGACTTCGCCGTCGTCGGTAAATGGATGGACGAGCAGGGCCTGCCTGCCGGTGAGTTCGAGGATGTGACCGCGCTCGGCGGCGGCACGCAGAACATCATGCTGCGCTTCGCCCGCGGAGGTAGGCACTATGTGCTGCGTCGCGGTCCGAAACATCTGCGCGCCAAGAGCAATGACGTCATCCGGCGCGAGGCCCGACTGCTCGGCGCGCTCGACGGAACCGGCGTGCGCGCGCCGAAGGTGATCGCCGCCTGCCCGGACGAATCCGTCCTCGGCGCGGTGTTCTACCTGATGGAGCCCATTACCGGATTCAATCCGCAGAACGAACTGCCGCAACCGCACGCGGGCGATCCGGAGATCCGGCGGCAGATGGGCCTGTCCGCGGTCGAGGCCATCGCCCGTCTGGGCTCGCTCGACTATCAGTCGCTCGGCCTGCAGGACTACGGCAAACCGGACGGCTTCCTGGAGCGTCAGGTGCCGCGCTGGCTCGGCGAACTCGAGTCCTATTCGGCCAATGCGGGGTATCCGGGCCCGGAGATTCCGGGCGTGCGGCAGGTCGGGGAGTGGCTGGATCGGAATCGGCCCGCGCAGTGGACGCCCGGCATCCTGCACGGCGACTGTCACTTGGCCAACATGATGTTCTCCTACGACGGTCCGGAAGTGGCCGCGATGGTGGACTGGGAGATGTCGACCATCGGCGACCCGCTGTTGGACCTCGGCTGGCAGATCGCGACCCGTCCGGAGCCGGGCACCACGGGTGCGGCGCTGATCGGCAAACTCGGCGCTGTCGGCGGTCTGCCGACGCCGGAGGAGATGATCGAGCACTACGGCAAGTTCTCCGATCGCGACCTGAGCAATGTCACCTGGTACACGGTGCTCGCCTGCTTCAAGTTGGGAATTGTGCTGGAGGGCACGCATGCTCGCGCATTCGCCGGCAAGGCGCCCAAGCAGGTCGGTGACTTCCTGCATGCCATCACGCTCGAGCTCTTCGGGCGGGCGCATCGTCTGATGGATTGAAACTCCGTGTCGGGATCTTGCCGATAGCTGGCTGAATATCTATCGCTGAGGATATTCAGCCAATCTAAGGTGGGCGCATGCCGATCGTTCCCGACGTCAAGAACTGGACCTGGGTCCTCGAACGCTCCTGTCTCGAATGCGGATTCGATCCGGAGTCGGTCACCTACGCGGCGGTGCCCGATCTGGCCCGTGAATACGCGGGCCGTCTGGCCGCGACGCTCGGGCGTCCCGACGCGGCCGCCCGTCCGAACGACTCCACCTGGTCGGCGCTCGAATACGCTGCCCACGTTCGCGACGTCTGCCGAATCTTCACCTATCGCGCGGCCATCGCGGCCCGCACGGATGCGGTGGATCCGAAGGTGCCCGGGTTCGACGCGAAAGGCCTCGACTCCGCCGACGGTGTCCCGGTGTTCTCGAACTGGGATCAGGACGTCACCGCTGGCGCCGACCAATACGACAAGCAGGATCCGCGAAAGGTCGCCGGGGAGCTGAGCGACGCGGCCGAGGCCGTCGCGCGCGCCTTCGCGTCGGTCCCCGAAGCCGCCCTCGGCAACCAGGCGCGACGCAGCGACGGTTCGGTCTTCACGGTCGAATCGCTGGCCGTCTACTTCCTGCACGACGTAATCCACCATGTGCACGACGTGCGCGGCTGAAGTCGGGCAATATCGGACCGGGACGGGTTCGCGGGCGTGGGGAATTGGAACGCGTTCGGGTGTTCTGTCAATCCGTGTCGACGAATTTTCGATCCAGTACTAGAACGCGTTCCAGTTTTCTCGTAGTGTGGGTGCAGTCACATAGAAGCCCGTGCATGCGAGAGGTCGACACGAATGAAGACGAAAGGCGCGATCCTGTGGGGGACCGACCAGCCGTGGTCGGTGGAGGAGATCGAGGTCGGCGATCCGGTATCCGGTGAGGTCCAGATCCGGATGGAAACCGCCGGTATGTGCCACTCGGACCACCACATCGTGACCGGCGCGACGCCGATGCCCGCATTCCCGGTGATGGGCGGCCATGAGGGCGCCGGCGTGATCACCAAGCTCGGGCCGAACTGCCCCGCCGATCTGCAGGTCGGCGACCACGTGATCCTGTCGTTCATCCCGGCCTGCGGTCGCTGTCCGGCGTGCGTGAGCGGCAATATGGCGCTGTGCGATCTGGGCGCGGGCCTGTTGATGGGTCAGGCCATCAGCGACGGCACCTACCGCATCCAGGCGCGCGGTGAGAATGTCATCCCGATGTGCCTGCTGGGCACCTTCTCGCCGTATATGACGGTGCACCACACCTCGGTCGTCAAGATCGACCCGAGTATTCCGTTCGAGGTCGCCTGCCTCGTCGGCTGCGGCGTTCCCACCGGCTTCGGTTCTTCCACCCACGTCGCCCAGGTCGCGCCCGGCGAGACCGTGGTGATCGCGGGTATCGGCGGTGTCGGCATGAGTGCGCTGCAGGGTGCGGTGCTCTCCGGCGCGTCCAAAGTCGTTGCCATCGACCCGAATCCGTGGAAGCGCGAGCAGGCGCAGAAGTTCGGTGCGACCCATACCTACGAGAGCATGGCCGCCGCCATCATGCCGCTGATGGAAGCCACCGAGGGGCGGATGGCGCAGAAGGTCATCCTGACCATGGGTGAGATGCACGGCGAATACATCGAAGAGGGACTCATTCTCACCGCCAAGGCGGGCACCCTGGTCGTCACCTCGATGGGGCGCATGGACGAGAACGACGTCAAGCTGAACAGCTTCCTGCTGTCCATGCTGCAGAAGACCGTCAAGGGCTGCATCTTCGGCGGTGGCAATGCCCGCCAGGACGCGCCGCACCTGCTGTCGCTGTACAAGTCGGGCCAGCTGAACCTCGACGATATGGTGACCCGTCAGTACTCCCTGGAGCAGATCAACGAGGGCTACCAGGACATGCTGGACGGCAAGAACATTCGCGGCATCATCAAGTACACCGAGGCCGACTGGTAATCCCCTGGATCCCGCTCGCCTAGCTCGTCCGCGACCTGCGTCACCAACTCGCACCGAACCAACTTGCCGAGCGGATTCTCACCGTCCCCGCCGATGCTGCGCTGACGACTTGGGTGCCGCGCACGAATTAGCACGCCGCGCATGAATTTGCCCGGCGAATCGATGCGTGGCGAACAAAAACGTGCGCAGCATCAGCGGGTGCAGCGGAGCAGGGCATTGCGGAGGTTGCGGCTGCGAACGTCGTCGAGGACGGCGAGGCCGAGGCGGTTCATCGAGTAGCCGAAGCCGAGACCGGTTGCCGGATCGGCGAATCCGAACGAGCCGCCGAGGCCCGTGGTGCCGTAGGCGCGTTTATCCGAGCCGAAACGGAACGAGCCGCGGGATTTGCGGAAGCCCAGGTGATAGCGAGACTTGGTGTGCAGCACCAGATCGTCGGCGGGCACGTCGTCGGCGGCGGTGGCGGCGAGCCGATCGAGCACCGTCTCGTCGATCGGCAGCGCACCGGTGCGACCCGCCGCCGCGCCGTACGTCTTGGCAAGCGACCTGGCATTGCCGACGCCATTGGAACCCGGCATCTCCAACTCGAGCAGCTCGCGCCTGCTGGCCCGCGCCGGTGCGCCGATGCGCGGATTGGTCAGTGCCGCATGGGAAAGTCCGCGCTTGGCGAAGATCTCCGCGCCGATGCGCACCGGAATATCGCGCTCATAGCGCAGGATGTCCGTGCCCTCGGTGGCGGCCAGGGTGGCGATCCGGTCCATGCTCTGCTCGGCGGGCAGACCGATGAAGAAGTCCAGGTCGAGTGGTTTCGCGATTTCCTCGGCGAAGATCCGGCCGAGGGTGCGGTGTTCCGGATCGGCGCGGCGCACGAGTTCGCCTTGATATAGGCCGAGGGTGATGGCGTGGTAGCCGTGCCGAGTGCCCGGCCGCCATGCGGGCCGCTGCGCCGCGAGGATCGTTGCGAGACCGTCGAGATCGGCGATCTGCGGCAGGCGCACCACGGCATCGAGTCCGGAAAGTCCGGCCTGATGGTCGATCAGCTGACGCACCGTGACCGCGCCCTTGCCCTGGGCGGCGAACTCCGGCCAGTACTTCGCGACCGGCTCTTCGTAGTCCAGCAGTCCCTTCGACGCCATCGTGGCGACCACGAACGCGGCCATGCCCTTGGTCGAGGAGAAGACCGGGACGATCGTGTCGCGTTCCCACGGCAGGGTCCGGCGGCGGTCCCGATGGCCAGCCCACAGGTCGACGACCGGGCGGTCGCCCGCGTAAACGGCCACGGCAGCGCCGATTTCGCCGTGCTGGGCGAAATTGCGGCGGAAGGCATCGGCAACGGGGCCGAAACCGGCCGCCACATCGCCGTGGATGGTGGGTGCGCTCATGATCGGTTGATGGTACCGGCGGTACCGACTTTCCTGTGCGGACGGTGCGGACATGCCGGGAACGGGCGTCTCGTACGCTCAATTCGTGCGTGCATTCGAGCAGATCAAGGACTGGCCGGTTCGGCATGCGGCGGCGGGTGTCGTCACCCGGGACGGGGCGCGGACGGCGGGTGAAACCGAGCGCGTATTCCCGCTCGCCTCGGTGACCAAGCCGCTGGTCGCCTACGCGGTGCTCGTCGCGGTGGAGGAGGGTGCGGTCGAACTCGATCAGCCCGCCGGGCCGCCGGGAGCTACCGTCCGGCATCTGCTCGCGCACACTTCCGGCATCGCCTTCGATACCACCGAGGTGATCGCCGCTGCGGGTACGCGACGCATCTACTCCAGCGCCGGATTCGAAATTCTCGCGGCCTTCGTCGCGGAGCAGACAGGGATCGCGTTCCCGGAGTACTTGCGCGAGGCCGTATTCGAACCACTCGGCATGACGGCCTCGGTGTTGGCGGGTCCGGCTGGACATGCGGGCCGGTCCACCGCGGCGGATCTGGTGCGCTTCGGTGCGGAACTGCTGGATCCCCAGCTGATTTCGGCGCAGACCCACGCCGAGGCGACCACGGTCGCGTTTCCGGGACTCAACGGTGTGCTGCCGGGTTACGGATCGCAGCGTCCCAACGACTGGGGACTCGGATTCGAGATTCGCGACGGGAAATCACCACACTGGACCGGCGGATCGAATTCCGCAGGTACCTATGGCCACTTCGGGCAGTCCGGCACATTTCTGTGGGTCGATCCCGAATTAGGGGTGGCGAGTATCGCTTTGAGCGACGAGAATTTCGGCGACTGGGCACGGGAGGCATGGCCCGTCTTTTCCGATGCGGTGATCGCCGAGGTGAACCTGGCTCGGAACTCGGTCGCGAAGTAACAGGTCGGACACGCCTCCGAAGTAACATGTGTAACTCGGGGCACTCCAGTACACTCGGGCAACGCCAGTACGACGGATCGTTGGGGAAGACGTTTCTCGTCGATTGCTGGAGGTGTCAGTGGTGCGCGCATCGAGTCAGTTCGCCGACGCGACGGCGGGTGTGGTCTATATCCACTCATCGCCGGCTGCGCTGTGCCCACATATCGAATGGGCACTCACCTCGGCCCTCGGCTCACCCGCGAAATTGCGCTGGACCGCACAACCCGCCGACGGTCAGCTGCGCGCGACCACCGACTGGATCGGTCCGGTCGGCACCGCATCGCGAATTGCCCAATCCTTGCGGTCCTGGCCGGTGCTGCGCTTCGAAGTCACCGAGGACCCCAGCGACGGCGTCGACGGTGAGCGCTACAGCTTCGTCCCGACCCTCGGCCTCTGGCACGGCTCCACCTCCGCCAACGGCGATGTCACCGTCGGCGAAATGCGTCTGCGCGCCATGCTGCAGGCCAACCGCGAACTCGGCAACTACACCGGCTACGACCTGGCTACCGAGCTCGACCGTGCACTGGGCACCCCGTGGGACGAAGATCTCGAGATCTACCGCTACGGCACCGAATCCGGCGCCGAGGTGACCTGGCTGCGCCGCGACGTGGGCTGATCGCACACTTGCGGTCGAGTGTGCAACCGCCCTCTCTACCAACCACTTTCGGTGCAATTAGGAGCCGCCGTTGGCCGACATGGGGATAACCCCGAGCTCGGTCCGAAATCGAAATGGCCGTAACCCCTCGGTCGCGGCGAGGATCGCGCGGCGGTCTGACGGATGTCGCCGGTCAGCGGACCCGGGAAATCCGATATGCGACTCCGTTGTGTGCCTGTCACCCGATCAGGTGCTCGAGTGCGAGTTGTTGTAGTCGGACGAAACCGAAGTCTCGTTCGGCGGTCTTATCCGGGTCGAAACCGTCGTCGTCACGCAGGAATGCCTCGATCGATTCGCCGTTGTCGAGGGTGGGTTGCGCAAGGTCGAGGACGCCGGAGTAGGCCATTGCCTCCTGCACCCGGGAATCGGCGCGGAAGGCACATGCCTTGTCCGCCAGCATCAGATAGGTCGCCATACAAGCCTTGGCCGATTCCCATACGCCGGTGAGATGTTCGGTGCGCGAGGGCTTGTAGTCGAAGTGCCGTGGTCCGGTGTAGCGCGGGCCGTCCGGATAGCCCGGGAAACCGTTTTCCAGCAGATCGACGGTGAAGAATGCGGAGATCAGATCGCCGTGTCCGAAGACCAGGTCCTGGTCGTATTTGAGACCGCGTTGGCCATTGAGGTCGATGTGGAACAGCTTGCCGCTCCACAATGCCTGGCCGAGGGCGTGCGTGTAGTTGAGGTTGGCCATCTGTTCGTGCCCGGTCTCCGGGTTGAGGCCGACGATATCGCCGTGCTCCAATTCGGCGATGAGGGCAAGTGCGTGCCCGACGGTGGGCAGGAAGATATCGCCGCGCGGCTCATTGGGCTTGGGCTCCAACGCGATTCGCAGATCGTAACCCTGTGACTTGATATATCCGGCGACGGTATCCAAACCCTCTTTGTAGCGTTCGAACGCGGCGAAGATGTCCTTGGATCCGTCGTACTCGCTGCCCTCGCGCCCGCCCCACATTACGAAGGTGGTGGCGCCGACCTGTGCGGCCAGATCTACTGCGCGCAGGACTTTGCGCAGACCGAAGCGGCGGATCGAGCGGTCGTTGGCGGTCAGCCCGCCGTCCTTGAAGATCGGATGTGTGAAGGTGTTGGTCGTGACCATCTCGATGGTGAGACCGCAGCGATCGGTCGCGTCTTTGAGGCGCGTGAGGTTGCGCTCCTTGGTGGCGTCGTCGGCATCGAACGGGAATACGTCGTTGTCGTGGAAGGTGATTCCCCAGACGCCGAGTTCGGCCAGGCGTTCGGCGTACTCCCACGGTGCGAGTGTCGGTCGGGTCGGCAGGCCGAACGGGTCGGTCCCCGTCCAACCGACCGTCCACAGCCCGAAGGAGAATTTGTCGTCGGTGGTGGGTTGACGGGTCACGCGATGCCTCCAGGTGTGTCTACGACGGGCCCCAGCTTCCGGTGTACCCCTCAGCGAAGTATGCCGCGCCGCGGTGGGATCCGGTGAGCATCGCGAGTTCCCCGTGTTGGCGCTCGATGTCGAAGGGTGACGCGCCGTCGATCGAGTGCAGGAGGGTCGTCACCCAGTAGGAGAAGTGCTGTGCCTTCCACACTCGCGCGAGTGCGCGATCGGTGTAATGCCGCAAGGATTTCTCGCCACCCCCGGCGAAGTAGTCGACGAGGACTTCGTGCAGCACGCGTACGTCCGCGAGTGCGAGATTCAAACCTTTCGCGCCAGTCGGCGGGACGGTGTGGGCGGCATCGCCCGCCAGTAGGAGTCTGCCGTGGCGCATCGGCGCGGTGACGAACGAGCGGAACGGTAGCACCGTCTTTCCGCTGATCGGGCCCTCTTGCAGTGCGAAACCATTGCCATTGACGCGGCTGCGCATTTCGGCCCAGATCCGCTCGTCATCCCAGTCTTCGGCGCGCTCGGTGGGCGCACATTGGAAATACATCCGCTGCATCGTCGACGTGCGCTGGCTGACCAGGGCGAAACCTTGTTCGGAGCGCGCGTAGATCAGCTCCGGATGTGATTGTGGCGCCTCGGTGAGGAAGCCGAACCAGGCGAAGGGATATTCCCGAAACCATTCGGTGCGCAGGCCATCCGGAAAGGCGTGACGGCAGATCGAACGTGAACCATCGGCCCCGACGATCAGATCGGCCTCCAGTCGGGCCGGGCGGCCGTCCGCCTCGGCGAACGTCACTACCGCAGGATCGGTGGAGACCGCGGTATCCCGGACGCCATAGCGGACATCGCCACCATCGGTCTTGCGGCGGTCGGCGAGGTCGATGAATACCTCGGTCTGCGGATACAGCCACACGGATTCGCCGACCAGTTCCCGGAAATCGATCCGGTGGTTGTCACCGTCGAAGCGCAGCACCACACCGTCGTGTCGGTCGCCTTCGGTGAGCACGCGATCGCAGACGTTGGAATCCACCAGCATGCGCACCGAACCCGCCTCGAGGATGCCCGCGCGAATGGTGGTCGCGATCTCCTCGTGCGTGCGGATATCGATCACGACAGAGTCGATTCCGCAGCGGTGCAACAGATGTGACAGCAGCAGACCCGCCGGACCCGCGCCGACAATCGCGACCTGGGTGCGCGTATTTGTCATAGCGCGAACCTCTTCGAAGTGTCGAGGGTGGCGGGTTCCGCCGATCGAATGCGCAGCCGGGTTACCGTGGCCATCGCGAGCATGCCGACACCTGCTACCGCGGCGAAAAAGTAGAAACCCCACGGGTATGCCGATCCGGCGACGATGAGCCAGCCGGTAATGGTCGGACCGAAGATCGCGCCGAGCCGACCCACACCCGAGGTGAGGCCGAGTGCGGTGGCCCGCACCTCGGCCGGATATGCCTGCGTGACATAGGCGTAGACGAGTACCTGAGCCGAGAATACGAAGATGCCGGTGACCAGGACTAATGCATCGAGCAGCACGGTGCTGGAAACCTTGATGCTCAGCAGCGCCAGCAGTACCGCGGCGGCCGCGAACCAAACGAGGACAATCGGTTTCGTGCCACGGCGGTCCGCGAGGGTTCCGGCGACGAGCAACCCGATGACCGCACCGATATTCAGCACCAGCAATAGAGTCAATGAGGTCGACATGTTGTATCCGGCGTCGCGCATCAGCTTCGGCAGCCAGGTGTTGAGTCCGTAGACCAGCAGCAGACCCATGAACGAAGCGACCCACACCCCGAGCGTCGTCCGCAGATAGCGTGGTGTCAGCAGGATGGTCGGCCGGACCCGTTCGGGCGTGGCCTGGGCGGCCAGATATGCCTCGGATTCGGGCAGTTCGGCCCAGATCAGCGGCAGCAGCAGGAATCCGGCGATGCCGCCGAGGTAGAACAGCGGCTGCCAGTGCGGAACGAGTTGCAGCGCGATGAGCGAGCTGATCACCGCGCCGGTGTGATAACCGGTCATGGTGATGGTGCTGGCGAAGGCGCGGCGGGCGGCGGGCACCTGCTCGGCAATGAAGGTCAGCGCTGTCGGCAGACATGCACCGAGCCCGATCCCGGCCAACAAGCGGAAGATGCCGAAAACGGTGACGGATCCGGCCGCCGGGACGGCCGCGGTGAACGCCGAGAACAAGGCGATCGAGGCGAGCAGGACCTTGCGGCGTCCGTACCGGTCGGCCAGCGGCCCGCCCGCCGCGCCGATGGCGACCCCGACCAGCGAGATCGTCGCGACGAAAGTCGCACCGGCCGCGGTGAATCCGATGTGGTGGTGCTCGATCAGGGTGGGGATGACGGCGCCGAGCACGACCAGGTCGTAGCCCTCGAGCAGGACGATGAGCCAGCACAGCGCGGCCGGCCACGGCGACAGCTTGTTCATGATGATTCGTTTCTGCAGATTCGGGCCGGTCATAGCGGGCCCTGATTGTGATGGCTCTCACGCTAGAATGACCGGCAATCAGAAATCCAATTGATATTTTTCTCGATCCACATAGAGGAGATCTATGGCATCCGAGTTCGATCTGAACCTGGTGCGCACATTTGTGCTGCTTTACGAGACCAGGAGTGTCACCGCCGCCGCCGATCTGCTCGGGGTCACCCAGCCGACGGTCAGCTACGGGCTCGGCAAGATGCGGCGGCGGCTGCGCGATGAACTATTCGTGCGCGGTCCGGGTGGTCTCGTGCCGAGTGCGGAGGCCGAGCGGCTGTATCCGCCGCTACGCGCGGCCATCACGGGCATCGATGAAACACTTGGTGCCGCAACCGAATTCGATCCGATCGGACCGGTCCGCTTCAGGCTCGGACTGTCCGATCTCGGCGAGGTGACGGTGCTGCCGTTGGTGCTCGCGGAACTCGCGGTGCGGGCACCGCAGGTCACATTGCAGGTAGAGGCGTTCGATGTGGATACCGCAACCGACCGGCTCGCCCGCGGCGAGGTCGACGCGATGGTGGCCAGTCCGATACTCGACTCGACTCGGCTGACACGGACGCCACTGTTCACCGAGGGCTATGCGGGGCTGGTCGCGGCGCATCACCCTCGGTTGCGTGGTGATGCACCCACCGAAGCCGAACTGGATGGTGAGCGGCATATCGTCGTCGAAGGCGTGACGGGCCACTCCGGTCCGCGCAAGGCGCTGCGCGAGCACCATCTCGGAGATCGCGTCGCCGTGCGCGTCACTCGATTCGCCACCCTGCCCTATGTGGTGCAGGACAGTGAGTTGGTCGCCATCGTCCCCGAACGGGTGGCGCATGCGTTGGCGCGAACCCATCCCGTGCGGGTATTCACCCTGCCGTGGCCGATCGAGCCAGTGGAGGTCGCGGCCTATACCCGGCGCGCACCTGGTCGCACAGCGGCTCAGGGCTGGTTCCTCGAGGTGGTTCGGGCGGCGCTGGCGAATCTGCCGTCGGTCAGCCCAGTCGCGTAATCGGTTTCGCGGCGGTCAGATCCGCTTCGATTCGGCGGGCGGCCGTTTGCAGGCGCGGAATCAGTTCGGCCCGAATGGATTCGATGCTGCGGCGGGAGGCGTGCGTGGAAATATTGATCGCGGCGATCACACCCGAGCGGTCCCGGATGGGGGCGGCGACCGACCGCAGACCTTCCTCCAATTCCTGGTCGACAATGGAAAAGCCCTGTGCGCGAACCGTTTCCAAGTCAGAACGCAAGGTGTCCTGATCGGTGATGGTGTTGGCGGTCAGTCGGGTCA
The DNA here is from genome assembly GCF_044458825.1 of Nocardia sp. NPDC050412. Taxonomy (NCBI): domain Bacteria; kingdom Bacillati; phylum Actinomycetota; class Actinomycetes; order Mycobacteriales; family Nocardiaceae; genus Nocardia; species Nocardia sp. NPDC050412. The sequence goes on from NZ_JBITIJ010000012.1 coordinate 55,117, forward strand.
GTGCGGTGCGCGCCAGGTAAGTGTCGAGTTCAGCCGCCGGGAGTCCGGCCAGCAGGACATGGCCCATGGAGGTGGCGTAGGCGGGGAAACGGGTGCCGATATTGATGCTGACGGTCATGATCCGGGATGCCGCGACGCGGGCTACGTAGACGACATCAGGACCGTCGAGCACCGATACCGAGCTGGATTCGTGCACGTCGGCGGAGAGCTGTTCGAGGTGCGGTTGGGCCACCTCGGACAGGCTCATGCTCGACAGATACGAATAGCCCAGCTCGAGCACCTTGGCGGTGAGCGAGAAGCGTTTGCCGTCGGTGCGGACATAGCCGAGATCGGCGAGGGTCAACAAGAATCGGCGTGCGGCGGCGCGAGTGAGCCCGGTCAGGCGCGCGACATCGGAGAGCGTCAGCTGCGGGTTCTCGGCGTCGAATGCCTTGATGACCGCGAGGCCGCGTTCGAGCGACTGCACATAATGGGTGCCGCGCCGGCCGTCGTCGTCGTTACCGCCGGTCGTCATCGTCGTCCTCCTCGACAGGGCGCTACAGGGCGGTATCGTCCCCGAGTTCGGCCAGCACCTGCTGCCCGATCGCGAAGGCCGCATTGGCGGCGGGCACGCCGGCGTAGGCGCCGGTGTGCAGCAGTACTTCGGCGATCTCGGCGGCGGTGAGACCGTTGGTGATCGCGGCGCGCACATGCATCGCGATCTCCTCGTGCCGCCCGAGGGCGGTGAGCACCGCAAGGGTAACGCAGCTGCGGGTGCGTCGGTCCAGGCCCTCGCGGGTCCAGATCGAACCCCATACCGACTCGGTGATGTATTCCTGGAACGGCCTGGTGAATTCGGTGGTCCTGGCGACGGCGCGATCGACGTGATCATCGCCGAGCACTTCACGCCGGACCGCCATGCCGCTATCGGCTCGTTCTGTCATGCGTTCTCCTTCAGGTGAGCGAGAATCAGATCGTTGATCGCCTCCGGTGCCTCGGCGCTGGCCAGATGTGCGCCTGGGCTGACGATTTCGAGGCGGGCGTGCGCGATCGCGCGCGCGATGCGCTGTCCGTGCTCCGGTGGGGTGGCCGCGTCCTGGGTACCGGCGATTACGAGGCTGGGTGCGGTGATCGATGACAGCCGGTCGGCGATATTCATCGTTTCGATTGCCGCGCAACAGGATGCGTAACCGTCAGGGTTGGTGGCGGCGACCATGTCCTCGTAATAGTGGATGCGGTCCGGGTGGTCCGCGCGCCATCGCGGGGTGAACCAGCGCTGTACGACCGCGTGTGAAACTGCCTGTGTCCCTTGGCTTCTGACCAAATTTGCACGCTCGGCCCAACCGCTGGGCGGGCCCAGTTCGGCGGAGGTGCAGCACAGGGTGAGTGTGCGCACGCGGTCAGGTGCGTGCTCGCCGAGCCACATGCCGACCATGCCGCCGAGTGAGAGTCCGACGAAATGCGCTCGTCCGATGCCGAATCGGTCGAGCAGCCCGATCACATCGGAGCCCAGATCCGTCAGCGTGTACGGGCCGGGGGGTACCGGGGATGCTCCGTGTCCGCGGTGGTCGTAGCGCAGTACCCGGTACCCGGCGGCGGTCAGCGCGGTGACCTGCGGATCCCACATCCGCACGTCGCTGCCGAGTGATCCGCTCAGCACGACGGGTTCGCCGTCGTCGGGACCGTCGACGACGCAGTTCACCTCGACGGCGGTCACGACTGCGCCTCGCTGGCGCTCGGCTCCGTCGTGACCGCCTTGGCGGCTGTGTTGTTTGTTCGCTCGCTGCGCTCGCTCACGACTGCGCCTGCCGAATCAGCTGGCTGCCACAGAGTGCGAGCGGTCCGCAGTCATCGGGACCGTTCGTTAGGCAGTGCATCTCGACCACGGTCATACCTTCGCCTCCCTGGCGCTCGGGTTCTGTATGGCACATCCGTTGATTGGATTGCTCATGACCGCGATCGCCAATCGGCGAGTGCCCGTTCGATGAACTCGCGGGTGGACCCCAGGTACTGCGTGGGGTCGAGCAGTCTCTCGATTCGAGCTCGGTCCAGATACTTCCCGACCACCGGATCGGCGGCGAGCAGATCAGTGAGAGAGCCTTCGCCGGTAAGGGCCGCCTGGCAGCACTGCGCGACGGCATCGCCTGCCGTGTGCCTGCCGACCGCACCGTGCGAGGTCGAAACCAATTCGGTCACAACGTTTTCCGCGAGCGCCAGGCCGCCGGTGAGGTCGAGGTTGGCGCGCATGCGCTGTGGCTCGACTCGAAGTCGCTCGAGGCTGATTCGCAGCCAATGCACCGCGGAACCGGTGGTGCGCAGCAATTCGATGTACGGCCGCCATTCCGCATGCCACGAGCCCGCCGCACGCTGATGTTCGTGGGGGACCGCGCCGAGCAGTGCGGCAACCAATCCTGGTGCTTGCCCTGCGGATCCGGCGGCCAGGACGGCGGCGACCGGGTTGCGTTTATGCGGCATGGTCGAGGAGCCGCCGGTACCCGCCGGGCCCTCCTCGTAGACCTCCGCGACCTCGGTCTGCGCTAGCAGAGTGATATCGCGGGCGATCTTGGCCGCCGCCGCGCAGGTCTGGCCGAGCGCCCCCGCGATCTCGGCGATGCGGCCGCGCTCGGTATGCCATGGTAAGGCCGGTTCGGCCAGTCCGAGGTGGCGCGCGAGTCCGCTCAGAACGGCAATCCCGTTGTCGCCCAAGGAAGCGAGCGTGCCGACCGCCCCGCCGAACTGCACCGCCAAGCGATGCCGCCGGATGTCGTCGAGCCGATCGCGCGCCGCGCCGATACCGCCGAGCCAGCCCGCCGTGGTCAGCCCAAAGGTGACCGGCGGTCCCTGCTGGAGCAGGCTGCGCCCGGCCAGCACGGTGTCGGCGTGGATTTCGGCGAGGTGTGCCAGGCGGGCGGCGCACGTGCGCAGGTCGTCATCGAGCACGGTCAGTGCCCGCCGCGTCACCAGCATGGCAGCGGTATCGACCACGTCCTGGCTGGTCGCGCCGAGGTGTACATATCCGGCCGCATCGCCCGCGACACGAGCGGTGAGTGCCCGCACCAGCGGCCCGGCCGGATTACCGATGCCGACAGCCTGCGCGCCGAGCTCCGCGATATCGTAATCATCTGCATCGCAACAGCTTTCGATCGCGGCAGCGGCCTCGGGTGGAATGGCTCCTGCGGCGGCTGAGGCGGCCGCCAGCGCGCCTTCGAAGTGGAGCATGGCCTGCACCCACGCCCGGTCGCCGACCTGCGCCGCGACCGGACCGGCCGCGAGCACACCGTCGAACAACCCGTCAGACATCGAAGAACACCGTCTCGCGCTCACCCTGGAGGTACACATCGAAAACATAGCCGTCGGGACCGTTCGCGGCGATCAAGGTGCCGCGCCGCTCCGGTGGCACCGCGGTCAGCACCGGATCGCTCGCGTGCTGATCGGCGTGCTGGGGGAAGTAGATGCGGGTGATCACTCGATGCAGCAGACCACGGGCGAATACCGAGACGTCGATATGCGGGGCCTGCCCATCGCCGAGCGCGCCGGGAACAACGGTGTAGACCGCGAATTCGCCCGCTCGAGTGTCGCTGCGTGCGAATCCGCGGAAGTTTTCGCGGACACCGCGGCCGTCATCCGGATGCGCGATATGCCCGTCCGGGTCGGCTTGCCAGATCTCGACCATGGCGTCATCGAGCGGCTCGCCGACGCCGTCGAGCACCCGGCCCCGAACCCACCCGGCTCCCGGTGTTCCCAGCGGTACGGCGTAGGGGCCGTCGTCCCATGTGAGTCCGATGTGCAGGTAGGGGCCGACGGTCTGTGAAGGCGTGGTGGGCAGATCAGTCATCGTCCTCGTCGTCCTCGAAAGGCGTGCCATCGCGGCCGCGCAATACGATGTCGAACTCGAAGGCCAGCGCCCGCTCGGGTTCGCTGCGGTCGAGATCGAAGCGGCTGATCAGCAGTGGGCGAGCGGCCTCGGGCACCGAGTTGAAAATGGGGTCCTGAGCGAACAGCGGATCGTCCGGAAAATACATCTGGGTGACCAACCGTTGGGCGAAGGCGCGCCCGAACAGTGAAAAGTGGATGTGTGCGGGCCGCCAGGCATTGTGGTGGTTGCGCCACGGATAAGCGCCGGGCTTGATTGTGGTGAACTCGTAGCGGCCCGCGGCATCGGTAATAGTGCGCCCGACGCCGTCGAAGTTGGGATCCAGCGGGCAGTCCCACGCGCCCCGGTCGTGCCGGTATCTGCCACCGGCATTGGCCTGCCATATCTCGATCAGGGAGTTCGGGACCGGCTTGCTGTCACCGTCGAGCAGTCGGCCGTGCACGATAATGCGCTGTCCGAGCGGTTGTGCCCGGTGTTGCGCGGTCAGGTCGTTATCCGTTTCGGCGATCCGGTCCGCGCCGAGTACCGGACCGGTGAGTTCGGTCAGCCGCTGTGGCAGCAGCACCAGCGGCTCTTTCGGATGGCGCAGGGCGGTCGACTTGTAGTCCGGGGAGTCCAGCGGCGGGTGGGTGTCCGCCGGGTCCCTTCGATAGCCTTGCAGCGCACGGGTTTTCATGATGTCGCCTCCAGGACAACGGCCAGACCCTGGCCGACGCCGATACATAATGCGGCAAGTCCCCACCGGCTGCCGCTACGCCGCATTTCGCGGGCGAGTTGGTTGATGACGCGTCCCCCGGATGCGCCGAGCGGGTGACCGATCGCTATCGCGCCACCGTTGACATTGACGATGGCGGGATCCAGTTCCGGCCAATCGGCAAGGCAGGCAAGCGATTGCGCGGCGAAGGCCTCGTTCAATTCGACTACGCCGAGATCGTCCCAGCCGATTCCCGCGCGCCGCAGGGCGATTCGCGCCGCTTCGACCGGGCCGATGCCGAAGACATCCGGATCGACTCCGGCCGCACCGCGTCCCGCGATCCGCGCCAGGGGTGCGTGGCCGAGTCGATCGGCCAGTTGTTCGTCGCCGAGCAATAGGGCGGATGCGCCGTCGTTCAGCGGTGAGGCATTTCCGGCGGTGACGGTGCCATCCGGCCGGAACGACGGTTTCAACACCGCCAACCGTTCGACGGTCGTTTCCGGCCGCAGCGACTCGTCGCGGGCCAGATCGGTGCCGGGGACGGCAACGACATGATCGTCGAAGAAGCCGTTGTCCCAGGCCTTCGCGGCGAGCTGATGGCTGCGCGCGGCGAATTCGTCCTGCGCCGCGCGCTCGATTCCGTAGCGGCCCGCGAGGATTTCGGTGCTCTCGCCCAAGGACACCGTCCACCGCGCGGGCATCGCCGGATTCACCAGCCGCCAACCCAATGTGGTGGAGTGCAGTGTTTCGTTGCCAGCGGGAAATGCCTTGGCGGGCTTGGACATAACCATCGGCGCGCGGCTCATCGATTCGACGCCGCCGACGACAACCGTTGCCGCATCGCCGGTTTCGATCATCCGGGCGGCCTGCATCGCGGCGTCCATACTCGACCCGCACAGCCGGTTCACCGTCGTGCCGGGTACCGAGGTGGGCCAATCCGCCAGCAGCGCTGCCATGCGTGCCACATTGCGATTATCCTCGCCCGCCTGGTTGGCCGCCCCGAAGACGATCTCGTCCACCGTCGCGGGATCCAGATCGCTGCGGTCGGCGAGCGATCTCAGCACGGAGGCGGCGAGGTCATCGGGCCGGATACCGCTCAGCGCCCCGCCGTACTTGCCGAACGGGGTGCGAATACCGTCGTACAGAAATGCGCTGGTCATGATGCAGCTTTCAATGCCCGCAGGGTGGTGAGTTCCATGGCTGTCGGGGGTTCGCTGATCTCGAGATCCGCCGCGACCCGCAGCTGCCAGCCGGTGGCATCGCGGACCTGCTCGACGTTCACTCCCGGATGAACGGCGACGAGGATCAACTCGCCGGTGTCGTCGGGTCGCATCACTGCGAGGTCGGTGATCACCAGGGTCGGACCCGCGCCGCGCAGGCCGAGTCGCGCGCGCTCGCCGTTACCGCGACCGTGCCCGAAGGAGGTGATGAAGTCGACCTTGTCGACGAAGGAGCGGCGCGACTGGCGCATGACGACGAACACTTCACCACACGAGGCGGCGATCTCGGGCGCGCCACCCGCTCCCGGCAGTCGGACCTTGGGATTGGTGTAGTCACCGCCGATGACGGTGGTGTTGATATTGCCGTATTTATCCAGCTGTGCTGCCCCGAGGAATCCGACATCGATGCGACCCGGCTGCAGCCAGTAGTTGAAGATCTCCGGCACGCTGATCACGGCGTCGGCGGTCTCGGCCAGCACGCCGTCACCGATGGAAGCGGGCAGCCGATCCGGTTTCGAACCCAGTGTGCCGGATTCGTAGATGAGGACCAGATCGGGCGCATGGGTATTGCGTGCGAGATTGGCGGCCGTCGACGGTAGCCCGATCCCGACGAAGCACCGCTTGCCCGCTTCGAGTGCCCTGGCGGCGGCGATCGTCATCATCTCGTCTGCGGTATATGCCTTTTCCATTGTGGCGGTGCGGGTTTCGGCGATGGTCATACTGTCTCCGTGGTGGCGGTGTGCACGTGCTCGTCGAGCCAGTGGGTGAAGCTGTCACGGTCTCGGCTGATCGCGTCCCAGGCCGCGTAATAGTCGTTGTCCCGTTCGGAATAGCCCTGCGCATAGGACGGATGCGCGCCGCCGGGCACCTGCGCGACCGCGGTCACCGCCCACGCGGGCAGTACGATCGCGCCGGGCACCGGAGTCAGTTCGTCGACGATCTCCTCGACCGTGACCAGGCTGCGGCGCGCGGCGAGCAGTGCCTCCTTCTGTACCCCAAGTAGCCCCCACAGCTGCACATTTCCGGCACGATCGGCACGCTGGGCGTGGATGACCGTGACATCGGGATTTATCGCCGGAACCGCCGTCAGCTGTTCACCGGTGAACGGACAGGTGATCGGTTTGATGGTGTCGGTGACCGTCGGCAGATCGGTGCCGACGTATCCGCGCAGCACGGCGAACGGCAATCCGGACGCTCCCGCGACATAGCGGTTCGCCATCCCCGCGTGGCTGTGCTCCTCGATCTCCACCGCTGCGGGCCAGGCCTGCTGTACCGCGTCGCGGAACCGGTGCAGCGAGCCGACGCCGGGGTTACCGCCCCAAGAAAAGATCAGCTTGCGGGCGCAACCGGCCCCGATCAGCTGGTCGTAGACGATATCCGGCGTCATCCGCACCAGCGTCAGATCCCGCTTGCGCTGGCGAATGATCTCCTGCCCGGCGGCCACCGGGATCAGATGTGTGAACCCTTCGAGCGCGACCGTATCGCCGTCGCGAACGAGTTCGCCGACCGCATCCGCCAAGGAGGTAATCCTGGCCATCTCACTCCTTATTCGAAATTGTGGAAATGCCGCTGATCACCCGAGCCGAATCCAGCATTTGCCCGGGGTGGACCACATCCAGGCGCGATCGGCGTCGCCGAGCGCGAACTGGCCTGCGGCACCCGGCTCGGCACGATCGCACTTCGCGGCCGACGATCCACGGCAGCCCGGGACCTCTCGATGGCCGCCGGATCCGAACCGCACATGGCCGACGCCGAGCATGCGCACCAAGGCATCACCCGGCCGGTAGACCGAGTCGGGCTGCCGCGCGATCCGCTCGGGCGCGGCCACGGTAGCCGCCTTCATCACACCTCGCTTTGTGCGCATTCCGTACAACTGGTTGTCATGCGAACATCGTAGGGCGAATCCGAAGGCGACTCAAGTCCTATATATCGATCGTTGGCATGGTGGAGCGGCTTCGACCTGGCATTTCTCCAGCGAATCGAGGTGGTTCAGTGAGCGCGGAAACCCCGACTGCGGCGCGGTCAACGCACCGGGTTCGTACGAGCGCGCATCGGGCGCGCCTCTTGGCGCACAACTGACGTCCCTCGATCCGAGAAAGAACTGCGGTGCCGATGCCGTGCGATCCTGTGTTGCCCGGCCGCTCGGCGCATTCGTGCTCGGTGACCGGCACGGCCGCAAGGTGTGCCGGCCGGTTAAATCCTCGCCGCCGCAGCCTTTGTCGATGTCGGCGCTGTAGCCCCGATGACGCGTTCCAATCGTCGGCTTGGCGAATTCCGTTCCTGCTCAGCGTCGTTGTGCGGTTCGCCGGTTATCTGAGCCGCGCCGGGCGGACGAAACACCGGCATTCGAGGCCGAGCAGGCGCAGCAGGAGGCCGCGCCTCACCGATCGTGCAGGTCGTGCTGGAGAGCGTGATCTGCATGGCGCTGATGAATGCCCACCACCATCTTCGGATCGTCGCGCTGCCCGAGTCGAACGTTGCGCTCATCGGTGCCTTCACATTCGGCAGCGCCATGACCGCCGCATCTTCCGCGCGCGAGACATTCCGCATCTCGCTCGAAGACCGGATGCGGCCCCGCTGTCGCGCGAGGACTATTCGCGCCTGCGCGCCGAGGCGATCGCGGCGTAGGGCTGCGCGGGCCGATCAGGCGGCGAAGAGGCCGACCAGGGTGCCGCTCGCGATGACGTGGTTCGTGATGGCCTGCCGGACCACGTCGGCCGTGGTGTCCTTGGTGAACCCGGCCGATCGGTCCAAGGCGTATAGCCGGAAGAAGTACCGGTGCGCCTGGTCGCCGACCGGTGGTCGCGGACCACTCCAGCCGACTTCACCGAAGTCATTGGGACCCGCGACGGCCCTGGGCGGTGGCGCCTCCGCCCGGATACTGGTCGCGGTCGGCGCGATGCCGGTCAGCAGCCAATGGGTGAACGGCCCGCCCGGCGCGTCCTCGTCCTCGCACAGCAGGACGATCTCCGCGGCGTCACCGGGGATACCGCTCCACTCGAGCGGCGGAGCGACATTGCCGCCGTCGTAGGAGTAGCGGTCCGGAATTGTCGAGTGGTCGGTGAATGCGGCACTGTGCAGCTCCGCGCGCACCGGCGTCCGTCGCACGTCGTTCTGGTGGCTGGTGGGATTCGGCATCGTTTTCCTCCGCTCGACGGGCTTGCTGGTTCGAAGCGCCCGGAGAGCCGAGGTCCGCGCTGATCCTCGTACTCGCCGAGCAGCGTCACTGTGCGGGTTGCCACTCGACTGTCTGCTAAACCGTGGCTACCCGGACTCCGCGATCCGGTCTCAGTTGGGGTTCGCGCAGGTCGCTGATCGCGGTGGCGTAGCGGCTTTCGAGTTCGTCGAAGTCGTCGCCGAGGTAACGGGCGAGCACTCAGTGGTTCGGCCGCCGCCATGGCCGGGGTGCTCGCAGTGACCAACCGCGATCGCATCGTCTTCGGCTCCGCGGCCCTTCAGCGCGCTCACGCCCCGGCAGAGCGGTTCACATGATCCCGCACCCGGGCTCAGCGATATCTTCGACGCCGATCAGCGCATGGAGGTCGAACACCATAATCCACTGCGGCAGCTGCCGCGACTGGCCGCCGCGGTCAACGGCTGATCACAGCTGGGGTTGCGGCGGCAATTCACTGGATACCAGCTTCTGCGCGCTGCGCTTGTTCATGCCGAACATCCGCAGCACATGCAGGGTCATTTCGTCGGTGAGTGCCCCGGCATCGGCCTCGGGTCGGGCATCCAATAGTTGCAGCAGTCCCAGCAGTGCCCCGCCCGCGGCCATCAGCGCCATATCCGGGTCCATCGGCTCGAACCGGCCCGCCTCCTGTGCGGCTATGATGTCGCGTCGGGCGCGTGGGCCCAGGCCCTCGTCGCGCAGCAGCACCGACGTACCGGAATTCAGGATCACCCGCACACCCTCCGGGATCTGGCGCTGCAGCCGTCCGGTCATCCGGAAGCTCACCGCGAATACCTCGGCGGGGTCGTCGTACATGGCGACGATCTCGTCGCGCATCTCGCTGTAGATCTGCAGCACCGACCGCACGGCCTCGTCGAACAACTGCTCTTTGGATTGGAAGTGGTTGTAGAACGAGCCGAATCCGACATCGGCCGCATCGGTGATTTCCTGGATGCTCACCGCGGATCGCCCCTCCGACAGGAACTTCCGCGCCGCCCCGAGCAGCGCATTGCGCGTCCGCTCGCGCCGCCTGTCGATGCGGTTGCCCACCACACCTGTCACTATGCCCTCCTTCCCCTCGATTCCGTTATCAGAATCGTATCTGATAAAAGAATCAGAGTCGATTGCGGCCGTGTTTCCGGCGCTGACCGGAGCCTGGATTCGGTTCCGGCTGAATGTAATTCTCGACACCATGCCGGGCGCTTCTTAGTGTCCGTTGATGTGACGACCAGCGACCAGACCCAGGACCCGAGCGCCGACTGGAGCTTCGAGACCAAGCAGATCCACGTCGGACAGGTGCCGGACGGTACGACCAATGCCCGCGCGCTGCCGATCTACCAGACCACTTCCTACACCTTCCGGGATACCGCGCATGCTGCGGCGCTGTTCGGTCTCGCCGAACCGGGCAATATCTACACCCGCATCATGAACCCGACCCAGGATGCCGTGGAACAGCGCATCGCGGCATTGGAGGGCGGTGTCGCGGCGCTGCTGCTGGCCTCCGGGCAGGCCGCGGAGACGTTCGCGATCCTGAATATCGCCGGTGCGGGCGATCACATTGTGTCCAGCCCACGGCTATACGGCGGCACCTACAACCTGTTCCGCTACTCGCTGCCGAAACTGGGCATCGAGGTCAGCTTTGTCGATGATCCGGATGATCTGGACCAGTGGCGCGCGGCGATCCGGCCGAATACCAAGGCGCTGTACGGCGAAACGATCTCCAACCCGCAGAACCATATCTTCGACATTCCCGGTATCGCCGAAGTCGCCCATGCCGCGGGCGTTCCGCTGATTCTCGACAACACCGTCGCGACGCCGTACCTGATTCAGCCGCTGGCCCATGGCGCCGATATCGTGGTGCATTCGGCGACAAAGTATTTGGGCGGCCACGGTGCGGCCATCGCGGGCGTGATCGTCGACGGCGGTACCTTCGATTGGACCGGTGGCCGCTTCCCCGGTTTCACCACACCGGACCCGAGCTACCACGGCGTGGTGTACGCCGACCTCGGCGCTCCCGCCTACGCCCTCAAGGCCAGGGTGCAACTACTGCGTGATCTCGGTTCGGCAGTCTCGCCGTTCAACGCCTTCCTGATCAGCCAGGGTCTGGAGACGCTGAGTCTGCGGATCGAGCGGCATGTGCAGAACGCCGAGGCAGTCGCGGACTTCCTCGCGGCGCGTTCGGAGGTGACCTCGGTGTCCTACGCCGGGCTGCCGTCCTCCCCGTGGTACGAGCGCGGCCGCACGCTCGCTCCCAAGGGCGTCGGCGCGGTGATCGGCTTCGAATTGGCCGGTGGGGTCGATGTGGGTAAGCGTTTCGTCGAGGCGCTGAAGCTGCACAGCCATGTGGCCAATATCGGCGATGTGCGTTCGCTGGTGATCCATCCGGCCTCGACCACCCATTCCCAGCTGACTCCGGAAGAGCAGTTGGCGGCCGGTGTCACCCCGGGCCTGGTCCGTCTCGCGGTCGGCATCGAGGGTATCGACGATATCCTCGCCGATCTGCGCGCCGGATTCGCGGCCGCTCAGTAGTCGAGGTGTCACCCACTGCCAGTCGTGCCGCCGGGGTCGCATTGCGCGGCCTCGGCCGCAGTTTCGGCGCCCATACGGTCCTGCGCGATATCGAATTGGAGATCGCACCGGGTGAGGTGATCGCGCTGGTCGGTCCGTCCGGCAGTGGGAAATCGACACTGTTGCGGGTCATTGCTGGGTTGGACGAGCCGACCGCGGGCGAGGTCGTGCTCGACGGTCGTCCCATGCGCGGCATCGACCCGCGCTGCGCGGTGGTTTTCCAGGAGCCGCGGCTGCTGCCGTGGCGCGATCTCGCGGGCAATGTCGCATTGGGTCTGCCACCGACCATCTCGCGGGCCGAAGGCGAGGCCGAGGTGCGGCGCGGGCTCGAGATCGTCGGACTGGCCGGATTCGAGGGACATCGTCCGCGACAAGTGTCAGGGGGCATGGCGCAGCGAACGGCATTGGCCCGCGCGCTGGTTCGCCATCCTGGCGTGCTGCTGCTCGACGAGCCGTTCGCGGCGTTGGATGCGCTGACCAGGCTGCGGATGCAGGACCTGCTCGACGAGGTGCAGCGCGCCGCGGGTATCACGGTCGTACTCGTCACCCACGATGTGGACGAGGCACTGCGCCTGGCCGACCGCGTAATTGTACTCGAAACTGTCAGTGGCGAAACAGGTTTCACGATCGGCACGGCGCTCGAGGTATCCGCCGATCGGCCGCGCGACGACACCGACCCACGGTTGGCCGCGCTGCGGCTCGACCTACTCGAACGACTCGGCGTTGCGCGCCGCGCCACCGTCAAGGAGACACTCTGATGAGACGAGCGACCATCGTCCTGGCAGCCGTCGCGGCGGCGGTGATGACGCTGCTTTCGGGCTGCGCGGAGGGCGAAAAGTCCGGCGCGGCCGGGGCGGGTGCGGATGAGGTGCGGCTGGACTACGCCTACTACAACCCGCTGAGCCTGGTCATCCGGGACCAGCACCTGCTGGAGAAGTCCGGCGCCAAGGTGACCTGGGTATTCTCCGCGGGCAGCAACAAGGCCAATGAAAGTCTGCGCGCCAACGCGATCGATGTGAATTCGACCGCGGGTTCGGCGGCATTGCTGGCGAAGGCCAATGGCACACCGCTGCAAAGCATTTCGATCTACAGCAAACCGGAATGGACCGCGCTGGTCGTCGCGAAGAATTCTCCCATCACCTCGGTGGCCGAGTTGAGGGGTAAGAAGATCGCGGCGACGAAGGGTACCGACGCCTATTTCACACTGCTGCAGGCACTTCAGACAGCTGGTCTCACCGCCAAGGATGTGGAAGTGACCAACCTGCAGCACGCCGACGGCAAGACCGCACTCGAACGCGGTGATGTCGATGCGTGGGCGGGTCTGGATCCCTACATGGCGCAGACCCGTCAAGAGCAGGGTTCGCGATTGCTCTACCGCAACGCCAACTTCCAGACCTACGGCGTACTCAACGCCCGCGCGGATTTCATCGCACAGCATCCGGACCGGGTCCAGGCCGTGGTCAATGCCTATGAACAGGCGCGGGTTTGGGCGCTGGAACATCCGAACGAACTCGCGCAGCTGCTGGCGACGGAATCGAAGACCTCCCTCGACGTCGCCAAGGAAACGCTCGAGCGCACCGTATTGAAGGTCGATCCGGTACCGGGCGAGACCCAGCGGGCGGTACTCACCCCGATCGTGCCCATCATCGTGGCCGACGGTGACGTGCGATCGAAGGAAGCCGCCGAGACCGCGCTCGGTGCACTCTTCGAGCCGAAATTCGCACAGCAGGCCCTTCGGTGACGGTCACCCAGACCGCACCGCCGCGTGCCGCGCGCCGGATCCGTTGGGATCAGGTGGCGCTCGGACTGGTCGTACCCGTGCTGCTGCTATTGCTGTGGCAAGGGGTGACCTCGGCGGGACTGTATTCGTCGAGCCAGCTCGCGCCGCCCGCGGAAGTGCTTGCCGCACTGCGGGAGTTGTTGCAGCGCGACGAATTGTGGAGCCATCTGGCGATCAGCATCCAGCGGGTGCTGCTCGGATTCGCCAGTGGGGCGCTCATCGCACTGGTGCTCGGCGCGGTGGTCGGGCTGTTCGATATCGCCCGTGTGCTGCTGGCGCCGACGGTCGGATTGTTCCGCACGGTGCCGTCGCTGGCGTGGGTGCCGCTGCTGCTGTTGTGGCTCGGCATCGGCGAGGAACCCAAGATCGTGCTGGTGGCCATCGGTGCGTTCTTCCCGATCTATACGACGACGGCATCGGCTCTGGCACAGGTCGATCCGCACCTGACCGAACTCGGCCGGGCCTATGGATTGCACCGTGCCGCGCTGTTGTTCTCGATTCAATTGCCCGCGGTGGCACCGGCGGTCGTCAACGGTCTGCGACTCGGCCTGGCCAATGGTTGGCTGTTCCTGGTCGCGGCCGAGCTGATCGCCTCGTCGAAAGGACTCGGATTCCTGCTGATCGACAGCCAGAACAGCGGCCGCACCGACATCATGCTGTTGGCCATTGTGCTGCTGGCCTTGCTCGGCAAGCTCAGCGACACCGTATTCGCCATCGCGGAAACGAAATTGATCGACAGCCGGTTCTGAAAATCAGACGTGCACGCCACGGATGCGGTCGACGATGAAAAGCGGGTCGGTCGGGGCGGCGTTGCCGCGCCACGCAACGTGTTGGTCGGGGCGGATCAGCACGAGGTCGCGTTCGTAGAGCGCCCGGGCATGTTCGTCGCGGATATCGACCACGTCGAGTGGAACGGCACGCTGAGCTGCGGCGTCTACGAATCCGGTGACATCGTGTTCGGCGAAGCGCAGCAGAGTGAAGCCGCGGCCGAACAGGTCGAAGATCGCGCGGCAGTCCGCGAGGTACACGCTCGGCGGCCTGGCGCCCGGCCAGGTGCTGGGTACGTATTCGGCCATCCGCTGCGGCGGCGCGTGCCCATCGAGATCTCGGCAGACGATGGGGGAGTCGTCGTAGCGGTAGTCGAGTTCGATGCCGAGGGCTTCGTTTTCCAGGTTGCCCAGGTCGCTGATCTCGCGGCCGAGTTCGCACCGGGTGCGTTCGCCGAACCAGCGTTCGCTGTGCATGGCGGTCCAGTCGCTGGTCATGATGGCGCCACGGACCGCGCTGTGCCTGGCCGAGGCCGCGCGGTTGCGCAGCGCTACGGCGCGTCGCTCCTGCTCGTAGGCCGTGAGCAGGCCGGGGCCACCCCAGTTGTGCAACTGTGCGGCGAGGACCCAGCCGAGTCCTACCGCGTCGCCGACGCCGGTATTCATGCCGTAGCCCCCGGTGGGCACGACTTGGTGGACGGCATCGCCGGCGAGCCAGACGCGTCCGCGTCCGAAGGAATCGGCGACGGTCAGGCGCGGGGTCCAGAAATTGGCGACCAGGATCTCGATATCGAAGCGTCGGCCGAGTCGTTCGTAGACGAACTCGCGCGGGTCGATCTTGTCGGCGTCGGTGCCGATGCCGAGGGGCGCCTGCAGGGTGAAGGTGTCGCGGTCGTTCTGCGAGATGACTGTCCAGCCTTCGGGGGACTGGAGGTGCCAGACGGTGCCGAAGCGGGTGCGGATCTCAGTATCTGTGGTCGTGAAGTGCACGAGGTAGAACCGGCCGTCCATGGGGCGCTGCCCCGTGGCGCGGAATGCGCGGATCGAGCTCTTGGCAGTTCGTCCCGGGCCGAGCTCTTTGACGAGGAGTTTGCGGAGATCGATCTCGTCGTGTCCGATACCGAGTTGCCTGCGGGTGCGGCTGCCCGCGCCGTCGCAGCCCACGAGATATTGCGCGCGGACGGTGCGCGATTGCCCGGTCTCCCCGGATGTCAGACGCGCGGTGACACCGTCGGTGTCCTCGATGAAACTGTCCAGCGCCCAGCCGTAGTGGACGCGTGCGTTGGTTCGGGTTTCGAGCTGTTCGCGCAGCGCCGGTTCGAGGATCACCTGGGATACGCGCATGGCGGGTTCCAGCGGGAGGGTGCCGTCATTGCGTTCGTGGATGAGCCGGAATTGTTCGGCGACGCTGGGATATTCGAAGCGCGCCAGCTCCCAGCCGACCGCATTGGTGACCCAGCTGACTCTGGCCCTGGAGTCGTCTGGAATCGCGACCTTGCGCAGTTCGTCGGCGACCCCCAGTCGCCGGTACAGCTCCATGCTGCGGCCATTGGTGATGTCCATTTTCGGATGCCGGGTGCTGGTGGCATTGCGTTCCACGACGACGGTGTCCACACCGTGGCGGTCCAGTTCGAGCGCGAGCGTCAGACCTACCGGACCGGCCCCTACCACCAGTACTGAGGTTGTTTCGGCGGGGGTCATCGCGCCTTCCTTTCCGGATCTCCAGTCACTCCTATGTGCCACACACCACATTGAACAGCCTTGTTCAATTAGTGTCAATAATGATCTATTTAGATCGCTTCCGACTCATTCAAAACAATGTCGTAGCTTTGGTGTGGAACTCAGGAAGGGAATGCCGGTGAATGTGACCGAGAAGCGGATCAATGCGGCTGCGATGCGGCTGTTCGCTGCGCGGGGCACCACGGATCTGACGATCAGCGAGCTGGCCACCGAGGCGGGCGTCGCCCGCGGCACGCTGTATCGCAACGTCGAATCCATCGAGCAGCTCTACGACCGGGTGCGGGCGCAACTCGCCTTCGATATCCACGATGCGAATGTCCGGGCCATGGACGCGCACGGCGACATCGATCCGCCGCTGCGGATGGCCACCGGGATCCGCTTGCTGGTGCGCCGGGCCCATGAGAATCCCGCGATGGGGCGGTTCCTGGTCCGGTTCGGCCTGACCGACGAATCCCTGCGCGAGGTGCTCGGCGGTCCGCCGATGCGCGATATCGAGAAGGGCATCGAGAGCGGCCGCTACACCGTCTCGCCGGTTATGGCGCTGAGCGTGGCCGCGATGGTTACGGGCGCGGTGGTCAGCGCGATGTGGATGGTGCTCGAAGGGCATCAGGCCTGGCGTGATGCCGGAGCCGGTGCGGCCGAACTGGTGCTGTGCGCGTTGGGGGTTTCGCGGGAGGAGGCACGGCAGATAGTCGGCGCGCCGCTGCCTGATCTTCCCGAACTCTGACCGATTCCATTCGAGCTGATCGCAAACCTGTTCTGCGGGAGCGGAATACGGTTGTCTCGAGCAGATGAGCTCTGCACGACGTCGGGCATTGAAAACAGTTACCGGAGTCAGCGGCGCGGTGAGCGTCTATGCGGCCGCGATCGATCCGCACGAATCGACGGTGGCGTCCTCGATCGAGATCGCGAAGATCGCCGAGGCCAATAAGTTCGACGCCCTGTTCGCCGCCGACCTGTTGAGCTTCGGGGCGCAGGGCGCGATCGGCGCGCAGGAGCCGCTGATCTTCCTGTCCGCATTGAGCGCGGTGACTTCGCACGTCGGCTTGATCGCCACCGTTACCAGCACCTTTCACCACCCGTTCAATCTCGCGCGGCTGTTCGGAACGCTCGACCATGTGAGCAATGGCCGAGCCGCCTGGAATATCGTCACGTCCTCGGTGGGCGAGGAGAATTACGGCGATCAGGATCTGCCGAGCCCGGAGGAGCGGTACGCGCGCGCGACCGAATCCCTCGAGGTCATCAACGCGCTGTTCGACAGCTGGGAGCCGGGGCGCTGACCCCCGACGGTAACGGCGGTGCGGTCCTCGATGCGGCCAAGGTGCGTCCGATCGAGTATGCGGGGCAATACTTCACGGTGCGGGGTCCGCTCAATATCCCGCCGTTGCCGCAGCGTCGCCCGGTCCAATTCCAGGCCGGTCAATCGGCGGGCGGTATCGAGCTCGGCGCGCGGTTCGCCGAGGTGGTGTTCACCTCGCTTCCGACGCTCGAGGATGCGGTGACCTATACCAAGACGATTCGGGCGCGCGCGACGGAACTCGGTCGAGCCCAAGAATTACCGCTGATCATGAGTTCGTTCCATGCGACTTATGGAGCAACGGATGAGCAGGCGCGCCGGTTGGTCCGCGAGGCGGCCGAGGCGACCGACTTCGATGCGGGCCGCATCCAATTGGCGGATATGTTCGGTGGCGGTATCGATCTCACGGAGCTGCCGCTGGATCGGCCGATCCCGGAAACGATACTGCCCGAGCTGAATTCGGTGAACCGCCGGCGCGGGCGGGTGGAAATCTTCACCAAGCTGGCGGCATCCGGTCGCACGCTGCGTGAGCTGATCGTCGCGGCGAAGGATACCGGGCACTGGGCGGCTGCCGGGACGCCGGAACAATTGGCCGATGCTGTCGAAGAGCGTTATCGCGCAGGGGTTCTCGATGTCATCTCGCTGGGTGGTCTGGCCGATGCCCGAACTCGAGACTTCGTTACCAATGGACTTCTGCCCGAATTGCGCCGCCGGGGAATCGTCGGAAACGACTATGTCGGTGGCACTTTCCGCGAGAACCTGGAACTGCCCCCGCTACCTGAGCGCTGAGCGCGCGGTTTGCGCGGGACATCCCAGGTCCGGCGTGGAGTCAGTTCGGCGTCGACGCGCGGTTGGTGGACGATGGTGCCTGCACGATCGTCAACAACGAACGCTTGCGCAGGGTGAATCCCAACGTCTCGTACAAACTGATCGCCGTCGCATTGTGGGCGACGGCGTGCAGGAACGGTGTCTCTCCGCGCGCCCGGATCTGCGCGCCGACCGCACGGGTCAGCCGGGAGGCGAAACCGCGGCCGCGGAATTCCGCATCGGTGCACACGGCGCTGATCTCGGTCCAACCCGGCGGGTGCAGGCGCTCACCTGCCATTGCCACCAGCCTGCCGTCCACCCGAATCCCGAGATAGGTACCCATTTCGATGGTCCGCGGCGCATACGGGCCGGGTTCGGTGCGGGCGATCAGCTCCAGGATCTCCGGCACATCAGCGGCGGTGAGTACCTCGAGTTCCGGATCGTGGGCAACGCGTAGCGCGGTGCCGTCCATTTGTACCGAACCGAATTCGTTCAGCACGGTCCACCCATCCGGCGGCACATGGCCGTAGCCGCGCAGTGCGGTGCTGCCGCCCGGTCCGAGCAGGGTGGCCAGATCGGCCCAATCCTGTTCGTCCAGTGCGGGCGGATGGCCGATGAATCTGGCGACGTCCGGGTCGTAGCGGCCGATGCGGCCCACCCAGCTGGCGAAGCGGAGGTGCTCGCCGCGCAGCGATGCCCGCACCGGATCGTCGAGTGGATGCAGTGGGGTATTGATGTCGATGGTCGACTCGGTGGTCATCGCGCACTCCTCCGCAACAGGGTCCGACCGGAGAACGTTAGCGGGGCGCACGAGTATCGGCACCGGTTGTGCTCAGCGGAATTTCTATCCGGTGGCTGTCGTCGATTCCCTCGCTCGCAGCGTATTTCCCAGCGCTCGAGCTGATCTCAATCGTTGACACCAGCGGCGGAAGGCCAGGTCGGGACCACCACGAATATCACGTGGCCACGTGATATGAGGTCTGCGCGGAGTCCTTCCCGTCAGCACCGCCGTCGGTCGCAGTCAGCGCTGCGCAACGTTCGAGTGGGACGCGCAGCGGTTCGCGCGTTGCAGCACACAACATTCGCGCATGCACAGGAATGGGAGACGATGGCACCGAAACAACTACATCTCGGCGTCGCGCTCGATGGAGCGGGCTGGCATCCGGCCGCGTGGCGGGAGCCGAACTCCCGACCCACCGAGCTGTTCAGCCCCGGTTACTGGACGGATCTGGTCGCCACCGCGGAGCGCGGACTGCTCGATTTCGTGAGCATCGAGGACACCCTGCGGGTTCCGGGGACGCCGCATGAGCCCTCCGATGACGCCGTCGACCGGGTCCGAGCCCGGATCGATGCCAATCTGATTGCCGCGCGGGTCGCGCCGAGCACCCGGCACATCGGGCTCATCCCGACCGTGACGGTCACCCATACCGAACCGTTCCATGTCTCCAAGTCGATCGCCACCCTCGACTACACCTCGCGCGGCCGGGCGGGCTGGCAGGTGCGGGTCTCCGGCAGCGCCGAGGAGGCCGCGCACTTCGGCCGTCGCGAAGTGCATGAACCAACGGTCGCCGATATCGCGGAAGCTGTTGCGTCGGGGATATTTCCGCGCGAGACGCACGAGCTGTTCGAAGAAGCCGCCGATGCGGTCGAGGTGGCGCGGCGGCTGTGGGACAGTTGGGAGGACGACGCGGAAATTCGCGAGGTGGCCACCCGCCGTTTCATCGATCGCGACAAACTGCACTACATCAATTTCGAGGGCCGCTTCTTCAGTGTCCGTGGGCCGTCGATCACACCGCGCCCGCCGCAGGGGCAGCCGGTGGTCGCGGCACTGGCGCACGGTCCGCTGATCTATGAATTCGCTGCCCGCTCAGTGGATCTGGTTTTCGTCACGCCGAGCCGCCAGGCGGGACCCGGAGTGATTCTGGAGCAGGTCGCGGTCGCCGCGGCCCGCGTCGATCGCGTGGGCGAACCGCTGCGGGTCCATGCCGATATCGTCGTATTCCTCGACACCGACGAGGCGACCGGTCCGCAACGACTGGCGCGGTTGAACGAGCTCTCCGGTGCCGAATTCGCTTCGGATGCAGGTATTTTCGCAGGTAGCGCGGAGGAACTCGCCGAACTGCTCACCGAATGGAGCGCGCAGGGGATCGACGGCTTCCGGTTGCGACCGGGTGTCGCGGTCGATGACCTGGCCGCCATCACCGACCGGCTCGTTCCCGCCCTGCAACGCCGGAGTGTGTTCCGCACCGGCTATCCGGATGGTCCGCTGCGCGCACTGCTCGGCTTGTCCACCGACGTTCCCAACCGTTACGCGACTGCCTGAGCGAGGTCAGCATGAGTACTCCACGTAAGCAGGTCATCTTGGGCGCCTACCTCGGCGGCGTCAACCACCACACCGCCTGGTGGCATCCCGAGGCCGGCAGCCAGATCGATTTCAGCAGTTTCGAACACACCGCGCGCACCGCCGAACGCGGCAAATTCGACTTCTTCTTCCTCGCCGAAGGTCTCATCCTGCGCGAACGCGCGGGCAAGATCTTCGATCAGGACGTTATCGGCCGCCCCGATACCTTCACCGTGCTGGCCTCGATCGCCGCGGTGACCGAACATCTCGGATTGGCGGGCACGATCAACGCCACCTTCAACGAGCCGTATGAGTTGGCCCGCCAGCTCGCGAGTTTGGATCATCTGTCCGGTGGTCGCGCCGCCTGGAATGTGGTGACCTCCTTCGACGCCTTCACCGGCCAGAACTTCCGCCGCGGCGGCTTCCTCGATCCGGCAGACCGCTATGTGCGGGCCGAGGAGACGCTGAATGCCGTTCGTGCCCTGTGGGATTCGTGGGATGTCACCGATATTGTCGCCGACAAGGAATCCGGCCGGTACCTGGCCCGCCCGGATGCTGGTGCATTCGCCTTCCACGGCAAACAATTCGATATCTCCGGGCGGTTCACCGTGCCGCGCAGCCCGCAGGGGCGGCCGGTGATCCTGCAGGCCGGTGTCTCCCCACAGGGCCGCGCCTTCGCCGCCGCCAATGCCGACGCCATCTTCTCCCCGTACGGCAAGCTGCCGGAGGCCGCGGACTTCTACCGCGATATCAAGGCGCGTGCGGTCGCGGCCGGACGTGCGGCCGATGACATCAAGATCCTGCCGTCGGCGAGTTTCGTGCTCGGCGAGACCGAGGCCGAGGCGATCGAGAAGTTCCACACCGTACGCAATGAGCAGGTCACCGGACAGACCGCGCTGATCCTGCTGGAACAGATCTGGAACCGCGACCTGTCCGGCTACGACCCGGAGGGCCCGGTGCCCGATATCGATCCGGATCCCGACGCTGCGCCGATCATCCAGGGGCGTGCCTTCGTACATCAGGATCGGTTCGCCACGGTCGAGCGCCTGCGCCAGGTGGCCGAGGCGAAGAAGCTCACCCTGCGGGAGGTGGTGATCGATCAGTTCGAACGCGGGCCCCTGGTCGGCACGCCCGCCCAGGTCGCCGAGCAGATCGATACCTTCGTGCAGAACGACGGCTCCGACGGCTTCATCCTCGGCTCGCATCTGGTGCCATGGGGCATCGATGAATTCGTCGACAAGGTCGTGCCGCTACTGCAGGACCGCGGTGTTCTGCGCACCGAATACAGCGGAACCACGCTGCGCGACAACCTCGGTCTGCCGACTATCCGGTCCGCGGTGTCGGCCTGAATCGGTTGGTGCCCTCGGTGTTCCGAAAGGGTGATCGCTCTGATCCCATTGCAGTACATCTTCAGCCTCTGGCCTTCGTGCAGGCGCACTCTCAGAATCGGCTCGAGCGCAAGGGTGTCGCGCGGATCGGGCGGGGTCGATGATATCCCGGTCGGGTTGACAGGCCCGCGTTCGGCCGCGGGCGCGATCACGCGGCTGGCCGTCGGTGAGGCGCGGAGTCGTCGCTGGCGGATTGCGCCGATCGTGCGCCGCGCGCAGCGGGCGTCACTGCCGGTGCGCGATGCGGTACGGGCAGCCGCGCATCCGCCGCACCCTACTGACCACGCTCGGCGTCGTCCCCGCCGGCGTCTGAAAGGAACATCATGTCGAAACAATTGCACCTCAACGCATTTCTGATGTCGACCGGACATCACGAGGCTTCGTGGCGGCTGCCCGAGTCCGATCCGCACTCGAACACCAAGATCGAGCACTACGTGAACCTCGCGCGCATCGCCGAGCGCGGAAAGCTGGACTCCATCTTCTTCGCCGACAGCCCGGTGCTCTTCGGCGATACCGGCCGCCGCCCCAGCGGCAAGCTGGAGCCGACCGTCCTGCTCACCGCGATCGCCGTGCAGACCTCGCGGATCGGGCTCATCGCCACCGCGTCCACCAGCTACAACTCGCCGTTCAACCTGGCGCGCCGATTCGCGTCGGTGGACTGGGTGTCGAACGGGCGCGTCGGCTGGAATATCGTCACGACCGCCGGTGCGGATGCCGCGCGAAATTTCGGGCTCGACGATGTCCCCGACCACAAGCTGCGCTACGACAAGGCCGCCGAATTCGTCGATGTGGCAACGAAATTGTGGGACAGCTGGCAGGACGACGCAGTACTCGCCGATAAGGAATCCGGGATTCACACCGCCCCGGACAAGGTCCGCAAGATCGAACACGAGGGACACTTCTTCAAGGTCGCGGGCCCGCTGAATGTGCCGCGCTCGCCGCAGGCGTACCCGGTGCTCGTGCAAGCCGGATCCTCCGAGGACGGTAAGGAATTCGCCGCCCGCTATGCCGAAGCGGTGTTCACCGCACAGCAGACGATCGAGGACGGCCTCGAGTTCTACACCGACCTGAAGCGCCGTGCCGTCGCATTCGGCCGCGATCCGGAGAGCATCAAGATCCTGCCGGGCATCGTGCCGGTCATCGGTGATACCGAGGAGCACGCCCGCGAACTGGATGCCGAGCTGGAGCGGCTGATCTCGCCCGAATACGCCAAGCGCCAGCTGGCCCGCACCTGGGGCATTCCGGTGGAGGACCTCGACCTGGACAGCGAACTGCCCGAGGATCTGCCCACCGAGGACGAGATCCAGGGCGCCAAGAGCCGCTTCACCCTCATCGTGAATCTGGCTCGGCGCGAACGGCTTACGCTGCGCCAGCTGATCGGACGACTCGGCGGCGGACGCGGCCACCACACCTTCGCGGGTACCGCCGAACAGGTGGCCGACACCATCGAGGAATGGTTCACCCGCGGCGCCGCGGACGGATTCAACATCATGCCCGCCGTCCTGCCCTCGGGCCTGGCACGATTCGTCGACGAGGTGGTGCCGATTCTGCAGCGGCGCGGACTGTTCCGCACCGAGTACACCGAGACCACGCTGCGCGGGCACTACGGCCTGGAGCGGCCCGCCAACCAGTTCGCCGACGCGGACGCACTCGTGGTCGCCGGATGAGTTCGGGCTCGGACTGTTCCGGCGACGCGACTGCCGACGGCTGGATTCGTTATCTGCTGCGGCGCTGTGCCGAACATCGGTGGACGGTAAGCGTCGCGTGTGTGGGTTCGGTGGTGGCCGCGGTACTCACGGCCATCCTGCCGCTGCTGGTGCGGCATGTGGTCGACACCTTGACCAGCACAGCCGCATCGGTGCTGCCGTGGGTGCTTGTGCTGTTGGCGATCGGATCCGTCCGGTTCGTCGCGGGATACCTGCGGCGGGCCGGATCCTCGCGGCTGTCACTGGATGTGCAGCACGACCTGCGCCGCGACCTGTTCGCGGCGCTGCTGCGCCTGAACGGACGCCAGCGGGCGGGGCTGTACACCGGGCAGGTGGTCAGTCGCGCCATTACCGATGTGACGTTGATCCAGATGTTCCTGCAACTGGTTCCGCTGGTCGCGGGCAATGTTGTGCTGATCGCCGCGTCGCTGTTGCTGATGGCGTCGATGTCGCCGATGCTGAGCGTGATCGCGCTGCTGGTGGTGCCCGCGCTGTGGTTGATCACCGCGCGCAGTCAGCGTGTGCTTTTCCCGGCCAACTGGGATGCGCAGGCCCGGGCAGCCGAGGTCGCCATGCGGGTGGAGGCCGCGGTGGCCGGGGTGCGGGTGGTGAAGGGGTTCGGGCAGGAATCGCACGAACTCGAGCAGTTGGCCGCGTCCGCTCGTGACCTGTACCGGTCGCGGCTGCGCGTCACCCGCATTACCAGCCGGTTCACGCCGGTTATGCAGGCGGTGCCCGCGGCAGGGCAGGCGTTGGTTCTCGTGGTCGGTGGGCTGCTGGCGTTGCGGCAGTCCATCACGCTCGGCACATTTCTCGCGTTCATGACCTATCTGGGGTCGTTCGCCACGCCGGTCCGCATGTTCTCCATGCTGCTGACGGTCAGCCAGCAGGGGAAGGCATCGCTGGAAAGGGTGCGCGAAGTGATCGAGACCCCACCGCCGGGCGAGTCGGCCGCTGGGCAGGTCGTCGACGTCTCGGACGGTGCGCCACGGATCGAATTCCACGGTGTGCGTTTCGCTTTCGAGGGTCAGCCTGCTGTACTGCACGATCTCGATCTCACGGTCGAGCCGGGGGAGACGGTCGCCATCGCGGGTGCGGCCGGTTCCGGCAAATCGATTCTGGTGCAGCTGCTACCGCGATTGTTCGATCCCGATGCGGGCCGGATCCTGTTGGATGGCACCGATATCCGCGAGCTCTCGAACCTGCGGAGTCGAGTGGCTATGGTCTTCGAAGACACCTCGCTGATGGCGGACACCGTGCGAGCCAACGTCTCCTACGGACGCCCGGACGCTACCGACGAACAGGTATGGCACGCACTGTATCTGGCCGCCGCCGCCGATTTCGTCGCCGCGCTGCCCGAAGGGCTCGATACCGTCATCGGGGAACGCGGACAACGGCTTTCCGGCGGGCAGCGGCAACGACTGGCTTTGGCACGCGCCCTGATCACCGACGCCCCGGTGCTGGTCCTCGACGATGCCACCTCCGCCATCGACGCACAGGTGGAGGAGGAGATCTTCGCCCGCATCGCCGCCGAGGTGCGTCGGCGCACCACAATTGTGGTGGCACACCGCATTTCGACGCTGGCGCTGGCCGACCGGGTCGCGGTGCTCGACGGCGGACGGGTGGCCGAACTCGGCACCCTGCACGAGCTGCAGGCTTCCGGCGAGCTGTTCCACACCCTGTTCACCCCGCCCGATCCGGCGAGTATCGCGGCCGATCTGACCGCGGTAACCGACCCCGTGCCCACCGCGGGATTGTGGGTGCACACCGACACCGACGGTGACGAGTCGCGCACGCTGGAGCAGATGGCGAAGGCATTCTCCCAGCGGGCCGCGGGCGGGCCCGGAGGCATGGGCGGTCATCTGGGTGGCGGGATGATGTCGAGTGCGCCACCCAGCGGCGATGTGCGCGCACTGATCGACCGGTTGCCCGCAGTGACCGGTGAACCCGATGTGCCCGAACAGTTTTCGCACACCCCGGAGCCGAACTTCGATCTGCCAGGATTGCTGCGGCCCTTCGCGGTGCCGCTGCTGGCCGGACTGGGACTGGTGGCCCTGGACGCGCTGGCGCAGACGCTCATTCCGTTCCTGGTGCGCTACGGCATCGACCGGGGTGTGCTGGTCGGTGCCCGCGAGGTCCTGCTGCTGGCGGCGGCCTCGGCGCTGGTGCTGGTGGTCGTGGACTGGGCGATCACCGTCGCGCAGGTGCGGGTTACCGGGCGGGGCGGGGAAAGGTTGCTGTACGGGCTGCGCGTGAAGGTCTTCGCGCAACTGCAACGGCTGGGTCTGCAGTTCTATGAGCGAGAACTGGCCGGCCGCATCATGACCCGGATGATCACCGACGTGGACGGGCTGTCCACCTTTCTGCAGACCGGGCTGACAGTGGCCCTGACCAGCACGCTCACCATCGGCGGCGTGGTGGTCGCGCTGGTTGTGATCGATGCCGAGTTGGCGCTGGTGGTGCTCGCGCTGCTGCCGGTGCTGATGGCCGCCACGGTCGCGTTCCGCCGAGCCTCGGTGCCCGCGTACAACCTCGCGCGCGAACAGGTCAGTGCCGCCAACGCCTATCTGCAGGAAAATGTCGACACCATCGCGGTGACCCAGGCCTACCGCAGGGAGGCGATCAACCAGCGCGAATTCGAGCGCCGCTCCTGGGGTTACCGCAATGCGCGGCTGCACAGCCAGACGCTGATGGCGCTGTTCTTCCCGTTCATCGAGATCGTGTCGGTGATCGCCACCGCCGCCGTACTCGCCGTCGGTGTGCACCAGGTGCGCGAGAACGCGCTCACCGCAGGCACTTTGATCGCATTCCTGCTCTACATTGATCTGCTGTTCGCGCCGATTCAGCAGCTGTCGCAGGTTTTCGACAGCTATCAGCAGGCGGTCGTCGGTGTCGAGCGCATCGGCGTCCTGATGCGCGAACCCGTCACCACGCCGGACGCACCCGATGCCCGCACCGTCGACCGGCTGGCGGGCGAAATCGAGTTCCGCGGTGTCGGTTTCGCCTACGACAGTGCCGGTACGCGGGTGCTGTCGAATATCGACGTGACGATCGCGCCCGGCGAGAAGGTGGCCGTGGTCGGCGAAACCGGTGCGGGCAAATCCACTCTGGTGAAACTGCTCGCGCGCCTGTACGACACCACCGAGGGCGCGGTACTCGTCGACGGCGTCGATATCCGTCGATATCGGTTGCGCGACTATCGCAAACGGCTGGGTGTGGTGCCGCAGGAACCATTCCTGTTCGGCGACACTGTGCACGCCGCCATCGCCTACGGCAAGCCCGATGCCACCCCGGCCGAAATAGAATGGGCGGCACGTGCTGTCGGCGCGCACGAGATGATCGCCGCCCTCGAAAACGGCTACCGCCAGCCGATCGGTGCGCACGGTGCGGGTCTGTCCGCCGGTCAGCGCCAACTACTGGCCCTGGCGCGCGCCCAATTGGTGGAACCAGACATCCTCATACTCGACGAGGCCACCGCCTCTCTCGACTTGGCCACCGATGCCCGCGTCCGCGCGGCCGTCGATGTGCTCATCGCGGGTCGTACCACCATCGTCGTGGCCCACCGCCTGGCCACCGCCGCGGCTGCCGACCTCATCCTGGTCGTCGGCGAGGGCCGACTGCTCCAAACCGGCCGCCACACCGAACTTCTCGAAGTCGACGGCCCGTACCGCAGGCTGTGGTCGGCCTACGTCGGCGATGAATCGTCGGTGGGCAGCAGATGACGCGTTCAGTGGTGCCGATATGTGAAGTAGAAGATATGAAACACATATAATCTCGGCTACCATTGTAAGCATGAGTGCAGATAGTTACCGTCGGACAACCAACACCATCAACAAGGTCATCGTCGGGCTGCAGCGGATAGGCATCGCCTTCGGTCCTATGCAACTGCTCACGGTCGCGGGGCGGCGCAGCGGGCAGTTGCGCACCTTCCCGATCGCGGTGAACAAGCTCGACAGTGGTCGCTTCATCTTCCAGGCGTTCCCGAAGGCCGCGTGGGTCGTGAATGCGCGTGCGGCCGAAACCGTCACGCTGACCCGCGGTCGCAGGTCGTCCACGGCGCGCCTGGTCGAGGTGCCGGTAGACGAGCGCCCGCCGCTGCTGCACGAATTGGTGTCGACGAGTCCGAAGAGCGTCGGCAAGCGTTTCGTCACCACCGGACTGGCCGAAGCCGCCACTCCCGATGGCGTGGCCGCATCGGCGCATCGAATCGCGGTCTTCCGCGTCGTTCCGGTCTGATCGGAGCCGATCACGCACGTCCGCGAGCCGTATCTGCCCCTCGCCTACGTATGATATGAAAACCGTATGAACGTAGGCGAGGTGGCGGACAATGAATTCAGTAACGGGTCCTGCTTCGACCCGCAGCCGTCGGAGACTGACGGCCGACGTGCGGGAAGCATTGCGTGACTTGAATATTCAGCTTTCGCTGCTCAATCGCCGTTTCGGTGGGGTCGAACTCGAGGACGTCGATTGGACTTGCCTCGACCTGATCAACCGACACGGCCCCATGTCCCCGACGGCCTTGGCGCGCCACGCCGGACTGCACCCCGCGACCATGACCGGAATCCTCGATCGGTTGCAGAAGGGCGGATGGATCGTCCGCGAACGTGACCCGGACTCCACGGACCGTCGCGCGGTCACCTTACACGCTGTGCGCGAACGAAATTCGGAACTATTCGAGCTGTTCTCCGGCATGAACAACCGCATGGGATGAACTGTGTGTTCGCTACTCCGAAGCCGAACTCGAGGTGATCGCCGACTTCCTGCGGCGAACCGGCGTGGCGGGCCAAGAAGCCGCCCAGGAGTTGGCGGAAGGCTGAGATCAGCCGCGACAGCGCTGCGGTGGATCCAGTCCCAGCTCTACGCAGGCCAGCGGCGCGACCTCGAGTTCGAGCCGGTTCTCGGATACCAGGCATCGGCCGTCGGAAGTTGAACTCGACGTCAGAATCGAATACGGTGGCGATCTATATTGCCGTGGTAGACGAGGTGACCCATGGATTCACGTAATCTGCTCGATGAGTGGCTGGGGGCTGGGTAGTCGGCAGGTCGCGACCAATGGGATCGAGTTGCGGGTTGTCGAGCATGGTGACGGTCCCCCGGTGGTGTTCTGTCATGGCTTTCCCGAGCTCGGATTCTCTTGGCGGCACCAGGTTTTCGCGCTTGCCAAAGCGGGTTTTCGGACGTTGACGCCGGATATGCGTGGATACGGTGGTAGTTCTCGGCCGGGGCGGATCGAGGATTACGACATGGTCGCGCTATGTGGTGATCTTGTCGGGTTGCTCGATGAGGTCGGTGTCGAGGATGCGATCTTCGTCGGTCATGACTGGGGTGCGTCGGTGGTGTGGCAGCTGGCCCTTCGGCATCCGGATCGGGTGCGGGCCGTTGCGGGGTTGAGTGTTCCGGCTACGCCGCGGTCGGTCGCGCCGCCGTTGCCGATTCTGCGATCGCGGCTGGGTGACGACTTCTATATGTGCTGGTTCCAGGAGCCGGGCCGTGCGGACGCGGAGCTCGCGTCGGATGTGCGTCGTACTCTGCTGCAGGACGATGTCGTCAGTGCGCGGGATCTGTTGAGCGGCAACGGTTCCGAGATGGCAGCTCCGGCATGGCTGAGTGCAGACGAACTCGGTTACTACATAGCGACTTTCACGGCCACCGGGTTCACCGGCGGGCTCAATTACTACCGCAACCTCGACCGCAACTGGGAACAGAGCGCGCACCTGGCTGATGCGAAGATCCACCAGCCCGCGCTGTTCATCGCCGGATCGGAGGATGCCGTCATCCGGTTCACCCCGACAGCCAAGATGGCCGCCATACTGTCCGACCTGCGGGCCTCCATTGTCCTCGACGGGGCGGGACATTGGATTCAACAGGAACGCGCAGCCGAAGTCAGCGCCGCACTGATCGATTTCGCCCGCAGCGTCAGCTGACAGGACTACCCGACCACCTGCCGGTAGCGTGCGGACAGCATCGGCGGGAATCCGAGGCCGCCTTCGAGAACCCGGATCGCCAACGGCGAAGCCAGCGCACGCAGGCGCGCACATCCGGCTTCGCCGATCGCCTCGTACGGGTAGACCGAGAGTTCATCCGTCTGGCTCTCGATCGCACCACGCCGCTGCGAGCCGTGTTCGCTGAGCACGACACCATCATCGGCCAACCACCCCCGCGCCCGAAGCCGTCGCACACCGTCGGCCCAGTCCTGCTCGCTCCAGGATCGGCTGGCGCGCAACACTTCCGGCGATATCTCACCGGTCGCGCTGTGTGTGATCAATGCCTCGATCCCGTCCAGCCCCGCCGTGAGCAACAGGGCGACGTGTCCGTCACCGCGATACTCCCGCAACAGTGTCTGCGCATGCCACAGCACCAGATGCGGTTCCTCAGGCCACGGCAGCGCCGCATGCGCCGCGAACAGCGCACGCCCCTGCGGCCGTTCGCAAGCACGTTCAGCGGCGCGCCGGGCAAGCTCGGCGGCTGCACTCACCTCAGGACTGGTGATGTCATCGCCCCATGCCTGCCGAAGCGACCGATCGACCGCATGCATACGAGCTCGGAAAATCTCTGTGGGAGCAGCGATTTCCCATGCGGCCGGGATGACGGCCCGCACCGCGACCGGATTGAAATTGAAGAATGTGGCGATGGTGACCGAGGCGGGCACCGGCCCGAATGCCGCGGACCGCGAGGCGAAGTACATCATGCGCGGGTCCGTAATACCCAGCTCGCGGTACGCCTCTGGGCCGTGTGGGGTGAAGTAGATCATGCCGTGTATCGGCTCGAGCGCGCGGAACGTCAGATGGGCACTGTGTGGGGACACGGTAGTCAAAGGATTTCTCCGTTATGTGCATTACTTCTCGAAGTACCGGCGCGGATTGCGCACCAGAATCGCGTCGATATCGTCCTCGGTGAGTCCCCGCGCGATCAGCGCCGGAAGCACATCTGCACTGATGTGGCGATAGTTCCACCGCGGCGCCACCTGCGCTTTGGCCTCCGGATCGAACCAGTCGATGTGGCATGCCGCGTCGTGCGCGATAACGATCTTGTCCAGGTAGCCGCGCCGCACCAGTTCGACAATGGTGTCGATCCGATCCTCGAACGGCAGCAGGACATCGAGCCCGAATCGATCCATGCCGAGCAGCGATCCGGCGTCGGCGAGTTCGGTGAGGTAATCGATGTCGGTGGTGTCGCCGGAGTGACCGATCACCACGCGGCTCAGGTCCGCGCCTTCCTCGGCCAGCACCCGTTGCGCCACCAGGCCGGATCGAGTGTGCGGGTTGGTGTGCACGGTGATCGGCGCGCCCGTTTGCGTCGACGCCTGCCCGACCGCGCGCATGACCCGCTCGACGCCGGGCGTCAGTCCGGGCTCCTCGATGGCGCACTTGAGGAATCCGGCGCGCACACCGGTATCGGCGACGCCCTCGGTGAGGTCCTTGACGAACATTTCCACCATCGGTTCCGGCCGGTCGAACAGCAAACCGGGGCCGGTGTAATGGAATTGGAACGGGACATCGTTGTAGGTGTAGATGCCGGTGGCGACGATGATCCGCAAATCCGTTCTGGCCGCGATCTTCTGGATGCGCGGCAGATAGCGGCCCAGCCCGAGCACGGTCGGGTCGAGAATGGTGTCGATGCCGAGGGATTTCAACTCGTCGAGCTGCTGGACGGCATCGTCGACGCGGGCGTCCTCGTCCCAGTCGGCATAGTTCTGCCGGAATTCCTCGCCCAGTACGAAGACGTGCTCGTGCACCAGGACGCGGCCGAGTTCGGCGGAGTCGACGGCTCCGGTCGCGGTGGGGATCGCGGTCATCGGCTCGCCTTATCTGTGAAGAGGTTCGGGTCGAGAGCGCGCTTGAGGATCTTGCCGGTGGCGCCCTTGGGGAGCTGGTCGGTGAAGGCGAAGCGATGCGGCACTTTGTATGCGGACAGCCGCTCTTTGGCCCACGACCGCAGATCCGCCGGGTCGAGTTCGACCCCGGGTGTGGCGGCGACGACCGCGCCGACGTCCTCGCCGTAGTGGTCGTCCGGAATTCCGACGACCGCTACCTCGACGATGTCGGGATGCTGGTAGAGCACTTCCTCGACCTCGCGGGGGTAGACGTTGTATCCGCCGCGAATAATGAGGTCCTTGGCGCGGTCGACGATGTAGACATAGCCCTCGGCGTCGACCCGGCCCAGATCGCCGCTCTTCAACCAGCCTTCGGACAAATCGGCGGCGGTGGCGTCGGGCCGGTTCCAGTACCCCTTCATGATGCTCGGACCGCGTAGGAAGATCTCGCCGACGGCATCGGCGGGCACCACCTTGCCGTCTGGATCGCGGACCTCGATCGACGTTCCGGGCAGCACGGCGCCGACCGATCCCACCCGCTGTTCGCGGTTGAGCGGGTTGTAGGTCGCCGCACCTGTGGATTCGGTAAGTCCGTAGCCCTCGAGAATGGTGCAGCCGAAGCGTTCCGAGAAGGCACGAATCACCTCACCGGGTAGTGACGCCCCGCCGGATGCCGCAAGCCGCAGGCTCGCGAAATCCGCCGCACCGTAGTCACCGGCCGCGTGCAGCATCGCATTCCACATCGTCGGTACACCGGCGACATGGGTGAGCTGCTGATCGCGGATCATCGCGATCATGGCCCGCGGTTCGAAGGGCGTCACCATGGCGAAGGATGCGCCCGCATGCAGCGCGGTGAGCAGACACACCGCCTGCCCGTAGACATGGAACAGTGGCAGTCCGGTCCCGAAGCGATCGTCCGGGCCCAGCTGCAGCTGGTCTGTGAAGATCCGCGCGGTCTCGGTCAGGTTGGCGACGGTGAGCTCGACGCCCTTCGGTTTGCCGGTGGTTCCGGAGGTGTAGAGCAGCACCGCGGTGTCGTCTGTGCGGCGGCGCACCGGTTCGGCCACGGGCTGCGACGGCTCGGCATGCGCGCCCGGCGTGAGTACGAGCAACGGCAGATTCCGATCGGCGGCCGCCTCCTGTGCGGCCTGCTGCGCGCTGTGCCAGACGATGACGATCCGTGCACCGGAATCATCCAGCACATAACCGATTTCGGGCGCGGTTGCCATGGTGTTCATGGTGATGACGATGGCGCCGATGAGCTGCGCGCCCAGATATGCGATGACGAATTCACCGACGGTGGGCGCGACAAGCAGCACCCGGTCGCCAGCGGCGATACCGGATTCGCGCAGCAGGCCGCCGTAAGCCGCGCTGCGCCTGGCCAATTCGCTGTAGGACAGCTGTGCGTCCGCGGTGAGCAGCGCGATGGCGTCGGGGCGTTCGATGGCGTGCTGCCAGCACCGGTCGGCGACATTGGTCGGCTGATCCGATGCGGTCGGGGAAGCCGGATTCGCAGGCATGGCTTGCTCCAGATTGATGAGTGGGCGAGAACTGATGTGACCCAGGCCACGCCAGTGGGTCGGACGCTACTTGAATTTGGCGTCATGTTCAATAAATGTTGTGCCGAACCTGGTTGCCCCACGGCATCGCGGGGTCGCGGGAGCGGTGTGCGCTGTTACGATCCACCACGTCAGAGCCGTACGACAGCGAGTGAGGCAGTGAACGCCCAGGAAGCCACCGAGGACCGGCCCGGTCGGGTGCCCCCACGGAGTAAGCGTGGCATGCGCACCAGGTCCGCGCTGGTGACCGCGGCGCGCGAGGTGTTCGAACGCGACGGCTTCCTCGATGCCAGAATCAGCGATATCTCCAAGGCGGCCGGGGTCGCCTCTGGATCGTTCTATACCTACTTCGACAGCAAGGAAGAGATCTTCGCCGCGGTCGTCGAGCAGGTGCGTGAGGAAATGCTGCACCCGCACGTTCGGGAGCGGGTCGGCATCGACGATCCGCGCGAGCTGATCGCCGCCGCCAATCGCGAGTATCTGCTCTCATACCGGCGAAATGCGCGGCTGATGGCCGTGCTCGAGCAGGTGTCGAAGATTGATGAGAAGTTCCGGGTGCTGCGCTTCGAACGCGCCCTGGCATTCGTTGATCGCAATGCCGTGATGATTCGAAATCTGCAGGATCGTGGCCTGGTGGATGCCGAGTTGGATGCCGAGGTCACCTCGCTGGCGCTGTCGAGCATGGTGAGCCGCATGGCGTATTTCGTATTCGTCGAGGGGCGGAAGGTCTCCTTCGAGAAGTTGGTGAAAACGCTGAATCAGTTGTGGTTCAACGCTCTTCAGTTGAAAGAAGCTCACTGAGCAATAGTCATGTGACCTGTATCACGTGACGCGCAGCAACTTCTGAACTTGACGTCGGAATCAAGTTCGGTGAGTCTTGGTCACGCAGGTCAGGCATCAGGAGAGGCTTACGTAATGGGTCGTTTCGACGGGAAGACGGCGGTTGTCACCGGAGCCAGCCGCGGTATCGGGCTGGCCATCGCGCAGCGGCTGGTGGCCGACGGTGCGCGGGTCTGTGTGACCGCCCGCAAAAAAGACGCGCTGGACGCGGTGGTCGCCGAACTCGGCGGACCCGAGCGCGCCATCGCGGTCGCGGGACGAGCCGACGACGTCGAACATCAGACCGAGGCCATCGAGCGCACGCTGGAGACCTTCGGTTCGGTCGACTTCCTGGTCAACAATGCCGGCATCAACCCGGTGTACGGGCCGATGGTCGAACTCGACCTGGCCGCGGCCCGTAAAGTCTTCGAGGTGAACTGCCTGGCGGCGATCTCCTGGGTGCAACAGGCGCACAAGGCATGGCTGGGCGAGCACGGTGGCTCGGTGGTCAATGTCGCGTCGGTGGCCGGAATCAAGCCCGCACCCGGCATCGGGTTCTACGGGGCGACCAAGGCGATGCTGGTACACATCACCCAGGAGTTAGCGGTCGAACTCGGTCCGTCGATCCGGGTGAACGCGATCGCGCCCGCCGTGGTGAAGACCCAATTCGCCACCGCGCTCTATGACGGCCGCGAGGAGCAGGTCGCTTCGGCCTATCCGCTCAAGCGCCTCGGCGTCCCCGAGGACATCGGCAGCGTCGCCGCCTTCCTGCTCTCCGATGACGCGGCGTGGTTGACCGGCCAGCTGATCGTCGTCGACGGCGGCGTCACCCTCACCGGAGGTGTCGCGTGAAGGCGTGGCGGGTAACGGAATTGGGCGAACCGGCGCAGGTATTGCGACTGGTCGAATTGGAGGAGCCCAAGCCTGCACCGGGCCAGGTGGTGGTGCGGACCCGCGCCGCGGCCGCGAACTTCCCGGATGTGCTGATGTGCCGGGGCGAGTACCAGATCAAGCCCGAACTCCCGTTCACCCCCGGGGTGGAACTGTGCGGTGAGGTGGTTGCGGTAGGTGCCGACGTCGGCGGCATCGCGGTCGGTGACCGGGTGCTCGGCACTACGGCACTGCCCTGGGGAGGTTTCGCGGAACTGGCGGTCATGGACGCCGCGGCTGTCTTTCCCGCCCCGGCGGCGCTCGATGATGCCGAGGCCGCCGCCCTCTTCATCGGCTACCAGACGGGCTGGTTCGGCCTGCATCGACGCGCTGGTCTGCGGGCGGGGGAGACGCTGCTGGTACATGCGGCGGCCGGTGGCGTCGGCAGTGCGGCAGTGCAATTGGGTAAGGCGGCCGGTGCCACGGTGATCGGGGTGGTCGGCAGCGCGGCCAAGGCCGAGGTCGCGCGGGCGCTCGGCGCAGACATCGTGGTGGATCGCAGCGCACAGGATTTCGTCTCGGTTGTGCGGGACGCGACCGGCGGTCGCGGTGCGGATGTGGTGTACGACCCGGTCGGCGGTGAGGTGTATCAGCGGTCCACCAAATGCATCGCCTTCGAGGGACGCATCCTGGTCGTCGGTTTCGCGGGCGGCCAGATCCAGTCCACCGCACTGAATCACGCACTGGTGAAGAACTATTCGATCCTCGGCCTGCACTGGGGCCTGTATCGCGACAAGGATCCGCAGGCGGTACGCGACTGCCATCTGGAGTTGACCGGGCTGGCCGAGCGGGGTTCGGTGAAACCCCTGATCGGCGAGCGGCTACCACTGGATAACGTGGCTGCGGGACTGCAGCGCCTCGCCGACGGTGAGACCGTCGGCCGTGTGATCTTCGAACCGTAAACGGTGCCAACCGAATTCGAAAGAGAGAACCGTAATGAGCAGTGAGACAACCCGAACCGCCATCGTGACCGGTGCCGCACGCGGCATCGGCGCGACCGTCGCCAAGCGGCTGGCGGCAGACGGATTCGCGATCGCCGTGCTCGACCTCGACGAGCAGGCCTGCAAAACCGTTGTCGCCGAGATCGAATCGGCCGGTGGCCGGGCGCTCGCGGTCGGCGCGAACGTCGCCGATGAACAGGCCGTCGCTGCGGCGGTCGAGCGGGTCGCCGCCGAACTGGGCGCTCCGACCGTCCTGGTGAACAATGCGGGCATCATTCGTGACAACATGCTGTACAAGATGAGCGTCGACGACTGGGACGCGGTCATGGGCGTGCACCTGCGCGGATCCTTCCTGATGAGCCGCGCGGCGCAGAAGTACATGACCGACGCGGGTTGGGGCCGCATCATCAATCTCTCCAGCACTTCGGCGCTCGGCAACCGTGGCCAGGCCAACTACGCCGCGGCCAAGGCCGGACTGCAGGGATTCACCAAAACGCTCGCGATCGAACTCGGTAAATTCGGCGTCACCGTGAACGCCGTCGCGCCGGGCTTCATCGAAACCGAGATGACCGCCGCCACCGCCGAGCGCATGGGTGTTTCGTTCGAGGAGTTCAGCAAGACCCTGGTGGCGCGGATTCCGGTGGGGCGCGTCGGCAAGCCCGAGGATATCGCGCACACGGTGTCGTTCTTTGTCAGCGAGGGCGCGTCGTACGTCACCGGACAGGTACTCTACGTCGCCGGTGCGCCGACAGTCTGAGGAGTGAATATGAAGGTATTCAATGGAATCGGCGAGCTCGAGCAGGCCGTGGGAACCCATCTCGGCTACAGCGAATGGCACACCGTGACCCAGGAGCAGATCGATCTGTTCGCCGAGGCGACCGGTGACCGTCAGTGGATTCACGTCGATCCGGAGCGTGCCGCGCAGGGACCGTTCGGCACGACGATCGCCCACGGCTATCTGACCCTATCCCTATTGCCGCAGTTGGTCTGGCAGGTGTACCGCGTCGACGGGGTGAAGATGGGAATCAACTACGGCAGCAATAAGGTTCGCTTCCCGTCGCCGGTGCCATCGGGTAGTCGCGTGCGGGCGGGAGTGGAACTGGTGAAGCTCGAGCCGACCAAAGCGGGGGTCCAGGTGACGGCTCGGGTGACCATCGAACGCGAGGGCGGCGACAAGCCCGCCTGTATTGCCGAAGCGCTGTCGGTACTCGTGCCCTGATAGCGGTGTGACCGCCGGACATCCTGTTCCCGGCGGTCACCTCTCTCCAGCCAATATGCGAAATGGCCTGTCTCCCTGGCGATATCGGGAGACAGGCCGTCGTCTCAGAACCCGGCTTCGTCTCAGAACCCGGCTTCGGTGGCGATTCGATCGGCCGTTTCGGCGAGTCCGTCGACCATATCGGTCGTCGGAATGCCCGCGGCCGCACGGTTGCGGGGATCGTCGAGGGTGCGACGGTACACACCCTCGGCGATGACGGCGAGCTTCCACAGACCGAGCGCATGCCAGAACCCGAGCGCCCGCCGATCGCGTCCGGTGATCGCGAGATACTCCTCGACCAGTTCGGCGCGGGACGGAAAACCCGGGAGCGTGACCATTTCGGTACCCGGAATAGCCGCTTCGCCGGGCATCGGCCAGTAGGCGAGCAGACTGCCGATATCGGCCAATGGATCGCCGAGGGTACACAGCTCCCAGTCGAGTACGGCGGCGATCGCGCCCGTCTCTGGCGTGGTGATCACATTGCGCAGGTTGTAATCGCCATGCACCAGCGCGAGTTCGCGCTGTTCGGGAACGGCGGCCCGGAGCCGTTCGGTGAGACGGTCCACCAGCGGCAACTCCCGCGTCTTCGACTTCTCCCACTGTGCCGACCAGCGTTTGAGCTGCCGCTGCGCATATGGTTTGTGACTGGCCAGGTCGCTCAGCGCGGTGGCTTCCAGGTCGACGGCGTGGATGCGGGCCAGCGTCCGCACCAGTGACAACCCCGCGCTGCGACGCAGATCGACGCTGAGTCCTTCGGCGGTCTCGACTCCGTCGATGACCAGCCCGTCAATGAATTCCATGAGCACGAGCGCGATATCGCCCTCTCGCCGGACATCGTGGACGCGCGGCACCGGGACATCGGTGGGCGCGAGGGCCGACATGACGCGGGCCTCCCGCGCCACGTCGTGCGCGGACGCCAGCAGGTGGCCGAGCGGCGGACGTCGCAATACCCACCGCCGCTCGTCCGCGTCGGTGATCAGGAAGGTCAGATTGGACTGGCCGATCCCCACCCGTTCGGCGCGCACCGGCGCGGTACACGTCGAACCGAGCGAGGACACCCAGTCCCCGAATGCGGCCGCATCGATATCGAAGCCGGTCGCGTCCGCGGTGGGCTGAATGAGCTCGCTACTTGTCTGCATTTAATTCCTGTCCGTTCTACGCCCCGGTCCTGAACTTACCGAGTTCGGCGCGCGCGATTGCGCGTTTGTGCACTTCGTCCGGTCCGTCGGCAAGACGCAATGTGCGCAGGTGCGCGTACATGCTGGCGAGCGGGAAGTCGTCGGTGACACCGGCGCCGCCGTGCACTTGGATGGCCCGGTCCACGATCCGCAGCGCCATCTCCGGTGCGGCGATCTTGATCGCGGCGATCTCGACCTGGGCCGCCTTATTGCCGACGGTATCCATCATCCAGGCGGCCTTGAGCGTCAGCAGCCGGGCCTGCTCGATATCGATTCGGGCTTCGGCGATCCAGTCCTGGATATTGGCGCGCTCACTCAGCTTCTGCCCGAATGTGATTCGCGATTCGGCGCGGGCGCACATCAGCTCCAGCGCGCGTTCGGCCATCCCGATGGCGCGCATGCAGTGGTGGATCCGACCCGGACCGAGCCGGGCTTGGCTGATCGCGAAACCCTCACCCTCGCCCTTCAACACATCCTGGACAGGGACCCGCACATCGGTGAAATCGATCTCGGCGTGGCCCTCGCGGTCGGCGTAGCCGAAGACCGGCAGATTGCGCATGACCGTGACGCCGGGCGCGTCGATGGGCACAACCATCATCGACTGCTGGCGGTGCTTGGGTGCGTCCGGATCGGTCTTGCCCATCACGATGAGCACCTTGCAGTTTTTGTGTAATGCGTTGGAGGCGAACCACTTCCGGCCATTGAGCACGTAGTGGTCGCCGTCGCGCGTCATGCGCAGCTGGATATTGGTTGCGTCGGAGCTGGCGACGGCGGGCTCGGTCATGGCGAAGGCGGAGCGGATGGTGCCGTTCAGCAGCGGCTCCAGGTAGCGCTCCTTGTGCTCCTGGGTGCCGAAGAGGGTGAGCACCTCCATATTGCCGGTGTCGGGTGCCGAACAGTTGCACGCCTCCGGCGCGAGATGCGCGCTGCGGCCCATGATTTCGGCCAGCGGAGCGTATTCCAGGTTGGTCAGGCCCGGACCCCATTCTGGATGCGGATGGAACAGATTCCACAGGCCGCGGGCGCGGGCCTCCGTCTTGAGGTCCTCGACGATCTGCGGATGGTGGTGCGGATCGCCGGATGCCGCCATTTGCTTTTCGTATTCCGACTCGGCCGGATATACGCATTCGTCCATGAAGGCGCGCAGATCTCGTTGGTACTGCTGGGTGCGCTCGGACGTGCTGAACAGGTCCATGAGGCTCCGATCGTCGGTGCGTGCGGTCGAAAGCGACCGCGCCGCAAAGTGGGTCAGCTGGGGATTTGTAGTGCCGGCCATAACTGGGCGGCCGTCGATTCGGCGTCGCGGTGCACGATGCCGCCGAGTCCGAGCAGTTCGGCCGCGGTGATGTTCTGCTCGAGATCGTCGACCATGACGGTCTGCTCGGGCGTGACGCCGAGCCGTTCGCAGCCGATGAGATAGGCCCGGCGGGACGGTTTGCGGGTGCCGATCTCCGCGGAGATGGTCACCGCGTCGAACATGGCTGGTAGGTCGAAGCCCGCATAGCAGTCGTCGCCGAGCGAATTCGACAGCAGACCAACGCGATAACCCGCCGCGCGGACACCGGCGACCAACTCGATCATTGCCGGGTCGGGAAGCAGCCGGGACTGGATGCGATCGATAAGGCCCTCATCGGCGATATCGACCCCATGCGCGCGCAGTCGCCGCGCGAACCCGATCTCGAATTCACGCTGGCCGATGCGCCCCTCCTCGTGATCCACCAGCAGCGCACTGCTTTCCGGATCGCGCGCGAGCAAACGCAGCGGCAGCCGCGGGTCGCCGATCTCCGCGCCGAACTCGGCGAAGGCGGCGAGCACGGCGGTGGTGAGGACTCCGCCGAAGTCGAACAGCACGGCGGTGCGCGCGCTCATGACAGCGACCTGCGGTAGCGCTGCATGCCCGCGATCCACCGGTCGTGATCGGACACCTTGCGTTGCAGGAATTCTCGGACTTCCTCATGTGGCAGCACGAGGAACCGTTCGGCCTCGATCGCCTCGATCACCCGATCGGCCACATCGAGTGGCGCCAGCACGGCCCCGGCTCCGGTGACGGCCCGGGTGGCCAGATCGCCGACGGATCCGCCGTCCGTGCCGAGTCCGGTGAGCAGGGCGGTATCGACACCCATCGGGCACAGGCAGCTGACCCGCACACCCAGATCCCCGTAGGTCACCGCCAGCCATTCGGCGAATCCGACGGCCGCGTGCTTGGACACGGTGTAGGTGGCCGAGCCGAGTTGAGTGAGCAGTCCCGCCGCCGATGCGGTGCTCACGAAGTATCCGCTGCCGCGCTCGAGCCACCCGGGGACCAGCAAGCGCGCTGCCCGCACGTGGGCCAGGGCGTTGACCTCCAGTGCTTGCTCCCACTGCGCGTCGGTCGCGTCGAGGCCGGGGCCGCCACCGACACCGGCGTTCGCGAAGAACATATCGACCGGGCCGAATTCTGTTGTGGCCGTCTCGATTAGCTTGCGGAGGTCGGACTCGGATGCGGCGTCACCGGCCTGTCCGGACACTTTGCCGGGAAATGCATCGGTCAATTGTCGGGTCGTCGCCGCGAGCCGGTCCGCGTCGCGGTCGGTGATCAGCACCCGGGCGCCGTGCTCGAGTAGGCGTTGCGCGATGGCCGCACCGATGCCGCCCGCGCCGCCGGTCACGATCGCGACCGCGTTCTGCACGCGCATCAGTTCGCCTCGGCATTCAGCCGTACCAGCAACTGCCCGCTGCCTTGATCCGGAACATCCGTGGTCACCATCCGGAAATAGGATGGTGTGGACTCGCCGGTGGGCCGGGCCACCAGATGCACCTCTCGGCTCTTCACGACAAGAAACCTCCATGTCCATGCGCGCTGACCGGGGCGTCCGCGTTCGAGCGCCGGTTGCCGGATGGCTCAGAGGGTAGTTGAAGTTGACGTCGGATTCAATATTGGGTCGCTGATACCACAGTCGGGGACGAACCTGCTTCTGGCCGCCGCCTGCCGCGAGTTCCGGGCTGAGGCGACGGCCACGACGGCAGCCTATCGGCCGGTAACCCCGAGGGTTGCCATCTCGGTTCCCGCGGCTTCGAACGCTTCCAATGCGTCATATACCTCGTCGAAGGCAACAGGAACCAGCGGCAGGCCACCCGATCGTGCGGGGCGGCCGAGCTGTTCGAGGAGCACGAAAGCCGCGGCATCGTCCGCCAGTGGCAGGTATCCCCGTTTGTTGTCGTCACGAATCGTGTCGATGATGCCATCCGGCGTGACGCCGTCCGGGATCGTCGTCCGCACGCCGAGGCTTGTCACGAGTTCGTCGTGGATGCTGACGTCGGTGTCCGTCAGCCACCCGCGCGCGAACGATATTCGCGCGGCAATCAACATGCCGAGTGCGATGGACTCCCCGTGTGAGAGCCCATCGGCATCGCGTTGCCGATGGTCCAGCAATTCGATGGCATGCCCGACTGTATGACCGTATTCGAGAACGAGGCCGTCCTTCCGTTCGTATGTGTCGTTCTTTGTTACCTGCCCCTTCGCGCTGATGCTGGCATCCAACAGCCACAGGAGCGACTCCGGTGCGGCGAGGTTCGCTGTGGCCAAGATTTCTTGTAGTTCGGAAATGATTGCGGGTTTGATGGCCAGACAATTCTTGGTCATCTCGCAGAGTCCGGAGCGGAGTTCCCGGGCAGATAGCGTGGTGAAAAGTTCGACGTCGGTCAGGACTGCGGTCGGCGTGTAGTAACTTCCCACATGATTCTTGCCGACCTGACTATTTATGGCCTGCTTGAGTGACAGCACCGAATCCATCGCGCTGACAGTTGTGGTCGGTATATGAACGAGACGAACCCCACGGAACAACAGACTGGCCATGAGCCCGGCCAGATTTCCCGGTACTCCACCACCGAATGAGACGACCACCGATCTCCGCGTGGCGCCATCTCGCAAGGCTTGCTCGATGTGCTCACCCAGGCAGGAAAGGGTCTTCATGGATTCGCCTGGCTCATGGCGGAGAACCGTCACGGGTGTCTCGGTTCCGAGGGCGCGCAGCAATGTCTGCCCGTGTAGCCCGAAGACATGGTCGTCGGTAACGACTACGAATCTGTCCGCGTCGAGCTTATCCAGGGTCTCGCCGATGGCGTCGAGACAGTTGCTGCCGAACAGATATGGAAACGAGGACTCGCCGATCCGTATGTGGCGCTGTTGCATGCGCGGATGCGATACGAGTTCTTGTGCGATCGAGACCATCGGTTCTACTCCTGCTAACTCTACGACGGACGGCAGCACGATAAGCGAGCGATAGCCGGTCCATAGTCCATGAATTTCGCGCGCAAATCGGCTCGATCGTCGTCGACCGAAAGCCCCGCCGGGAAACTCCTGTGATTTCAGGTCAGCGCGATGGTATAAGAGCGTCCGCCCCTCGGGCTAGATATTCCCAGGGTCAGGAATGGCGAATTCGGGTGCGACATCTCGATAATGCACGATACCCGCGCGATTATGTGAAAAGGGCCACAGATTGGTTTGGCCAGTGCGGCGGCGGGGTCGCCGCCAGGGTTGATCGCCGCCGTGTGTCGCCGGGATCAGTCCAGCTGCGGTGCGATCTCTGCGGCGACCAGGTCCAGGTGGTCCAGGTCCGAGAGATCCAAGTACTGCAGGTACAGACGGGTGATACCGGTCGCCTCGCGATATCGGCCGATCTTGTCGACGACTTCGGCGGGGGTGCCGACCAGCTCGTTGCGCCGCTTCAGATCGGTGAGCTCGCGGCCGATGGTATCGGCACGGCGGGCGACCTCGGCGTCGTCACGGCCCACACACACTGTGAGGGCGACCGAGCGGATGATCTCCTTCGGGTCGCGCCCCAACTTCCGGGCCGCCGCGTCCACTCGCTCGAATTGCGCCGCGGCCGTGGCGGAGTCGACGAAGGGTAGGTTGAATTCGTCGGCGAAGCGGGCCGCCAGCGCCGGGGTGCGCCTCTTGCCGACACCGCCGATGATGACCGGCGGGCGCGGGCGCTGCGTCGGTTTGGGTAGGGCTGGAGCGTCTTCGAGTCGATAGTGCTTGCCGTGAAAGCTGAATGTCGCACCCTCGGGCGTCTCCCACAGGCCGGTCACGATCTCCAATTGCTCGGCGTAGCGGTCGAAGCGCGTACCGAAATCGGGCAGTTCGATACCGTAGGCGATGTGCTCGGCGTCGTACCAGCCCGAGCCGAGGCCGACTTCGATACGGCCGCCGGACATTTGATCCACTTGCGCCACCGAGATGGCCAGCACGGATGGATGCCGAAAGGTGGCGGAGGTGACCAGGGTGCCGAGCCGGATCCGGGTCGTTTCCCGTGCCAAGCCGGCGAGCGTGATCCAAGCATCGGTAGATCCGGGGAGCCCGGACGCCATCCCCATCCTCAGGTAGTGGTCGGACCGGAAGAATGCGTCGAAACCGGCGTCCTCGGCCGCTGTCGCAGCGCGGAGCAGCCGACTGTAGTCGGCCCCCTGTTGGGGCTCGGTGAAGATCCGTAGGTCCAACCGTTCGGACGAAGCGCCGGTGCTCGTGTTCATGTTTCACATCCAGGTGTCGAGTATCTCGATGGCGCGGCCCGGCAGTTGCCCTCGTAGTGGGTCAGGTGTCGGTGCCGAGGTGACGACTTACCGAGTCCGCCAGCGACGCCCAGCTTTCCGCGTAGCACCTCGCAAGTTCGGCAACCGCGGATGCACAGTGTGGCGGCACACTGTCGGCCATCGATTGCCATTCCTCCGGCGCAGGATCGGCAATCGCCAATAACCGCAACAACTTTCGGCCTACCTCGGTGAAACGCAAGGACGGATCGGCGCGCAGACGGTGCGCCATCAGTGTGCGATCGGGCGAATGGGGACGTCTCGCTGACCCGGTGACGAGGCCAGCGGGCGACGCTTCCGGTGCCACCTCACCATCCCGCCGATATTGCGATGCGGCACCGAGCTGCACCCGCAGACGCCGTCGGACGTCCTTCGCGGTAGTCGGCGAGATACCTGCCGCCGACGCGATCTCTCGAGTCGATGCCGCCGGATCGGCTTCCAAGAATTCTCGGGCCCGTCGCCGGCGCGCGCTCGCATCCATCGGGTATGCCGTGCCGTCACGCCCGATCCGCCGGGTCGGGTGCGAATATTCCGCACCTGACCCGCGTCGCAGCGCGGCGATGGTCTTGTCGGACAATCCGGCCAGCTCGGCCAGCCGCCGGTTCGACCATTCGGGAAAATCCGCGAGCATCCGTCCGGCTGCGGCTTTGCGATCCGCAAGCGACAACGGGAGTCCGCGAGCGCTGTTGAGTTCGATCGCGAGCACGAACGCTTCCTGCGGCGCACCATCGAAGAAGACGACATCGATCGACACCGCCTTCCGTCGGCGGGCGACCACCAGACGGTGGACGCCGTCGATCACCTCCATCGTCGCGCGGTGCACCACGATCGGCGGCAATGGACCGGGCAGCTGCGCCAGCACGCCGAGGTGCCGGGAACTCACCCCACCGACCCGGATGGTCCCCGAAATACGAATTCGCTCGACACCGACT
Organism: Nocardia sp. NPDC050412; assembly: GCF_044458825.1. NCBI lineage: Bacteria > Bacillati > Actinomycetota > Actinomycetes > Mycobacteriales > Nocardiaceae > Nocardia > Nocardia sp. NPDC050412. The sequence continues at coordinate 99,451 of NZ_JBITIJ010000012.1, forward strand.
GCGACAACCTTTTCCGAAAGTCCCTTGCGCTGACTTTTCTCGACACCCATCTTCTGCTCCAGCACCTGTTCGAAGACTGTCGTATGCGCGGAAGATCAACTCCGGAGTTAATGCCGTAACGACCCGCCGGAGAAGCTGTGTGTATTATCCTTATGCCGGAAGATCCTCCAGTTTAATGTATCGTTACTCTGCCCCGGGCGATGGCATCTGTTCGACGACCTTCGATGCATGCAGTTCTGGAGCGTGTATCGCCCACCGCCCGACACTTGGCACGTTATGGCGGATGCACCCGCAGAACATCCGCCAGATCGAGCAGAAACATCCGCACCTTCGGCTGCGGACCGCAATCTCGGTACAGAATTGGGGAATCCAACCCCGTTCGAAGACGAGATTTGGTGGGAGTCGCTCCGAAACATCGGGTCAGCGGCTCTGTGACAGACACGGAAAGCCGTAGCTCTGTAATGTCCCTGTAACGAAATGTTCCTCGCAGAGAAACGATCACCCGCACGGACATCAACCGGCGCGGTGGTGCGCCCGCACAATGCGGATATTCCCGTTCCGATTGGCGGATGTTCCCTGCGAGCGGCTGTCCTAAATTCACCGTCAGCCGGAATCGGTACGGTCCGGCGCGACCGACAACGACACAGTATGAGAGAAGTCGGCATCGCGGACTCGGGCACATCCGCCCGCGGCAGGTTTCTGCCGGGATCGCCGCGCAGTGTGGAATAGGAATTACATGGAAGTTGTCGCGCGTGAGGCGATACCTGAAATCACATCCGTGGTCGTCGACGGCACGGTCCATGACATAGGCCTGCTCAAGGATTTCCATCGAAATCCCGCACTGCGAAAATTCGTTCCCGAATTCTCCCGGCTGTCACTGAGTTGGGTCCGGCTGCAGCCGGATGAGGAGCTGTCTGTGCACCAGCACCCGACCAAGAGCATGATCGTCGTCGCGGAAGGAACCGGCCGGACGCTGGGCGATATCACTGCCGAGATCCGCGCCGGGGATATCGTCGTGGTGCCTTCGGGCGCACGGCACGGATTCATCGGCACCCCGCCGACCGGGTTCTGGGCGTTGTCGATCCAATTCGAAGGCGCGGGCTTGTACGAGAATCCGGACGATCCGCGGGTGTCGTTCGCGGGTGACCGCCCGGATATCGCGGCCGTGCGCGCCGAGAACGATGCGCATTTGCGGACCTTCGAGAACAATGCACTGGTGCGACTGATCAGCGAGATCGGCGCGCACCCGCCGCAGGTGCGTGACCGCATGCTGGACCATCTGCAGGGCTGGTCGGACGCATTCCAACGGGTGATCGCTGCCCGAGTGGTCGGCGAGGGTGACGGCCCTGGGCGTGCGCTCGCGGACGAACATCTCGGTGAGGAGATCGGGCACAACCGACTGTTGGCGCGCATGCGTGACAACCGCCCGGCCAGCTGGGACCCGGTGATTGCCGCAATCTCCTCCTGGTTCCTCGACCGCATGACCTCGGGATCCAGTGTGGAGCGCTCGGTCCTGTCGCATCTGGTGCTCGAAGGCAGCGGGCTGGTCTTCCACGCCGCCGGGCTGCCGTCGTTCCCGGAGAGCCGGTACTTCCAGCTGCACGACGGTGCGGACGCCGAACACATGGACATGGGCTATCGGGCCTTGGCCGAGCAGCGGGACTGGACTCCCGACGAGGTCGGCGAGATGTTGCGAAAAGGATGGCAGATGATGGAGTTGCTGGGCGAACGGATCGCCGAGTGCGCACAGCGCGCGGCTCTGGTCGGCCATGCCTGATACCCGCTACGAATTGCGCAGCCGGTTCGAGGAGCGCGAACTCCGCGTGCTCGCGGCGGTATTCGGCCGGGATAAGGCGACCCTGTCCGAGCTGATGCACCCGGATGGCTTCGGATTCGACGCCACGATGGGCCTGGTGCGGCAACGGGATCTCATCGACGCCCTCGATGCGCTCGACCATGGCGCAGGTTTCATGGTCGACGAGCTTCGGGTCGTGCCGGCCGGTGGGAACGTCGCGGCATTGACCTATCGCCTGCGGCAATGGGGCGAATTCGACGGCAAACCGCTGCCGGGAGTCGTGTACTGCAGCAGCGTGTGGCGCCTCGAACAGGGTAGTTGGCAGGCGGTGTTTCATCACGAAACGCCACGGGCGCCTGGCGATAGCGAACAGGGCGAGTCGACATGACCCGCTCCCTCGTGTGCGGTCCGGCAGGATGGGTCAGCACAGAGCAGCCCTGCGCCGACACTCGACCGTGGCGGCAGGCGGCATGCCAGCTCTATGAGACGCCGAATCTCGTTGTCCCGCTGGGAGAGATCCTGCACTGGCGGGCCGTGGTCGACACACTGGGCATCGAATCGACGGCCGACCCCACGCTGCTCACCGGCGGCTATTTCTACCGCCCGCATACGTCTGCTCCCAGCGAGTCCGAACTCGACGCCGCCCGTCACGAGGGCGCCGCCGGTGGCGCCCGATGGCTGCTGTGCCCGGTGGTTCGCGACGAAGACGCCGGCCAGGTGCTGGCTCGGCACGACTTCGTCGACCTGCCGTGGTTCATCGAAGCGGAGTTCGTCGCCGCCGACGACATCGATCACGACCTGCGAAAACTACTGGGCGGGACACGTTTTCGGGAACTGCGCCGATTGGTCCGACGCGCGGACGAGCAGTTCGAGTGGGACGTGGTGACCGGTTCGGCGATCGACGAGGACATCCTGCTGGCCTTCGATCGGCTGCACCGGATGAATCTGGCAAAGTACGGGCACACCCGCAATCACTTCGCCCTACCGATCCTGCACAACCTCGCCAAATCTTCACTCGGCGAACGGATGTGCGTATTCCTGCACCGCCGCCGCGACGGTACACCTGTACAGGCCGTGCTCGCGCTTCACTATCCCGAGTCGAATACCGTGGAAGCCCTGGTCCAAGGCATCGATCATGCGGCACTGCCGGGGGCGCAGAACCTTTATGCCGCGGCGCTGTATCGGATTTATCACTGGGGTTCGGCGCACGGCGTCAACCGGTTCAACCTCGGCCGTGGTGCGCAGTTGACGAAGCTGAAGCTGGGCGCCAACCGCTTCCATGTGGTCAGCAACCACATCGGATCCGTTGCTGGAACACCGACAAGGGAATTCGACGCGGTGCGCGCGGCGGCGCAGGCCTCGATCGGTACGGCCGTCGCCATGCTGCGCGCCGCCGTCGATCGCCACGGCGTGCGCACCGTGCTGTTGGCGCAAGGAAGCGTCAGTGAGGCACGGGTATGAGTGGATTGACCACTGCGGGCCGGGTCGGCGCTGTCTGGATGGACGGGGCGCTGGTAGACCCCGCCGCGGCACATCTGCCAGTGCTGAGCTTCGGTCTGCACAATGCGGCCTGCGTCTTCGAGGGGATCCGGAGTTTCGGCGGCCGCCCCTTCGCGCTGTCGGCCCATGTGAACCGCCTGCGCACTTCGGCCGAGGCGATCGGGATCGCACTGCCCTGGGACTCGACGGCGATAGCGGACGCGATCGAAACCGCCGTCGCCGCTGCCGACTTCGCGGAGGCGTATATCCGGCCCGTGGTCTGGCGTGGGGACGAAGTGATCGGCATCGATCCGACCGGCACCACCGTGCATCTCGCCATCGCTGTGCTGGCATGGCCGAAGCAGGCGCTAGACGACGGAAAACCGCTGCGGCTCGGCCTGTCTCGGTGGACCCGGCCGACCCCTACCATGGCGCCGGTGCAGGCGAAGACCTCGGCGAATTACCTTGTCGGATCACTGGCGCTGGCCGAAGCCCGGGCCGGCGGATTCGACGACGCGCTGCTGCTCGATCATACGGGCGGGATCGCCGAAACCACGGGTTCCAACATCTTTCTCGTGCGCCGAGGTGAACTGGTAACGCCGCCGGCGCACACGTTCCTCAACGGAATCACCCGGCAAACCGTGCTCCGGCTGGCCGCACGCAGCGGCATCGTGACGCGCGAGATTCGGCTGACCCCGAACGATCTTGTGATCGCCGACGAGGTGTTCGTGACCGGAACCGCGGTCGGCGTACGTTCGGTCGGCTGGTTCCGCGACACCGCCTTTCGCGCCGACGGCATCCTCACCCGGATGCTGGCGAATGCCTACATCCAACTGGTCGGTACCGAGCAGGGGGAGGAGTCGCCATGTACGGCATCGGCATAGTCGGCACCGGGATATCCGCGCTGCATCTGGCCCTGCAGCTCCAGCAGCGCGGCATCTCGACCACGCTGTATGCCGACAAGAGCCCCGAACAGATCCGGGCGGGGCGCCTGCCCAACAACGTCTGCCGGTTCGGCCGGACCAGGGCCCGCGAGCAGACGCTCGGCGTCGATCATTGGAACTTTCCCGACTTCGGCATGAATTGCGCACATGTGCGCGTACACACCGATCCGCCGATCGCCTTCTGCGGGAACCTTTCCCACCAGGCCAGTTACGTCGACTTCCGCCTCTACCTGCCACGGCTGCTGGCCGATTATCAGGAACGCGGCGGCACGATCGTGCCGGTTCCGGACCCAGAGGTGGCGGTGTCCCGTTCCGCGTCCGAACATGACTCGACGGTGGTCGCCACCGGCCACCGGAGCGTGGATTCCCTGTTTCCACGTATCGCATCCCGCTCCGCCGAGCACCCCGCTCGGCTGATTCTCGCCGGGCTGTTCCACGGTGTGGCGCATACGGATCCGCTGGGTATGCATTTCGAGATCGTGCCCGGAGCCGGCGAGATCTTCCAGACACCGGTGCACTCCGTGGCCGGCCGGGTTGCCGGTATCACCTTCGAGGCCGTCTGCGACGGCCCGTGGGCGAACCGCCTGCGCGCGCGGTACTACGACGATCCGTCGGGGTGCGCGCGGGTGGTACTAGAGCTACTGCGCGAGGTCGATTCCGAGATTCTCGAACGCCTCGATACCCGCAGGTTCGCCCTCACTCGCCCGCTGGATCTGCTGCAAGGGGCGATCACACCGACGGTCCGCAGGCCCTGGACCCGATTGGGCACCCACCGCTTCGCGATCGCGGTCGGCGATGCCGCGGTACTCAATGATCCGGTCACCGGGCAGGGAGCAAACCTCGCCGTGGCCGCGGCGTGGGAACTCGGCCGGATGATCGACGCCGACACCGCATTCGACGAGCAGTTCTGTCATCGATGGGAACAGCGGCTCTGGGACCTTGCCCGTGATGTCACCGAATGGACGGGATCGGCGCTCGGTCCACCACCGGGCCATGTCATCGATGTGCTCCGGGCGGCCGCGGACAGCCAGGACCTCGCCGATGCGTTCCTCGACAACTTCGATGACCCGCCAGCGATGTGGGGTTCGCTGGCCACGGCGCAGCAGGCGGCCGCGTTCATCCGCCGAAAGGCGCCGGGCATCACCCAGCGCGCCGCGGATCTCATGATCGTCGAGCGGGAGCGGCGCCTGCTCGAGCTGCTCGGTCACGCGGATTCCGGCGATTTGCTCGCTCCGGACGCACTGCTGGTCACGGCGCAGGGATGCCACACCCTGGACACCTGGCCGGGTGACCAATCCGCAGCCGGCGCGCCAGCCAGCGTGACCGAGGCAACGGTTTTGCCACTGAACGACAGCACACAGCTGATCACCTATCGGCACCGCACGCTGTACTGCTCGACGCTGTGGCATCGCGAACACGACAACTGGGCGGCAGTAGTCCACCACCGCTCTCCTGCACCCGTGGAGGCCCCATGACCGTCCGTGCGCCCGAACTGACCGCATTCTTCCGGGGGCGCATCGTCGATCCGACCCACCCGGCCTACAACGACAGGCGACGGATATGGAAGGGGCTGAGTCGCTATCCCGCCCTCATCGCCGACTGCGCCGACGCCACCGATGTCCGCTGCGTCGTCGACTTCGCCGCCGGTGCGGGCATCCCGCTCGCGGTCGTGGGCGCCGGTCACGATGTGGCGGCCCGGTCGATGCCCGACAATGCGCTCGTCGCATCCACCGGGGCCATGTCGGGCATCAGCATCGACCCGGACCGCCGCCTCGCCCGGGTCGGGGCCGGAGTGCGCTGGGGCAGTCTCGTCTCCGCCGCGGCCCGCTATGGGCTGGCCACCACCGGCGCCTCGGTCGCGACCGTCGGCGTCGCCGGATTCGCCCTGCACGGCGGTCTCGGCTGGTTGATGCGCCGCTACGGGACAGCGTGCGACAACGTCCAGGCCGTGCAGATGGTGACTGCCGACGGACGACTCCGCACCGTCGACATCGACACCGAGCCCGATCTGTTCTGGGCGGTGCGCGGAGCCGGATCGAATTTCGGCGTGGTGACCGCGCTGACGTTGCGGCTGCATCCGGTCGACCGAGTAGTGGCCGGTGTCATGCTCTACCCGGCCACGAAGGCCCGCGCCGTCCTGCAGGCCTATCGCGAGATCACCGCCCGCGCCGGTGACGAACTGGTCACCCACTTCTACTACTCCGGTAACCCGGACGGCAGCCACAGCGTCGGAATCGGGTTGTGCCACAGTGGAGCCGCGGACGCAATGGCAAACATCCTGGCGCCGCTCGCGCCGCTCGGAATTCCACAGCACGACTCTGTGCGGGAGATGGGGACCGCGGAGTTGCAGGTGGTTCATGACAGCAGCACACCCCCCGGCGCTCGCTACCACCTGCGCGGACACTATCTGTCCGAGCTGAGCGACCATGTCGTCGACGTGATCGTCGAGCAGTGCCGCACGCTCAGCGCTCCGTTTACCCAGATCTTCCTGGAACACCTGGGCGGTGCCGTGGGGCGAGTACCCGAGCGCGACACCGCATTCGGCGGACGTACCGCTCGTTATTCGTTTCTCGTCGTCAACGGCTGGGATACCGCAGAGGACGATCTCGCGCAGGTGGCGTGGACCCGGGCGTTCGGTGCCGCCGTCGCACCACACGCGGCGCCGGGCGCCTATGTCAACTACCTCGACGACGATGAGGACCATCGCATTCCTGGTGCGTACGGTGCCGCATATCCGCGATTGCGGTCGCTGAAGCGAATCTACGATCCCGCCAACATGTTCCGCTTCAATCGCAATATCCCCCCGGAGGCCGGTCAATGAGGCTCGAGCAGAAAGTCGCCATCGTTACCGGGGCGTCCCGCGGCATCGGGGCGGCCACCGCGGTGGAATTGGCCGGACGCGGTGCCACCGTCATCGTGAATTATCAGTCCGAAAAATATCGGGATGAGGCCGAAACCGTCACCGCCGCCATCGAATCCAGCGGTGGATCCGCCTACCTCGTGCAGGCCGACCTACGGGATGCCGACCAGCGCCGACAGCTGATCGACACGGCGGCTGGGCACACCGGGCGACTGGACATCCTGGTGAACAACGCGGGAGTTTATCGACGCGGGCTGACCGAGGACATCGACGCCGACCATCTCGCCGAGCATTTCGAAACCAATGTCGAGGGCGGCATCCTCACCACCGTGGCCGCGGCCGAGCAGTTGAGCGCCGGCGGCCGAATCGTCTACGTCTCCTCCGGCCTGGCCCGCCGCATCGCGGCGACCAGCACCGCATACGCCGCCAGCAAGGCCGCCGTCGAAGCAGCGACCCGCTGCCAGGCCGCCGAATTCGGCCCGCGCGGTATAACCGTGAACGCCGTCGCCCCAGGCATCGTCGACACCGCGATGTTGGCCGACATCCTTACTACGCCGGAACGTGCGGCGCTGATCGCGGCGACAGCCCTCGGCCGCATCGGCCGGCCCCGTGACATCGCCAAGGTCATCGCCTTCCTCGCCTCCGACGATGCCGGATGGATCACTGGACAGGTGATCGACGTCGACGGCGGCCTGCAGTGAGCGGTGGTTCCACACGACCTGCACGAAACCGGGGCACCTACCTATCCGTCGCGTGTTCCGATGGTGCGCTGCAGCAGGATGAAGGCGAGTAGTAGGACGCCGATGAAGATCTTGGTCCACCAGGAACTCAGGGTGCCTTCGAAGCTGATGATGGTCTGGATTACGCCGAGGGTCAGTACACCGAGTACCGAGCCGAGGACGAATCCGGAGCCGCCGGTGAGCAGGGTGCCGCCGATGACGACCGCGGCGATGGCGTCGAGTTCCATGCCGACGGCGTGCAGGCTCCAGCCGGACAGGGTGTAGAGCGTGAACAGGATGCCCGCGAGTGCCGAGCAGAAGCCGCTGATCGCGTATACGGCGACCTTGGTCCTGGCCACCGGCAGACCCATCATGAGCGCCGACTGTTCGTTGCCGCCGATCGCATACGCGGTGCGACCCAGCCGGGTGTAGTGCAGAACGACGAAGGCCGCCGCGATGATCACCAGCGCGACCATCATGCCCACCGTCAGGAATACGTCCCCGCCGAGCCGGAATCGCCGCTGCGCCAGGTCGGTGTACACCGGGTCGGTGATCGTGATCGAATCCGTGCTGATCACATAGGCCAGCCCGCGCGCGAGGAACATACCGGCCAGCGTCACGATGAACGGCTGGATCTCGAAGTAGTGGATCACCGCGCCCATACCGGCGCCGAAGAGTGTGCCCCCGACCAGCATCAGCGGCATGACCAGCAACGGCGGCCACCCGTGCACGGTCACCAGCCAGGCCGAGACCACCGTGGACAAGGCCAGCACCGCCCCGACGGACAGGTCGATGCCGCCGGTGAGAATCACGAAGGTCGTACCGACGGCGAGGACGAGCAGAAAGGCGTTGTCTATGAACAGGTTCACGAAAACCTGCGGATAGCCGAATGCCGGATAGCGGATCACGCCGACGCCGTAGATGACGGCGAACAATGCCGCCGTGGCCAGCACTGGGACATACCGGCTGCGGTGTCCGCGAATCGTTGCCCGGCGCAATACAGGGGCCTTGGCCGCGGCCGCGGTCAGCGCGTTCATATGGTCGCTCCCGTCGGTGTCGATGGAGTGCCGACCGGTTGGCGGCGACGGCGGAAAACCTTGGCGCGAAACGCCGGTGACTGGATCAGGCACACCGCGATAACCACGACCGCCTTGGAAACCAACGTCGTCTCCGGAGGTACCCCGACGGTGTAGATGGTGGTGGTGAGCGTCTGGATGACCAGCGCGCCGAGAACGGTGCCGCCGAGTTGAAATCGCCCACCGGTCAACGCGGTACCACCGATGACGACCGCGAGAATCGCATCGAGTTCGATCCACAGACCGGCGTTATTGCCGTCGGCCGCAGAGACATTCGAACTGATCATCAGGCCCGCGATGGCCGCACAGCATGCGCAGACCGCGTATACGGCGACGATCAGACCACCGGCCCGGATGCCGACCAGACGCGCCGCCTCGGCATTGCCGCCCACCGATTCCAGCAGCAGCCCGAGCGCACTGCGCCGCAACAAAACCGCGAGGCCGGTGAACACCGCGGCCGCGACCAGGACGGGCACCGGCAGGCCGAGCAGATAGCCGCCACCGATCACCTTGTACGGCGGACTGTTGATCGTGATGATCTGGCCCGACGTAATCAGCTGTGCGACACCACGTCCGGCGACCATCAGGATCAATGTCGCCACGATCGGCTGAATCCCGAAGCGCGCCACCAACACTCCGTTCCACAGTCCGAGCACGACCGCCACGCCGAGCGCGATCAGTACGGCGACGGCGACGCCACCGGCATCGGCCTGATTCGGCATATTGCTGATGTGCAGACAGGCAAGCGCGCCCGCGATCGCCACGACCGTGCCGACCGAAAGGTCGATGCCACGGGTCGCGATGACCAGCGTCATGCCGAGCGAGATCAGCACCAATGGTGCGCCGTAGCGCAGGATATCGATCAGGCTGCCGTAGAGGTGTCCGTCCTGGATGCGGATCGAGAGGAAGCCGGGCGTGAACGCCACGTTGACGATCAGCAATGCGATGAGCGCCGCCGCGGGCCAGAACAGGTGGTTTCGAAAAAGCGTCATGAAACTGCTCCGCTCGCAATGGTTTCGGTGAGCCGATCCATGGTCAGGGTGGCATCGTTGACCAGTTCGGCGACCAGCCGCCGATCGCGCAGGATCGCCACCTTGTGACTCAGCCGCAGCACCTCCTCGAGTTCGGCGGAGATGAACAGCACCGACATGCCCTCCTCGGACAGCGAGACCACCAGCCGCTGGATCTCCGCCTTGGCGCCGATATCGATGCCGCGCGTCGGTTCGTCGAGGATCAGCAGTTTCGGCCGGGTGGCCAACCAGCGGGCCAGCAGCACCTTCTGCTGGTTGCCGCCGCTGAGGAATTTCACCGGCGTATCCGGATCGGCCGGGACGATCCGCAGCGAGGTGATGTATCCGGCGACGAGTTCGTCACGCTTGCGCGCAGACAACGGCCGGGCCCAACCGCGCGCGGCCTGGACCGCGAGCACGATATTGTCGCGCACCGACAGGTCGAGGATCAGGCCCTGAGATTTGCGATCTTCGGGGCAGAAGGCGATCCGATGGTCGATCGCGGTGCGCGGCGAGCGCAGCGCCGTCGGTGTGCCCGCAACGCGGAGATTCCCGGTGGACGCGCGGTCGGCACCGAACAGCAGTCGCGCCACCTCGGTGCGGCCGGAGCCGAGTAACCCGGCCAACCCGACCACCTCGCCATCGCGGACAGTGAGATCGAACGGCGCGACGGAATTACGGCGGCCTCCGATCCCCGTCGCCTGCAACAACGGATCGTGACGCGCGACCACCGCGGGATCCGGCTTCTCGTGCTCGATCTCGTCGAGCGTGCTCAACGCCGTGCCGAGCATGTGCGCGATGAGATCCTTCTGGGTCAGTTGTGCTACCGGATATTCGCCGACCAGGGTGCCGTTGCGCAGCACTGTGGCCCGGTCGCAGATCTCGAAGATCTGATCGAGGAAGTGGGTGACGAACCCGATTGCCACACCTTCGGCGGCGAGTCGGCGCATCACCGCGAACAGTTGCTCGACCTCACCGGTGTCCAGCGATGAGGTCGGCTCATCCAGGATGAGAACCTTCGCATCCAGGTCGACAGCTCGGGCGATGGCGATAAGCTGTTGCACCGCAAGCGAATACGAGCCGAGCGGGGCAGCCACATCGATGTTCAGATGCAGTCTGTCCAGCAGCCGGGCGGCATCGCGACGCATCGCGGCGAATCGGACAAGACCGGCGCGCCGCGGTTCCCGTCCGATGTAGATGTTCTCCGCGGCCGACAGATTCGGGCACAGATTCACCTCCTGATAGACGGTGCTCACCCCGGCCCGCAGCGCCTGCTGCGGGCCGGTGAAACGCACTGGGCGACCGTCGAGTTCGATGGTTCCAGCATCGGCGTCGTGAATTCCGGTGAGCACCTTGATGAGGGTGGATTTGCCCGCACCGTTCTCACCGACCAATGCGTGTATCTCACCGGGGAGCAGCCGCAGGTCCACCTCGGACAGTGCGGTGACCCCGGCGAAACGCTTGACAATGCCCGACATCCGAAGTGCGGGTGTGACAGTCGGTTCCGACATGCACTGCTCCGGCTCAGTACGTCCGGGTGGGCAGCGCCGCGGCGGCCTGGTCCTGGGTGTAGACGCCTTCGTCGGTGACGATCCGCTTGGGCGTCGGGTGACCCGCGACGACCTCCTTGGTGATCTCCATCAGCTTCGGGCCGAGCAGCGGATTGCATTCGACGACCACATTGATCTTGCCGTCGGCCATGGCCTGGAAGGCATCTCGCGTCCCATCGATCGAGATGATCTTGATGTCCTTACCCGGCTTCAGTCCCGCTTCCTCGATGGCCTGGATCGCACCGAGGGCCATATCGTCGTTGTGCGCGTACAACACGTTGATATCCCGGTGCGCGGCCAGGAATGCCTGCATGACCTCTTTACCCTTGGCGCGAGTGAATTCCGCGGTCTGCGATGCGATGATCTTGAACTTCGGGTCGGCGCCGATGACCTCCTGGAAGCCCTTCTTCCGATCGGTCGCGGGCGCGGATCCGGTGGTGCCCTGCAACTCCGCGATATTCACGGTGTCATTCGAGTTCTTGGTCGCGTCGACGAGCCAATTCGCCGCCCTGCGACCTTCTTCGACGAAATCCGAGCCGAGGAAGGTCACATACAGCGAGGTATCGGCCGAGTCGACCGCCCGGTCGGTGAGGATCACCGGAATCTTGGCGTCCTTGGCCTCCTTCAGGACGGTGTCCCATCCTGATGCGACGACGGGGGAGAATGCGATGACATCCACGCGTTGCTGGATGAAGGTGCGGATCGCCTTGATCTGGTTTTCCTGTTTCTGTTGGGCGTCAGCGAATTTCAGCTGGATGCCGGCCGCGGCCGCGGCGTCCTGGATCGATTTCGTATTCGCGGTGCGCCAACCGCTTTCGGCGCCAACCTGGGAGAACCCGAGTACGGTCTGGTCGCTTCCCGAGCTGCCGCAGCCGACGGCCGTGGCTGCGGTGAAAACAAGTGCGCTGGCGGTGATCAGAAGCCTCTTCAACACGATCAGGCTCTCCCTCGAATTGTGAAACGCGTTGCACCGAGGTGCGGTAGTCCTGTTAGTGTTAGCGCTCACATTCTTCTAGTCAAGAGCTCTGACGGCCGTAATCTGATGGCGACGACCGGATATCGGTTGCCGAGGTCGGTGCGGTGGTTCGGGTCGTGGTGCGGCCACCGGCTGTGTGAGCGTTAACCTGGGGGAACCGGGACGACTATTCGACGCGACGCTTGGAAGGTGGGATGTGAGGGACAGGGACGGATTTGCCGCCGGGGACATCTCAACGGCGGTTCGGCCGACGGGTGCGCGCCCGGCGGTCATGACCGATGTCGCCAAACTCGCCGGAGTCTCCCACCAGACCGTGTCGCGGGTGCTCAACGGCAGCGCGAACGTGCGGCCGGAGACCCGTGAGCGAGTGCTGCGCGCCGTCGAGCAACTCGGCTACCGCCCCAACGCCATGGCCAGGGGCCTGGTCAGCAGGCGCTCGAATATGCTCGGCGTGGTCAGTTTCGACACCATTCTGTACGGCCCGGCGTGCACCCTGCTCGGCATCGAACGTGCCGCTCGCACAGCGGGTTACGGTGTCAGCATCTTCGCGCTGGAGACGGTGGACCGCTCCAGTGTGTTGGCTGCCGCGAACAGTCTGGCCGATCAGGGCGTGGACGGGATCATCGTCATCGCCCCGCAGATGGCGGCCGCCGCGGCACTGCACAATCTGCCTGAACGCCTGCTGGCCGTCGCGGTAGAGACCGGACAGGACAGCGGCTTGCCATCGGTTTCGGTGGATCAGGTCGAGGGTGCCCGGCTGGCCGTCCAGCATCTGCTCGACCTGGGACATCGCACGGTATGGCAGGTCGCCGGTCCCAGTGACTGGCTGGAGGCGCGCGACCGCATCGAGGGCTGGCGAAGCACGCTGGAGGCCGCAGGTGCGCCGATTCCTCCGGTGATCGGCGGGGATTGGAGTGCCCGCTCCGGCTACGAAGCGGGACTGCTGCTCGCCGCACAGCCCGATGTGACCGCGGTCTTCGCGGCCAATGACCAGATGGCGCTGGGCCTGCTGCGCGCCTTCACCGAACGCGGCATCCGGGTACCCGCCGACATCTCGGTGGTCGGTTTCGACGATATTCCGGAAGCCGCCTACCTATCGCCGCCGCTGACGACCATCCGACAGGACTTCGACGAGGTGGGCCGCCGCAGCATGCAGATGTTGTTGCGCCTGTTGGAATTCGACGGCACCGCCGCCGAACCGGCATCGCCGTCGGTGGTGCCGACGCTGGTCACGCGCGACAGCACGGCGGCACCGGCCCAGCGGTGAGTGCTCAGGCCGCCGCGCGCTTCTTGTTGTAGACGTCGAACGCCACCGCGGCCAGCAGCACCAGGCCCTTGATGACCAGCTGCCAGTCGCTGCCGACGCCGAGCATCGACATGCCGTTGTTCATCACGCCCATCACCAGCGCTCCGACAATGGCGCCGACGACCGTACCGATACCGCCGCTGGCCGACGCGCCGCCGACGAACGCCGCGGCGATAGCGTCGAGCTCGAAGTTCTGTCCCGCCTTCGGAGTTGCCGCACCGAGCCTGGCCGCGAAGATGACGCCCGCCAGAGCCGCGAGCACGCCCATGTTCACGAAAACCCAGAACGTATTGGCCTTGGTGTTCACCCCGGAAAGTTGTGCGGCCTTCTCATTGCCGCCGACGGCGTAGATCCGGCGCCCGATCACCGAGCGGTTCATGACGAACGAATACAGCACGATCAACACGATCAAAATGACGCCGATGATCGGAATCCCGTTATAGGACGCCAATACGAAGCTGAATGCCAGGATGACCGCGCCGAGCGACGCCAACTTCGCGATGAACAGCGAGCGCGGTCCGGCAGGCAGGCCATAGGAGTAACGGCGCTGCCGCACCCGCCATTGCGACCACACCAGGGCTGCTACCGCGAGCACGCCGATGAGCAATGTCAAACCGTTCAGCTCGCCGACGCGCAGCCGGATGGCGATTCCGTTGAACCCGGCGAATTGAACGGCATGCAGCGGCAACCAATTCGGGAGGTAGCCGGCCGCGATATTCACGAAGCCCTGCGGGAACGGACCGATCGACTGGCCCTTCAGCACCAGTTGCGCCAGACCACGGAACAGCAGCATGCCGCCCAGGGTGACGATGAATGCCGGAATTTTGACGTAGGCGATCCAATATCCTTGCCACGCACCGATGGCCGCGCCCATCGCCACGGCCGCCAGCACGACCAGCGGCCACGGCCAGTGCCACTGCACGATGGCGATACCGGTCACCGCACCGACCAGCGCGCACAGTGATCCGACCGATAGGTCGATGTGCCCGTTGATGATCACCAGCATCATCCCGATGGCGAGCACCAGGATGTAGCCGTTCTGCAGGATGACATTCGTGACATTGAGCGGTGTCAAGAGGCTGACGCCGTCGGAAAGCTTTGCCGTGGTGAGGATTTGGAACAGCAGTGTGATCACCACGAGCGCCACGATCATGCCGTACTGGCGCACATTACCGCGCAGGGTGCGACGCAGGGCCGCGAGCGCACCGACCTGTTTCCGCTCGACGGCCTTCGCGATTACCTCGGCGGAGTCGTCGTCCTCGAGCTTGTCCAGCAACGTCATTCGGTTACCGCCTCGGCCGTGGCGGTTCCGCGTGTCATCAGTTTCATGACAGCCTCCTGTGTGGCTTCGTGTTTCGGGAGTTCCCCAGTAATGCGGCCCTGGCTCATCGCGTAGACGCGGTCACACAAGCCGAGTAGTTCCGGCAGTTCCGAGGAGATGATCAGCACGCCTTTTCCGGCTGCGGCGAGCTGCTGAACGATCAGATAGATCTCGTATTTGGCGCCGACGTCGATACCGCGGGTCGGCTCGTCGAGGATCAGCAGATCGGGTTCGGTGAAGATCCATTTGCCGAGCACGACCTTCTGCTGGTTCCCGCCGGAGAGATTGCCCACCTTCTGGAATACCGTCGGCGTCTTCACTGTCAGCCGGGTGCGCAGGCGCTCGGCTTCGACGATCTCGCGATGGGTATCGATGACGGTGTGCCGGGAGACCGCGGGAAGATTGGCGAGGGTCATATTGCGCCGGATGTCCTCATCGAGGATCAGTCCGTATTGCTTACGGTCCTCCGAGACATAGGCGATCCCCGCGCCGATAGCGTCATGCACCGACGAAACTTTCAGTACCGCACCGTCTTTGCGAATCGTGCCGCGAATATTGCGACCATACGACCGGCCGAAAACACTCATCGCCAACTCGGTGCGTCCGGCACCCATCAACCCGGCGATACCGACGATCTCACCGCGCCGCACATTCAGCGCCGCATCCCGCACGATCCGGCGATCGGCAATGGTCGGGTGGTCGACATTCCAATCGGCGATCTCGAAGAACACCTCGCCGATCTGCGGATCCTCCCGCGGCGGGAACCGATGGTCGAGATCGCGACCGACCATACCTTTGATGATGCGATCCTCGGTAACCTCCGCGGCCGCCGCATCCAGGGTCTCGATGGTCCGGCCGTCGCGCAGCACGGTGATCGAATCGGCAACTGCCAAAACCTCATTGAGCTTGTGCGAGATCAGGATCGAGGTGATGCCCTGTGCACGCAGTTGCCGCAGCAGCGCGAGCAGGCTCGCACTGTCGGTCTCGTTGAGTGCCGCGGTCGGTTCGTCGAGGATGAGCAATCGCACCTGTTTGGACAGCGCCTTGGCGATTTCCACGAGTTGCTGTTTACCGACGCCCAGAGCGGCGACCAGGGTTTCGGGATCCTCGACGAGACCGACCTGCCGCATGAGCAGCATCGCCTGCCTGTTGGTCTCGTGCCAGTCGACGGTCCAGCTGCGCAGCCGTTCATTGCCGAGAAAGATGTTCTCCGCGATCGAAAGCTGCGGCACCAGCGCCAATTCCTGGTGGATGATCGCGATACCCGCCGCCTCGCTGCCGCGAATATCCTTGAACGCCACATCGGTACCGTCCATGCGGATCTGTCCGCTGTAGGAGCCGTGCGGATAGACGCCGCTGACCACCTTCATGAGCGTGGATTTGCCCGCGCCGTTCTCGCCGACCAGCGCGTGGATCTCGCCGTCGGCCACCGCGAAATCCACCGCGTCCAACGCCTTCACACCCGGGAATTCCATGGTGATTCCGCGCATTTCGAGAATGTGCTTTGTCATGGGCAGTGTCCTTTTCTGCATGCCCGAGGGGCCCTCCGTGGTTACGCAGGCCGCCGCCTCCGGGCCCTGACTCGGCCATGCGGGCAGCCCTTTCCTGGTCGTCAGGCGAAGTCGCGCTCGGAGTAGTAGCCGGAGTCGATGAGCACCTTCCGGTAGTTGTCCTTATCGACCGAGACGGGCTGCAGCAGATACGACGGCACCTTCTTGGCGCCGTTGTCGTAGGAAGTGGTGTCATTGGTTTCCGGCGTGCCGCTGGTGAGGATCGCATGGACCATCTGCACGGCGCGTTTGGCGAGGTCGCGGGTGTCCTTGAACACGGTCATGGTCTGCTCGCCGGCGATGATCGACTTCACCGACGCCTTCTCGGCGTCCTGACCGGTGACGACCGGCATCTTCTTATCGCCCCTGCCGTAACCGACCGCCTTGAGGGCCGAGACGATGCCGATGCTGAGGCCGTCGTAGGGGGACAGCACGGCATCGATATTCGTGGTGGAGTAATTGGCGCTGAGCAGGTTCTCCATCCGGGACTGGGCGGTTGCGCCGTCCCAGCGCAGGGTGGTCACCTGATCGACGGCGGTTTGTCCGGAGCGCACGACCAGCTTGCCGGAGTCGAGATAGGGCCGGATCACCGACATGGCGCCGTTGAAGAAGTAGTAGGTGTTGTTGTCATCGGGAGAACCGGCGAACAGTTCGATCGAGAACGGGCCCTTACCATCCCGCAGGCCGAGTCGGTCGGCGATGTAATTCGCTTCCAGCACACCGACTTTGAAGTTATCGAAGGTGGCGTAATAGTCGACATTCGCGGTGTCGCGAATGAGTCGGTCGTAGGCGATCACCGCAATCTTGTTCGTCTTGGCCTGCTGCAGTACGCCGGTGAGCGATTTGTTGTCGATCGCCGCGATCACCAAGGCTTTGACGCCACGGGTGATCATGTTCTCGATCTGCGAAACCTGCGTTTCGATGACGTCCTCGGCGTACTGCAGATCGGTGTCGTAGCCGAGGTCCTTGAATTGTTTGACGATATTGTTACCGTCGGCGACCCAGCGTTCGGAGGATTTCGTCGGCATGGCGATGCCGATCATGCCGCCGGTCGCGGACGAACTCCCGCTGTCCTCAACGGAACACGCGGCGGCGGCCAACAGTGCGGCGACACCGGCGGCGCCGGCGAAGAGTCCGCGTCGGTTGATGGTGGGCATGGCACAACTCCTTGACTAGACCTGGACGAACTCGATGCCGGCGAGCTGACAGAAGACCTGCCAGTCGGCGGCGTGCTGGCCGATATTCATGACCTGGTGGTGCGGTCCGCCGGCGGTGAGCCAGCCATCCATGCAGGCACGCACGCCGCTCGCGGGCCGGAACTGGCCGTAGGGCATCTCCAGCGCGGGCAGTTGCTGACTGTCGAGCACCTCGCCCTCGGCCACCACCATTCGGAATTTTTCGCCGCCGAGCGAAACCAGACAGGCCAGCGTCGCGGGCCCCGGCTGGTAGCGGAACACGAAGGTCGGCGGTTCGTCGAGCTTGCCGATGCCGAGCTCGCGCCGGATCAGCCGGACCGGCTCGTCGGTGCGCGCGATGCGCCAATTCCCTTCGCCCATATGGCTCATCAGGATCGAGTCGGAGGGGAAGTCCATCGCGTACATCTCGGTGAAATGGCCGTCACCGATCAGCTGATGTCCCGCGTACACCATGGCGGCGGCCATCGCGTCGCCTTCCGCGCCATAGCCGTAGCCCTTGGCCATCAGGCTCGATGCTGCGGCCAGCGGCAGCCGCTGGAACCGGCCGTCCTCGCCGATCGCATCGAAATGCGTCGAGTACGCACCGTAGCCGCGGTCGGTGAGAATGCGTTCGATGGCGATTTGCATCCGGGCGTGGTCTTCGCGTTCCGCGTCGGTCAGTGCCGGATCGATCGCGAATTCCCCGTCCTCCCAGGCCATCAGCGCCGCCACCTCGTCATCGGTAACCGCCTGGCTGCCGCGGTAGAGGTCGCCCGGCGCCACGAAGCTGATCTCCGGGCCGAGCGCCCGCAATAGGGCGTTCTCGTCGACGCGTATATCGCCCATATCGTTCATGGCATAGCCGAATACGCCGACCTTCAGCGACCGCCATGCGGTGACGGCTCGCGCGGCCCGCGCCCAACGGTCGACGCGCGCGGCGAATTCCGCGCTTCTCCAGTCGTCGGTAACCACCGTGAACGGACGCTCGGCGCGGACCATCGCATTCGCGGTGTCCTGGGCTCCGTGGATGCCCTGGTTGTAGGTCATATCCGCCATATCCCAGGCGGGGGTGACGTTCGGCTCGGGCTGAATATTGGCCAGTAGCACCGGAAGTCGGTTCTCGTTGAACAACCGGGCCACCCGCATCGCCGGGCCGTAGGTGAGCATCACCACCATGACGCCGTCGAGATCGGCATTGACGAATTCGCGCATGACCGCCTCGGCGTCACGCCGATCCTTGACCGGGCGTCCGACTGTCCAGTCGGCGAGATCGGCGAGTTGTTCGGCGATGTCGTGGGCGTAGCGGTCCTGGCGCTCGGCGATGCCCGGGATCATGTCGTCGTAGAGGGCCTGCATGATGCCGAGTAGGCCGATGCGTGGTTTCGGGTTCATCGAGGACGTACTCCTTTGTCGGCGGCCGGAATTCAGTGCTGGCCGTATACGTTCTGGTAGCGGTCGTGCAGGCTGTCCACATCGGCCTGCGCGATGGTGACCGGTTCACCGAGCTGGCGCGCGATATGCACGGTGCGAGCCACGTCCTCGCACATGACGGCCGCCTTGACCGCGGCACGCGCGTCGTGCCCGACCGCGAAGACGCCGTGATTGCGCATCAGGACGGCGGGGGAGCGGTGGCCCGACAGCGTCGCGACCACACCTCGGCCGATATCGTCGTTGCCGATCAGTGCGAAGGGGCCGACCGGAATTTCGCCGCCGAACTCATCGGCCATCGCGGTCAGGGCGCACGGAATCGGTTCCGCGCGTGCGGCCCACGCGCTCGCATAGGTCGAATGCGTATGCACCACGCCGCCCACCTCGGGCATCGCTCGATAGATATAGGCGTGCGCGGCGGTATCGCTCGACGGTGCCAGATCGCCTTCGACCAGCTTGCCGTCGAAATCGCAGACCACCATCGAATTCGGGGTGAGTTCGTCATAGGACACCCCGCTCGGCTTGATGACCAGCAATTCCTCGCCGGGTACCCGGGCGGAGACATTGCCCGCGGTCCACACCACCAGACCCCAGCGCAGTAGTTCTCGATGCAGATCGACCAGCTGCTCGCGCAGGACGGTAATAGCGGCCGCGGCCGTTCGCTCACTCATGCGGTAGCGACTTCCCTTCGTGCGTCGTTGCGGATACGCCGCAGCCGGTGCAACACCTCGGTGCCGCCGTGGCCGAAATGGTCGTGTAGGGCTTGGTATTCGGCGTAGATGGCGTCGTAGGCGGCGGCGCGGTCGGGATCGGGGAGGTAGGCGTTGCGGTTCGACCGGCCCATCGCCTTGGCGGCGGCACGAACATCCGGGTAGGCCCCGGCGGCGACAGCGGCATGGATGGCCGAGCCGAGCGCCGGGCCCTGATCCGAGCCGATGATCGACAGCGGTAACCGCGTCACATCGGCATAGATCTGCATCAGCAACGAGTTCTTCAGCAGGCCACCGGCAATCACCAGTTCGCGAACGGGAACACCTGCGGCATTGAAGGTTTCGATGATGGTGCGGGTGCCGAAGGCGGTGGCCTCCAGCAATGCGCGATAGATGTCCTCGGGTTTCGTCGCAAGTGTGAGGCCGACCAGCACCCCGGACAGATCATGGTCGACGAGCACCGAGCGATTTCCGTTGTGCCAGTCCAATGCGACCAGCCCGTGTTCACCGACTCGCTGCCGCTGCGCCAGCTCACTCAGATAGGCGTGGGCGTCCATGCCGCGCGCGGCAGCCTCGGTGTGATAGCGCCCCGGCAGCGACGAGTCGACATACCACGCGAAAATATCGCCGACCCCACTTTGCCCCGCCTCGTAACCCCAACTGCCACTGATGATTCCGCCATCCACCACGCCGCACATTCCAAGGACCTCAGCGAGGTGGTCACTGTTCATGACGTGGCAGGTGGACGTGCCCATGACCGCGAGCAGTTGCCCATTCTCGACAGCCCGCGCAGCGGGCGCGGTGACATGCGCATCGACGTTGCCCACCGCGACCGCGATCCCAGGCCGCAGCCCCGTCCATCCCGCTGCCCGCTCGGTCAGGCCTCCGGCACGGCCCCCGAGCGGGGACAGCGGGTGGACCAGCTTGCCGACAGCGAAGTCGGCGAAGTCCCGATTCAGCGCAGCCAGGTAGTCGCTGCTCGGCCAACTACCGTCCTGGTGAATTCCCTTGTAACCAGCCGTACAGACGTTGCGGGTCTCCCTGCCGCACAGCTGCCAGACAATCCAGTCCGCAGCCTCGATGAAGCGCTCGGCCCTGGCATAGATTTCGGGATCCTCTTCCAACATCTGCAGCGCCTTGGCGAACTCCCACTCCGCCGAGATCTTGCCGCCATACCGATTGATCCACGGTTCGGCCCGTTCATGGGCGAGGGTGTTGATCCGATCCGCCTGTGCTTGTGCCGCATGGTGTTTCCACAACTTCGGATAGGCATGCGGACGCCCCGCGAACTCCGGCACCCGACACAGCGGCGTCCCATCGGCAAGTGTGGGCAGCACCGTACACGCCGTGAAATCGGTAGCGATCCCAATGACATCGCCGGGGTCGACCCCCGCCTCGGCCAGCGCCTCCGGCACCGCCGCCCGCAAGACGTCGAGATAATCCTCGGGATCCTGCAACGCCCAATCCGGCGGCAGCTCAGCGCCCGTCACAGGCAGCACTCGATCGATGACCCCATGCCGGTATTCGCTTACCGCACTACCGAACTCGGCCCCGTCCCGCACCCTGACAACAAGTGCCCGCCCGGACAACGTCCCGAAGTCGACACCGACCACATACTCGTCCGCCACTGTGACGCTCCTAACAATGTTAACGCAAACATTGTTAGCGCGAACATTTGCCCCGTGTCAAGGAGTTGCGCGTTTGGTAAATTGTGATCGCTCACGTCGATGCGTGTCACGACCTCCACGGTTTGGCGATGGAGTTCTCACGACATGGGCGGACCGGCTGGGTTGGCGTCATGACGACCGGGGTCTCGCGAGCGAGGCATTCCTGCGTGCATGTCACGACCGGGCGCCAGAGGCAGCCGGGCCGGTTCGTGTCGGAGAATCCCTTGCCCGATGGCCGAACGACGTATCAGCTCGTTGTCCGGCAGTCTGATTGGCTTCTGCATGTCGCCGGTTGTTCAGTGGCCTTCAGAGGAGAGAAACTCCAGCCGGTTGCCGTCGCCATCGCGCGTGTGAAAGCGGCGGCGTCCAGGGATCTCGGCCGGATCGGCCCACTCGACCGGAAACCCAGCGGACACAAGGGTACCGGCTGTTGCGTCAATATCGACGACGAACGCCGGGTGAGCTCTATGTGCGGGGCGGAAGTCCTGCTCGACACCCACGTGCAACTCTCCGTCGGGCCCACTGAGCCCGGGGACTTGGAACCAGCAGCCACCGCGAGCCGCCAGCAGCGGTGGTTTCGGTAGTTCTGTCCATCCGAGAACCCCCTCGTAGAAGGCTCGCTGACGATCCTCGCTGCCCGCCGGGCACCCCACCTGCACATGATGAATCGTGCCGCCAGCCTATGCGGCCACTCGATCAGTCATTGACGCGCAAAGTGGATGGAAGACTGAGCGAAGTGTTTGTCGAGCAGGTTGTGCCAGTGTCCGCGGATCCCGCGGTGACGCTCTTTGTCGCACACTCCGCCGGTCCGGCGCGGCGAACACTGTTGGTTATCCACGGTGGACCGGACTGGGATCACAGCTATCTGCGCGAACCGCTCGTCGAGTTGGCAGGGACGCATCGGCTGATACTGCCGGATCTGCGCGGCTGCGGCCGATCCACCCAGGGACTTCGAGACGACGAATACACCCCGGACACTGTTGTCGGGGATCTGACGGCGCTGCTCGATGCATACGGTGTCGCCCGAGCCGACGTGCTGGGGTTCTCATACGGCGGCCTGATCGCCCAACGTCTCGCCTTGGATGCACCTGACCGGGTACGACGGCTGATCATTGCGTCCAGCAGCGTCCTGCCGGTGCCCGCAGACGCCTTCGCCGGATGGCAGGTTCGGGAAGAGCGTCGCGCCAGGGAGGCGCAAGTGTGGTCCGAGAGCTCGTTGGCCGGTGCCGGCCTTACCCGCGCAGCAGCCATCGCCGGAGCCTCGGCAAATATCTGGCGGCCAGCAGCCCTACCCGACTACCTGCGGCGTCTCGCGGCCATCCGGTTCTCCGCCGAATGGATGCGGCCCATGGTGGCAGGCGCATTGCCCTCGCCCCGATACGAGAACGCGGCGCGGCGACTGGCCGAACTCGACGTGCCGTTGTTACTGCTACACGGCCGGCAAGACATGATCTTCCCCGCGACACTCACCACCGAGGCGGCTGCCCTGATTCCCTCCGCACGGCCGGTGGTGATCGACGAGGCAGGCCACATGGCGCACATCGATCAGCCAGACCAGTGGCTCGGCGCAGTCCGCGAATTCCTGAGGTGACCGCTACTGGCATGCCGACGAACAACCCCATTTTTCTTCGACATCGTGCCCGCGGATGGCGCCGACCTTGCTGGCGGGGCAGGCCCGTCGCTGTTCGGACGCAGGAGGATTCGATTCCCCGATAGCGGGTGTGTAGCCCAAACAAGTCGGCCACCTACGTTGCGTGGTCGCCAGCTTTCTGGGCAAACTACAGTTGCTTCTCGAGTGCACGGGCGAGGTCGGTCGCCGCGGAAAAACCGCAATGGCCGGAGTCGACCGTGCGAACTAACGTGCGGCGGCCGTGGCCGGTGTGGGAACGGCGTCGGTGCGATCTTGCTTACCCAACTGCGGGTAGGTCGGATACTCGATGCCCGAGATGTACTGCACCGTCCGCACTACCTGGCACGAATAGCCGAATTCGTTGTCATACCAGAGGTAAAGGATCGCGGTGTCGCCGTCGACAATGGTGGCGTTGGCGTCGACGATGGATGCCGCGCGGGAGCCGATGAAGTCGCTCGAAACCACGTCGGTGGCCGCGGTGTAATCCAGGTTGCGGCTCAATGGTCCAGCCAGTGACACCTGACGCAGGTACTCGAGCACTTCGCTCTTCGTGACCTCGCGCTCGAGTTGCAGGTTCAGGATCGCGACCGAAACGTCCGGTGTAGGAACGCGAATCGAGTTGCCGGTGATCTTCGCCTTGAAGTCCGGCATCGCCTTCGCGACCGCGGATGCGGCGCCGGTTTCGGTGAGCACGAGGTTGAACGGGGCGGAGCGCCCGCGCCGGTCGGCCTTGTGGAAGTTGTCCAGCAGGTTCTGATCGTTGGTGAACGAATGCACAGTCTCCACGTGACCGCGCACAATGCCGTACTCGTCATCCATCGCCTTGAGTGGTGGCACGATCGCGTTGGTCGTGCACGAAGCGCACGAGTAGATCTGTTCCGACAGATCGAGGTCGCGGTGGTTGACGCCGTGCACGATATTCGGGACGTCGCCCTTGCCGGGCGCGGTGAGCACGACCTTCGCGATGCCGGGCCGCAGGTGCTGCGACAGGCCGTTACGGTCACGCCACTTGCCGGTGTTGTCGATCAGGATCGCCTCGTTGATCCCGAACGCGGGGTAGTCGATCGTCGTCGGATCATCGCTGTAGATGAACTTGATGACGTTGCCGTTCGCGATGATCGTGTCGTTCTCGGCGTCGACCTTGATCGTTCCATTGAACTGCCCGTGTACCGAATCCCGTCGCAACAGCGACGCCCGCTTGGCCAGATCACCCTCGCCACCCTTGCGTACCACCACGGCCCGCAGGTTCAGCCCGTTGCCGGACCCGACCTTCTCGATGAGCAGCCGAGCGACCAGACGACCGATCCGCCCGAAGCCGTACAACACCACGTCGCGTGGGCCCTGCGCCTCGGCCTTATTGCCGTCGGTGACATCGGCCAGCACCGTGCCGGTGAACTCCGGAATCGACAGCCCGCGACCATCGGTGCGATAGGCCATCACCAACCGGCCGAGGTCGATCTTGCACGGCCCCAGGTCCAAGTTGCTGAGCACTTCGAGGAATGGCAGCGTCTCCTCGATCGACAGTTCCTCACCCTCGATCTGCCGCGCGAACCGGTGCGTCCGCAGAATGCTGATCACCGATTTGTTCACCAGCGACCGGCTGTGCAGGAGGATGGTGACCCCCTTTTCTCGGTACAGCCTGCCAATGATCGGAATCATCGCCTCCGCCGAAGCCTCGTGAGCGTTCCAGCGGTCAAGACGGTCGGTAGTCAACACAAGCCCCTCGGCGTTTCCTCGATCTGTACGAAGATCGATGCTATCCGTGGCCGCGCTATCACAAGGCCCCGCTACCCCGCTGTGAGGTCGGCATCCGTCAAGAAGCGGACATGAAGGGCGTACGCCGCGAGTGGGCGGTGATCGCCACGTTCGCGGGTCTGATGGAGATTGTGACCTGCTGAACCTGCATGCAATACCGAGCGTTGCGGATACCGGCGGGCCACCGTTCGGATGGATCAGGATCTCGAATTGCCGTGACACAGTCCGGAGCTACGACGATGGGGTGTCGGCCAAGGTCGTGAATGTCACACCGGCGCGTTCGTCCGAGGCGGGTTTCACGGCACGCCACAATGCCGACTCGCCCGAGTATCGCGGGTGCACGGGGTGGGGGCCCCTGCATACTGTCGAACCGGTCCAGCCGATTCATCGGCACGACTGCCATGCGCAGGCACCGATGTGACCAGTGTCAACACTGATGTGCGATCCTTGACGTATGAGCTCAGTCGGGCCCTCCAGGAATCGGCAAAAGCCCTACCACCACGGTTCGTTGCGAACGGCTCTGGTGGACGCGGGCGTCGCGTTGGCACGGGAGGGCGGACCGGACCGAGTGATCCTGCGGGAGGCGGCGCGGGTGGCCGGGGTATCGCACTCGGCCGCCTATCGCCACTTCGCCGACCGCGAGGCACTGCTCGCGGATGTATCGCGCTCTGCGCGTAGCGAACTGGCCGCGCAGATGCGTCGAGGCGTGGACAGCGCTGCCGATCCCGTCTTGCGGCTCGGCGCCGTGGGGACCGCGTACATCGACTTCGCGTTGACCGAACCCGGATTGTTTCGCACCGCCTTCTATTCGCACCCCCCGGCCGACACCAACAGCCGGGACTCACAGCCCGCCGAAGAGGTCGAGTCGCCACCGGAGAGTGCCGAACCATTCGAAATCCTCAATCAGGTTCTCGACGAGGCACAGGCGGCCGGCCTGCTGGACTCGAACCGAAGGCCTGGGGCCGCTATCGCCGCTTGGTCGGCCGTCCACGGCCTGGCAGGTCTGCTCGTCGACGGGCCCTTGCCCACGACCCGGGCCGACATCGATTTCGCGCTCGAGCAGGTGCTGGGGCTCGTGGCACGCGGCCTGCTACAGCTGCCGGATGGCGCACCCAATGGAAAGGCGTGAGCGTCGAATCGATCGCTGAGTAGGCCTAGGGCGCGGTGGCGCGATTTCTCCCGCTCGCGGTATCGGCCACCGATGTGCACGTAGCGCGCAATCGCTCTGCCGAAATCCTGCCGCGATGAACACATTCCGTCCGCCACGCCTGCCGGACGGCCGATGCGTTTCGTCCTTCAGTCGCGACGTTCCAGGAGTTCCTGATATTGATCGGTGCTGGACGGGGGCCTACCGGTCGGCACCCGGGCATAGGAATCGGTTCACTGTCGGACCGGCCTTTATGCAATCTGGCCTGGCCTCCGAGTGGTGTTGGACGGCCGGATTCACGAAGTTGATCGTATGGCTCAGAGGTACGCTGAAGTTGCTACAGGTTTGTTGGCGGATTTCTGGACACGATCCGCGCACTCGCACCGGTTGCGGGGCAGTGCCCGGCCGCGTACTTGCCGGCATGAGCATGGGCTGGGAAATTCGCGCGCCGACGATAGCGCCGACTCTCGACTGTCGGCCTGGCTAAATCAACTAGTGAGGGCCACCCGCTCGCGGGCGGGGGGTTGGAATGCAGGCAAGTACACCGTTTGCCAGTCGGGTGGTCATGGGACGGCGCAATGGATGACACGGCATTGAGTGGCGGGGACCCCACTCGGGGGCCAGCGGAGGCTTTCGGACGTTATCGGCTTCTGTCGCTGCTCGGTCAGGGTGGCATGGGCCAGGTGTGGCGGGCGCATGATTCGCTGACCAATCGGGTGGTGGCGCTCAAGGTGTTGCCCGAGCGCTTCGCGGATGACGAGCAGCTGCGCGAGCGGTTCCGCCGGGAGTGCCGGGCAGTAGCGCAGTTGACCGAGCCGCATGTGATCCCCATCCACGACTTCGGCGACATCGACGGTCGGCTCTATCTGAATATGCGCTTGATCGAGGGCACCGACCTGCGCAAGGTGATCACGCAAGAAGGGGCCTTGTCGCCGCAGCGGGCGGTGGCGATCGTCGCACAGGTGGCAGGCGCGCTGCAGGCGGCCCACGACGCCGGGCTGGTCCACCGCGACGTCAAACCCACCAACATCCTGCTAGGGGCCGATGAGTTCGCCTCCCTGATCGACTTCGGGATCGCCCACGCCGCCGACGACCGTACGCTGACCACGATCGGCGAGACCATCGGCACCATCGCCTACATGGCGCCGGAGGAGATCGGCGCGGAGATCAAGGCCGATGCCCGAGTGGACGTATACGCGTTGACATGCGTGCTGTATGAGTGCCTGACCGGTCGTCCGCCGTTTGCGAGCGCAGCGGGGGTGCAAGGTGTGATCGCCCACCACCTGCACACCCCGCCGCCGCGTCCCAGCACCACTACACCCGAGGTACCGCCTGCGTTCGATGCGGTCATCGCCAAGGGAATGGCCAAAAACCCCGACGAGCGCTACCAGACCGTGCGCGAGCTGGCCGCGGCGGCCTGCGCCGTGGTAGACGATTCCGCGGTCAGCACCACCGGGGGCGTGGCTGCGCGCCAAACGCGGCGAATCAGATTGTCGCCCAAGACCGCCGGGCTGCTCGCCGCCGCAGTCGCGGTTACGGTGGCGGCCGCCGTAGCTGTCTTCATCGGCTTCCAACGAGAATCAGGCGGCGATGGCAACGCGCCCACACCTATCGCCGGGGGCTACTCGCCGCAGACTCCGCTACCGTTCACCGACGTTAGCCTGCCCACCGGTGTGGCGGTCGACACGGCGGGCAACGTATACATCACCGACATGGGTAACGATCGGGTGATGAAATTGGCGGCGGGCGCCTCGACGCCGACCCCGCTCCCGTTCACCGGCCTGAAGAATCCCCAGGATGTGACAGTCGACACGGCGGGCAACGTATACGTCAGCGACACGAGTAACGATCGGGTGATGAAATTGGCGGCGGGCGCCTCGACGCCGACCCCACTACCGTTCCCTGGCCTGAAGGATCCCCACGGTGTGGCGGTCGACAGCGCGGGAGACGTATACGTCGCCGACCGGGGTAATGATCGGGTGATGAAATTGACGGCGGATGGGTCGGCGCTGACGACGCTGCCGTTGATGGGCCTCCAAGGTCCCGATAGTGTGGCGGTCGACACTGCGGGCGACGTATACGTCACCGAATTGGGTACCGAGCATGTGACGCGGTTGGCGGCGGGCGCGTCGGCGCCGACCATTTTCCCGTTCACCGGGCTCAAAGATCCCCAGGGTTTGGCGGTCGACGCGGCGGGAAACGTATACGTCGTCGACTGGGGTAACAAATGGGTGGTGATGATGGCGGCGGGCGCGTCGACGCCGACCCCGCTGCCATTCACCGGCCTGAAGAACCCCCAGGGTGTCGCGGTCGACACGGCGGGCAACGTATACGTCACCGACCTTGGCCCCGATCCGGTGGTGAAACTCTCGGTCGGCTGAACCACCGTTCCGCGTAATTCCGGGTTCCAGAGATCCTGTATGCTGGCGTCATACGGACCGAGTACTCGACAAGTCATCGGTAATCCGATTCGTCGTTGTGGCAGAACATTTCTCAGTAGATCTGCCAGTGGCTCACGACCAACGGTTTCCGGGTAGCCGGCGAGCCCGAGTTCCGGGACGGGTGTGCGCTTACTCCAGAGCAGATCGCGGTGGAAGTTGTTCAGGATCATCGCTGGCCCGTACATGATGATCGCGGCGAACTCGGGCTTTACATCGGTGGTTCTGCGCCCCAATCGCGCAGGAACGCTTTGTATTTCGTTCTGTCACGCTGTTTACCGAGGAGAATGTGACGGAGCAGGTGACTTGCGATGTAGCAGTGGTCGTATGCGCTGTGATTCCGGAAGAAGTCAGTCTCCTCGGCGGAAAGATCGAAGTCGGCGAGGCCCAAGTCTGCGAAGTAGATCAGCCGTCCGTCGGTCAGGATGCTTGCGAAGTGGGCCAATACTCGGGAGCTCATGAAAGCGTTTCCGGACGGGGGAGTGCCGATCGCCGTGTCGGACACCGAGATTCGGTGACCGGTATGCAGGGGTGGCAGGCATTCGCGGTCGGCTTGGCTGCGGTGCGGGGAGTCATGGTCGCGGTCGTCGCCGTGGTGTGGCCGTGGCCAGGACGGGTACTCGAAGGGCAGTCCGTCAAGAGATTGCATCGTGTGAGCAGGGAGCTGAGTGAGATGAACACCGCCGCGTACTGGCCGGTCGGGTTTCCGCATGACGCACCGGACGAGCCACTTGGTGTGCTGGAGGCACAGCTCACCATGCAACGGCACCGGTGTTGCAGGGTGGCCAACTGCGCGCGTAAGGCAGCGGCATGGCAAACGTTGGTCGAGGCAGAGATGTGCTTGTAGGGGGTGCCGCGAGACACCGACCAGCCGCGTGGCCGAGGACACCGCCTCCTCCGGGCGGGGGAGGATAGCGCGGGCCTGGCGGATCTGTTCGGTGGCCGGCGGAGGCGTTGCCTGGCTCGGGCGGCGACCAGGCCCTCGTCGGTGCCGTCGACGATCGGCTCGCGGATGAACTACGCCCAGCGCGGCGAACATACGGAGACCAACCGGCCGCCGGGTGGTGTGTCGAGCGCTTCGTCCAGGGACCGGAATCCGATGCCGCGCTTACAGACTGGCGACGATCGCGATGACGCTTTGCAGGATCTGCCGAGGCGGTCCAGGGCGGGCACCACGAGGGTGTCGCCGGGGGCACAGGTACTCGAGACAACGCCACAGTTCTTCGCGCTCGGCGTTCTTGCCGGATTTCTTGTCCGCGAAGATTTTCTGGCATCCGGCGGCCGTCAGCGCATGTAGCTGGCGGTCGAGCAGCTGCCCGGTCGTCGACACCCGCGCGTAGCCGACGAGTGCGCCGCCGCCTCCGATCGGGTCGAGGACATCACCTTCGAGGGCGAGCGCCGATGCCGCGCCGGAGGTGTCGGTCATGGGCGCGACTGTACGAGAAAGGCCCGACAGGACTTGTTGAACACCAACCGTTTTCGACACATTTGTTGAACATTGGGCCGGGACTGTCGATGCTGGGAGTCCTCTTCAGCTATGTTCGGAGTCCTCTTCAACAGGACTAATGGCTCGTTTAGTCGGCGTGTGCCACTGAGCTCGAGAGGGTCAACGCACCAAAATGCCGAGTTCAGGGCCGTTCGCCGGAGCGTGGACACGATCTCGGCTGCACCGATGAATTTCGGGTTGATCCGTCGTCGATATCTCTGGATGTACCGAAGGAGATGATCATGGGCCTACCCCAAAGGTGGCTGGCAAGTGATCTCGCCGACCACAGAGAGGAATTCAGGCATGACGAGACCGTTTCGATTCGGGGTCGTTGCCCCGCTCAGAACTGACCTGCCGACGTGGCTGGACCGTGTGCGCCGCATCGCCGACAGCGGCTACTCGACGCTGCTGGTGCCCGACTTCCCTCTCACACAACCGGCGCCTGGCCCCATGCTTGCCACCGTCGCGGCCCGTACCGACCTGCGCGTGGGCACCTGGGTGTATGCCTCTCCGCTACGCCCGGCCTGGATGACGGCGTGGGAAGCACACTCGCTGTCGCTACTGACCGACGGTCGCTTTGAGATGGGCATCGGCACCGGCAGGCCAGGAATTGAGGACGAGCTCCGCGACAAGGGACTGCCCGTCGTCCCGCCGCACGAGCGGCTGGCACAGATTGGTGAGACCGTCAGGGCGCTGCGCGATCTCGATGGCCCCGACATGCACACGCCGGTGGCGATGGCCGTACTCGGTCCGAAGGCCCGGGCGTTGGCGGCCGAGGTCGCGGACACGGTCACCTTCGCGTTGGGGGATCAGCCTCGGACCGAAGTCGCGCGGCTGGCACACGACTTCCGCGCCGTTCCGGACATCGAGCTCGCGCTCGCCGTGCCGGTCATCGGCGACACTGTCGCGCCGCACATGGCGCCCCCCGACACCGACCCTGCCGCGCTGCGCGCGGCGGACGCGCTGACCGTACTTCCGGACGACCCGGCCGCCGCCGCCGAGGAAATCCAGCGGCGACGGGAGGAGATCGGCTTCTCCTATTTCATCTTCGGCGCCGACTTCGCCGAAAGGTTCGCTCCGGTCGTCGCCGAGCTCGCCGGACGATAGTTGGGCGGCGAGGGATGACGCGACGGAACCGCCGGTTTCGAGAGCCGACGCAAGGGGGGCGGGGTTCTGGTCGGCGGTCGGACCCCGCCCGTAGCCGATCCACGATGTCGAAAATAGCTGCATCCCAGGCTTTTTCGACGTAAATCCCCGGCGCGGGTTTCCGTGTGACTTGCAGTCGAAGATGGCGGTGTTTTCGCGTTCCCGATGGCACGGATGGTGAGGAGCTGTGTCGAGCCTCAAATCACTGATTCACTCGCAGGGCACCGGTGTCCAGTGTCTACTGAACGCTTCGACACTGCTCGTCGGTTGTCTACTCGCGGTCGTCGAGTGTGCCACCGACAGAGCGCGCCTGTACGGCAATACTTGTTCGATGGTCGATGTTTTCCAGACGATCGCCGCACGGATATTGAAAGGGGTTGCGCTCGAGCGTGCCCTCGTCGCTGTTGATGGCGTCGATGGCAGCGGGAAGACCACATTCACCACCGAACTCGTGAAGCGGCTTCACACTCGACCCGTGATCGTGCTGCATGCCGATGATTTCCTGAACCCGTCCGTGGTCCGGCATGCACGGGGCCGACGATCACCACAGGGTTTCTGGCTCGATTCCTACAACTACCGCGCACTACGTCGTGACGCACTCGACCCACTGCGGTCCGGCGGTGATGGTTGGTATCGCACCGCTTCCTACGATCCCGGCTCCGACACCATCGTCCGTCGGGCGGCTTGTCTCGCGCCGCGCAAAGCGGTGGTCGTGGTCGAGGGACTGTTCCTACATCGAGACGAACTCGTCGACATCTGGGATGTGTCGGTTTTTCTGGACGTGCCATTCGAGGTGACGGCCCAGCGGATGGCCGAACGCGATGGCACTCACCCGGACCCAGAGCACGAGACGATGCGTCGATACGTCGACGGACAGCGCCTGTACTTCAAGTGTTCGCGGCCGTGGGCACGAGCCGACATCGTCATCGACAACTCCCGATTCGACCACCCACGCATCATCGCTCCGGAACATGCCCACCGCGCCCATTAACTGAGCTCGGCACTGGGCAACCATCACCTGTCTCGCGAACGGACGTTCGCGAGACAGCCACGGCGGCATGACGTTTCCGTAGGCCGGGCCTGTAAAGCATGCCGCGCGCACCGAAAGTCAACCTGTCGGGTTTCGATGCATTCCGGCATGAGAATCGACTACGGGCGTGTATCGACCACCGACCAGAACCCTGACGGGCAACGCGACGCGCTCACCGCGGCCGGCTGCGAGCAGATCTTCCTCAACAAGGCCTCCGGCTAATTTAACCCTCGACCTTGATCAACTTCTACGCGCCCGGACAGCGCCTGATCGGCTCGACCACGTTCCGGACGAGCTTGCCCCCTTGGCCGCCATCGCGAGCGCGGCTCGGAGCCGACAGGCTCGATCAGCCGATCGGTGGTGCGAGGTATTCCAGCGCGTAGCCGTCGCCGGAGGGGGTTACGCGGGCGATGCCGGGTGAGTCGAGGTGGGCGCCGGCTACGAAGTGGTGTGGTTGGGTCAGTTGTTCGAGGAGGGCCGCTCGCGCGGCGCGGGCCTGGGACTGGTTGCCGTCGAGCTCCCAGGACACGTTCGGCTGATCGAATTGGAGCGTGGGAACGTGAACGGTGTCGCCCCACGCGAGAAGGTGACCGGTGCCGCTCCTGACGTGGTAGACGGTGTGACCGGGTGTGTGGCCCGGCGTCGGGATCGCGGTGGTCCAGTCGTTGATCGCGACCGTCTCGGACACGGGTACGACCCGGTCGCGGATCGGCTCGAGCCGCCCCGTGAACACCGAGGTGTCGCCCGCGCCGATCCACACGCGCTCAAGTTCGGTGAACGCCTCTGAACCGTCCGGCGCGATCAGGCCGCTCACATGGTCTTCGTGCTTGTGGGTGATGGCCACATCGGTGACATGCGCGCGGTCGATTCCCGCTTCGTCGAGCGCGTCGTAGATCAATCCCATGGTGGGGTCGTGCCATGCGTTGGACGCGCCGGTGTCAATGAGAACCGACCGCGTGCCGTCGGTGACGAAGAAGGCATTGACCGACAGCCGCAAGTTGTCACCGGCCAGCGGCACGGCGGCTGGCAGCTCCTCGAGCGTGCGCCCATCCTCGTCGCGGAGCCGTGTCGGCGGCATGTCGATGTACCCGTCTCGCAACGAGATCACCTGCAGATCGCCGAATTCGAACGTGGCATGGTGCTGGCCACTCGAGATCAAACGCATGGAACCTCCGTCGTGTTGGGCGCATATCGCGTGTCTCCGATAGAAGACTATATCTTCTTTAGAAGAAATCTACACTGTGGGCAGCGAGGTACTCATCGATCGAGGAGCACGGGTGGTCGAGCAAGACGAAAACACGGCCGAACCGCAGCACAGTGACGACCTGGCCGGCGCGTTCGGCGGTAACGTGCGGCGACGCCGCGAGGAGGCGGGTCTGACGCTGGAACAGCTGTCCACACAGTCGTCGGTCAGCCGGGCGATGCTGTCCAAGGTCGAACGCGGTGAGAAGAGCCCGACGATCGGCGTCGCGTCTAGGATCGCCCACGCGCTCGACGCGTCGCTGTCGGACCTGATCGGTGGGGCAGCTGCTGCCGCGTCTGGTGTGGCCGTTGTCATGCGCAAGAACGATCGCCCCGTTTTCCGTGACCCGGAAACCGGCTTCGAGCGGCACATGGTGTCAGCGGCCCCGGGCGCGGGAGGAGCCGAGATGGTCGTCCACTACCTCCCCGCACAGGTCTCTACCGGGCTGCTGCCCGCGTATCCGCCGGGTACGGAGAAACAACTCGTGGTGCTCGAAGGCACTCTCACCGTCGCGATCGGCGGGATCAGCGAGACCCTGAACACAGGCGACTCCCTGTTCTTCCAGGCCGACGCGGACCACGGCTTCGCCAACCGAACGAACGCTCCCTGCGAATACATCATGGTCATCTCGCGCAGAACCTGATCGGCCGCAGCAGGCACATCAGAGACCACCGCGCACACCCCCAAGCGTCAGTCGTTCGCTCGGGTAGCGGCATTATGGTGCGCTCGTTCGAACGTGCACAGTCGCCGGTTTCGAACCGCGAGCTGTGTGGCATTCCGAGGCGCCCGTCATGACGATTCGGGGTATTTGGAGTTGAAACAGGGGGGGTCATGGTCGGGCCGGCGTAGACGGACAGTCGAGCGGATCGACGCCGGTGAGTGCCGAGCTGGCGGCCCACACTCCGGTGGCGGTGTCGAGGTCGGTCATATGCGCGTGGGGTGTTTCCCGATGCGGTTGTCCGCGGAGACCGAAAACCCTTGGCCCCCATAGTTGCCCGCCGGTGATCTCGGCGTCCAGAACGGCTCGGACAATGCTTTCGGCCCCCGCGTGTTTGCCGTGCAGTACAACACCTGCGGGCAGCCCGCGCAGGCGCTGGGTGGTGGTGCGCACGAACAACGGTGGCCGCGACGGGGTCAGCGAGTCCAGGGCACCGCCGGGATGGACGACAATGCTGGCGGTGCCGGCACCGCGTGCGCGCAGACGACGATCCAGTTCGAAACCGAATAGCATCTGGGCCAGTTTCGATCGCCCATAGCTGCGCTTGGGCCGGTAGTCGTACTCGGACTGCAGATCGGTGAGATCCAGCCGCTCCGACCGCGCGGCGAAGCTGCCCACCGTGATCACCCGACTGTTCGCGGCGGCCGTCAGCATCGGCGCAAGATGAGCGATTAGCGCGAAGTGCCCGAGATGGTTTGTCGCGAACATCAATTCGTGCCCCTGAGCACTCACGCGGCGATCGCGACCCGACAGCAGCACTCCGGCATTGAGCACGACCGCGTCCAGGCTATCGGCATCGAGGGCGTCCGCTGTCGCAGGCAGGGAGGACAGATCCGCCAGATCCAAGCGCACGCATCGCAGTCGTGCGCCGGGAACCTGTGCCCGGATCGCGCGCAGCGCGAGGTCGCCCTTGGCGGTGTCACGGCAGCCCAGCACCACGGTGGCACCGTTGGCCGCCAGTTGCTCGGCGGTGAAATACCCGATGCCAGCGTTAGCGCCGGTAACCAGAATTGTTTTCCCCTCGGCCTGCTGGCCGCTATGCCACGTCATGCCATCGACCTTTACAGCGGGCTCTTGCACTGCCCTCACACGCCACTGGCATGCAGCCCCGCACAATTGCGTACCCGCTCGGCCCGCCGGGGTGGATCGACGCATGTCCGGAAATCGGCTACCTGATCGTGATCGGTGTGCTGTTCGTGCTCGGCACCGGGACGGCCTTTCTCAGCACCATCGCCAAAGCAGGCGATCTCGTCACCGGACCCCGAGCCATCCTCACCTTGACCGCGGTCGGCGCGCGCATCGCGCTATGAAGATCTGCGGCAGTCCCGCGTTCGGTAGATGATTAATTCCTCGACAGTCCATGAGAAGACTTCGAGCGGCTGCGGCGATGGTCTGCGTCAGACCGATTCGACGATCGCTGATTTCACCACCGCGCGGTCGACCAACTGCCTGACGCGCCTGCCCTGATCCGCTGCCACTACGGTCTTGGCTCCGGTGAACACGGGCTCGGAGAACATCGTCACCCGCAGCCCCTTCTCGACATGCAACACCAGATGATCGTTGCCCGGCGGCGTAGGGATGCGGTCGTACCGGCCGTCTTGGATATCCCGGTACATCAAATAGGCGTATGCGGCGCCTCCATCAACGAACAGCTGCGCCCGCGGGTTCGTCTCCGACATCTGGGAGATGCACTGCTGGCTTGCAAAACTAGTCATCGCGTCCTCCTAGCTCCGGAATACTGCCTATGGTCAGCCCTACCGTGAGACCGCGAGAGTCCACCGGACAGTTTGCCCTGTTCATGGCCGGTGCGGACACGAATCGGCCGTTTCAGCTCCGGCATCGCCGACTTCCCAGCCGCCGAGTTCACCCGGCGACTGGGAAAGGTCCGGCCTCACGATCTACGGCACACCTACGCGGGCCGCCTCGTACGCGCGTGGGTGCCGATCCAGCAGGTTCAAAAACTGCTTGGGCACGCGTCGCTGCGGACGACGCAGCGTTACGCGAGCCTGGCTGATAGCCAGTGGGGGAGCGTAGGCGTGCTCGGTTAGTTGTGCTGTCTCATGCGGTTGGTACCACCGACAGGCCCGTTGAGGCAGCACGCCGGTACGCGGCCGAGTGAGCCGCAGCTTCAGTCACTTACCGCTTTTGGTGGCCACACCCTGGATCAGCGGTCGAACAATCGGGGGCTCTCCGCGCCACGACGCTTCCTGTACGTCTTCGAGCTCCAGCCCGCACGCCCGGATCAGCTCGAGAGTGGCGCGGTTGCAGTGGCAGCCCTCCGCGAACCGGCGCCACGGGCCAGCGAGGCGGTCCTGCCAATAGGCAAGTCGCCGCGACTCAGAACGTACGTGCTCGAGAAACAGCAGCTGCCCGCGGGGGCGCAACACGCGCTCGATCTCCCGCAACACCGGATCAGGGTCGTCGACGGTGCATAACACGAGAGTTGAGACGACCGTATCCACGGTTTCATCCGCGAACGGCAGTTGTTCCGCCGATGCGTCGAGCACACGCGCTCGACGTCGACTGCGAAGCAGTCTCCGCGCCAACCGCGCACGCATCGCGGGCTCCGGTTCGGTGAGGATCAGCTCGTCGAGACCGTCAGGGTAGTACTCCAGGTTAAGACCGGTGCCACTGCCGAGCTCGACAGTCCGCCCCCTCGCATGGCGGAGCAAATCCCGTCGGCGAGCGCCCATACCCGCCCTCTCGCCCACCCACAGCAGAGGGTCATACAGCGCCGCGAACACCCGGGCCCACGGGTCCGAGCCCTTCACCGCTGCCGCCGGCAAGGCGCCACTGCTCACAAACTCGACGGTACGCCGGGCGGGCATCCTCACGCATGTCCAGCTCATCGAGCAGGGCGGCAGCTGCCGGAGGTTCGGCAGGGCGGCGGCAGTCAGCGGTGTGCCCTGGAGGAGGGTTTCGGTGCGTCCAAATCCGCAACAGGGTTACCTCAAGTGGCGCAGCCAGCAGCGGTGAAACCCGCCTCACCCCAAGTGCATAGGCTGTGGTCGCGGTCAGCCGTAGGGAGGCGGGTAGCGGTTGTAGGGGTAGCCACTCGGGCACAAGAAGTGCGAGCAGCCTGTGGAGTCCCCGTTTGCGACAACCGCTCTGCTGTACGGGGGACACTGGGGCCCATTAGTCGGGATGTCTTGCCCGACAAAGAGGCCGACGACCGTCCCACCACCGAACTCAGTGAGTTGACTGAATCGAATCGGAAAGTTCCCTTGGAAGGCCCGATCCAACGGAATAGCCGGTATTGTCCGCGTTCCGGTCCACTCCCACGGAACCTCGCCAATAAATTGCTGTTCGATGTTGACGAAGATAAACCGAACTCCTGAGAACGGGGAAAGTACACCAGGCGGGTCGGGCACCGGCTCCCACGAAAAACGCCATGGGCCGTTGTAGATCATGGCGGCGATATCCGGTCCGGAAGGCTGCGCGTTGATCTCGAATGCTGCCACCGGATTCACACACTCCGGTGGCCAGGTCCCGGCGTACTCTATTGCGCGATTTACGTTGGTCAGTGGCAGGTCTATGTCCCCATAACGCGCGACCCACTGCTGCGCAGCGTCCAGTGCGGAGCCCTCTGCTGGATTGCCGCGCGCTTCCACTCGAGCGAGAATTCCGGCGAGCGTTGTCGGCTCCGGCGGTTGTGCGACGCCACCCGGTGAACCGGTAATGGACGCCCCGACCATCAGGGTTGAGGCGATCACCCCCCAACAGCGACTGTGCAATAGCATTCCAACCACCCCTTGGAAGCAAACTATCAGTTAACTATCATTAGACGTCTGGTGTCAGCCCTATGCAACCAACGAGTTGGACACGTACGACAGGTCCGTAAGATTTCGGTTTTGCCTGGGATGTTGCGGAAGGCCAACTGGCCATAGCCTTCTCACTCTGCCCTTTGTGAAGCGGCTCCAC
This sequence comes from Nocardia sp. NPDC050412, assembly GCF_044458825.1. NCBI lineage: Bacteria > Bacillati > Actinomycetota > Actinomycetes > Mycobacteriales > Nocardiaceae > Nocardia > Nocardia sp. NPDC050412. The sequence continues at coordinate 137,531 of NZ_JBITIJ010000012.1, forward strand.
TCAAGCATGGCCTGGGAACCGCTCGGCACAAGACGAATACGTATATCCTTGCCCCTTGTCGAGAGACCGTCGCCCGCCGCAACTGAGCCCGTAGTTGTGTGCCACAGGCGCCGGGGTGGCCGCATACGCGGTCTGGTTCCACAGCCGGTCACATGCACTCATCGAACCGCTGTAGCAGCCTCGAGCAAGACCCGGCCATTCAGGATTGTAATTGAAGCACTTGCAGTCCGGTATCGGGTCAGCGGCCGGAAGCGGGATCGTGGTCCGTAGCGCGTTCGATGACGTTGAGCTCGGTACAGCTGTCGGATCAGGCTTGGGCCACAAAACGACAATAGCGCCGATCGCGGCGGCCAGGAGAGGGACCGCGACGCCAACAACCCACCACCTGTGTTTGCTGTTCTCGGACATGTGAAGTTCACTCGCTTCTTTAGAGGAATTTCTCATGTATTTGCGGAAAATGGACATACGAATGATCGCGTCCAAATTCCATTTACTTTCCCGCCGCCCCGGCGACAGTGTCACCGGAGAGTAAAGGCTACTGGTCAGCCCGAGCGACCCGCATGCGATAGTGATGCCAACCATTTTCAATGGCACCCCCCATTATAGGATTTCCCGGGAGCCTCTTCATCACCCAGCCCGAACCGCGAAATCCATGCGCTCATCCTACGCCTGCAGTAGGGCCTGCGTGATCATTCCGCGGGCGCAGGAACCACCCCACCAAAACGTTCCAAAGCCAAACATATGATGCAAATGACGGGGAACGTCAGCAAGGGCGCGTTGAGGTAGGTCGTCGGTCTCGTGCCATCCGCAACCGCCGCTGCTCCGGCGTGCCCTGCGCCCCGGCCGGACCGGAGGGAATCTTCATCGAGGGCCTTGGTCCCGGCATCCAGGAAAGTCTGCTTCCACCTACCCACCGATGCCGTACTCATCCCGCGCCGCCGCGCGGCCTCTGCGGCACTCATCTCCCTGGACAGCACCGACATAGCGGTGGCCTGGCCGATTGGGAAGAGAAGGCGGAGGGCGCCCTCCGTGAAGAGCAGTATGAGGTACGAGTCAGCAGGGTGGATCTGCTCTCTGCCTGACGCACAACGAAAGCCGCCATCATCCTGAACAAGGACCCCAAACTGCCAAGGTGGTCCAGGGTCTCAGAGGGGATTAGGTTCGCGGCGGGGGAAGGTCGAGCTGTTCCAGCCGTTTCGGCAGACAATCGCGTCGTACCAGGCTGGCAGATAGCGCAAGTGCCGCTCGCGATCGCCGTCGCCTGCAGGCAACCTCAGTAGGCGCTGATGGACAGCGCTCAACAGACCTACGACTTCACTGTGGCGAAGCGCGAACCCAGCAGTGCCTACGTTTGCCCCGAGGACAGACTCCCAGCCCTTTGGCAACGGAGGTGGCTTGGGAGTTGATGACGCGGTCAAGGATTTGGTACAGGGCGGTGGCTGGGTTGACTGCGTCCGCCATCTAGCTCCCCTTCTTGGTCCCGCAAACCGTGCCTGCTCCACGTTTGCTCCATGAAATGACCGTGGAGCAGATGTGTTGCGATAACGAAACTGGTATCTAGCTGGTAGTTCTTCGGTGGGCGCAGAGGGGTTCGAACCCCGACCGCTGGTGTGTAAAAGCGCGCCACATCGTCCAGCAGGTACCGCCCGGTCCATCCCGTCGAGGTCAGAGGCATGAGAACGTCCAGCCAGTACCGCTGTGTCCGACCCGTATCTGCCTGTCTTGGCAAGGTCTTGGCAAGTTCGGGGGTGCGCCGATCACGCCTCTGACCTGTGCGAATCTGTGGTTGCTACACGGCGTAGGTGTCGCGGAACGCTTCACGCACCATGGCCGCGTCCGCGACATCCCGGTGTTCGATACCGGAGACCACCTCGGATACGCGCCAGTAGTGGGAGGGCACCAGGTTGCCCGAGGTGACCACGGCCAGCGCCACGTCCGCCGCCTCATCAGGCTTGTCGGCGGCGACCAGCGCCAGACCCAGGTCAAGGTTCGCCATCGCGATGCGACGCGGGCGGGCGGATGCGGCCCCCGCCAAATCGGCGAGTACGTGCCGGGCGTAGGACTCCGCCGCCGGATCACCGAGCCACGCCAGCGTGGTGGCCACATAGGCATCCGATTTCGCTGGGTCGTAGCGGAAATGGTGTTCGGGTCGATCAGGCGTGCTCAGCCCGGATACCATCATGGCGACCTTGCGCAGCGCCCCGTAGGTGCCTTTGCTGTCCCCGAGCCGCGCCAGAGCACGGCCCTCCTGAGCAGTCGCCTGGATGAACGCCGAACTGTCTTCCGGGGCAAGGGACTGCGCGGCGCGCGCTAACTCGGCCGCTGCCGTGAACTCACCGCCGGTCAGTTGCTGCCATGCCCGTGTTTCCAGGCACCATGCCGCGATCTCACGGTGTCCCGCTTCGTCCGCGAGCTTCCAGGCCAGGTGTCCGCGAGCCGCTGCGGCGGAGATTTCGCCCAAGTCGATGTGGCAGGTGCTGCCCAGCAGCGACAGCCAGCCGACCGCGACCAGCAACCGGCGGTGTTGGGTCAGGGTCTTGCGGCTGTCCATCAGGCGTCCGGCATAGCCGAGATGTTGCCGTATGCGCATGAGCAGTTCGCCCGGCGGAGTCATCGGGTATCCCGCCGCCAAGTCGTCCACCGCCAGCTCCAGGCGGTCCAAAGTGTCTCCACCGAGGTCCGACGCGGCAACCCGATGAATCCATTCCGCCGCTGCCTGCTCACCATCGGCTGGTTCGTTGAACAGCGATGAGCCGATGCCCAAGGCATCGGAGTAAGCGCGGACGTGTTCCGGTCGGATCTGGCGCTGCCCGGTCTCCAACAGGCCGAGCAATGCCTTGGAGTAGTGAGTTCGCGCCGCCAGCGCGGACAGGCTGAGCCTCGCCGCCTCGCGCGCAGCGCGCAGCCGGGCACCGGTAACGGCGTCCGACTCATCCATAAGACCAGCCTAACGTGCGTAGTCCGGCTGTAGACGGTTGTAGCCGTCGAAGTACTCCATTCCCCAAAGTCGCACGCCTAGCGTCTTTTTCAGCCCCGCCGCCGGGTGATGCGAAGTCCTCGGCGGTGGGAGCTTGCCAACGACAGGAGGGTTGCGGCATGGATGCGCTCGGCTGGATGGACCCGTGTTCGCCGGTACCCGAATGGGACTCGGCTCAAGTGCGCCGCTTGGCGCGCCGGTTGGGATACGTGCTGCGCTGGGCCGACACGGGCTCGGTACTGAGTCTGGCCGAACAGGCTGAGGCATCAGGTACCGACGTGGTGTTGCTCCCGAGTTCCGGCCATATCGACGCGGCGACACTGAATCGACTGATGGGTGCGTGCGACATCGAATGCGCCTGCCCGCGTGAGACTTTCGCCCGCTGGTCGCTCATCGACGGAGTGCGCCGATGAGTGCCGACATGTGGATCATGCTCGGGTGGGTGATCGTGTTCGGCCTGCCCCTGACCGTGGTGTTCGCGGTGATCTTCTGGCCCGAGCGCATCCCGAAAGACCGTACGGTACAGGCGATCCGGCAGCGCATCGAGGACGAAGGCGGACGGTAGGCCGCGTCGAGCTGAAGTCGGCGTCGATACCGAACTTGATGACCGTTGCCGCATATATTGGCCAATATGTGCGGTAACGGCCGATCCGCATCGATTCGCCGTCGAGCGCTTCTCGCCGCCGATGTGGAGCAGGTGACCGGCCAGGGCTCGGACTCGAGGCATGGCGAATTCGATGTCACCTTCGATATGACGCGGCAATGCCGGAGACTCCCCGAAATGCTCGATGTCCTCCGGGCTGGCGCACCGCCAGGCATTGCGCAGCCGTTCCAGGGGCGGGACACGCCGTATTCGTCGTAGATCCTGAGGCCGCACCTTTCCTGCGGTCTACAGATTCGCGGCCTAGTTGCTGATTCCTGTGTGCTGGGCGGCTCACGGTGTGTGCGTGGTGCGACGGTGTCGCGCGCCGTTCTTCGCGAGCTGACGCTCGCGCGGTCCGGCGCACGGGGCGCTGTCTGTTCCCTCCGGTATGGGCACAGGGTGCAGACGATGCGGGTTCGCGGTCTACCGGATTCAGGTGAAGCCGACTCGGCCTGTGCCTGGTGGGATTCGGATCGATACACGCGAGTCTGGCGATTCCTTCGGGGGCAAATTCCGTACGAGCACGTCATTGGGTACATGCTGGCTCTATGGCTGTGTTCGAGGACGGTGACGTCGAAGCGCGGTTGCTAGCTGTCGAAGCGTGGATCGCTGCTGGGAAGCAGGTCATCGTTATTGGGGACCTGAGCTGGGAGACGGCCTTGACCGATGTTCGCCGGATGGCGGTCAACTACATTCTTCGACGTCAACTCGAAGCCCTCGACGCCACCGTGGTGCTGGCCAAGGCTGGGCTCGGGCATTTGGCTGTCGGGTTCGTCCGGCCAGCGCTCGATGAGTTGCTGTGGATGCTGTGGGTAAAAGACCTACCACAGCAGCACGCGCAGGAACTTCTCACTGCTATGGGACGCTCCGACGGCATTCGGTCTCTAATGGCCCAGCGTGTCTATGTCGGCGACGCGGTGATGCAGGAGCTTTGGTATCCGGTGGCATTCCTGGATGCCCAGAAGAAGCAGCAGACTCTCTTGGAGGGTGTGCTGCAGGGGTTCCGCAAGCAGTACGGCTGGCAACGCGGCGTGTTGCCAAGTGCCAGTTGGGTTGCGAAGCAGAGTGGACACGAGGATCTGTACGACTACCTGCACGCCGCCGCGAGCCGTGCCCTGCACTTCTCGATGGGCGAAGTGCTTCGCCATTTCTGGGGTGATCCTCACGGGAAGTTAGGCGCACTGAAACCGGAGTTTCGCGAATACCGGGCCAGCTTCGCGCTCTACCAGCTACCCAAGCTTTTCATCGATACCGCGAGTGCCTGCGCCGACTTCTTTGAAGATGCAGGGCTCCTGTCCGGGGATGAAGCTCTACTGGAACCCTATTTTGCGGCAGGGAGGATTGTCGCCCAGTTCGCCGCTGTGCCACTCGTTGATGCCAACGAATGGAATCTGTCGCCGAGTGGGCGACAGCCTTGGCCAGACGGAAACCCTCCGGCTGGCCGCCTCGACTACTGACACTGTGGCGCTGCGCGAGGTGCGCACCCGGGGTATGGGTGTGGTGCCGTTCCTGCGGCGGTTGGTCCACGCCACGACACCGACGATCTGCTGCAACGGCCAGGTGGTGGCGCCGCCACACCGCCGATGCGTCAGATCAGGGCCGAGAGCAACAGCGCTGACAACCACTGACGTAGGGCTCGCGGGGCTAGATGACGCGCGGGCAGGCAACCGAGGCGGGCTCAACCCAGCCCGCACGGGTCCGGTACAGCCGTCCCGGCTCGGCGACGACCTTCGACCTGGTACACGGGCCGCCAATCATCGAACACACTTTCGATGAATCCACAAACTAGTCGGTCGCAAAGGGTGGGCTGCTGTGCCGACAGGTTCTATTTGTCACATGCAGGCGCTGGTTGTCACCAGCCTTCCGGGGCGGCCTGCCGGCGCGTCGAGGGGTCAGTGTTCACCTGCGAGACGGTCGAGCCACTCTCGGAGGAGGTGTTGTTCGGCGGTGGTGAGCGTTGTTTCCTCGGGAAGGTTGGCGCGGAGGGCGCGGGCCGCGCCGGCCGCGCCGGTGTCTTGGATGGCCGGGCGTTCGTTGGTGACCGCGGTGACCATGGCCTCTCGGAGTGCGGTGAGCAGGGCCGGGTCACGGTTGGCTTCCGGGAAGGACAGCCAGGTCAGGACCGCACCCCGGCCGGTGGCGTGAATGATCCCGGCCGCAAGTTGTTCGTCGACACGCAACCAGCCACCCGCGGCGAGGCGACGGACCCGTCCGCGCAGAATTTCCAGTCCGGCCCGGAATGCGGCCGACTCGGTGCCGGCAGGTTCGCTGTACATGAGGGTGTAGAGCGCGGGGTTGGACAGACCGAACTCGACCGCAAGGTCCCACCCGGCCCGAAGGTCTTCGATGGGATCCACGGGGTCGGGGTCGACGTGTTTGCCGGCGACGAATTTCGCGAAACCGTACTCCGCCACCGCTTCCAGTAGCCCGTCCTTGTCACCGAACAGCCGGTAGATCGCCGGTGGCTGCAACCCTGCCAGGTCGGCGACTGCGCGAGTTGTCACCGCATCGCGACCCGCGCGCTCCAGCAGGTCGGCGGCGGCTTCGATGACGCGTTGCCGGTGTTGTTCGCGAGTCGACGCCGTGCCGTCGGGTCCGACGGTGGCGTCGTTCCTGTGTGGCGTGGGCGATGTCATGAATTAACGATATCGCTTGACTGTTTCCAGCGGAAGTATCACTGTTAACGTATTATCGTTTCCGTTGGAATCAAGGAGTAAAGGCATGATCATCGTGACCGGAGCCACCGGGCAGCTGGGCCGTCGGATTGTCGAGAGTCTGCTGACGCGAGTGCCCGCCGACCAGGTGGGTGTGAGCGTCCGCGACCCGCGAAAGGCGCAGGACTTGGCCGACCGCGGAGTACGGGTGCGACAGGGCAGCTTCACCGACCCGGGCAGCCTGTCCCACGCTTTCGAGGGCGCCAGCCAGGTGCTCCTCGTCTCGGTCGACAAGCTCGGCGCGGAGGCCATCCGACAGCACCGGGCTGCCATCGAAGCAGCCGCCGCTGCAGGCGCACGCCGCGTCCTCTACACCAGCCATATGGGTGCCAGCCCGGACTCGCGGTTCGAGCCCTGTCGCGACCACGCCACCGACGAGGAAGTACTGCAGGCCTGCGGTGTTCCGTTCACCTCGCTCCGCAACGGGTTCTACGCTGCCAGTGCAGTGCGGTTCTTCGGGCGGGCAGCCGAGACCGGAGAGCTCGTGTTGCCCGCGGATGGGGCGGTGAGCTGGACCGCACACGTCGACCTCGCCGACGCGGCCGCGGCGATCCTTACCGAGGAAGGTCGATTCGACGGTCCCACACCGCCATTGACCGCAGCGCAGGCCATCGATTTCGACGAAATTGCCGCCCTCGCGGCCGCGCTCACGGGCCGAACCATCAAGCGCATCACCGTATCCGACGAGGAATTCCGGCACCAGATGCTGGGCTATGGCGTCCCGGCCGCGCAGGCGGACATGATGGTGGATATCTTCGCTGCTAGCCGGGCCGGTGAATTCGCCACGGTCGACCCGACGTTGGCGCAGTTGATCGGCCGCGAGCCGACCGGTTTCGACGCGGTTCTGCGCGAGGCGCTGTTGGCGAGCTGAGCGCTCGGCGCTCAGGCGGTGAGTCCGGCGTATACGCGGATAGTGGGGTCGAGGATTAGATGCGTTGCCGCCGCTGGCGGCATCAAAACACGCCCGTTCTTGACGGCCTCGCCGACTTTGGCCGCGAGATCTCCCGTCAGTCCGTGAACGAACTGCTTCTCGAAGGTGCCGATTCGGGAAAACAGTGCCGCGTCGTCGAACTGAGCGAAGGCGGTGCAGACGAATTCGAGGGTGGGCCGCAACGCGTGATTGGCGAGCAGCTTATTGCGGCGCTGCTCATCGAGGTGCTCGACATCGATGCTGCTCGCGGTAATGCACTGTGGCCCGAGGTCGTGGGTCATCGTCTTCAGGAACGCCTCGTACTGTTCATCAGAGCTGAACCATGGCGGTCGCTGCCGTGGAATCCCGCCAGGCCATCCGGTACCGACGCCGTCGGAGGTGAGTCGCGGTTGGTCGAACACTTCGGAACCCACCCCAATCTGCCGCCCAGGTCCGCGCGCGGCCGGAGCCCCGGTCAGGAGGGGCGTGTCCTGCTCCATGTTTGCTCCACGGAGCCAGCGTGGAGCAAAGGACGGTAGGCGTTAAAAAGTTTCCTACCTGCATCTTCTTCGGTGGGCGCAGAGGGGTTCGAACCCCCGACCGCTGGTGTGTAAAACCAGAGCTCTACCACTGAGCTATACGCCCGGGATCCGTCGGTGGGTGACCGACGGGCCGGTCTAGGACTCTAGCGCGGCGAGCGCTTTCTCCCAAGCCGCCTGGTCACGGGGCTCTCCGGGACCGTTCATTTCGGCGAAGCGGATGATGCCGTCGCGGTCTACGACGAAGGTGCCGCGGTTGGGGTAGCCGGATTTCTGGTTGAAGACGCCGTAGGACTGGGCTACGGCGCCGTGCGGCCAGAAGTCGGACAGCAGCGGAAAGATGTAGCCCTGTTCGGCCGCCCAGATCTTGTGGGTGGGCGGCGGGCCGACCGAGATGGCGAGGATTTCCGCGGCGTCGTTCTGGAATTTGGGTAACTCGTCACGAACCTTGCACAGCTCGCCCTGGCAGATGCCGGTGAAGGCGAGCGGATAGAACACGATCAGCACGTTCTTCTTGCCGCGGTAGTCCGAGAGCGTGACGTCCTGGTTGTTTTGATCCTTGAGTGTGAAATCCGGCGCGAGCGTGCCGATTTCCAGCGGGCCGAGCTCGACTGGCATCACTGATCCTCCATCGTGTCGGGCTTCACCGGGCGGTGAAACACCGCCCGGCGAAACCATAGCGAAAGCGGTCAGCGCTGTTTCGAGGGTGCCTTGGGCTGCACGAGTCGGCTGCCGGACCAGGCACCGAGGCTGATCGCCGATGTTTGCGTCAAACCCGCCGTGGGTGCCGCTTCGGCGATATCGCTCGGATCGACATGACCAGGTTGCCCGGTCTTGGGAGTGAGCACCCAAATGAAGCCTTCGTCGGCCAGCGGACTGATGACTTCCATCAGTTCATCCGCTAGATCGCCGTCGCCTTCTCGCCACCACAGCAGGACAGCGTCGACTACCTCGTCGGAGTCTTCGTCGACCATCTCCCCACCGCTGGCCTCTTCAACGTCGGCCCTCAGGTCGTCGTCGGTGTCCTCGTCCCAGCCCAGCTCCTGGACAACCATGCCGTGTGTAATGCCAAGCTTCTGAGCGTAGTTCTGCGCGTCCGCCGCGGCGACCACGGTGGTGTCCTCCTCAACTCCAGACAATAGGTAGTTGCAAGCGAACATGGTTATCGCCTCGAGCGCAAGCTGATCGGACGAAATACCCATGGAATGTCGCGTGACAACCTCGTGTCGTTGGCCGATTTTCGCCACCACCCCCCGATTCATGGGACGAATTCAGCGTTTGGGGCATGCGTCCTTGACCGTATTGCGCGCGTCGTTGACCCGCTTGCTCGCATCGTTGAGTGCGCCGACCGGGGCGGTGTAAGTCATCTTGCGGGTCTCCGCGGCGAGCTGTCGTGCGGCAGCGACGTATTCGGCGAACTTGGCCTGCAGGTCCGCGGGCAGCGCGCCGTTGGCGTTGTTCACCCCCGTCTCGACCTTGGTCGCGGCGTCTTCGAGGGTTTTGGCGGCGGTATCGCGCTTGGCGTTGTAGTCCGCGGCGTTCGCATCGTGGGCGTCTACGAATTCGTTGTACTTCGAAACGCCGACACCTGTGGTTGTGGGGAATTGACCGCAGTTGTCGCTGATCGCCTGGGCCTGTGCCGCGGCCTTGCGTGAGGAGGTCGCCGCCGCGGAGGAGGAGGCCGCCTCGGTCTTGTAGGCGGCTAGTTCCGAGGCATTCGGATTGGCAACGCCGTCAACGTGTTTCGCGCAACCCGCGATGGTCAGGCCGACCACGACCGCCGTTGCCGCGCACACTGCTGCGAACCCGCGTGGGTCCAGCACCTTCATTGTCCTCCGTGCCTCTCTGTTTCACCGGCGGTCCTCGACTCACGTTCCCTGCGGAACCGTACTGCAGATGCCCCTGACATGATGACCTGGGCCACATCTTCCGCAAGGATGGAGGTGCGCCCGAACCTTTCGTAAAACGGGTGGTCCGCCAACCAAGTGTGCCGCCCGGGGAAACAGACGCCTATCAGCTTGTCCACCCCTGTACGAGGAGCAGATTTGACCGACCTGATCCACTCTTCCGCGCCAGCGAAATCCGCTGGCACCGACTCCGCGCCGCGTGATCCGAATGGATCGCAGGTGCCGCCTACGGGCGGGCGGGTGCGGGTTATCCGCGAAGGGGTGGCGTCCTATCTACCGGACATCGACCCGGAGGAAACCTCCGAATGGCTCGAATCGTTCGATGACATGCTCGACCGGGAAGGTCCGGGCCGCGCGCGTTACCTCATGCTCCGGCTGTTGGAACGCGCCGGTGAGCGCAGGGTCGCCATTCCATCCTTGACCTCCACCGACTACGTCAACACCATCCCCACCGAGAACGAGCCGTGGTTCCCCGGCGACGAAGAGGTGGAGCGGCGCTTCCGTGCCTGGATCCGCTGGAACGCGGCGATCATGGTGCACCGGGCGCAGCGTCCCGGCATTGGTGTCGGCGGCCATATCTCGACCTACGCGTCCTCGGCGGCGCTCTACGAGGTCGGCTTCAATCACTTCTTCCGCGGCAAGGACCATCCGGGCGGCGGCGATTCGATCTTCATCCAGGGTCACGCCTCGCCGGGCATCTACGCCCGCGCCTTCCTCGAGGGCCGATTGAGCACCGACCGGATGGACGGCTTCCGGCAGGAGTACAGCCATGGCGGGCCGGGCCACGGCCTGCCGTCGTACCCGCATCCGCGGCTGCTGAACGACTTCTGGGAGTTCCCGACGGTGTCCATGGGCCTGGGCCCGATGAACGCTATCTACCAGGCACGGTTCAACCACTACCTGCACGACCGCGGCATCAAGGACACCTCCGATCAGCACGTCTGGGCCTTCCTCGGCGACGGTGAGATGGACGAGCCGGAGTCGCGCGGCCTGATCCAGGTCGCCGCCAACGAGGGCCTCGACAACCTCACCTTCGTCGTCAACTGCAACCTGCAGCGCCTCGACGGCCCGGTGCGCGGTAACGGCAAGATCATCCAGGAACTGGAGTCGTTCTTCCGTGGCGCGGGCTGGAATGTCATCAAGGTCATCTGGGGCCGGGAGTGGGACGCGCTGCTCGGCGCCGATCGCGACGGCGCGCTGGTGAACCTGATGAACACCACCGCCGACGGCGACTACCAGACCTACAAGGCCAATGACGGCGCCTACGTCCGCGACCACTTCTTCGGCCGCGACCCGCGCACCAAGGCACTGGTCCAAGACCTCACCGATCAGGAGATCTGGAACCTCAAGCGCGGTGGTCACGACTACCGCAAGGTGTTTGCCGCCTATGCGGCCGCGATGGCGCACAAGGGCCAGCCGACGGTGATCCTGGCCAAGACCATCAAGGGCTACACCCTCGGCAAGCACTTCGAGGGCCGCAATGCCACGCACCAGATGAAGAAGCTGACCCTGCAGGACCTCAAGGACTTCCGTGACCTGCAGCGGATTCCGATCTCCGATGCCGAACTGGAGAAGGACCCCTACCTGCCCCCGTACTACCACCCGGGCATGCAGGCGCGCGAAATCCAGTACATGCTCGATCGCCGGAAGGCGCTCGGCGGCTTCCTGCCCGAACGGCGTGCTGCAGCAAAGCCGCTGCAACTGCCCGGGGACGAGGCCTACAAGTCGGTGCGCAAGGGTTCCGGCAAGCAGAACGTGGCCACCACCATGGCCCTGGTTCGGCTCATGAAGGAGCTGTTGCGGGACAAGGAGATCGGCAAGCGGATCGTGCCGATCATTCCGGACGAGGCCCGTACCTTCGGTATGGACTCGTGGTTCCCTTCGTTGAAGATCTACAACCGCAACGGGCAGTTGTACACCTCCGTGGACGCGGAATTGATGCTTGCCTACAAAGAGAGTGCCGTCGGGCAGATTCTGCACGAGGGTATCAACGAGGCCGGATCGACCGCATCGTTCACCGCGGCGGGCACGTCGTACGCCACTCACGGCGAGCCGATGATCCCGCTGTACATCTTCTACTCGATGTTCGGTTTCCAGCGCACCGGCGACGGATTGTGGGCGGCGGCAGACCAACTGGCGCGCGGTTTCGTGCTCGGCGCAACCGCCGGGCGAACCACGCTGACCGGTGAGGGTCTACAGCACAACGACGGCCACTCGCTGCTGCTGGCGTCCACCAACCCGGCCGTGGTGACCTACGATCCGGCGTTCTCCTTCGAGATCGCGCATATCGTGCGGGACGGTCTGCGTCGTATGTACGGCGGTGGCACTCCGGAGCCCGGTCCCGTCGCACTTCCCGGCACGCATCCGCACGGTTCCGCGGGTGGCTTCGGCGGCGAGGACATCTTCTACTACATCACTCTCTACAACGAGCCGTATGTACAGCCCGCCGAGCCCGACGATCTCGATATCGCCGGACTGCTCGCGGGCATCTACCTGTACAAGCGCGGCGGTGAGGGCAATGTGCGCGCCCAGATCCTGGTCTCGGGTGTCACGGTGCCCGATGGCGTGCGCGCCCAAGCGCTGCTCGCCGAGGAATGGGGTGTGCAGGCCGATGTCTGGTCGGTGACCTCGTGGGGTGAGCTCCGCAAGGAGGCACTCGACAAGGAAATCGCCCAGCTGCGCAACCCCGGCGTCGATGCGGGCGTCCCGTACGTCACCCAGGCGCTGGCCCGGGTCGAGGGTCCGTATGTGGCCGCGACGGACTGGATGCGCGCGGTGCCGGATCAGGTGCGCAAGTGGGTGCCCGGCGACTTCACTACGCTCGGCACGGATGGTTTCGGTTTCTCCGATACTCGCCCCGCCGCGCGCCGGGTCTACAACGTCGACGCGCAGTCGATCGTGGTCGCGGCCCTGGCCGCGCTGGGCCGCACCGGAAAGATAGATCCGGCCAAGGCGGTCGAGGCGGCGGCCAAATACCGCATCGATGATGTCGACGCCGCGCCGAAGTCGGCTCCCGGCACCGAAGATGAACTCGCATAGCGGACGATTGGATGGTGGAACGTAAACCGCCGCGGCCGCGTCGGATCTCCGAAGGCTCCTCCGAGCATGAGGTGTATCTGCCGACGGGCGCGCTCTCCCCGAACCGGCAAACCCGCGACCCGCTGCCGGACACGCTGCTCAAACGCGTGAAGCAGTTCTCCGGACGCCTCTCCACCGAGGCGGTCGGGTCGATGCAGGATCGGTTGCCGTTCTTCGCCGATCTGGATGCCGCGCAACGCGCGGGCGTGCAGATGCTGGTGCAGACCGCGGTGGTGAACTTCCTGGAATGGCTACAGGATCCCGATAGCGATATCCGTTTCAGCCTGGACGCCTTCCAAGTGATCCCGCAGGATCTGGCGCGGCGGCTGACGCTGCGCCAGACCGTGGACATGGTCCGCGTGGCCATGGAGTTCTTCGAACAATGGCTGCCCGCGCTCGCGCGCAACGACCGGCAGCTGGTCGCGCTCACCGAGGCGGTGTTGCGCTACGGGCGTGAGCTCGGATTCGCCGCCGCCTCGGTGTACGCGAGCGCCGCGGAATCCCGCGGCGCATGGGATACCCGCCTCGAGGCATTGGTTGTGGACGCGGTCGTGCGCGGCGATACCGGTCCGGACATGCTCTCGCGGGCCGCGACCCTGAACTGGGATGCCACCGCGCCGGCAACGGTGCTGGTCGGCACGCCGCCGGGGGATCAGGGCGTCTCGATGGTCGGCTCGGTGCACGCCATCGCCGCGCGGCACGGTCGTGCGGCGCTGGCCGTGGTCCAGGGGTCGCGGCTGGTGATGGTGGTCAGCGGGAATCTGGGCGATACCTCGTATGCCTCACCATTTCTCGCGGATTTGCTGGCCGAGGTGTTCTCCGACGGTCCGGTGGTGATCGGCCCGACCATGCGCACCCTCGGTGCGGCGCACGCCAGCGCGGTGGAGGCACTGGCCGGAATGGAGGCTGTTGTCGGCTGGCGCGTGGCCCCGCGACCGGTGCACGCCGCCGAATTGTTACCGGAGCGGGCCCTTTTGGGTGACCGAGCTGCAATCGACGCGTTGAACGAGTATCTTGTCCTACCGTTGGCTGCCGCCGGATCGGCGCTGGCCGACACTCTCGAGGCCTATTTGGATTGCGGTGGCGCGGTCGAGACGTGTGCGCGTCAGCTGTACGTTCATCCAAATACGGTTCGCTATCGCCTCAAGCGGATAGCGGAGATCACGGGCCGTGATCCGATGAATCCGAGGGACGCCTACGTGCTCCGGATCGCCGCCACAGTGGGTCGTTTGACACGAACCCGTAACGAATCGTCGACTCCTACCCCAGAAGTCACTCAATTCCCAGTAGGGCACGAAGGCCTGTAACGGATCCGGTGACCCGGTCGATCGGGACAACCCACATGCGCTTTTGTGGGACCTCCACAAAAGCACTCCGCAAGGTTCATTCGCGTCGACATCACCTGCGGCGTACCTCACAGTGTTTTCTTAGAGGTGTGATCGCGTTGCTCGCCCCTGGACAGGGGTCCCAGACACCCGGCATGCTCGCGCCTTGGCTCGACCTCCCCGGCGCGACTGATCGCCTCGCCCTCTGGTCCAAGGCCTCCGGCCTGGATCTGGTTCGCCTCGGCACCACCGCGACGGCGGAGGAGATCACCGATACTGCCGTTACCCAGCCGCTCGTGGTCGCCGCCGCACTGCTGGCCTTCGCGGAAATCGAGTCGGATTCACTTCCAGCCGATACCATTGTCGCCGGACACTCGGTAGGTGAACTCGCCGCCGCAGCGGTCGCCGGAGTCATCTCCGCCGACGATGCGGTGCGACTGGCCGCCATCCGCGGTGCGGAGATGGCCAAGGCGTGCGCACTGGAGCCGACCGGTATGTCCGCGGTGCTCGGTGGCGATGAGGCAGCCGTGCTCGCCCGGCTCGAAGAGCTCGAACTCGTCCCGGCCAACCGCAATGCCGCGGGTCAGATTGTGGCCGCCGGACGTTTGACCGCCCTCGCGGAACTCGCCGCGAACGCGCCCGAGAAGGCGCGGGTGCGTGCGCTGCCCGTCGCGGGCGCGTTTCACACCGCGTTCATGGCCCCGGCTCAGGACGCTGTGACGGACGCCATATCCAAGATCGCGCCGAGCGAACCGACTCGGACCCTGCTTTCGAACTTCGATGGCAAGCCGGTTACCTCCGGCGCCGATGCTGTCGCTAAGCTCGCGGCGCAGGTCACCCGGCCCGTTCGGTGGGACCTGTGCACCGAGACTGTCCGTGCAGCGGCGGTTTCGGCAGTAGCGGAGCTGCCGCCGGCGGGCACGCTCGTCGGCATCGCAAAACGGGAACTGAAGGGCACGCCAACACTGGCCCTGAAGACCCCCGAAGACCTCCCCGCGTTGGCCGGGCTCACCACTTCCGGCTAGCTTTCCCCCCGCGACCGTGTAACCCAATACGCGATCGTGACCGAGCGGACGGTAACCATCGGCTCGCTCGATTCGAAAAACAACAGTGAAGCCCTACAAAGTAGATAAGAAGGGAGCCACGAAGTGGCCGCTCTGACCCAGGAACAAATCGTCGAGGAACTCGGCAAGATCATCGAAGAGGTGACCGGTATCGAGCCCTCCGAGGTGACGATCGAGAAGTCCTTCGTCGATGACCTGGACATCGACTCGCTGTCCATGGTCGAGATCGCGGTTCAGACCGAGGACAAGTACGGCGTGAAGATCCCGGACGAGGATCTGGCCAGCCTGAAGACGGTCGGCGACGCTGTCGGCTACATCCAGAAGCTCGAGGCCGAGAACGCTGACGCGGCCGCGGAGCTCAAGGCCAAGTTCGACGCCGAGTAGGGCCGACACCGTGACCACTCCTTCCACCTTGAACGGGAACTTCCCCAACGTCGTCGTTACAAGCCTGGCGGCGACCACGTCGATCGCTGGTGATGTCGATGCGACGTGGAAGGGACTCCTCAACGGCGAGAGCGGGATCGACGTTCTCGAGGACCCCTTCGTCGAGGAGTACGACCTTCCGGTCCGCATCGGCGGTCACCTGAAGGTCCGGCCAGAGACCCTGCTGAGCCGTGTCGAATGTCGGCGCATGGCCTACGTCGAACAGCTCGCGACCGTACTCGGTCGTGAGGTCTGGCAGAACGCGGGCAGCCCCGAGGTCGACCCGGAGCGTCTGGGTGTGGCGATCGGTACCGGGCTCGGTGGCGGTGATGCGCTCATCGACTCGGTCGACAAGCTGAAGAACGGTGGCTATCGCAAGATTTCGCCGCTGGCTGTTCAGATGGTCATGCCGAATGGTCCGTCGGCCGTCGTCGGTCTCGAATTGAAGGCCAGGGCAGGAGTGGTCACTCCGGTCTCGGCATGCTCATCGGGCTCCGAGGCCATCGCCAATGCGTGGCGAATGATCGTCATGGGTGACGCCGATATCGTCGTCGCCGGTGGCGTTGAGGGTTTCATCGACGCGGTGCCGATCGCGGCATTCACCATGATGCGCGCGATGAGCACCCGCAATGACAACCCGAAGGGCGCCTCGCGTCCCTTCGACAAGGATCGCGACGGCTTCGTCTTCGGCGAGGCCGGTGCGCTGATGGTCATCGAGACCGAGGAGCACGCCAAGGCACGTGGCGCGACGATCCACGCGCGCCTGCTCGGCGCCGGTATCACCTCCGATGGCTTCCACTTGGTCGCACCGGATCCCACGGGTGATGGTGCCGCCAGGGCGATGACGCGGGCGATGCAGACCGCGGGTCTGACACCCAAGGACATCACCCACATCAATGCGCACGCGACCGCTACCCCGATCGGCGATACCGCCGAGGCGAACGCGATCAACAAGGCCGTGGGCAACCACGCTTCGGTGTACGCACCGAAGTCGGCCCTCGGTCACTCGATCGGCGCCGTCGGTGCGCTCGAATCCGTGCTCACCGTGCTCAGCATCCGCGACGGCCTCGTCCCGCCGACGCTGAACCTGGAGAACCAGGATCCGGAGATCGATCTGGATGTGGTGCACGGCGAGGCCCGCCGCCAGGAGATCGAGTACGCCATCAACAACTCGTTCGGATTCGGTGGGCACAATGTCGCGCTCGCCTTCGGTCGGGCATAGCCGCTCGGTAACCGATTCAGTTTGTGCGGAGCCCCTACCGGGTTACGCAAGCTGCCCCCTCCGGGGCTTGACCGCACAGACTGGCTGACTGCACAACGATCGCCGGTGGGGTCGACCAACGCCAAAGTCGGTCGACCCCACCGGTGTTCGACATACGCAGCCGCGGTAGCGGCGCACTTGCTCGAGGTGAGGAGAAAACGCGATGACAATTGTTGCTCCCGCGTTTCGACCAGAAACTGCGACCGATCCGCGTGATCCGCTCGGTCGGCTCCAACGCTTCTTCGACCCCGGAACCGTTCTCCCGCTGCACCCGCGCGACAAGTCCGGTGTGTTGGCCGCGATCGGCGAGGTCGACGGTGTCCGCACCGTTGCCTACTGCTCCGATGCCACCGTCATGGGCGGCGCGATGGGCGTGGAGGGCTGCAAGCACATCGTCGACGCGATCGACACCGCCATCGATTCCGCCATTCCGGTGGTCGGCATCTGGCATTCCGGCGGCGCTCGCCTGGCTGAGGGTGTCGAGGCGCTGCATGCGGTCGGTCTGGTCTTCGAGGCCATGGTTCGCGCGTCCGGTCTGGTGCCGCAGATTTCGGTGGTGCTCGGCTTCGCGGCCGGCGGCGCCGCCTACGGTCCTGCGCTGACCGACATCGTGATCATGGCGCCGGAGGGCCGGGTCTTCGTGACCGGTCCCGATGTGGTGCGCAGTGTGACTGGTGAGCAGGTCGATATGGCCACCCTGGGTGGTCCGGAGACGCACGGTAAGAAATCCGGTGTTACGCACATCGTCGCCAACGATGAGGCCGATGCGCTGCACCGTGGACGGCGCCTGGTGTCGATGTTCGCCGAGCAGGGCGAATTCGATCTGGTCGCTGCCGCGCACGGTGATGTCGATCTGAAGGCGATGATGCCGGAATCGGCCAAGCGCGCCTACGACGTGAAGCCGATCGTCCACGAACTGCTCGACAACGTTGACGGTGAGTCCTCGTTCGAGGAGCTGCAGGGCGGTTATGCGCGCAGCATCGTCACCGGTCTCGGACGGCTCGGCGGGCGCACCGTCGGTGTCCTCGCCAATAACCCGATCCGCCTCGGTGGCTGCCTGAACTCCGAAAGTGCCGAGAAGGCAGCGCGTTTCGTGCGGTTGTGCGATGCGTTCGGCATTCCGCTGGTGGTGCTCACCGATGTGCCCGGGTATCTGCCCGGTGTCAGCATGGAGTGGGAAGGTGTGGTGCGGCGCGGTGCGAAGCTGCTGCACGCATTCGCCGAGGCTCGGGTGCCGCGGGTCACGCTGGTTACCCGCAAGATCTATGGTGGCGCCTACATCGCGATGAACGCCCGCTCGCTCGGCGCGACCGCGGTGTATGCCTGGCCGGGTTCCGAGGTCGCCGTGATGGGTGCCAAGGCCGCGGTCGGCATCCTGCACAAGAAGGCCCTCGCCGCCGCGCCGGAGGAAGAGCGCGAGGCGCTGCACGAGCGTCTGACGGTCGAGCACGAGCGCATCGCCGGTGGTGTCGAGCGGGCCTTGGCGATCGGTGTGGTGGACGAGGTCATCGACCCGGCCAAGACTCGCAGCATCATCGCCGCGGCATTGGCGGCGGCGCCGGTGCGTAAGAGCCACCACAAGAACATTCCGCTGTAAATCCAGCGGTAAGAGCGGGCCTCGGGATTTCCCCGGGGTCCGCTTTCGTTCGTATTGTTCTCGCTGTCGGACCTGGAGTGATGGTCATATATCGATCGGGTTTCCGCGCGGCAATATAGTTGAAACTTTGGTGATACGAATAGCTCGTACGTTGCGCGCATGAGCGTGACGATCGAATCCACCGCAGCAACCGACCCGGTGCGCAAACCGCCCTGGTACCGGTCGCTTTTCCTGCAACTGCTGGTGGCGATCGTGGCCGGAATTCTGGTCGGCAAGCTGTGGCCCGACTTCGGCGCGGACCTCAAACCGCTGGCCGACGGGTTCATCAAGCTGATCAAGATGGTGATCGCGCCGATCATCTTCTGCACGGTTGTGCTCGGCATCGCCCATGTGGGCGATATGAAGTCGGTCGGGCGGATCGGTGTGAAGGCGCTGATCTACTTCGAGGTGATCACCACCTTCGCACTGCTCTTCGGTTTGCTGGTCGGCAATCTGGTGAAGCCGGGTGCGGGCTTTCATGTCGACGCGCAGACCCTGGCCACCGGCGCCGAGAAGATCGCCAAGACCACAAAGAACGGCGAGCTGCCGCATACCGTCGACTTTTTGCTGAATATCATTCCGGCATCGGTGATTTCGGCGTTTGCGGAGAATGCTTTGTTGCAGGTGTTGTTTTTCGCGGTGCTGTTCGGATTGGCTTTGGCGAAGTTCGGCGAGCATGGCCCGCCGGTGATTTTGGAGGCCGTCGATCACATCGGGAAGATCTTCTTCACGATCATCGGCTGGATTATGAAATTGGCACCGCTGGGTGCGTTCGGCGCGATGGCCTACATCGTTGGGCAGTACGGACTTTCCGCGCTCAGCAGCTATGGCAAGTTGATCGCCTGCTGTTATGCGGCGGCGGTGCTGTTCCTGCTGGTGCTCGCGGTGGTGGTGCGGGTTTTCGCGGGGGTGAGTCTGTGGAAGCTCGTCAAATACATCAAGAATGAGCTGTTCTTGGCGCTGGGCACCGCATCGACCGAGGTGGTGCTGCCGCGGATCATGATCAAACTGACCGAGGCCGGTTGCTCCCGAGCGACCACCGGGCTGGTGATACCGACCGGGTATTCGTTCAATCTCGATGGTGCGACGCTGTATTTGTCCATCTGCGTGCTGTTCTTGGCGCAGGCGCTCGGGGTGGATCTGAGTCTCGGCGAGCAGATTACGGCGGTCGGCGTGCTGATGTTGACCTCGAAAGGTATGGCGGGCGTGCCGGGTTCGTCATTCCTGGCGTTGTCGGCGACGATCAGTGCGATCGGGCACGGGTCGATTCCGGTGGCGGCGGTCGCGTTGCTGCTGGGGGCGGATCGACTGATGGATTCGATGCGGGTCACGGTGAACCTGCTCGGCAATTGCGTCGCGACATTCGTGGTCGCGAAGTGGGAGGGGCAGTTGGATTCCGAGCGGATGCGCAAGGTGCTGGATGGTGAAGAGGTACCGCCGTTGGAAGACAAGGACCCGATGGTCGCCTACTCGAGGGCATGAGCACCGGTGCCCGGTGGTAACGCCGCCGGGCACCGCGGGCTCGGCAGCATCGACAGGTGCGGTACGAGGAACTTGCCGATGAGCTCATGCGCCGCTTCGCCGGTCGCCGCACGCGGGCCCGCCCGCGACGACGCGAGATCCGGTCGACCGCGTTATCGCCTCGGTTGCGTCGTGACGAGGCAGAATCCCAGGAATGAATCCCGGCGAGCCCGCCGCGCGCGACCGCAAACGGCACGGTAGGCACTACACGCCACCAGCCCTGGCGCGCTTTCTCGCGCGGCGGCTGCTCGAGCATGCGCCGCTGCGGACCGGGCGCTCTGGAGTCGCTCATGCTGTGGTGCCGCGCGTGCGGGAGGCGGGGGCGCATGATGGGCAGGCGCACACAGTGGCGGCATCGGGTACTGGGATGCCTGATGGGGAGGTGCAGGAAGAGGGGATTGAGGTACCAGTAGGGGTGCGGGTGCCGAGCGGAGGGATGCTGCGGGTGCTCGACCCGGCCTGTGGGGACGGTGAGCTGCTGCTTGCGCTGGATCAGGTTGCGCGGGAGTTGTTGCCGGGGGTTCGGGTGGAGTTGGTCGGATACGACCTGGATGCGGCCGGGGTTGCGGTCGCGCGGGAGCGGGCGGCGACCGCCGGAGTTGCGGTCGAGTGGCATGTCGGGGATTTCTTGACCGAATCGGCGGGGATCGCGGCGGGGGCGTTCGATGCGATCATTACCAATCCGCCGTATGTGCGGACTCAGCAGTTGGGTGGGAAGACCGCGCGGTTGCTCAGCAAGCAGTTCGGGTTGCAGGGGCGGATCGATCTCACCCATCCATTCGTCGCGGTCGCGCCGCGGCTGCTGCGGTCGGGTGGGGTACTCGGATTGCTGTGTGCCAATCGGTTTCTCACCACCAAGGCCGGTGCGAACATCCGGAGCCTGCTGCGCACCGAGTTGGCTCCGGTCGAACTGTATGACCTCGGCGACACGAAGTTGTTCGAGGCTGCGGTGTTGCCCGCGGTCACCATCGCCACTCGGACGGCGTCGCGCGCAGTTTGCCGCTATGTTTCGGCCTACGAGGTGGATACCGCCGAAAACATCGGTGGGACAGATCTTTTCGAGGCGCTGGCGGCCGAACACAGTCACTGCGTCGAGCATGGTGGGCGCACCTTCGCGGTCGAGGTCGGCACGTTGGCGACGGGTGAGCGGGCGGTGACCCGCGGGGCGTCCGGCGATCAGATATCAGGTGATCGGGCGATCCGCAGCGATCCGGTGGGCTCGGTGGTGGACTGGCAGATCGCCGCCTCCGGTCCGGATAACGGTGTGGATGTGAGGTGTGACGCGGCCGAGGACAGCGGCGCTTGGCGAATGTCCCGGCCGGAGGTCGACAGGTGGCTGGCCGAGGTGGAGGCGGGGACCTGGCGGACATTCGGTGCCGTGGGGCGAATTCGGGTAGGTATCAAGACGACTGCGGATCGGGTATTCATCTCCGATCGGTGGGGGGAGGTGCGGCCACCGCCGGAGGGGGAGTTGCTCTTCGATTTGATCACCCATCAGGATGTCGATCCGTGGCAAATCTCGCGGGAGCGCGACGTGCGGGTGCTGTATCCGTACGACACGGCGCAGCCCGCGCGCATGCCCGTTGACCTGCGGGATTTTCCGGGCGCCGCAGCATATTTGGAGTCACATCGGGAGACGTTGGCCGGTCGGAAATATCTGACCGACAGTGGCAGGGAATGGTTCGAGATCTGGGTGCCGCAGCGGCCGCATCTGTGGCGGGTGCCGAAGGTGGTCTTCCCCGATATCAGTGAGCGGCCGCGATTCGCCTTGGATCGGTCCGGGGCGGTGGTGAACGGGGACTGCTATTGGATATCGCTGGCCGATCTCGGGGTCGACGGCGCCGCGGAGCGGCTGGCGTATTTGCTGATGGGCGTCGCGAACTCGGCGTTGGGCCTGCGGTTCTACGATGCGGTGTGCGGGAATCGGCTGTATTCGGGTCGGCGGCGGTGGATCACCCAGTATGTGTCGCGGCTACCGCTGCCGGATCCGACCACGATGCGGGCGGGTGGAGTCGTCGAACTGGTGCGGGAATTCATCGACGACGGCAGAGAGCCCGATACGAATTCGCTCCGGTTGCTCGATGAGTGGGTAGCGGCCGCGTTCGGCATCCGGGTATTCGAAACGCGTTGACGGTTATGCGCTGGCGCGGACACCGACCATCGGCAGCAGGGTGCGTCGCGCGAAATCCCGACCCGCCGCCACATCATCGATCGGAATGAGCCCGTCAGGCGTCAATGCCAGCGACAGTGCCAGCCGCGCCATGATCTCGGCGACGAGTTCGAAGTCGAAATCGTCATCCGCGCCGCTGTGGAGTTCGCGCAATTTCTCCGCCAGATATGTGCGCCCGACCGCGATGATCGGTCCGGCCTCGGTGGTGAGCCGGGGCAGGATGAGATCGGGTTCGGTGCGTAGCAGCCGCCGCAACAGTTCGTTGCCCGCGATCGCGGTGATGACCGCGACGAAGATCTCGATCAGCTGCTCCTCGACGCCGTCGACCTTCTGTACCCGCTTATCGATCTCCGCGACGAAACGCTGCGCCTCGCGCACACTGACCGCCTCGACCAGATCATTCTTCGATTCGAAGCGGCGGTACAGCGTGGCCGGACTGATTCCGGCGCGCCGGGCGATCTCGCCCATGCTGGTGCGTTTGATGCCGAAGTCCAGGAAAGCTGACAGCGCGCTCTCCAGCAACTTCTCGCCGTCGCTGACGGGCTTTTCCAGGATGCGCTGGAGGATGGGCGGAACGGTCGGCATCGAGGCTCCAGTCGATCGGCTCGGGACGCCGGTGGTGGCTGGGCGTCGCGACGGTGCGGGTGAGTGCCGTTCATTATTTCACCGGGGCGCGGCAGTGCTACCGCGGATCAGCACCAGAACTGGACAGACGACCGGCGCACGCGCGACTATGTGCGCGGCAGATCCAGTTCCGCCATCTCCTTTTCGATCGCATTGGCGGCGAAATCCACTCCGCTGGAGCGCAACTCGTGCACTCGCCGCTGTAGCGCCTCGACCCCACCCGGTTGGGCCGCGATGTCGGCCACGCTGATCCGCCCCGACGGCCGGTGCATACTCTGCTGCACGTACGCCACCGTGATACCTCCTACCTGCACGCTGCGCGGCCACCATCCGGTGGGCTCGCCCTCCGCGCTACAGGCCACTCGACAGCTGCGTCGGCGGGAGATCCCGGGACACCGGGCACGCTGGCAAAATGTTATCAGCGATTTAGTTTGGTCACTTGATCAGTGTGCTCTGTCTCACATCTGCTTCGCGTCGCGGTGGTTTGCCATGTTGTGCAGGTACACAGCGCTATTCAGTCGGATGCCGTCCTGCTCGGCCTCGCTCAACTCCCGACGCACCTTGCCGGGCACACCCGCGACCAGCGAACCGGGCGGAATCTGCGCACCCTCCGGAATCAGGGCATTTGCGGCGATCAGACTGCCCGCGCCGATGACCGCGCCATTGAGGACCGTGGCACCCATGCCGACGAGCACATCGTCGCCGACGGTGCAGCCGTGCAGGATCGCATTGTGTCCCACCGAAACTCCGGTGCCGACGGTGAGCGGGAAACCCGGGTCGGCGTGCAGGACGCAGCCGTCCTGAATATTGGTGCGCGCGCCGACGCTGATCGCCTCGAGGTCGGCGCGCAGGACCGTGCTGTACCAGACGCTCACCTCGGCGGCCAGTTGCACGCGTCCGATTACGGTGGCGTTCGGTGCGATCCACGCGGTCTCGTCGATTTCGGGTATATGTCCGCTTACCTCGATCCTCATGCCGAAAACATAAAGGGACCGAGGCCGGCGGAGCCCACGGGGTGGGCGAACTCGGCGGAGGCGGCATCGCAATCCTGTCGCTATTACTCCGCGGCCGAGTATTCGGGGACGGGTGCGCCCGCGAACAGCGCGCGGTGCGCGGCCGGGCTGGTGCCGAGGATGCGGTGGAAGTGGTGGCGCAGACTGACCGCGGTGCCGAAGCCGGTTTCGGCGGCGATGCGATCCATGGTCTCGGTGGTGGATTCCAAAAGTAGTCGGGCGCGGTCGGCGCGCTGTTGCAGCAGCCATTGCTGCGGACTGTTCCCGGTGCGTTCGCGGAAGCGTCGAGTGAAGGTGCGTCGCGACATCAGCGCGATGCGAGCCCAACTATCCAGGTCGATCGGCTCGCCGAGATTCGTACGCGCCCAGACCATCGCGCGTTCGATCGGATCGTCGTCGGCGGCTTCGGGTACTGCGACCGGTATGTACTGGGCCTGGGAGCCGCTGCGGTGCGGGGCGGTCACGAGCGACCTGGCCAGTTCGGTGGCGGCGCGGCTGCCGAGGTCGTCGCGGACCAGGTGCAGGCAGCAATCGAGTGCGGCGGCGACGCCCGCGGAGGTGACGATATCGCCGAGGTCGGTCCAGAGGGTGTCGGCGCGGACCCGGACCTTCGGATAGGTCGCGGCCAATTCGGCGGCCGCGGCCCAGTGGGTGGTGACTTCCCGACCGTCCGCCAAGCCGCTCGCCGCCACCGCGAAGGAGCCCAGGCACAGGCCGACGATCCGGGCTCCTCTGGCGTGTGCGTCATGGAGTGCGTCGCGCAGTTGCGCCGAAATGCCCATGCCGCGCTGCCAGCTCGGGATCACCACCAGGTCGGCACGCTCGAAGGCGTCGAGTCCGGTTTTCACGACGATGTCGAAACCGGCCGGGGTCCGCAGCGTGCCTGGCTGTTCGGCGCACACCTCGACGCGATAGTCAGGTGTCCCCTCGGTGCCGACCCGGCCGAAGACCAGCGTCGGTACCGACAGATGGAAGGGGATGACCCCATCGAAGGCCAGAGCGGCGACGGAACGCATGGCCTGATCTTATCGCTACGCGGCTCACGGGCCACTATTGATCGAATATCGGGGCGACAAGTATTGATCCCATGACCGAGACGATTGCACGCACGACCTTCGAAGCCCTGCACATCGGCGGGCCCACCCTGCGCTTCCGGTACGGCAGCCTGACGTGGCTGACCGATCCCACCTTCGACGCTCCGGGCGACTACCCGGGTCCGATAACACTGCACAAGCTCACCGGCCCGGCGGTTCCGGTGGAGCAGGTGGGACCGGTGGACGTGGTGCTGCTGTCGCATGACCAGCACGACGACAATCTGGACCACTCCGGCCGTGAATTCCTGTCCACCGTGGCGACCGTCTTGTCGACGCCGGATGCCGCCGGTCGCATCGAAGGTGTTCGGGGACTGGCGAATTGGGAGACTGTCACACTGGGTGAGGTGCGTGTGACGGGTGTGCCCGCACTGCACGGGCCAGTGGGGTGCGAGTCGCAGACCGGCGTGGTCACCGGGTTCGTATTGCAGGCCGAGGGGCTGCCGACCGTGTACGTGTCGGGTGATAATGCTTCGGTCGAGCTCGTCGAGCAGATCGTGGCGCGCATCGGTCGGATCGATATCGCGATCCTGTTCGCCGGTGCGGCGAATGTCGGCCGGTTCGGCGATATCGATCTCACGCTGAATGCCCGCACCGCGGTGCAGGCCGCCGAGGCGCTGGGTGATGCGGTGATCGTGCCGGTGCACGCCGAGGGATGGGCGCACTTCAGTGAGACGCTCGAGCGCCTGGAGCGGAATTTCGGTTACGCCGGTCGGGGTGAACAGCTGCGCATTCCGAAGCTGGGTGAGACGTTCGCTGTGTGAGCGTCCTCGGAAACCGACAGTGCGTCCAGCGCGGCGTTCATGGCGCCGGGACCGTCGGTGGTCCACGATGGCGATATGAGGATCGCAGTTCCGCGGGAGGTCAAGGAGCAGGAGTTTCGAGTGGCGCTGACCCCGGCTGGTGCCGGGGAACTGGTGCGGCACGGGCACGAGGTGCTGATCCAGGCCGGCGCGGGGGTGGGGTCCGGATTTTCGGATGCGGATTACGTCGCCGCGGGTGCGCGGATGGTGCCCGCCGCCGAGCAGGTGTGGTGGGAGGGCGAGCTGGTTCTGAAGGTCAAGGAGCCGATCGCCGAGGAGTATCCGCGGATGCGGCCGGAGCAGGTGCTGTTCACCTATTTGCACCTGGCGGCGTCGCGCGAATGCACCGATGCGATTCTGCGGTCCGGAATCACCGCGATCGCCTATGAGACAGTGCGCGCGGCGGATGGGTCGCTGCCGCTGCTGGCACCGATGAGCGAGGTCGCGGGCAAGCTCGGACCGCAGGTCGGCGCGTATCACCTGATGGCGCCGCTCGGTGGTGCCGGGCTTTTGCTCGGCGGGGTGCCGGGAGTGCTTCCGGCCGATGTGGCGGTGCTCGGCGGTGGTGTCGCGGGGACGAACGCGACCATTGTCGCGGCCGGGATGGGGGCGAAAGTCACCGTGCTGGACACCAATCTGGCGCGCCTGCGCGAACTCGACGCACGGTTCGAAGGGCGCATCTCGACGGTGGCCTCGAATGCGGTCGAGATCGAGCGGGCCGTGCTGGCGGCGGATCTGGTGATCGGGTCGGTGCTGGTGCCGGGTGCGCGGGCGCCGAAGCTGGTATCCGAGGAACTGGTTCGCGGTATGCGGCCCGGGTCGGTGTTGGTGGACATCGCCATCGATCAGGGCGGGTGTTTCGCCGGTTCGCATCCGACAACGCATGCGAATCCCACTTTCCGCGTGGCCGATTCGCTGTACTACTGTGTGGCGAATATGCCGGGTGCGGTGCCGCACACCGCTACCGTGGCGCTCACCAACGCCACTGTCCCGTATGTGCGCGCGATTGCCGCTCACGGGTGGCGGGAGGCGTGTAGGGCGCATCCCGATCTCGCACGCGGGGTCACCGCGGATAAAGGGCGGCTGTTATCGGCGGAGGTTGCGGCGGCGCACGGATATTCGATACCCGAACCGGTTGGGTTGGCTGGCTGACGTATTGCGATTGCGCGGCCGCGCGATGGGAAGGGTGAAAGCGGTGACTGCGGAATTCCTGCGGCGGGTAGTGGTGATGGCGGTGCTTCTGGTGCTGTTGCCGTCGGTTGGTGCGGCGGTTGCGGCACCGACGGTGGAGGGCGTCGATCCGGCCGCGGTGGACCGATATATGTCCGAATACCTTTCCCGGACACGGTTGCCGGGGGCTTCGATCGCCATTACCCACGGGGATCAGGTGGTGTACGTGGCGGGATATGGGCACGATTCGAGCGGCGCGGCGATCAGCGCGACGACGCGCATGCCGATCGCTTCGGTGAGCAAATCCATGACGGCGTCGGCCGTGATGCAGTTGGTCGATGCCGGGAAGGTGCGTCTCGACGCGCCGGTGCGTGAGTACCTCCCCGACTTTCGGTTGGCCGATTCGCGTGGCGATCGGATCACGGTGCGCGAGTTGTTGAATCAGACGTCCGGAATGTCGGATACCGCATTTCCCGATCTGCGACGGCCGCAGGCGGATTCACTGGCCGGTGCGGTCGAGCGACTGCATGCTGCGAAACTCGCCGCCGATCCGGGGACGGAATTCCACTATCACAATCCGAATTATCAGGTGGCCGCTCGGTTGGTGGAGGTGGTCAGTGGGGAACCGTTCGCGGACTATATGCGGCGTAATGTATTCGGGCCCATTGGAATGCGTGACAGCACGACGGTGAATTCGGCGCGCGAGGCCGAGGAGGTGACGCACGGATACATTCGGGCATACGGTTTCGCGATACCGGTTGCTGAGCCGGACTGGTTCGTCGGCGGTAGCCACGGTGTAATCACCACGGCCGCCGATCTGGCCGCGTGGCTGATCACCCAGAACAACGGTGGTGTCGCGCCGGACGGGCACCGGTTGGTGTCGTCGGCGGCGGTGACCGAGATGCACACGCCCTCGGGAGTCAGTGACGACGATTACGGAATGGGCTGGGAGCGTGCGCAATCCGATCAGCTCGTGCACTACGGTGACTGGTTCACCTACACCGCCGCGCAGGTCCTGGTGTCCGACACCGGCTACGGGATCGCTGTCATCGCCGATACCGGCTTGGCACTCGAGGATGATCCCAAGATCATCGCGCAGGGCTTGGTCGCGCTGACCCAGGGCGAGTCGCCCGATGTGCATCGCCCGTGGGGCATCTACGCCGATTGGGGAATGGCGCTGCTGACACTCGCAACTCTCGGGCTCGGGGGGTTCTGCCTGGTGCGATCGCGCCGGTGGGCTGATCAGCAGGCTCGCCCGAGCTGGCTCATCGCGCTGCGCCAATTGCCTTATCTCGCCCCGATCCCGATCCTGATCGCGCTGCCACAGCTCGCAGGTCTGGTCTTCCGCGGTCGGGCCCCGACTTTCCTCCAGGTGACTTACGTTTGGCCCGGTCTCGTCGTATTTCTCGGCATTGCCGCGTTGGCGGGCCTGTGCGTTGTTCTGGCTCGCGGCGTGTGGCTCATTATGTTGCGACGCAAGCGATCCGGGACCGTTGTCGAGCCAGAAACGCCCGTTGTCCAAGCGCCCACCTAGCCGATCGGGGCCCGCACATCGAATGTGCGGGCCCCGTGGGTTATTCGGCGTCCGGGCCGAGGTACCAGTCGGGCGCGCCTTCGGTGGGCAGGTCGTGCAGCTTGTCCGGGTTACGGACCACATTGATGGCGACGATGCGGCCGTTATCGATGGTGAAGGAGAACACGCCGGTGTGGTTGCCGTCGAAGACGACCAGACCGGGCGCACCGTTGACCAGAACCGCGCGGCCCCAAGCGCCCGCCGCGGACGGTGCGTGGTACCAGCCGAGCAGCATCTTCGCGATGAGTTCGGCGCCGCGCACGGCCTGGCGGATGGCGGGGACCTTGCCGCCGCCGTCGGCGGTCAGGCTGACGTTCGCGTCGAGCACGCCGAGTAGCGCGCTCAGATCACCCGAGCGCCAGGCCACCGCGAAGGCCGAGACGACCTTCTCCTGTTCGTCGGGTGAGGCGGGGAAGCGGGGTGTGCCGTCCTCGACGCGCTTGCGTGCACGCGAGGCGAGCTGGCGCACCGCCGCCGGTGTGCGACCGACGACCTCGGCGACCTCGGGGCCGCTCATACCGAACACATCCTGTAGTACGAATGCGGTGCGCTCGGCGGGCGAGAGGGATTCCAATACGACCAGCAGCGCCGTGGTGACGCGCTCGTCCTGCGTGATCCGGTCGGCCGGATCGTCCCAGGTGGTGACCTCGGGCTCCGGCAACCATTCACCGACGTACTGCTCGCGCCGGGCGCGGGCCGAACCGAGCTGATCGAGGGCCAGACGCCCGGTA
The DNA here is from genome assembly GCF_044458825.1 of Nocardia sp. NPDC050412. Taxonomy (NCBI): domain Bacteria; kingdom Bacillati; phylum Actinomycetota; class Actinomycetes; order Mycobacteriales; family Nocardiaceae; genus Nocardia; species Nocardia sp. NPDC050412. The sequence goes on from NZ_JBITIJ010000012.1 coordinate 166,704, forward strand.
ACGGTGGATAGCCAGGCCCGCAGATTCTCGATCTCGCCCGCTGTCCCGGCCTCGTACTGGCGCTGCAGCCGCAGCCATGCCTCCTGCACCACATCGTCGGCATCGGTGAGACTGCCCAGCGTGCTGTAGGCGAGCCTGCGCAGATACGGCCGGTGCTCCTCGAAACGCCGAGCCAACTCGGCCTGGTCGATGGGTTCGGAGGAAGGCTGGTCAGTCACTGGTCTCGCCGTTCGGTCGTGCGGCCCCAACAGGGGCGAGCTTAGGTGTCGTCATGCTGATGACGACGCAGGGTTAGCGAGTGTGACATCTCTGCTCGCATGGCGTGCTGGCGGGTTGCGCGCGGTGACGGGCTACCCTCGCCGGGTGCGAACGGGGACTTCCAGGGCGGCCGGGCTGATGCTCGGATTCGCGCTCGACCGCGTATTCGGTGATCCACGCCGGTGGCATCCGGTGGCTGGATTCGGTACGGCGGCAGTTGCGCTGGAGCGGGTGACCTACACCGATCGGCGTTCGGCGGGGGTTGTGCACGAACTGGTGTTGGTCGGTGCGACAACGGTGTTCGGGTTCGGGCTACGGCGCGGTGGGGTAGTTGCGACCGCGCTGGCGGCATGGACGGTGCTCGGCGGGCGCAGTCTGGTGCGCGCCGGACGCGAGATGGCCGACCGGCTCGAGTCCGGTGATGTGGCGGGCGCGCGGGCGCTATTGCCTTCGCTGTGCGGGCGCGATCCCGAGGCGCTCGAGGCGGACGGATTGGCCCGTGCCGCCTTGGAATCCATTGCCGAGAACACCTCGGATGCGACGGTCGCGCCGCTGCTGTGGGGTGCGGTCGCCGGGACACCCGGGCTGCTCGGGTATCGCGCGATCAACACGCTGGACGCGATGATCGGCTACCGCAACGACCGGTACCTGCGCTTCGGGTGGGCCGCCGCCCGCGTCGACGATCTGGCCAATCTGTTGCCCGCGCGCATCACCGGCATGCTCACCGCCGCCTTGGCGCCTGTGGTGGGCGGACATCCGGCCGACGTACTGCACGCGTGGCGACGAGACGCGTCCAAGCACCCCAGCCCCAATGCCGGGGTCGTCGAGGCCGCGATGGCAGGTGCGCTCGGTGTCCGGCTCGGCGGGCGGACCCAATATCGGCACGGCACCGAACTGCGTCCAACTCTGGGTGACGGTCCCGCACCTCGGGTCGCGGATCTGCGGCGCGCTGTACGCATGTCGGAGGCGATCCAGGTGGGCGCGGTCCTGACCGCCGCACTCTGGTCGATTCTGCGGCGCTGACTCCGCCCAGTGGCGGACTTGGTCAGCGAGTACCGCCGTAGCGGTCGGCCAGGCGCTGCTCATTGGTGGATGCCGGTGTGGGGGTCGGGGTTTTGGTCGGGGTCGGTTCCGGGGTAGCCGTGGCCTTGTCCTTGCGGCGCTCGCGGATCTCGGCATAGATGAAGTAGCCGAGGCCGAGGGGAGCCATGATGCCGAAGGCCAACCATTGCAGGCCGTAGGAGAGATAGGGGCCCGCGTCGAGTTGAGGGAGGGGAGTAGGGGTGAACGCTCCGGGTTGGTTTTCGCTGAGCTGCAGGTAGCCGCCGCGTTCGCCGGTGGGGATGACGGTGAGGGGCTCCTGTAGGACTGTCATTTCCTGCGTGGTGTCCACCGAGTACACCTGGCGGTAGCCGTCTTGGACCGTCGGGTCCTTACCGGGGGTGACGCCCTCGGACATCCGGATGCGCGCCTCGATCTTCTGCGGCCCGGTGGGCGGGTCCGGAATCTGCGGTGGGCGGGAACCGTCGACGGCCGCGACGAGACCGCGATCGATGAGCAGGATGCGGCCGTCGTCGAGTTTGAAGCTGGCCAGTACCGAGTAGCCGGGCGCGCCGTCGAGGTGGCGCAGCCGGACCAGCACGGTCGAGTTCGGCAGGTAACTGCCGGTCGCCGTGACACGTCGCCATTCGGCGCGCGAATCGGTGCTCTGGTTGTCCAGGACGGTGGCGATATCGATCGGGGCGGCGTGCACCGAATCGGCGATCAGCTGGTTGCGGTGCGAGGTGGTGGTGTTCTTGCCGAGCTGCCACGGTGCGAGCACGGTGAAGCAGAGATAAGCGAAGGCCGCGACGAGTACGGCCAGGATCAGCCAGCTCGGGCGCAGCAGGAAGGTCAGTCGGCGCATCACGAGCGTCCGTCTGGGACATAAGAGACTGATTGGTCTGGTTTATCTCCGGGCTCATTGTCGGCGATCGGGCCGCGCGCGGCGAGGGTGGTACGGACCCAGTCCAAAAGCCCCGGGATGGCGGCGGCGATCTGGTCGTGGACCAGGTCGAAGTCGGCGGTGTCGCCGTAGTACGGGTCGGGAACGTCGAGGGTGTCGGCGGCGGGGTCGAAGCTGCGGAGCAGGCGGCGGCGGTCCGATGGGATGCCGAGTGTGGCGAGGCGGCGTTCGTGGCCGGAGTCGAGGGCGATCAGCAGGTCGGCGTCGCGGTGTTGGTTACCGAATTTCGCGGCGATGTGGCCGGTCGGGTAGCCGTGGCGGTCCAGGGTGGCGTTGGTGCGGGCGTCGGCGTCCTGTCCGGCATGCCAGCCGTCGGTGCCCGCGCTGCTGACCCGCACGCGGTCGGCGAGCCCCTCGCGGTACAGGTGTACCGCGAACATCTTCTCCGCCATCGGCGATCGACAAATGTTGCCGGTACAGACGAACGACACGTGCAACTCACCCACGACAGCCATTCTGGCCGGTCGTCCCGAGGGACCGCCACGTAGGGTGATTTCTCGTGTCAGCCGAGAGTGTCGATCACGCGAAACTGCGTCACCACGGTGACGTCGACGTGCGCCCCGGCATGCTCGATTTCGCGGTGAACGTGCAGGGCAGTGCGCCGCCGCCTTGGCTGCGCAACCGCCTGGCCGCGCGCCTCGACGATCTCGGCAGATATCCGAGCGCGGCCGACGAACTCGCCGCACGCACCGCGGTGGCGGCCCGCCACGGTCGCGCGATCGATGAAGTGCTGCTGTTGGCGGGCGCGGCCGAGGGCTTCGCAATGCTGTCCAGGCTCGCACCGCGACTGGCCGCGGTGCTGCATCCCTCGTTCACCGAACCCGAACTGGCGCTGCGCGAGGCCGATATCCCGGTGACCCGCGTCGTACTCGAACCGCCGTATGCCCTCGACCCGGCGCTCGTTCCCACCGCCGCCGACCTGGTGGTGCTCGGCAACCCGACCAACCCCACCTCGGTCCTGCACCCCGCCGAAACCATCCGCGCGCTACGTCGACCGGGCCGCATCATCGTCGTCGACGAGGCCTTCGCCGATGCGATTCCCGGCGAACCGCAGTCACTTGCCGCTTCGCCCGCACCGGACATCCTCGTCCTGCGCAGCCTCACCAAAACCTGGGCCTTGCCGGGTCTGCGCTGTGGTTACTTCCTCGGCGCACCCGACCTGCTGGCATGCCTGAATCACGGCCGCGCCCACTGGCCGCTGGGCACGCTGCAACTGGAAGCGATCACCGCGACCGCCGAGCCGGATGCGGTCGCCGCGGCACAACAGCGAGCACAGACGATCGCCGCCGAGCGCCACTCGATGATCGAACGACTGACCGCGCTGGGCATACACGTCCACACCCCCGCTGACGGACCATTCCTATTGCTGCGCGTGCCGGACGGTGAACTCCTGCGAAAGCACCTGGCAGACCATGGAATCGCGGTCCGCCGTGCCGACACCTTCCCCGGCCTCGGACCGGATTACCTGCGCATTGCTGTCCGCGGTCCCGCCGAGGTCGATCGGTTGATCGCCGGAATCCGTGCGGCAGGAGTTTGATGTCGACCCAGCTGGGTTGTCCGTGTGATGTCCGCACCCGTGTGGGCGCGAGGGCGCTCGTCCTGGACTGTCGAGTGTGGGCAGGTGATCTTGGTGTGGCCGGAAAACGGGAGACGGAGGTAGACGGATGACGACGCTCGCGGATCTCATCGGGGTGCTCGACGCGGCTTATCCGCCGAAGTTGGCGGAGTCCTGGGATTCGGTGGGGTTGGTGTGCGGTGATCCGGTCGATGAGGTGACTCGGGTGCTGTTCGCCGTGGATGCCACTGCCGCCGTGGTGGATGAGGCGATCGATTGGCGGGCACAGGCTTTGGTGGTGCACCACCCGCTGCTGTTGCGCGGCGTCGACACTGTCGCGGCGGATACGCCCAAAGGCGCTCTGCTGCATCGGCTCATCCGGTCCGGGTGCGCATTGTTCGCGGCGCATACCAACGCCGACTCCGCTGATCCGGGAGTTTCCGATGCGCTGGCCGAGGCGCTCGGACTCACCGTCACCGGACCATTGGATTCGAAACCGCAAGCTGCCATGGACAATTGGGTGGTGCAGGTGCCGCGTTCAGATGCGGATGCCGTGCTGGCCGCGCTGTTCGCAGCCGGTGCCGGTGGCAGCGGTACCTATCGTGAGTGTGCTTTACGGGTGCCAGGAGTGGGGCAGTTTCGTCCGGTGACAGGGGCGAACCCGGCGATCGGCGCCATCGGGGAATTGCGGCAGGTCGACGAGGACCGCCTCGAAGTGATCGCACCGCCCTCGGCGCGCACCGCCGTGCTGGCGGCGCTGCGGTCGGCCCATCCCTATGAAGACCCCGCCTACCACGTCACCGAGCGCGCGGCGCTGCCATCCGGGCTCGGCATCGGTCGGGTCGGCACCCTCCCCGAACCGGAGTCCTTGCGCGAGTTCACCTCTCGGGTCGCCGCCGCACTGCCCGCGACCATCTGGGGCGTGCGCGCGGCTGGTGACCCGGATCGCATGATCCGGACCGTCGCGGTATGCGGCGGCGCGGGCGACTCCTATCTGAACACCGCGGCGCGCCTCGGCGTCGACGCCTACGTCACCTCCGACCTGCGCCACCATCCGGTCGACGAACACCTGCGCCGCGGCGGCCCCGCAGTGATCGATGCCGCCCACTGGGCCACCGAATTCCCATGGTGCGCACAGGCGCAAACAGCAGTCCGAACCGCCCTGCCCGACCTCGAAACCCGCATCTGCACCCTGCGCACCGACCCCTGGACGATCAGCGCCACCGGCGTGACCCGATAACGAACCATCCAGTGCGACGGCGTGTTCAGGGCGTGTTGCCGGAGTTGGTATGTGGTTCAGGTGAGTTGACGCGCCCGATCGGGGTACAACTACCGCATGAATTTCCCGGTGGACTTCGGGATCGTGCAGATCGGCCTGATGCTGATCATCTTGGTCGCGGTCGCGTTGCTGATATCGGCGCTCGTCATGGTGCGCAAGGTCGGATTGCGGGTTCTGCTCGGGCGCGGCGCGGGTGGACTGGCGCTGCTGATCGTCGCGGTACTGCTGCTGTGGGTGATCACGCTCGTACAGACATTCCTGGGATTGAGCGGGGAGGTCAAGGCCGCGCACGTGGTGGTGAATCAGGTTGCGGGCCAAGACCATCGGCTCGAGGTCGACCTCACCCTCTACGGCGACGACCACCACCCCGACAAGCACGAGAAATATCAGGTCGAGGGTGACCTATGGGTGCTGCAGGCCAATATCGTCGAGTTGGAGCCGTGGGTGAACGCCCTCGGTTTCCACTCCGGCTACAAGGTCACCCGCCTCTACGGCCAACGCCTCGACGGCGTCGCCACCACGCAGAACCAGATCTTCGTCAACGGCGACGACCAGGACTTCTTCAACGATATGCGCAATCACAAATGGTGGACCGACCCCTTCGTCCGCTCCGCCTACGGCAACGCCGTCATCGCCACCCCGGGCACCTACGACGTCTTCATCTCCCGCGACGCCATCAAAACCCGCGCGCCGGGCAGTTGACACAGAGGCCGGATAAAGACGTCGGATCTGTGTTCCGATGGCACCACCATCGCCAGCTCGCGCTTATTCCGCGGTCGATGACGCACCGACCACTCCCCTCGGACCGAATCACCCGCCATCCGGGGTACGGTTGAAGACTGGCATCGCCACGCCCGTGGCTCGCGTGCCTCCATCCGTCCACAGCGTCCAGGAGTTTGTCCGCGTTGAATGTCGAACCAGCTGTCCAGTCCAAGCTGCTCCAGCTCGCCGCCGTCGACGCCGAACTGACGCGGATCGCGCATCGGCGCACTGTGCTGCCCGAGCAGCAGGATGTGGCACGGCTGGAGACAGAGCGGAATGCGCACAAGGATGCGGCGGTGGCGGTCGAGATCATGCTCGACGATCTGGACCGGGATATCCGCAAGCTGGAGGGTGAGGTCGATGCGGTGCGCAAGCGCGAGGAGCGCGACCGCGGCATGCTGACCGCCGGTTCGGTGGGCGCCAAGCAGCTCTCCGAGATTCAGCATGAGCTGGGTAGCCTGGAGCGTCGCCGTTCGGTGCTCGAGGACGAGCTGCTCGAGGTGATGGAGCGTCGCGAGGCGTCGGCATCCGATCACGATCACGCGGGTGCGCGGCTCAGCAAGACCGAGCAGGAGCTGGCCGATGCGCAACGCCTGCGCGACGAGGCGCTGGCCGATCTCGATGTGGCGCAGGGGCGTTGCGATTCCGATCGCAAGGATCTGGTCGCGCTGTTCCCGGACGAACTGCTGAGCATCTACGACCGACAGCGCACCCAGCACGGCACCGGCGCCGCGCTGCTGCAGGCCCGCCGGTGCGGCGCGTGCCGGATCGAACTCGACCGCGGTGAGATCGCGCGCATCACTAAGGCCGCGCCGGACGTGATCGTGCGGTGCCCCGAATGCGGTGCGATCCTGGTGCGCACCAAAGAATCGGGTTTGTGAGGTCTCCGGTGCGGGTATCAGTACTCGCGTCGGTCCGCTCCCAGCGACGGATGGTCGGCTGTCGAAGAGGACGAGAGGAACAATGACCGAGCGCGAGGTGATCGTCGAGGCCGATGGCGGTTCTCGGGGCAATCCGGGCCCGGCCGGTTACGGCGCGGTCGTCTTCGGCGCCGATCACATCCGTATCCTCGCCGAACGCAAGGAATACGTCGGCATCACCACCAATAATGTCGCCGAATACCGTGGGCTCATCGCTGGTTTGGAGGCGGCGGCGGAATTGGGTGCGCGCGTGGTGTCGGTGCGCATGGATTCCAAGCTGGTCGTCGAGCAGATGTCGGGACGCTGGAAGGTCAAACACGCGTCCATGATTCCGCTGGCCGACCGGGCCCGCAGGCTGGTCGCCGGATTCGACAGCGTGACGTTCACCTGGATTCCACGCGCCGAGAACTCACATGCCGACCGGCTGGCGAACGAGGCGATGGATGACGCCACGCTGATCGGCGAGGTGCATGCCGCCGAGCGGCAGTTGCTCGATGCGGGCGCGGTCGCCGCCAACCTGGCGGAAGAGGTCCGCGAGGCCGAAGAACAGCTGCTCAGCTGGACCGATGAGCAGCCCTCCGCGCGTAGCGTCGAAGAGCACCTGCCGAGTTGGATCGACGAGGCACGCGCATCCAATACCCAAGCCGCCGAACGCGATACGCCGACCGCCGCCGAAGCTGCCCCCGCCTGGACCGGCGCGACCGGCCGTCCGACCCGCTTCCTGCTGCTGCGCCACGGCCAAACCGCCCTCTCGATAGAGCGCCGCTACTCCGGGCGCGGCAACCCGCCCCTCACCGCCCTCGGCCGTGAACAGGCCGCCCGCGCCGCGAAAATGCTCGCCGCGAAGGGGGGTATCGCCGCGGTGGTCACCTCCCCGCTCGGCCGCGCCCGTGAGACCGCCGAAGCCGCCGCCACCGCACTCGATATTCCGGTGCGCGTACTCGACGGTCTCACCGAAACCGACTTCGGCGACTGGGAGGGCCTCACCTTCCAGGAAGCGGCACAACGAGATCCGCAACTACACGCCCGCTGGCTCGGCGATCCCTCGACTCCCGCACCGAACGGTGAGAGTTTCGATCAGGTGCGCGAACGAGTCGAGGCGGCTCGCCGCGATTTACTCGCCCTTTATCCCGGCCAGAACATCGTGGTGGTCAGCCACGTGACCCCGATCAAGACATTGCTGCAACTGGCGCTCGGTGTCGGCCCGTCGCTGCTGTACCGCCTGCACTTGGACCTGGCGTCGCTCTCGATCGCGGAGTTCTATCCCGACGGCGGTTCATCGGTTCGGTTGGTCAACGACACGTCCTACCTCTGAGGACTCGAGCGTCGGACCAACCCGTATGTTTTTCGGTGAACCGTGAATTATGGCGCATCGCAATGGATTCGGCCTGTCGAACCGGTCCCTTTGGGTTGAATCTCACACGGTAACGTTTCAGACACGGTTATAGCGGTAGGCTTCGGGTCGGTCAGGCACAGGCATCCCGCCCCGCCTGTCTGGTCGGGGATAACCAAGGTCTTCGAACAGTGCTGCTCGGGGGGATGAGAGCTGGCGGGCAGCGTTGCTCGGTGGTCGCTTCGAACGATGAAGAGTCCTGTGCGGTCGAGTGATTCGATGGAAGCGCAGGTTCGAATGAGTAGTCCGATCAAGGTTATCGTGCTCGGTGCGGGGATCGGAGGGCTCACGACGGCCGCCGCATTGCGACAGGCGGGCTTCGTGGTCGAGCTCTATGAGGCCGCACCCGAGCTGCGTGGCCAAGGATTCGGACTTTCGGTGCAGGCCAATGGAATCAAGGCGTTGCGCGCGATCGGCCTCGGCATCGAGGAAGAACTGTTCGAGCGTGGCGGGAAGGTCGAGACCTTCCGCTTCAACAACCCGGACGGCACCCCCATCCGAGTGCTTCCGGTGCACCGTCAGGACGAGCGACTCGGCGCACCGAGTGTCGCCCTGCACCGCAAGGATCTGCATGCGGTCCTGTTGCGCGCGATCGGCGACACTCCGACTCATGTTGGCGCACAAGCGACTCGGTTCATCGATGACGGTGAGCATGTGCGCGTCGAATTCGCCGACGGCCGCATCGCCGAGGGCGATCTGCTGATCGGCGCCGACGGCATCCACTCCGTGGTGCGCGCCCAATTGCACGGCCGCGCCGAACCGCGCCCCGGCAATTTCGTCGCCTGGCTGGCCTGCGTCCCGTTCGAACATCCGGCCGTGCCGCACGGCTACTCCGCGCACTATTGGGGCACCGGAATGCGTTTCGGCATCCACGACATTGGCCACGGCCGGGTGTACTGGTGGGGCACCATGACCATGCCGGGCGATGAGGCCGCCGATTGGCATGGCACCAAGGAAGATTTGCAGCGGCTCTATGCCGACTGGGCGCCGGAGGTGCGCGCTTGCATCGATCAGACCGACTGGGCCGATGTGCTCGCCGTGCCCTGCCAGGACCGTCCGCCGCTGGATGGCTGGGGTCGCGGCCGGGTCACCCTGCTCGGCGATGCGGCGCATCCCATGCTGCCCAGCCTCGGTCAGGGCGCCAACTCCGCCATCGAGGACGCCGTCGTACTCGCCCACACGCTGAAGACCTCGCTGGATCCCGTTGCGGGCCTGCGTCGTTACGAGCAGGTGCGCGCCGAGCGGACGGCCATGTTCGTCAACGGTTCGTGGTCGCTCGGCAAGATCGAGCAGACAACCGATCCCAAACTGGTGAAGGCTCGCGACACCTACTTCCGGCACGCACCCACGGAATTCTTCCTGCGCGAATTGGGTAAGCCGATGTCGTTCCCGCCGCTGGAGGGACCGACCGCGCGACTGCCGCGCCAGCTGTCTCCGGTGGAGCGCTGGCATTGGATCGCGGATCAGCTTGCGCCGCTGCATATTCTGGCCCGGGTGCGGGTGCACGGCTCGATCACCGCCGAGCAGGTGCGAATCGGCCTCGACGAAGTGCGGCATCGACATCCGCTGCTCGGTGTCGCGGTGGCAGCCGAACCCGATGGCAGCGCACCGCGTTTCGTGCCGGTGCCGACACCGATTCCGCTGCGTGTGGTCGAGTCCGCCGGTCCGGACGCCTGGCTGGCCGAGGTCGACGATGTCGAATTGCGCGAGCCCTTCGACTGGCACTCCGGTCCGCTCGCGCGCGCCGTGCTCATCACGGATGCCACCGGTGAGACCAGCGATCTGATCGTCACCCTGCACTATGCGATCGCCGACGGTGAGAGCGCTATGTCGGTGGCCAAGCAGGTGCTGCAGGTCGCCGCGGGCGATGGCATTGATCTCGAGCCCGCCCCGGTTCGGCCGGGTCCGGAGCAGCTGTTCCCGGCGAAGTTCCAGGGCGCCAAGGGCTTCGGCCGCACGGTCGGATCGCTGCTGCGCGACCAGAAGTCGCAGCTGAAGCGGCCGCGGCGACTCGAGCCGACCGAACTCGCCCCGCCGTCGCGGCGACGTAGCCGGGTTGTGCACCGCAGTCTGGATGCCGATCAACTCGACGCATTGACCGCAGGTTGCGAGCGTCACGGCGTCGGCCTGCAGGCCGCGCTCTCGGCGGCGCTGCTCATCGCGGCGGCACGCGAGTCGGGCACCTACACCGAATCCTGGTACACCGTAGGCAGTTCGGTGAACTTCCGCGGCCACCTCGACGGCGCGGTCGCCGACACCGAGGTCGGCACCTACCAGGGCATGATCGCGACCCTGGCGAAATACGCGCCGTGGTCCTCGCTGTGGCAGATCGCCGGCGAGATCGAGCGCGAGTACGGCGCACGAATGGACCGTCGCGACCATCTCGCGGCACTGAGCCTGCTGAAGGTCGCCGCACCGAAATCGGTGGCCGCCAGTGCATCCACGGTCAAGTTGATGGACACCCGCGGTCCAGGTCACCTGTGTATGACCTACCTGGGTCGCTACCCGTTCCCGGACAAGATCGGCGCGTGGCAGCTCTCGGGCGCGCAATTCGTCTCGGGCATGTCGGTGAGCGGCTTCATCATGGCCACCGCCAATGCCACACACGGCGAATTGTCGTTCAACCTCGGCTATGTCGAGCCGGCGGTTTCTCGTGGGCGCGCCGAGCGACTTGCCGATGAGAGTGTGCGCGCATTGCTGTCGGTGATCTGACCGACTCGCACCCATAAACGAGGGCGAATCCCGGCATCGATGTCGATGCCGGTAATTCGCGCTATCTGAAAACTGGATACAAGTGGTAACGGCTTTGCGTTTCGGCGTCATCAGGGGCGGGTCCTGGACAGTTTGCGCACGGTCTGTGCCGCGGCTGTCGCGATAGGAGTGACTGTGACGTCGAAAACCACCGCAAATCCCGAAAGACCGATCGAAGCATGGCCGGTCAGCGCATATCAGCGCGACGTACTCGGCTTGGCATTCCGGCTGGCACCGGAACCCGTTGCGCAGCAGACCTATAGCCTGCGCATCGATGAGCCGCTGGATATAGCGCGGCTGCGCGCCTGCTGGCAGCGAGCCCTGATGAGCGATGACGCATTGCGATTGCGCTTCACCTTCGAGAACGGCCAATTCCGCCAATGGATTTCGAATGAGATTCCGGCGGTCGAGGTCGTCGACCTGACCGATGCGCCGGATCCGGAGGCCGCCACCCAGGAATGGCTGTGGCGCGAGGTCGGCGCGCCGGAGCTTCCGGATCGGCCCGCGCGGCTGGCCGCGGTGGTGGATCGACCGGACCGGTTCTTCCTGTTCATGTCGTTCCATCACGCGCTGGCCGACGGCTATGGCATGAATCCGGTCATCGCTACGCTGGATACCAGCTACAAGATGAAAGATGTTCCGCTCGAACAGCTTGCGGTGCCTGAGCCGGCCGATGAGCACACCGACCGTTCCGTGGCCACCTATCGGCGGATCGTCGAGGACGACGAGACGTACCGGGCTTCCGAGCAGTACACAGCCGACCGTGACGGTCTGCTCGCCGCGCTCGACGGCGTCGAACCCGCGCTGTTCCCCAACCGGACCAGCTCGCCGAGAATTGCCCGCGGCCACTACAACACGATGATTTCGGGAGAGTACCTCAATCGTGTTCGTGCCACCGGTGTGACCGTTTTCGCGTATCTGACCGCTGCGGTGGCAACGTATCTCGCGACGATCCACCGCACCGATCAGGTGGTGATCGGCGTCCCGATGCTGAACCGGCACTCCGCGGAGACCTATCGCACGCAGGGCCACCGCGCCAATGTCGTCCCGCTGCCGGTGCGCGTCGATCGCGACGTGCCGCTCAGGCAGATCGCCGAGCAGGTGACCCAGCAGATTCGAAAGCTCAAGAAGCATCAGCGCTTCCCGTACGGTGAGCTGACCCGGGCACTGAATCCGGATCCGGCCGCGCCGCCACTCTACGACGTCGCCTTTTCCCACACGAAGCTGCCGGATGCCGATTACGTCCACGAACTGATTTCGAAATGGACGGTGCACAATCCGGGTTCGGTGACCAACGCGCTCACCATCGTCACGGCGGAGAACGGCCGGGACGGCTCGTTCAGCCTCCAGCTGTTCTACGACAAAGACATTTTCGACGCGAGCTTTCCGATCGAATCGGCGCTGCGCAGCGTGGGCGAAATGGTCACCGCGTCGCTGGACCATCCGGAGACTCCGGTGGGTGCGCTGCCGCTGCTTTCGGCGCGGGACAGTGCCGAAGTGGCGGCCTTCGAGGCGGGTCCGCGTATCGAATTTCCTTACACCACCATTGATCGGCTGTTCATCGAAAAGGCCGCCGATCATCCGGAACGGGTGGCGGTGGTGTCCGCGGATTCCCGCGAACTGACCTACGCCCGATTGTCCGGTCTGGTAGAGGGTTTCGCCGCTCGGCTGCACGAGCTCGGCGCAACTGGGAACGAGTGCATTGCGGTCGTGCTGCCCCGTTCGTCCGACATGCTTATCGCGGTGCTCGGCATTTTGCGTGCCGGATGCGCTTACGTGCCGCTCGATCCGGATTATCCGGCGGCGCGCATCGAAACGGTTCTCGCGGACTGCGAAGCGCGGTTCGTGGTCGCCGGAAGCGAACATGCGCGGGTCTACCAAAACCTCGGCGTCACCCACATCACGGTGTCCGACACACCTCCCGGCACCGTCGAAAATGTCTCGCACCCACACGATTTGAGCTATCTCATCTATACCTCGGGCTCGACCGGGGTGCCCAAGGGCGTGATGGTCGAGCATCGCTCGGTGGTCAACCGGCTGACCTGGATGCAGCGCCGCTACCCACTGTTCGCCGATGACGTGATCCTGCAGAAAACGCCTGTCACCTTCGACGTTTCGGTGTGGGAGTTGTTCTGGTGGGCCATCACCGGAGCCAAGGTGGCACTGCTCGAGGTCGGCGGTGAGCGCGATCCGCGCCGCATTGCCGAGGCCATCGAGGCGAATGCGGTGACCGTCATGCACTTCGTGCCGTCCATGCTGGCGGCCTTCGTAGACGAACTGGAGGCCGATCGCACGATCGTGCCGCGCATCGCGGGCCTGCGCCGGGTGTTCTGCAGTGGTGAGGCGCTGCCGCCCGCGCTGGTTCGCCGCTTCCACGCCGCCTTCGCCGCGGTCGCGCAGCGGCCACCGCAGTTGGTGAATCTCTACGGTCCCACTGAGGCCACCGTGGACGTCTCGTATTTCGATTGCCCACCCGCCGGCGACTGCTTGCAGGTCGCTCGAAACGACCAGCGTGATTCGCTCGATCTGGTGCCTATCGGTCGTCCGATCGACAATACCGCCCTGCTGGTGCTCGACGAATCCGGACGCCGCATGCCCATCGGCGTAACCGGTGAACTCAATATCGCCGGAGTCGGTGTCGCGCGCGGCTACCGCGGCCGCCCGGACCTGACCGCGGCCGCATTCGTCGACGATCTGACCGTGCCGGGCCGTCGTCGCTACCGCACCGGTGACCTGGCGCGCTGGCTGGCCGACGGCACCCTGGAGTACCTGGGCCGCTTCGATGATCAGGTCAAGATCCGCGGCAACCGGATCACTCTCGGCGAGGTGCAGAACGCGATCCTGGGGTGCACGGGGGTGCGCGCCGCGGTCGTCGTCGACGAGCAGTCCGAGACGCATGAACTGCATCTGGTCGGATATTTCGTCGGCGATGACGTGACCGGTGACGAGATCGCCGCACAGATCGCGATTCGCCTGCCGCGCTATATGATTCCGACCCGACTGCTGCGCGTCGACCGTATTCCGTTGACCCCCAACGGCAAGACCGATCGCAAGGCATTGGCACGGGCGGCGGAGGTTTCTCAGCATGCGGATTTCGTCGGCGTGCCGACCGAACCGCGGACACCGGTCGAGGCCGAACTGGCACAGGTCTGGCGGACCGTGCTCGGTATCGACTCCATCGGTGTACACGACAACTTCTTTACCCACGGCGGCGACTCCATACTCGCGCTATCTGTGCGCACCGCCGCCGAACGCGCCGGACTGTTCTTCGATGTGGATGCCTTCTATGAGCATCCGACCATTGCCGAACTGGCCCAGATCGCCTCGGATGGTCCGGACGGCAACCGGATTCGCATCGCCGCTGCATTGGCGACGGTGCCGCTGATCGACCGCGCCGCACTGCATCAGGCCGAGGATGCCTTCCCGGCCACCGCGCTGCAGCTCGGCATGCTCTTCCACAGCATCGAGCGCACGGATTCGGTGACCTACAAGGACGTATTCCGTTATCGGTTCGAAATGCCCTGGGACGCTGCACAATTCCACGCGGCATTCGGCCGGCTCGTACGCCGTCAGCCCGCCCTGCGGTCCTCGTTCGAGCTGAGTAAGTATTCAGTCCCGGTCCAGGTAGTGCACAGCGCGATCGAATACGAACTCGAGATCGTCGATGTCTCCGATCTCGATCCGGTGCTGGCCGATCAGGAGGTCGAGGACTACACCCAGGAGCGCAGACACGCCCGGTACGACCTCGCACGCGCCCCACTACATGCGGTGCGGGTATTCCTGCGACCGTCCGAAAGCGCCCTCCAGACCGTCGATCTGGTGCTCAGCTTCCACCACGCCATCCTCGACGGATGGAGTGTCGCTACCGCGGTGCTCGAACTGCTGGTCGACTACCTGAATACGCTGGGACTGATCGAAACCGGTATCGATGACACGCCGCATGCGGCCACTGTCCTGGCCGAGTACGCGCAGTCCGAAATCGCCGCGGTGCACGATGATTCGGCCCGTGCGTACTGGCGCGCGGCACTGGCCGGAGCCGAGCCGACCGCGCTGACCGCCCTGGGTGTCCACGAGGGTACGGGTGCGAAGGAACCGCAGGCCGCCGCCGTGCTGCCGCGTCGGCTCGCCGAGCGGGTCACCGCATTCGCCGCTCGGCACCAGGTGCCCGAGAAGGCGGTCTACCTCGCGGCACACTGCCTGACCTTGCGCACGGTGACCGGTCGCGCCGATATCACCACCGGTGTGGTCAGCCACGGCCGACCGGATCGGGCAGGCGCGGAGAGCATCGCGGGCCTGTTTCTGAACACGCTGCCGATGCGGCTGGACGATACCGCCACCACCTGGCGCGCCGCCGTCGAGCAGATAGCGCGCCGGGATCGCGACGCCTACCCGCACCGGCGCTATCCGCTGCGGTCGATCCTGGCCGATGGCGGGCCTGCCTTCGAGACGGCATTCAACTTCATCAACTACCACCTCTTCGCACCGATCCTCGGTACGGACCGAGTCACCCTGCACGACTTCGACGTTCGCGAGGACACCAATTTCCAGCTCTTGGTCACGGTGGCCCATGATCCGCGTGACGACCGAATGTGGGTGCGGGTCAACGGTGACCACACGCTGACCAAAGATCAATGCGAAATCGTGGCAGTGACTCAGCTGCGCATATTGGCGGCGATCGTCGCGGATCCGGATGCGGCGATCGACCGCGGCACGGGTCCGGCGACCGCGCGCGATATCGGCACATTGGTCGCCGACGCGGCAGCACTCAATCCGCACACCGTCGCCGTCCGGGGCGACGAATCCAGCCTCACCTACGACGACCTGATCGAGCGCAGCGAACGACTCGCCCGGTGGCTCAACGGTTTGGGGATCAGACCAGGTGACCGGATCGGCATCCTGATGAGCCGTCGCCCGGAATTGGTGCTACTGGTGCTGGCACTCATGCGAATGGGCGCGGCCTGCATGCCGCTCGATGTCAGCTACCCGCGGGCCCGGCTGAATCTCATGATCGACCGCGCCCGCCCGCACCGGGTGATCGCCGACGCCGCGTATGCCGAGATCGTCGACAATGTTCGACTGGTGCTGGACACAGCGGAGGTGTTCGATCCGACCGCTGACAGTGATATGGATTTCGCTGTCCCGGATCACATTTCGCCCGACGCGCTCGCCTACGTGCTTTTCACTTCCGGCTCCACCGGCGAGCCCAAGGGCGTCGCGATGCCGCACCGCGGCCTGACCACGCTGGTGGACTGGCAAAACCGCAGCCCATCGGGCCTGAACCTGGCCAGCACATTGCAGTTGGCGCCATTGAGCTTCGATGTGTCGTTCCAGGAGATCTTCACGACCCTGGCCGCGGGGTCCACGCTGCGGGTGAGTTCGGCGGATTTGCGTTCCAATGTCGATGAATTGCTGAATACCGTTGTGGCCGAAGGTATCGAGCGGCTGTTTCTGCCCTATGTCGCACTGCAGGCCTTCGCCGAGGCCGTGGTCGCCCGGCGAAAGTTCCCGGTCGAGCTGAAAGTACTCGCGTCCTCCGGTGAGCAATTGCGCATCACCGACGAGATCCGCGCACTGTGCAAAGTGGTGCCGGGGCTATTGCTGGAAAACCAATACGGCCCAACGGAATCCCACGTCGCGACCATATTCACGCTCGCGGGCTCACCCGACGACTATCCGGCGCTGCCGCCCATCGGCCGCCCCGTCGACGGCGATACCGTCGAATTGCTCGACAGTGCCCTGCGTCCGGTCGCCGACGGTGTGATCGGTGAGATCTATCTCGGCGGCCGGTCCCTCGCGCGGGGCTACCAAGACCGGGCGGCGCTGACCGCGCAGCGGTTCGTGGCCACTCACGGCGGCGCAATCCTTTACCGCACGGGCGATCTCGGCGTGCGGCTGGCCTCCGGAGATCTCGTCTGCCTCGGCCGCAGTGACAGTCAGGTCAAGATTCGCGGCTTCCGGGTGGAGCCCGCCGAGGTGGAGCTGTGCATCCTCGGACTCGTCGAGCAGTATCCGACCATCACCGAGGCGGCCGTGGTGGCACGGGGGTTCGGCGGCATTGATGGCGCGCTGATCGCCTTCCTGGTCGGCGATGCCGAGCAGACCGATCTGGCAGCGCTGCGCCACGATCTGCGCGGCGTTCTGCCCGCGCATATGGTGCCCTCGCGCTTCGTCTTCCTCGACGAACTGCCCCGCACGCCCAGCGGCAAGCGCGATGACGGCGCATTGCGTTCGATCGTCGAATCCGCACCGGAATCGGTTGCCGCACAGCGGGAGCCGGCCGACGAATACGAGCACTCCGCGGTCGAACTACTCGCCGAGTACGCGGGTCTACGCTCGATCGGTCTCGACGACGATTTCTTCGCCGCGGGCGGTACCTCCATCGGTGCCATGCGCGTAGTGATGGGGTTGTCCCGGCGCTTCGGTGTCGACGTGCCGCTGGATCTGTTCATCGGCGCGCCGACCGCCGCCCAACTCGCGGCGCTGGTCCGGTCCGGAAATGCCCGGCGCACATTCGACCCGCTGGTGCCGATCACCGTAGGCGGTCATAAGCCGCCGCTGTTCCTGGTGCATCCGATCGGTGGAAATGTGCTGTGCTACTTGGCACTTGCCCGCTACCTCGATCCGGATCGTACGATCTACGGCCTGCAGGCCGCGGGCGGCGATGCGGGCAGTACGCCGGAGAAGACGATCGTGGGGATGGCCGAGTCCTACCTGGCGGCGGTGCGTCGCGTGCATCCGGAGGGGCCCTACCACCTGGCCGGTTGGTCCTTCGGCGGGAATGTCGCACTCGAGATGGCGCGGCAACTGCCCGAGCGGGAGGTGGCCAGTGTGACGCTGCTGGACACCATGGCATTGCGTCAGCAGGCCCGCGAACCCATTGCCGAGGAACAGCTCATTCGCTGGTTCTTCCTCGAATTGCTGTGGTACGCCCGCGGAAATAAGGCCGCGCTGGTTGATTTCGAACCCGACGTGCACGCAACCGAGAAGCTCTTCGATTCGATGCTCGCCGAGTCGATCCGCTCCGGCATCCTGCCCGCCGACAGTTCACCGCAGGCGATCCGGCGGCTCTACGAGGTGTTCTACGCCAACTACACGGCGTTGCTGGAGTACCAGCTCGAACCCTATGACCGCGATATCACCCTGCTGCGCGCCGAGGAGGCCCTGCCGCCGGGTGTGGATCTCGCGCACCAGGTCGTCGGCAGCATGTTCGACAGCGCGAACAACGGTTGGGAGCAGTACGCCGCCCGGCGCTTCACGCTGGTCCCGGTGCCCGGCGACCACCTGCACATGATGACCGAACCGCATGTTCGCGAGGTCGCGGTGCAGTTGGACTCGGCGCTCGCGGCGGCCGATCCGGATCCGGACCGGGAGCTCGGTGCCGAAATGCTCGACGCCTGATCGGTTTGGCCCCGATGGGTGCGGTTAACCGGAAGCTTGAACTAGAGTTCCGGGGTGGCCGCAGCTGTCGGGGCGGCTCTCCATCGTGTGTGTGCGGTTGGTCGACGCGTGAGTCGATTCCGAGGTCGGCCAGTTCGAGAAGGAGAGTAGTTGCCGTGAAGTTGGGAATGATCGCGATGTGCTCGGCCGCTGTGGGACTCGTGGGGGCCGCAACCGCGCAGGCGGCCGGAAATGCCGTGGTCGGCGGCGGTTCCGGCCTGGTCTTCGATAACAACGTCGCGTGCTCGCTGACCGCGATCGGCTACGACAGCGCCGGACACCTGGTCGGACTGACCGCGGGGCACTGCGCCCCGACCGGCTCGCGATTCGGCGCCGAGCGCTTTTTGGATGCCGGTGTGATCGGCACGGTCGCATACTCCGATGACGGCGAAGGCCTCGATTTCGCAGTGCTGCAATTCGATTCGGACAAGGTCACGCCCGTGCGCAATGTCGGACCGACCACCATCGCCGGATTCGGTGCGGCACCCGCACCCGGCGAACCGGTGTGCACGAGCGGGCGCAGCAGTCGATTCGACTGCGGTGTGGTCTGGGGGTCGCTGGACGGCACGACGATCAACCAATCCTGCTCCAAGCCTGGCGATTCCGGTGGACCGGTCACCGTCGGTGATCGACTGGTCGGCATGAATCAGGGGCGGCTGACCGGAATCAACGGCGTCGGATTCAATATTCCATGCATCTTCCCGGCGATACCCATTCATTCACCGGCATTTTTCGCGCCGATCGATCCGATACTCCAGGCCGTGGACGCCGTCGGCGGGGTCGGTAGCGGATTCCAACTCATCTGATCCGCCGCGAATCCGCGCAGTGCTGCGGCGGTGAATTCGTCGAGTGGGTAGAACAATTCGATCGCGAGTTCGGACAGCGTGACGTCGGCGGGCGCGCCGAAGGTGGCCATGGTGCTGAACATGCGTAGTTCGCCGAACGGAGTTCGGATGCGCAGCGGGACCTCGAACGGATTGGGTGATGCCGCATCGTCATCGGGTGCGTCGCTGAAATCCGGCGGTGGGGGGTAGGCGACGACCTCGCCGTAGAGTGTTCGGAGTGCGGCGTCGCCGGTGGCATTGACCTGGCGAGACAGTCTCTCCAGGAACAACTCTCGCACCTGGGTCAGGTTGGCGAGGCGGGCCGCGAGGCCGTCGGGATGCAGCACCAGCCGGTAGACATTCGGTTGCGGAGACATCAGCGCTTCGGGGATATCGGCCATGAACAGGTTCATGGCGCTATTTCCTGAGACCACATTCCACAAGCGGTCCACCACGACCGCCGGATAGGGCTCGTGCGCGGTCAGCATGATGTCGAGTGCGGAGCGGACCGCGGCCAGGCTCGCGTCGTCGAGGCTGCTCTCTCGGTAGGCGGGTGCATAGTCGGCGGCCAGCAGCAATGTGTTGCGCTCGCGCAGCGGCACATCCAGCGCGTCGCAGAGCCGCAGAATCATGGCTCGGCTGGGTTTAGCCCGGCCGGTCTCCATATACGAGATGTGGCGCGAGGAGCTGTCCGCGGCCAGTGCCAGATCGAGCTGGCTGAGCCTGCGTCGGTGCCGCCAGTCGCGCAGCAATGCGCCGACCCGCGATTCCGTCTGATTTACCGCCACCCGGGCAGGCTAATCAGCGCGGTGTGCGTTCGGCCATGACCTCAGAGGTTATTGAGACCTTCACCTCAGGTCCGGCATGGTCGGTTTCGGGAGCCGATCGGGCTGCCGGATCGACAAGAGGAGAGAAGATGAGCACACTCGCCGCGCGCGCCGATACCGACTACCTGCGTACCGTGTTGCGCCTGGACGGCTGGGGCACCGGGGTGTTCGGCATCGTCATGCTGGCCGGGGCGGCGGCGCTGCGCGGGCCGTTGGGGCTGCCGACCGCGTGGTCCATCCCGTTCGGCGTCGCGATGGTCGGTGGCGGACTCGCGCTGCTGCTCATTGCCGGGTACCCGGATCTCGTGGGGAGCCATGCGGTCGCTGTTATCGGGGTCAATGTGATCTCAGCGCTGGGGCTGGTGGTGTTGGCATTCTCGGGTCTGCTCGAGTTGACCGGGCTCGGGGTCGCCTTCCTGTTGATCGGTGCGGTGTGGGTTGCGTTGTTCGCGGCGCTGGAGGTGAGTGGGGTGCGGCGGGCCGGATTGTGAACTTCGGTGCCGTGTATCGGATCTCGTGCGCCCGTCGAGATGTCATCCGGGAAGTCGAGTGGGTCCTGAACCGTACGTCACCGCAATGGACATTTCCTGCTCCAGCCGCGGATCATCCTCGCCGCAGCGTTGTCGGCGTCCGGTGAAGGCGAAACCCGTTCGTAGGTACAGGGACTCGGCGTGATGATTGCCTTCGACAACCCAGAGCCGAAGTTCGCCGTGACCATGAGCCCTGGCCCAGTCGACGGTGGCGGTGAGAAGGAGATCCGATGCCCCGGTGCCGCGTGCGCTCGGATTCACCCAGACCGACGCCACGATCGGCGGACTGCTATCAGCCTTGGTGACGATGCCCGCCGAGCCGACGACCCGGCCGTCGCGCTCGGCGACGAATAGCAGCCGCGTACCCATCCACTGCCGCCACTGCGGCTCATCCCACCGCGACGCCACCTCGAACGTCGAAGCGAACGTCCCCGGTGGCGATCCCGCCAAAGCATCTAGCCGGATCTCTCGGGCGACCGTCCACTCGCTTCCACCCAACTGCCGCACCCTCATCCGGCGATCGGCCACCGACACCGCTGCCACACGCAAACGCGCGATGGATGTCCGGCCGTCTGGGATGCCGTGCCGATTCTGGACAATATGCGCTGAGTCGTCGGATCAGCGTAGTCGTCCGCGACGATTCGTCGGTCGTCCGTCGTGTATCGCTTGATTGCGCAGCGATTCGGTTGTCTCGGTGTCGCGTTCGTGGGCGATATCCAGCATCGCAAGTCCGGTTTCGCGGATCAGTCCGTCCAGATCGTCGAGCATCGCGGCGATCGCATCGCTGGCCGTCCGCAATTCGGCGGCGCTCGGATCCGGCCGATCGAAAACCATACGGAGTTTGTGCAGCCGCAGCCCCGTGTCGAAGAGACGGCGCACCAGCCGATCGCTGGAATCGGTGAACGCGGTGGCGTTTCCGGATAGCTCTTTGGTGGGGCCGAATGATCGTCGCGGCCTACTACGCCACGTGCTTCGGCTGCTGCCCCCGCGGGCGCCGGTCCGGGAGCTCGACCGCACATCATCGGGCATCGAAAGTCCTCCTGAGTCGTTGATTCGTATTGGTGGCCACGTTTCGGGACCCCGGAGACGTGGCCATTCTACTGCGCCCGATTTCGGCGGGTATGAACGGCTCCTTCGGAAAACCGATACCTGTTCATCCTTCGTACCGTGTAATCGCTTGGTAGGCAACATGATCACCGCCTGTCCGAAGTAAGGTCATCGATAGGGGCTGCTTCGCAGCGCGAACTGGTGGACAATGGGGTATGGCAGTAGACGATGTGCGGGAGTCACGCGAACTGTCGGTTGATACCGCACTGCACCTGCTGGGCACGATCGGATTCGGGCGTGTCGCGTTCTCGCGCTACGCTTTACCCGCGATTCGCCCGGTCAGCCACGCACTGGTCGAGGATCACCTGGTCATCTACGCCGACGCCGCAACGACCGGTTCGCTCGATCATCAGGTCGTGGCTTACGAGGTGGACGCGATCGACCACCAAACCTCCCTCGGCTGGTGTGTGATCGTGACCGGTATCGCCGACACCGTCCGCGACCAACACGAAATCGTGCACTATCAACAGTTCTTGCCCTCTCGCACGGTCGGTGCCGGTGATCGAGTGACCAGAATCCTGCCCGATATCGTCACCGGAATCGAGTACGTGGGGCCGGAAGAGGTCGATCGGTAGTCGCTCGAGGGGCTGGAATCCTCCCGGGGAGTAGCGGTTCGAGTTTCGCGAGGAAGCGCGCGAAATGTGGATCGGCGTCGGTGCGGTCGAAGGTGTCGATATCCCACCACTGTGCTGCACCGAATTCGCGCGGGTCCAAGGTGTATTCGCGGGCGCGGTCGCCGCGGATGACGTACCAGAGGCTGACATCCTGGTGTCCGCTGTGGGTGCCGACCGTCGTGGTGACAGTGAGGAACAGCGGTTCGTTTCCGATGACGGTGAATTCGGGGTCGATGCCCAACTCCTCCGCGGCCTCGCGTCCGGCGGCGGCCAGCGGATGTTCTCCCGGTGAGACATGGCCGCCGGTCGGCAGCCACAGTCCGGCGAGGAGATGGCGGCCGAGCAGGACGCTGCGTGCCCGCGGGTCGACGAGCACCACGTACGAGACCAGATGCCGTGGGGGAGTGTCGGGTTTGACGCGACGGAAAACATCATCGGTGGAGGCCAGCCAGGCCTTGGTGTCCTCGATGTGCTGCCGCTCGAGAGCATCCAGCGGCGTGATCCCATCGACGATATCGGCGACAGTCGCGGTCGCGAGGTTCATGGCAGGCGACTGTAGTCGCGGGCACCGACAGGTTTGCCCAGTGCGGACTATTCGAGGACGACCGGGCGCAGCCGAGTGGTGTAAGCCCCGGCGCGATCGAGCGCATCGGCGGCGGCATCGAGCTCGATCATGGTCTCCTCGAAGACTTCCCGCGCCCCGGCAATGCAGTAAGCCGGGGTCGTGAGCGCCCCGATCCCCTCGGTATCGACCAATATCCCCGAGGTTTGCAACGAACCATAGGCGGCATCGAGCCCGGCCAGCTCCCCACGCAATTCCCGCAGCCGATGAAACACCTGCTGCCGCCGAATCTCCAATGTCAATGGATCGGTCATCACCCGCTCCCCACTTCCGCCGTGAACTCCACCGCAATCTACCGCGACCTACATCGACGGCTCGAACTCCACCGGCTCAGCACAGACCCGCGAGTTTGTAGAGCACCAGGGATCCGGCGACGGCCACGTTGAGGCTGTGTCCGGTGCCGACCATCGGGATCTCGACGGCCATATCCAGCAGTTCCAGCCCTTCCGGCGGGATACCGGTGGACTCGTGGCCGAGCACGATGACGGTGCGTTTGCGGGCGACGGGCAGATCGGCGAGTCGAATGGACTCGTCGGTGAGTTCGACGCCCACGATCGCCGAACCCCCGTCCCGCTGACGCTGCAGCCACCGATCGACCCGCCCGTCGATCCAGTGCACACACTGACGGTGGCGCAGCGTATTGCCGTGGTCGAGCGCATCGGGCACCCACGGCCGCCGCGGCACCGCCATACACGCACCGACCGCATCACACGTGCGAAGCAAGGTGCCGAGGTTGACACCGTGCTTGGGCCAAAGCGGTGCCGCGAGCAAATGATTCCAACAGCCATGCGAACGCTGACGGCGTTGCCGACGAAGTTCAGAGCGGGTGCGCACCCGCGCCGCCGTCACCGGCGCGCGGGAATACCCTTCCCAAGGGAGTGTAAGTCTTGGCAGACAATTAATTCCATCGCAATGATGCTTCGCGGCGCATCCAGCCATCGACGTGGCCGATCATTTGACGACCGGGCCGTATCGCCTCAGCATACCGGTCCCGCCCATGTACTCGCAGGATCGCGCTGGATCATCGTCCGCGTCGTTTGTCGAGTGCTGCCCCGATCAACTTCCGTGCAGTCTCACCGGTAATAGACTGTCCGGCAAGGATTGTGAACGCGCGGCCGTAGGTCGCTATCTCGCGCGGCTGAGTGATGGTCAGCTCTGCGGCTGTCCCTTCCACCATGACCAGCCGGTTGTCGAACATGGCGAAGTTGGTGGACACCACAAGGGCCTCGGCTGTGGCCGGAACGATGCCGATGGTGACTCTGGGCATTCCGATTATGGAGGCCAGCCGGTCGAGCTGGCCGATCATGACGGCATCGGTGCCGACGGTGGTGTAGAGCGCTTGCTCAGCAATCAGGAAGTGGAACAGGTGGTGACGCTGGTACAGGATGCGTTGCCGTTCCATTCTCTTCGACACGGCTTCGTCTACGTCGTCGGGTACCTGGTGGAACTGGATACCCCGGCGTAGCTTGGCCTCGGCGTACTCGGCCGTTTGCAACAAGCCGGGAATGATCTGCGGCTGATAGTCGCGGATGTGAGTTGCTTCCGCTTCGAGCTTCAGCGACTTCTGTTGCCGACGCTTCAGCCCGGTTCCGAGGATCTTCCGCCATTCGAGGTACGCAACCTCGATGTTGTGAAGGGTGGCCAACAGGTCTGGGAGTTGGTCACTGGCGTTCGCGTGTTCGCAGTACGCCCGGATGTCGTCGTCAGACGGCTTGATCCGGCCGTATTCGATCTTGGACACCTTCGACTCGTGCCAACCGGAGAGCTGGGCAAGCTTCCGGTTGGTGAGCCCGGCCGTACGGCGAAGCTCCCGAAGTCGTACCCCGAGAGCTTCCCGCGCATCGTGGACGCTGGTCACTGGCTGACGTACTCCGCGTACGGCGTGGCCAGCTGCCACAGTCGTTGTTTCACACTCCGGGAGTAGCCGACGATTCCCGGATCGGTGGTCACTGCCAGACCCGCTGGCTTTCCTTGCTCGTTCACGAGGTTGAAGACAACCCGCTCGTTGTCAATGAGCCACCAGTCATCCGAAGGCACCTCCCCGGCGAGATGCCGAGGCACGTAACGGATGTCCTCACCCGCTTCGGTGTTGGTGTCGGTCACCGAGAGCAACCAACGGTGATAGTCGGTGTGCGGGACCGTGACCACACGTACCCGGCTCACGGTCACACCACGGCCGGTTGTCTCCCGGATGAGATCGTTCCATCGGTCCTTGTGCTCATCCGGCAACGCGGGCTGACCTTCGAGGAACCGGCGAAAACGGTCCGACTCGGTCGGCACGGCGTAGGCGTCCCGAACTTCAAGATGGAACGCTTCGGCTTTGCAATCGCGGAATAGGGCGACCCAGTCCGGCGGCTCATGCTGAAGGTAGAGCACCGTAGAACGTCCTCCTGATCTTCGGAACTTCAATCGCTGTCTCGTTGGGCGCAAGGTCGAGCTGAGCCAGCGTGTCAGGCTCGGTGATCGGTCGGCCGGTGAGGGTGGAGGTACCAACCTCCAAGTGCCCTAACCGATTCTGACCAGAGGAACGGCATGCCTACCACCGAACCCCCCGGCGCACTCGACAAGGAAACCTCAGCGAGGCTGCGCGACCAGCTCCAACAGATCACGGAGGAGGTGGGCCGGTACCTCGGTCCGGAGCACCGGGCCATAGACGCACTGGTCCAGGCTGCCCGAGAGTTGGCCGCAGCCACCTCCCCCAAGTCGGGACAGTACGCCGAATACACCCCGGACGAATGACCTCGGAGGGAGCAGCAACCCCAGCGGAGATAAACGTAATAGCCTGGTCAGAGGTCTGGCCAACGACCGCTCGAACCACTCGGATACCGATCCGCGAATGCGCCCTGGAGCAGACCCATGGTGCATTTCGTATGGCGGGAGTAGGGAAGTTGGCCCTGCGCTGGGGCGCGGCGGCGGGGTACCCGAGCGATTGGTCAAAGTGTGCGATGTGATCACGGTGTCACCCGGGCAGACCTACCCCCGTTGCGCGGCAATCCGTTTCGTAGACGTCGACGGTGCGTGAAGAAGGCTCAGATCGGGTAACCGAAGCTGATCTTGCGGGTGGTGGGGTCGGCGGCGACCAGGCGCACCTGGACCTGCGCGCCTTCCGGGGGTGCGCCGGCGCACGGCCCGACTACCGGTGGGTCGGCGATGAAGACTTCGGCGGGGCGGGTGCCGTTGGCTTCGCGTACTACTACGGCTTCGAAGATCGAGCCGCTGCGTTCGGCCAGCAGGGTGGATTCGGTGAGGTCGATGCAGGCGCGTTCGACCTTGCCTGCGAGGCTGTCGCTACGTTTCATCGACTCGGCGGTGGGGGCGAGGCCATCGCGGACCCATTGCGGGACTTCGGTTCCGGCGCAGCGGGCGAGGCAGATCTCGGTTGCGAAGCGGTCGGCGAGGCGGCGCAGCGGTGCGGTGACGTGCGCGTAGGGGGCGCCGATCGCACTGTGCTGCAGGTTGTTCACGGTCTGTGGGTTTCTCGTTGGCTTGGCGCCGGTCCCCCGAACGCCCACCGCACGCGCGCTGCCCGCCGCAGCCGCGCCGCCGATGGAACGGGCACCACCCGGCGGGCCCACGCCACCTAGCGACTCGGTAGCTCCTGCCGACCGTGGATCGGCCACCAACTCCACACCACCCGACGACAGCGCACCATCAGCCACCTGAGCACCGGCCCTGGAACCGTTTGCCCCTGCGGCCGCCACGCCATCGAGCACCGTATATCCCGCACCACGCAGCAACCCTGTCGCCTCGGACATCAAGACCAACGTCGCAGGCGCATTCGGATCGAGTCCGGCCAACATCCGCCCGACGGACTGATCCGCAGGCCAGTCGACCCCCAACGCCGCAGCCGTCCTGCGCATCGAATCAATCGCCAATTCTACGGGCGGCGGCATGGTCCGCAGCAATGCGATCCGCTCACCGGCCCGGGGCACGCCACCGGATCCACTGTCGTTCAACATGATTCGCGCAGCGCACATACCGGTCAACAGGGAAATCTGTTCGTTCCAGTCGTCGGCGGCGGTGCGCGGTTCCACTACCAGATGCCAGTGGCCGACGGCCTTGTCGTCACGGATAACGCTCTGGGCGGGCAGGCGCAGTCCGATCGCGCCGCGGGCCAGCCCGGCCTCGATGCGCCGCGTACCGAATTCCGGCAGGGCCGCGATCGAGGGATGCAGGCGGTTCGCGTCGGCGTCGGCTTGGACGCTCGCGTAGTCGAGTCGGGCCCGCGAGCGCACGGTAGCCCGGATTACCGAGAATCGTTGCGGCTCGGCGGTCTCATCGCATTCGATGGTCCAGAGCGCCGCGGGCCTGGTCTGTTCGGGCAGCAGGCTCGCGGAATTCTCCGAAAGGATCGGCGGGTGCAGCGGCACGGTGCCGTCGGGTAGATAGAAGGTCTGGCCGCGCGCGCCCGCTTCCTGGGCCAGCGGGCCCGCGGGATCTATTACGGCGCCGACATCGGCGATCGCGTAGTGGACAGTGAAACCGGAAGAGGTGTGTTCGATATGCACCGCCTGGTCCAGATCCATGGCGCCGGGCGGGTCGATGGTGACGAATGGAATATCGGTGCGATCGGCGCGAGCGCCCGCGAACGCGTCGATCGCGTCGCGGGCCGCCGCGGTGGCCTCGGCGGGATACGCCGAGGCCAATCCGAATTCGGATCGAATGGCGCCGAAATCGACCGGCGCCGACACGATCCGCTGGTGAAGTTCCACGCTGTCGCAGTCGGTCTCTACTGCAGTGCCAGCATGGTGCCGTTCAATTCATTGAGCGGCCCGTACACGGTAAAGGTCACCCGTCCACCCGGGACGCCGGCGGAAACGTCCGCCGCCGCATCCAGCGCCTGGCCGAACGAGGCCGCCGACGGATGCGGCAGACCGGCGATGGCCTGCCCGATGTGGTTCTGGTGCACCCAGGCGGTGTCGGCCGAGTTGAGGTCGACCTGGACCCCACCCGCCAGCGGGGTAACCGCGACCGCCGAGGCGGACCCGGTGCCCAGCATGGCGAAAACCGATGCGGCCCCGGCGATCAGCGCACCGGCGACCAGTGAACGAACAATCCGCATAGAGTTGTGCCTGCTTCCGTGATCGAAGAATGTGAGTTTGTGGCGGACCGGCAACGGGTCTTACCAACGGCGCCTACTCTATGACGTCGCTCACGTTCTAGGCCAGTGCCACCCGAATCGCCATGCCGGACACGCCGAACCCGGCGGCGTCAGAGCCCGGCTGCTAGGGTTCCCCGGCGTGGCGGGATCGAGCTTTTCCCGCACATTCGCAAGTGACCCGTACGTCGACAATTGGGAGTTATCCACTGATGTCAACGATTCTTTTCGATTACCTGATGCCTCTGCTCGGTCCTGAGCAGGCGGCGTATTGGGCTCAGGTTTTCATGGTCAACCCGCTCTGACCTCACCGTCAACGATGCGGTCTTCGTCGCCTTCCGTTAACCAGACGGGAGGCGACGTTTCCCAAGTGCCGCTAGCATCCGCTGCGTGACCAGAACTACCGCCGCGATCGCGGCCAGCTGCACCGTGTTAGCCCTGCTTCTTGCCGGTTGCGGCGATGACAAAGACTCTTCCGCCGCGCCCGCTTCCGCGACGACTTCGGCGGCGAAGGCCGCGGGCGGCGAGATGTTGGACAACGTCAAGGCGGGGACGTTCGTCGTCAGTTACCGCAGCGCCTTCCCCAAGCTCGCCGAGGGCAAAGACGACGCCAAGATCGGCGACATTCTGGTCCAGACCTGCAAAGACATCAAGGACGGCAAGAGCGAGGACGAGGTCGTCCAGAACGTCATCAAGCGCACGAAGGGCGCCTCCGAGGCCTCCAAGGAGGAGGCCCAGGCCATCTATCAGATGGCGAAGATGCTCTGCTGAGCTGAAATAGTCAATCCTTCAGCCACGGCAAGTAATTGGGCAGGTATTTCAACACGTACCCGACGGTGATCATGACGATGATCGCGATCACGGGAATCAGTATGGACATCGGCCCGGTTTCCTTACGTTGTGCTACCGATGCGGTCGTACGGCGCAATCGGCCGTAGCGACTGTTTGCGGGTCGATCGAAACGGTCAACCGTACCCGTATCGGTATACGCCCGTTGTGTTACGAGCGCATTCCATCTTGTTCGGCCGCTGGCGTGTTGCCGTGACCGAGCGCCGGTGTCGGCTCGGGCGGGGTGATTTCCGGTGTGGGCTGGGGTGCGGTCGGGGTGGACTCGGCGGCGCTCGCCCCGGACGGCGTACCGCGTTCCAGGAACCGCAATAACTCCACCGGAAACGGCAGCACCAATGTCGAATTCTTTTCCGCCGCAACTTGAACCACGGTCTCCAGTAATCGTAGCTGCAGTGCCGCCGGCGATTCCGACATTTGCGCACCCGCCTGGGCCAACTTCTTCGACGCTTGTAATTCGCCCTCGGCGGAAATCACCCGCGCCCGTCGTTCCCGCTCCGCCTCGGCCTGCCGCGACATCGAGCGCTTCAGTGAATCCGGTATCGATACATCCTTGATCTCCACCCGATCGATATGGATTCCCCAGCCGAGCGCCGGGCTATCGATCATGATCTCCAGCCCCTTGTTCAACTCCTCACGATTGGACAACAGGCTATCCAGATCACTCTTTCCGATGATCGAACGCAAGGACGTCTGCGCCACCTGCCCTACCGCGAAAAGATAGTTCTGTACCTCCACCACCGCACAGACCGGATCGATCACCCGGAAATAGACCACGGCGTCGACGCGTACGGTCACGTTGTCGCGGGTGATGCCGTCCTGCGCGGGCACCGGCATGGTGACGATCTGCGTGGAGACCTTGCGCATCCGGTCGACGAATGGAATCAGCATTCGCAGTCCGGGATCTCGGGTTCCGACCACCCGGCCGAACCGGAACACCAGCCCCTTCTCGTATTGGGTGACAATGCGCGCGCTCATCGCGGTGACTATCCCGCCCGCGATCGCCCCCACCCCGAAAATCGCCCCGATAACGGCAAGAATATCCATGGTTACACCCCGTGCGAAGTGCCTGACCGCACCGAATTCCGGCTCAGCGGTCCAGTTCCATCATGGCACCGGTGAGCACCGGATTGCAGGGGGCGGACGAGTTGGCCTGTAAGCCGGATCCTGTCCCCGGCTCACACCGGGTGACGGCCATCCATCTGGACACACCGTTGCCGGGTGCCTCGAGCGGTCCACCCGCAGGCTCGGGCGAGCAGCCCTCGAACACCTGCGCAGCCGCACCGCGAACGGTGGGACCTTCGACCTTGCTCCGGGCGGGGTTTACCTAGCCGCCCCGGTCACCCGGGGCGCTGGTGCGCTCTTACCGCACCGTTTCACCCTCACCGCACGATCCCGGGGGATCGTGGGCGGTCTTTTTTCTGTGGCACTTTCCCGCGGGTCACCCCGGGTTGCCGTTAGCAACCGCCCTGCTCTGTGGAGTCCGGACTTTCCTCGGCGACGGGCTGCGGCACTCACGTACCCGTTCCCATCACCGCGGCCGCCCGGCCAACTCGTCCGCAGCGTTTAGCCTACTTTGATCAAGGGGTACCTTGATCACTGGCCTGACCCGTGACCGGTCGGGGGGTAGTAGTTCGGATCGAAACAGTACGGTGAGGTGCCATGGAACGTGTCGAGGTCAGTTTTCCCTCGGGCAGCGAGCAGTGCGCTGCCTGGCTGTATCCCCCCGCTGGCATCCCCAAGCCCCGCCCACTCGTTGTAATGGGGCACGGTCTCGGCGCAAACCGGGAGATGGGGCTGGATAGGTACGCCCGGCGCTTCGCCGCCGCCGGGATGGGTGTGTTGGTATTCGATTACCGGCATTTCGGGGCCAGTCAAGGTGCGCCGCGTCAGCTACTACATATCGCCCGTCAGCGCGAGGACTGGCGCTCGGCCATCGCTTACGCACGCACGCTGCGCGGCTTCGACGCGACCCGAATTGCGCTGTGGGGCACTTCTTTCGGCGGTGGCCATGTGCTGACGGTAGCGCCCGACGACGACTACATCGCGGCGGTCGTCGCCCAGGTACCGTTCACCAGCGGCTGGGCCTCGGCCATGGCGAAGGGCCCGACCAGCCTGACCAAGGTGGCCACCATCGCGGCTACCGATCTGCTCGTCGGTCCGATCCGGCGCAAGCCCATTCGCGTCCGATTGGCCGGTCGCAAGCGTTCAGCGGCGCTGATGAGCGCGCCGGATGCGCCGGAGGGTTATGGCAGGCTCGCGGATGAGAGTGAGACCTACGAACCGAAAGTCGCTGCCCGCGTGGCTTTCTCGACACTGTTCGATTCCCCCGGCCGCCGGGCCAAGGCATTGAAGATGCCGGTCTTCTACGCGATCGCCGACAACGACACCATCGCCCCACCGAAACCGACCATGCGCGCGGCCGAACGCACCAAGCACGCGATCGTAAAGCGTTATCCGGTAGGACATTTCGATGTCTACTTCGACGATGTCTTCGAGCAGACGGTCTACGACCAGACCGAGTTCCTGGTGTCGGTGCTGCGGCCCTAGCTGCCGCGCAGACAACGGCCGGACGCGCTTCTCGTGCTCGTGCTGCCGGCTACAGCGCTCAGCTGTGCGTTTCCATGCTGCTATTCGCCATTCTGATCTTCGCTACGGGGGTGAAGTGACCGGGGCCGATCAAGCCGATACGAACGCCGCGGCGGCGGGGTATTTGGCCAGTGCCTCGCCTGCGGCGATTTCTTCGGCATCGGCCAGGAGTTCATAGATAGTGGCGTTGACGCCGGTGGCGTGGGTTTCGGCGGCGCGGGCCAGGATGGCTTCGCGGGATTCGACGGCGTCGCGGTGGTCACCGAGTACGGTTTGTAGGCGTTTCGCCTCGGTGCCGAGATCCTTTGCGGCATCGCCGAGTACGTAGATCGCGCCTTCGCACGAGTAACGCAGGCGTTTGGCGCCCTTGCGGATATCGTGCAGCAGTTCGACGCGCTCGGCGGGCGAAACGGCGGGCTCGGCGTAGACCAGTCGCCGTAAGCGTTTGCGGTCCTTGCGCAGGATTCGTTCGAAGACCTCGGCGGCTGGCTGTTTCGATTGGTCCGCGTCGAGCGGTGGGTCGGTGCGCCAGGCCGAAAGACGGTGGCGCAGTGCGTGATAGCGGTGGTGATCGAGGGCGGCGAGGACCTCGGCATGTGCGGTTCGGTACCGGTCGCGTTCCGCATCGACCAGTTCGGTGCGCACGTACTCGGTGGTGCCGGGCACATAGCTGTTGCCTGCCGCCTTTGGAACGGCCGTTTCCATTGCGAGCCGGGCGAATTCATCCTGTGGCGCATGCGCGGCCAACAGCGCTGTGAACCGTTCCGCCCGCACCTCGGCATCGCGCGCCACACCGAGTAGATCGGCCAGCCACTCGAGTTCGTGCTGCATCTCGGCGATCGGTGTGGCTTCGAAGAGCGTCCGGTAGGAGCGCAGCACACTGCGCAGTCTGCGCGTCGCGACCCGCATCTGGTGCACCGAATCCCAGGCGTCGGCACGGACATCCGGTTCGGCGGCCAGCAGCCGGTCGACGTCGTCGCGCAGCGCCGCGACGATGGCGGTTCCGGCCGTGACCATGATCAGCTCACTTTCGCGAATCCGTCGGTCGCCTCGACGAGATGGTGCGTTATTCCGGGTTCGGCGGCGGCGTGACCGGCATCGTCGACGATGTGCAGTACCGAACCGGGCCAGGCGCGATGCAGTTCCCATGCGCTGGTCGCCGGGCAGACGACATCGTGGCGTCCCTGCACGATGACGGCGGGGATATGCGCGATCTTGTCGATATCGCGCAGCAGCTGTCCCTCGTCGAGGAAGCCGCCATTGACGAAGTAGTGGTTCTCGATCCTGGCGAATGCCAGTGCGAACCGCGGCTGGGCGCTCTCCTGTACCCGATCAGGGTGCGGCAGTAGCGAACTCGTCGCGCCCTCCCACGTGGACCAGGCGACGGCGGCCGCTTGTGCGACCTTCTCGTCGGGGGAGTGCAGCAGCCGGTGATACACCCGAACCAGATCGCTGTCGCGCTCGTCCTGCGGCACCGGGGCCAGGAACTTCTCCCACTCGTCGGGGTAGATGTAGCCTGCGGCGCCGTTGTAGTACCAGTCGATTTCCTTGCGCCGCAACAGGAAGATCCCGCGCAGTACGAGTTCGGTGACCCGCTCCGGATGCTGTTGCGCATAGGCGAGTGCGAGCGTAGAACCCCAGGAGCCGCCGAATACCTGCCAGCGGTCGATGTCGAGATGAATGCGCAGCGCTTCGATATCGGCGATCAGGTGCCAGGTGGTATTGGTCTCCAGACTCGCCCCGTCCGCGATATGCGGGGTGGACCGTCCGCAGCCGCGCTGATCCAGCAGCACGATCTTGTATGCGGCCGGATCGAAGAACTGCCGGTGGAATGGTTCGGTGCCGCCACCGGGTCCGCCGTGCAGGAACACCACGGGCTTACCGTCTGGATTGCCGCTGACCTCCCAGTACACGGCTTGGTCCGCGCCGACATCGAGCATGCCCGTTTGGTACGGCTCGATCGCGGGGTAGTGAGTTCGCATCAGAAGGCGATCCCCGAAGCCAGATCGGGCAGTTCCAATGCCTCGATCGCCTGCTGGTGCACATCGGCGCAGCTCTTGGTGGTGATCCGGTCGATCATCGGCTTATCGGCGAGTACATGGCCGTTGATGCCGCCATTGCGCAGCGCCCATTCGTGCACCAGAGCATTGAGCCCGATCCGGCCCAGCGTCGGACCCTGTACCCGCCAGTTCGACAGCTCCGGGCG
Organism: Nocardia sp. NPDC050412; assembly: GCF_044458825.1. Taxonomy (NCBI): domain Bacteria; kingdom Bacillati; phylum Actinomycetota; class Actinomycetes; order Mycobacteriales; family Nocardiaceae; genus Nocardia; species Nocardia sp. NPDC050412. The sequence goes on from NZ_JBITIJ010000012.1 coordinate 200,327, forward strand.
GATCATGTCGCACAGCTGGGTGGCCGACGCGTCGGAGATCTCCAGGGTGGTCGTCGGTGCGCTGGTGGTCTTGCCCGCGCTGGTGGTCGTGGCCGATCCGGTGGTCGAACTCGAGCTGCCGGTGGGCGCCGGGCTCGAGTCGTTCCCGCAGGCGGTGAGCGCCACGGCTGCGAAAATCCCCGCTACCACCAGCGTGCTGCGTGAAATCCAACGGGTTTGCGGCATCGGTACCCTCTGCTCGTGTCGGCATTGTCGGCTTCGAGTCTGCCATTATTTGCCCCGCGTGGCCCGCGCGATTTTGCTGGGCGCCGCCGATCAAACCTGGCGAAAGCCCGCACGCAGCTCGTCGAGCAAGCCCTGCAGGAAGCGCGCAAACCTCGGTGGCGATGCGTCGATGGTGCGCCAAGGATGCAGGGCGATCAACGGTGCCAGCCGGTCGGCGAGAGCGATTTCTGCGTCGGTAACGGCACCGGATCGCCGCCACCGTTCCAGATATTCGGTGCGGTGCGCACCTCGCAGTACCCGCCAGGACAGCAACGGGTGGGTAACCACGGCATCGCCCCAGTCGAACAGCATGTCCGAGTCGGTGAACACATTGCCCGGGTGCAGATCATTGTGTTCGATGCTCAGTCTGCCGAATTCGGCGAGCGCCGCAGCGGCTTCGGTGATCGCCGCGCCGAGGCCGGGGACACGGGGCTCGAAATGCTGATACACCGTGATCAGTTGGGGCGGTGGCAGATATGGTGTGCCGGTGTCGCGCAGTTCAGCGATGTGGTCGCCCATCGCCAACTGGAGGTCGGCGTAGCGGCGGACCAATTCGGTCCACGCCGCCGCGGAATCCCGCGCGGTGGCACCGCCGTCGGGACTGAGTATCCAGCCGCGATCCGGTTGCACCGCAAGCGGTTCGAGCACACTACCGGGCCGCAGCCGGGCCAATGCCTGCAGCAACGGACCCTCGTGCGCACCGGCTCGGGCGTTGGCCTTCAACCACATCGGACCCGCATCGGTCGGGATGCGCACGATCAACGACCACGACCGCCGTCGCGTTTCCTCCGGCGTACCAACGATTTTCACGCCGCGATCGGCGAGAACTCCGGTGGCCCAGTCGAGCATCGGCTGCACGGGTTGGCCGAGCAGCGCCGCTGGTGCGTGCACCGCTCGGCCGGTCATCGTGAACTCAGAAGCTGTGCTCGGGGCCGGGGAAGGTCCCGCGCCGCACCTCGTCGGCGTAAGCGGCCGCGGCCGAACGCAACTCATCGCCGATCCGGCCGAACCGCTTGACGAACTTGGCGGTCTTACCGCTGGTGTAGCCCGCCATATCCTGCCAGACCAGCACCTGCGCATCGCATTCCGCGCCGGCGCCGATGCCGACGGTCGGGATGGTCAGCTTGCGGGTCACCTGGCCGGCGAGTTCGGCCGGCACCATCTCCATTACCACGGAGAACGCACCGGCCTCCTGGACCGCGATGGCATCGGCGATGAGCTGCTCGGCGCCGTCGCCACGACCCTGCACCCGGAAACCACCGAGGGTATTGACGCTCTGCGGGGTGAAGCCGATATGCGCCATCACCGGAATACCGGCCGAGGTGATCAGCGCGATCTGCTCGGCGACGCGCTCACCGCCCTCCAGCTTCACCGCGTGCGCACCGCCCTCCTTCATGAACCGGGTCGCGGTGGCCAGCGCCTGCTGCGGCGAGGACTCGTAGGTGCCGAACGGCAGATCGGCCACCACCAGTGCGTGCGGTGCACCACGGACCACACCACGCACCAGCGGGATGAGTTCGTCGACGGTGATCGGCACGGTGGTGTCGTAGCCGTAGACGACGTTGGCGGCGGAATCACCCACCAGTAGGACCGGGATTCCGGCCTCTTCGAAGATGCGAGCGGAGGAATAGTCGTAGGCGGTCAACATCGACCACTTCTCGCCATCGGCCTTCATCTGCTGCAGATGAGGTACCCGCGTCTTGCGCTTTGTCGGCTTGGCAGCCGGGGCAGCGCCGTAGGCAGGGGTTTCCGATTCGGATACGGACATCATCGTCCCTTTCGTGGTTGTCGCCTCGAGGCCCGTTCGGGTCCCCGGGTTTGTATGACGAATCCAGTGTGCACCCCCTGCCTCGCCCGTTTAAGGCCATAGGCGATGCAATTGGTCACATCGCAAGCCCAGCGCAGCGACTGATTTCGCACGAACATGGGTAACTCGTGTACGCCCAGAACCCGTCGCAGTCCCAACGGTCGGTGCGGTGATCGAGGTTCGAGTACTCACGGCCGGCCGGAGTTTCGCCAGAGGTGGGGCAGGCATGCCAGGATCTTTCCCATGTCTGTGGTGCGGAATGGGTCGCGTGGGGTGCTGGTCGCGGTGGCGCTGGCGGTGGTGGCGGCCGGATGCACCGCATCCAAGGACGAGCCGGGCACTGCGTTACCCACATCGCCCGCGGGCCTCGAGAAGTTCTACAGCCAGACCGCGAACTGGGGTTCCTGCGGCGATTTCGGCTCCCCGGACGACCGCCTCGCACCGAATACCGAATGCGCCCGCATCACCGTGCCCGTCGATTACAGCAAGCCCGAGGACGCCACCGCGCAGATCGCGCTGGCCCGAATTCCGGCCAGCGGCAACCGGATCGGCTCACTGCTGCTCAATCCGGGCGGTCCGGGCGTATCGGGTTTGTCGATGGTGGGCATCGCGGGCAAGACGCCGCTGGCCGAGCGCTTCGACCGAGTAGGTTTCGATCCGCGCGGTGTCGGATCCTCGATCCCGACGGTCGCTTGCCTGACCCCGCAGCAGAACGACGCCGAACGCGCCGAACCGCCGACCGACAACACTCCCGACGGCATTGCCAAGGCCGAGGACGAGAACCATGAGTTCGTCGGCCACTGCGTCGAGCGCACCGGCACCGAATTCCTGGCCCATGTCGGCACCCGCGAGGTGATACAGGACATGGACGTGATCCGCGCCGTACTCGGCGATCCGAAACTCAGCTATCTCGGCTACTCCTACGGCACCAAGCTCGGCTCGGCCTACGCCGAGAAGTTCCCGAACAATGTGCGCGCCCTGGTGCTCGACGGTGCGGTGGACTCATCCCAGGATCCGATCCAGGAATCGCTGCGGCAGGCGGCGGGCTTCCAGCAGGCCTTCGACGCCTACGCCGCGGAATGCGCCAAGCAGGCGGACTGCCCGCTCGGCACCGATCCGTCCCAGGCTGTCGCGAAGTTCCGCGCGCTGGTGAATCCGCTGGAGACCAAACCGGCCGCGACCACCGATCCACGCGGACTCAGCTACGGCGACGCCATCACCGGCGTGCAGCAGGCGCTCTACTCCGATGATTTCTGGAAGGTGCTCACCCTCGGTCTGTCCGAATTGCGCGACGGGCGTGGCGACACGCTGTTGAAGCTCGCCGATCTGTACGACGGTCGCCGCGACGACGGCAGCTACGACAACACGCAGGAGGCCTTCAACGCCATCCGCTGCGTCGATGATCCGCCGATCAACGATCGTGCCGTGGTGGGCCGACAGGACATGGAATACCGCAAGGCGGCACCGTTCCTGGACGACGGTCGCGGCACCGGAACCGCACCGCTGGAACTGTGCGCCGTCTGGCCCGTGCCGAACACGAGCACACCGCACAAGGTTTCGGCGCCGGGTCTGCCGAAGACGGTGGTGGTGTCGACCACCGAGGATCCCGCGACGCCGTATCAGGCCGGTGTCGATCTGGCCAACCAGCTCGGCGCCGCGCTGATCACCTACCGGGGCACCCGGCACACCGCGGCATTGGTCGCCGGTGATCAGTGCCTCGACGACGCGGTGATCTCCTACCTCACCGATCTGAAGGTCCCAGGGTCCGGTCTGACCTGCTGATTCCCCGCTCCCGACCGCGCCTCGCCGGCGCCCGGCCCGGTCGTGTGGGGGGCGTACTGTGCCCGCGGCTCGCTCGCTCACAAGGTGATCTTGCGCCCTGTGAGATTCATTCCGAATGATGGGATTGCAATCCCTAAGCGTGTATGTAACACGGATTTAACGCCGGATGCTTACGCTCGGCGACATGGATCGCCAGAAGGAATTCGTGCTGCGGACGCTCGAAGAACGGGATATCCGCTTCGTGCGTCTCTGGTTCACCGATGTGTTGGGCTATTTGAAGTCCGTAGCCATCGCTCCGGCCGAGCTAGAGGGCGCCTTCGAAGAGGGCATCGGCTTCGACGGTTCGGCCATCGAGGGCTTCGCTCGGGTGTCGGAGGCCGATATGGTCGCGCGGCCGGATCCCTCGACCTTCCAGGTGCTGCCCTGGGCGACAAGCAAGGGCCACCAGCACTCCGCGCGTATGTTCTGCGATATCACCATGCCCGACGGCTCGCCGTCCTGGGCCGACCCGCGCCATGTGCTGCGGCGTCAGCTCAACAAGGCCGGTGATGTCGGGTTCAGCTGCTACGTGCACCCGGAGATCGAGTTCTTCTTGCTGGAGAACGGTCCCCAGGACGGCCGCCAGCCGACCCCGGCAGACAGCGGCGGGTTCTTCGACCAGGCCGTGCACGACTCCGCGCCCAACTTCCGTCGCCACGCCATCGACGCGCTCGAGTCGATGGGCATCTCGGTGGAGTTCAGCCACCACGAGGGCGCTCCGGGGCAGCAGGAGATCGACCTGCGCTACGCCGACGCGCTGTCCATGGCCGATAACGTGATGACCTTCCGCTACCTGATCAAGGAAGTGGCCATCGACGAGGGCGTGCGCGCAACCTTCATGCCGAAGCCGTTCGCCCAGTACCCGGGCTCGGCCATGCACACCCATATGAGCCTGTTCGAGGGTGAGGCCAACGCCTTCCACGATCCCGACGATCCGATCAACCTGTCGGCGACCGCACGCGCCTTCATCGCGGGCATCCTGGAGCACGCACCGGAGATCAGCGCGATCACCAACCAGTGGGTGAACTCCTACAAGCGACTCATCCACGGCGGCGAGGCGCCGACGGCGGCCTCGTGGGGCCGGTCCAACCGCTCCGCGCTGGTGCGGGTGCCGATGTACACCCCGAACAAGTCCTCCTCGCGCCGCGTCGAGATCCGCAGTCCAGATTCGGCCTGCAACCCCTACCTGACCTTCGCCGTGCTGCTGGCGGCCGGTCTGCGTGGCATCGAGAAGGGCTACACGCTGCCGCCGGAGGCCGAGGACGATGTGTGGTCGCTGACCGTCGCCGAGCGGCGCGCCATGGGCTTCCGCGAGCTGCCCGGCACGCTCGATGAGGCGCTGCAGGCGATGGAACGCTCAGAGTTGGTCGCCGAGACGCTCGGGGAGCACGTTTTCGACTTCTTCCTGCGCAATAAGCGCCGGGAATGGGCGGATTACCGCAGCCAGGTGACCCCGTACGAGCTGAAAGAGTACCTCGGCCTCTAGCCGGTTAAACCAGCGCGGTCGGCTACGTTTACGACTCTTTCCACCCCGGCCGGGTGGAAAGAGATGATCGGCCAACTAAGTTGGACGTATGGTCCGGCCGCCGTCTGCTCGTTCAGCTGTTCCTGGTGTCGGTCGGCTCGGCTTGCTCGAGCCGACCGCCGCCACCTCGTTACGAGAGTTGGCTTGGGACAATATCGACAGCATTCCGGTGCTGTGGGCGCTGTCCCGCGCGCCCGATGCCGATCTCGCACTGCTGACGCTGACGCGGTTGCAGACCGCGCTCGGCGACGACTGGCTCGAACTCGATTCGACGTTGCGTACCGATACTGCCTTGCGCGGCAGGCTTTTCGCGCTCATCGGATCGTCGAGCGCGTTCGCTGATCATCTGGTCGCCGATCCGGCCGCATGGCGAATTCTGCTGCGGGACAAGCTACCCGCGCGCGAGGAGCTGGTCGCGGACCTGTTGGCGGCGGTGCAGGCAGTGCCGGCCGAGTGTGCGCACGCGGATGCGGTGCTGTACCGGGCCGAGCTGTCCGGTCCCGAGGCAATTCCGCTGCTGCGCAAGCGATATCGCGACCAACTCATGCTTTTGGCCGCGCTGGATCTGGCGGCCACGGTCGAGAACGAGCCGGTGCTGCCGTACCAGGTGGTCGGCCGCCATCTCACCGATCTCGCCGATGCCGCATTGACCGCTGCGCTCGCGGTCGCGGTGGCCAGGGTCTGCAAGGATGCGCCGGTGCCGGTGCGGCTGGCCGTGATCGCCATGGGCAAGAGCGGTGCTTGCGAACTCAACTACGTCAGCGATGTGGATGTCGTTTTCGTGGCCGAACCGGCCGATGCCGCCGCCGCCCGATTGGCCGCCGAGATGATGAGCGTGGGCAGCGCGGCCTTCTTCGAGGTCGATGCGGCACTGCGGCCCGAGGGCAAGGCCGGTGCGCTGGTGCGCACCCTGGACTCGCATATCGCCTACTACAAGCGCTGGGCCAAGACCTGGGAGTTCCAGGCACTGCTCAAGGCGCGGCCGATGACCGGCGATCTGGCGCTGGGGGAGCAGTACCGCGACGCGTTGATGCCGATGGTGTGGACCGCCTCCGAGCGCCCCGACTTCGTCGCCGAGGTGCAGGCGATGCGGCGCCGAGTGGAGGATCTGGTGCCCGCCGATCTGCGCGAGCGCGAACTCAAACTCGGCCACGGCAGCCTGCGCGATGTCGAATTCGCCGTGCAGCTACTGCAATTGGTGCACGGCCGGGTGGACGAGACCCTGCATGTGCAGGGCACCGTCGAGGCGCTGACGGCATTGGCCGCAGGCGGGTACGTCGGCCGCGACGATGCCGCGAACCTCACCGCCTCTTACGAATTCCTGCGCCTGCTCGAACACCGGCTGCAGTTGCAGCGGCTCAAGCGCACCCACACCCTGCCCGCCGCCGATGACGAAGAGGGCATGCGCTGGCTGGCGCGCGCGGCTCATATCCGCCCGGACGGACGGCAGGACGCCATCGGCGTGCTGAGCACCGAGATTCGCCGAAATGCGGTGCGGGTGCGGCGATTACACGCCAAACTCTTCTATCGGCCATTGCTCGAATCGGTGGTCAAGATGGATCCCGACGCGCTGCGGCTGAGCCCGGACGCGGCGATCCGCCAGCTGGCCGCGCTCGGTTATGCGGCGCCGGAGAACGCACTGGGGCATCTGAAAGCGCTCACCGGCGGAGTGTCGCGCAAGGGCCGCATTCAGGCGCTGTTGTTGCCGACATTGCTCGAATGGCTCGGGGACACACCGAATCCCGATGCCGGACTGCTCGCCTACCGACGGGTCTCCGAGGGACTGGACGATCAGATCTGGTTCCTGCGCGAACTGCGCGACGAGGGCGCGATCGCACAGCGGTTGATGATCGTGCTCGGTTCCTCGGAATATCTGCCGGATCTGCTCATCAACGCACCGGACACGATCCGGATGTATGCCGACGGTCCGGGCGGGCCGCTATTGCTCAGTCCGCAGCCGGAAGACGTTGCGCGCGGGATCCTTACCGCCGCCGCACGCTACGACGATCCGAAACGTGCTGTGGCCGCTGCCCGTTCACTGCGCCGCCATGAATTGGCTCGGGTGGCCTCCGCTGATCTGCTCGGCATGCTGGACGTGCCGCAGGTGTGCAGGGCATTGTCCTCGGTGTGGGTCGCGGTGCTGGAAGCCGCACTGCGCGCGGTGATTCGGGCCAGTGAGGTCGAACTCGGGGCGCCGGTACCGGCCGATTTCGCGGTTATCGGCATGGGGCGACTCGGCGGTTTGGAACTCGGCTACGGATCTGATGCCGATGTGCTCTTCGTCTGCGACCCGCGTCCCGGCCAGGACGAGACCAAGGCCGTGAAATGGGCGATCGGCGTCGCGGAGAAGGTGCAGCGGCTGCTCGGCGCGCCGAGTACCGATCCGCCGCTGCAGGTCGACGCCGGACTGCGCCCGGAGGGTCGCAACGGCGCCTTGGTGCGCACGCTGGCCGCCTATGCCGCCTACTACGAGCAGTGGGCGCAGCCGTGGGAGGTGCAGGCCCTGCTGCGCGCGCATCAGGTGGCCGGGGACCAGGACCTCGGTGTCCGGTTCCTGCGCACCATCGATAAGGTGCGCTATCCCGAGGGCGGGGTCTCGGCGGAGTCGGTGCGCGAGATCCGCCGGATCAAGGCCAGGATCGACGCCGAACGCCTGCCGCGCGGAGCGAATCCGGCGACTCACACCAAACTCGGGCGCGGTGGCCTCGCCGATATCGAATGGACCGTACAGCTGATGCAGCTGCGCTACGCCGACGATGTGCACGCACTGCACAACACCTCGACGCTGGAATCCCTCGATGTCATCGAGCAGACCAAATTGCTTGCTGTCGAAGATGTTTCGCTGCTGCGCGAAGCCTGGATCACGGCGACCAGGGCGCGTAACGCACTGGTGCTCGTACGGGGCAAGCCGGCCGATCAACTACCCGGCCCGGGCCCTCTACTATCGGCCGTCGCGCGGGTGGCGGGCTGGCCGAACGATGATGGCAGCGAGTTCCTGGACAATTACATGCGCATAACTCGGCGGGCGAAAGCGGTGGTGGAGCGCGTCTTCGGTGGCTGAGGCCGCTCAAGGCAGGGGAATACCGGCGCGGTCGGCGCGTTTGCGCCCCCATTCGTAGAGGGCGGTGAGGACCGGGACCAGGCTCCAGCCTTCCTCGGTCAGGTCGTATTCGACCTGGGGTGGCACGGTGTCGAAGGTGGTGCGGCGGATGAGGCCGTCGGACTCCAGGTCGCGCAGTTGCTGGACGAGCATTTTTTCGCTGGTGCTCGGCATCAGGCGCCGCAATTCGCCGTAGCGGCGCACGCCCTCCTTGAGGTGGGCCAGGATGACCGGCTTCCATTTGCCGTCGATGAGATCGACGGTCACCTCCACCGCGCAGTAATAGCGCTTCTCCGGCATCGCTCGCCTCCGGTACTCACCAAAAAGTGCGTTCTTGTAACACTGTAATCATCGGACTTACATGGAACTCGCACGCGGCGCGGCCGCACCACATTCTGCAGACATGGAGTTCGATTTCCCATGAAAGTCATCGTTTTCGACAGCTTCAAGCCCGGCGTGACGATGGAGACCATCACCCCCTACCTTCCCGAAGAGGTCGCCAATGTGTGGCGGTTGTGGAAGGCGGGCATCGTGCGCGAGAACTACGCGCGCGCCGATGAGCCGGGCGTGGTGATCGTATTCGAGGTCGACAGCGTCGAAGAGGCCAAGCGTTATGTCGACGATTTCCCGCTGACCAAGGCCGGTCACCTCGAGTGGACCTACGTTCCGGTGCAGGCGCCGTTGCCGCTGGAGGCGCTGATGGATCCGTCCGTCGATGTCACCGAGCCCTACGACCGGACGAAGGTGGGGTCGGCCTGATGCAATACGCCTACGGTCTCAGCATTCCGCTGACCCTCGCGGGTGCCTGCGATCCGACCAGGATGGCGCTGATCATCTACGACATGCAGGTCGGCATCGTGCGGCAGCTGCCAGACGGCGACAAGATCGTCCAGACCTGTGTGCAGCTGCGGGATGCGGCGCGGGAGAACGGTTTTCGCGTCTTCTACACCAGGCACATGTCATTGCCGCCCGCGTCGGCCGGTGTCTCGCAACTGCGTATGGCCATGGAGTGGCAGCGGGTCGACAATCCGAACGAGGTGAATTCCAGCTTCCCGCAGGGTTCGCCGCAGTATCAGCTCGTCCCCGAGCTGACGCCCGGTCCGAACGAGGTGGTCATCGATAAGATCACCATGTCCGCCTTCGCGGCGACCCCGCTCGATTTCGCCCTGCGCGACTTGGGCATCGACACGTACGCCATCGCGGGCATCGCTCTGGAGGTCGGCATCGAACCCACCGTCCGGCACAGCTTGGACCTGGGCTATTTCCCGATTCTGGTGACCGATGCCTGCGGTGCGGGCCATCCGGCCGCAGCCGAACGTTCCTTGGCCACACTGGCTTTCGCCGGTGGCTCGCTCACCACGGACGCCGCCGTGCTCGTCGAGCGGATGCACCGCCACTGAGCGGAAGCCGCGCCGGACCGACCGCGGTCAGCACCTGGAAGCGGCGCACGAATTCCCGCAGCGCGATGCGGTCCTCATCGTCGGGTGGGCGGTACCCCTGCTCGACGATGACCGATACCGTGCTTCCCGCGCACACCCGCAACTCGTTCCAACACCACGGCAGCACCGGTGTCAGCACCGTGTGGCCATTGCAGGTCACGGTGATCCGAGAGGTGAACCGGCCTGCGGTGTCGGCAAGATCTGTGGCCGCGTCCGCAGTGAGCACACCCGTCGCCGTGAACTCCTCGACATACATCGCGACCACCTCGACTCCCCGCGCCGATGCACTTCCCGACAGTGTACGGGGCGCGTCGGACGATTCCGTGGGTCGCGCCTACACGGAATCCACACAATCGCGGCACAAGTCCTGCGTTGTCGCCCATTAGGGTCGGGGAATGCGGAAATGGGTGGACCGGGTGGTGCTGGGGATCGGATGGTGTGCGCTGGTCGCGGGAGTACTCGGGATTGTGCTGCATTTCGGGGCTTGGCGGTGGCAGGTGCTGGTACTGGTGGCATCGGGGGCGTCGTATCTGATGCTGGGGGCGGTGGCGGGGTTGGTGCTTTTCCTGATCGCGCGGGGGTGGCGGAGTGCGGCGGCCGCCGGAGTGATCGTCGCGGCGGTGTTATGGATGCAGGTGCCGATGTTCGTGCCGGAGGGGCGGGCGGCGAGTGGGCGGGAGATTTCGGTCATGCAGTCGAATCTGTTGCTCGGGGAGGCGGATGCGGCGGCGGTGGTTCGAGCGGTTCGGGAAAACCAGGTCGAGGTGCTCACCGTCGATGAGCTGACACCGGAGGTGGCGCAGCGGCTCGCGGCGGCCGGAATCGAGGAGTCGCTGCCGTATCAGTTCCTACAGGCCGGTCGACTTGCCGGCGGTACCGGCATCTACAGTCGATACCCGTTGCGGGACACCAAGAAATACGACGGCTTCTGGATGAACAATTTGTCCGCCACCATGGAGCATCCACAGCGGGGACCGGTCGCGGTGTTCGCATTTCATCCGGTGCCGCCCTCGGTCGACTTCCCGGTGTGGAGTTCGGAGCTGCGCACGATTCGCGAAATTCTCGACGCGCAACAGGGTCCCGCGATCGTCGGCGCGGATTTCAATGCCACCCGCGATCACTCGGCATTCCGTGATCTGCTGCGCGGACGGTTCGTCGCGGCGGCGGACCAGGCGGGCGCCGGGCCGCTGCTCACCTATCCCGCGGATCGCCGTTGGGGCCCGGTGATCGGCATCGACCACATCCTGGTGGCCGACGGAACGTCCGCCGATGTGCGATCGCTGACCATCCCCGGCTCGGATCACCGCGCGGTGCTGGCTCGGGTGCGGTTGAACGCCTGATGTATTGGCCTCAACGCCCATTCCGTGGCTGTGCGCGATCCCGCAGATTTCGGTCATGAATGGGCGCTGAGGCCATGGGCCGCCGAGACGTATACACGCGCCGAGCTTCCGGCGATTACCATGTGATCGCTCGACGTGTGTGCGCAAAGCACCCATCGGGTCGGGTTCGCCGAGGACGGGCCCACAGTGAGTTCGGGGAGGAAAGACCTGATGAGGACTAGAGGGCTGCGGTTCGGGGTGGTCGCGGTATTGCTGTTGGTCGGTGCGGCGCTGGTCGGCTGTGATAGCAAGGCGGGACAGCAGCGAGCGAGCGCGGTGACCGCGGACAATCCGTGGGAGCTGACCGGCGCGGTCTCCAATAATGGACCGAGCGGCCCGCGCAAGGGGGTCCCGGACGCACCGCTCACCGCGGAGAACGGCGACGGCGGCGCGGTCGACAAACTCGCCCTCAATACCATCGCCGATCTGGAAGATTTCTGGAAGACCGAGTACGGCAAGAACTTTCCCGGCACCTTCAAGCCGGTGAGCCGTTACATCTCCTGGGATGCCAAGGCGTCCAAGGAGCAGGCGATCAAATTCTGCAAGTCCAGCACCTATCACCTCGTCAACGCCGCCTATTGCAGCGTGGACCACACCATCGGCTGGGACCGCGGTGTGCTGCTGCCACTGCTGCAGGAGAAGTACAGCGATATGGCGATCGTGATGGTGCTCGCGCACGAATACGGTCACTCCATCCAGGGCCAGGCCAAGATCGCCGGATTCTTCACCGGCACGCTGGTGAAGGAGCAGCAGGCCGACTGCCTGGCCGGTGTCTTCCTGCGTCATGTGGCCGAAGGGAATTCCGCGCATTTCACGCTGAATATGACCGACGGGCTCAACGCGGTCCTCGGTGCCACCATCGCCGTGCGCGATTCCGATCCGGATAACCCGAAAAATGTGCACGGCTCCGCCTTCGAGCGGGTGACCGCGGTGCAGATCGGCTACACCGACGGCGCCCAAGGCTGCAAGAAGATCAATAAGAAAGAGATCGAACAGCGTCGGGGGACCCTGCCGACGACATACGAGGACGGCGAGCAGGACGCTCAGCTTGCTGTCGATGTGCCGTCGCTGACCAGCCTGAGCCAGGCGCTGGCGAAGATCTTCCCGCTGCAGCAGGCGCCGCAGTACGACTACAACGGGATCATCGAGAACTGCTCGAAAGTGACCGCCACCGAGCCGGTCTCGTACTGCCCGAGTTCGAACAAGATCGGCACCGATGTCCCCGAACTCGCCGAACGCGGCGGGGCGATGAAGGGCGATGACGAACCGCTCTCGGCGGTGGTGGACGGTGATTACAACGCCTTCGCCGTGTTCATCTCCCGCTATGTCCTTGCGTTGCAACAGGAGCGCAAGCTGACGATCACCGGAGCGCAGACCTCCGGACTGCGCACCGCATGCCTCACCGGCGTCGTCACGACCAAGCTGAGCGAGCCGGGCAGCGATCCACGGCTATCGGCGAACGACCTCGACGAGGCCGTCTCCGGACTGCTCGCCGACGGTCTGGTCGCCAGCGATGTGGACGGCAAGGTGGTGCCGAGCGGCTTCCAACGGTTGGAGGCGTTCCGCACCGGCGTCCTCGACGGCGAGCAGGCCTGCCTGACGAACTACCGCTAGGTCCTCACTCGTCCGCTACGTGGGCCTCGAGCCATTCCAGGACATCGGAGAGCACCTTGTCCTGTTCGGGTTCATTGAAGACCTCGTGGTAGAGGCCCTCGTAGCGGATCGCCGTGAGGTCCTTCGAGCCCGCGCCCCGCTCGATCAGATCGGTGCTCGACGGTGCGGCGATGGTGTCGGCGGTGCCATGCAACACCAGCAGCGGCACGGTGAGCTTGTCCAGACGGCTCTTGACGAATTCGGTGGCATTCAGCATCTCCATACCGGTGCGGGCCGGGAGCTTGCCGCGGAATACCAGCGGATCGTTGTCGTAGGCGCGGATCACCTCGGGATCGCGGCTGATCATCGACGAATCCAGTTTCAGCACACCGACATTCGGCGCGAACCGGGACAGTAGCGGGCCGAGCAGGCGCTGCAGCGGATTGCCGACGGCGATATCGAGCGGCGGTGCCGACAAGACGATCCCTTCGACGTCGATCGGCGCCCGGACCGCCAGATACAAGGTGATCAGGCTGCCCATCGAATGCGCGAGCAGAAACCGCGGCACACCCGGATATTCGCGGCGGGCGATCTTCAGCATCTCCTCGACATTGTCTGCGGAGCCCGCCATCGAACCGATATTCGCGTTATTGCCCGCCGACTTGCCGTGGCCGAGGTGGTCGAGCGCGTAGACCGCGAAACCGTTGTCCGCCAGGCGCTTTCCGACATGGGTGTAACGGCCGGAATGTTCGGCGACGCCGTGCACGAGCACGATCGCCGCACGCGCCTTGGTGTCGGGAAGCCATGCGCGCCAAGCGATTCGGCTGCCGATGCCGTCGAATTCGCCCTCGGTGCCCGGTGTCGGGTCGGGGGATTCGCCGGCCTTCGGGTCGGTTGTCATGCATCGGCTCCTTGGGTACGTGGCGGCGCCGCGAGCTGATCGATCAGCCGCCGATTGAACTCGATGAGCCGAGCGTAGTTCACCAGCGAGATGCGCTCGTCGGTTCCATGGATCGTTTCCACGTCGGCCTTGGTCAGCAGGATGGGGGCGAAGTTGCAGCGGGTGGCGGCGAGGTCGTCGTAGTGCCGGGAATCGGTCGCGCCCGGGACGATGCCGGTGGTCACCGCGATGCCCGGGACGACGGACTCGGCCAGGCGCGCAATCATGTCGAATGCCGGGCCGGGTGATTTGCCGACTGAGGGCTCCGAGGTCATGCCGACGAGTTCGATCCGCACGTCCGCGTCGCGCACCACCTTTCGGCAGTGTTCGAGCACCGATGCGACCGAATCGCCGGGCAGAATGCGGAAATTCACCAGGGCCTCGGCCTGCTGTGGCAGCACATTGGGTTTGACGCCGCCGCGGATGACCGTCGGCGCGGTCGTGGTGCGCACCAGCGACTCGGTTTGCGGACGCGCCGCGAGTATCCGGGTGATCACCGGCGTGGCCAGTCCGGCGAATCGGAGCAGGCGGCGGCGATATGCGGGCATGACGTGGCGCAGCCTGGTGACCATGTCCGATACCACCGGTGTCAGGCGCAACGGCATCGGATGGTCCTGGAGGCGGCCGACCGCGCGGGCGATCCGTCCCACCGCGGTCTGTTTGCCGGGCATGGACGAATGTCCGCCCACCGCCGATACCGAAAGACGAACGGTCGCATAGCCTTTCTCGCCCACCATGATCGAGGCCACCGGCCGGTCTATGCCGTCGGCGAGACCGTTGAGAATGACACCGCCCTCGTCGAGCAGCAGATCGGCGTGCACCCCGGATTCGCGCAGCCGCTGCGCCATTCGCACCGCACCGTCATCCCCGAACACCTCCTCGTCGTGCCCGAAGGCCAGATAGATGGTGTGTCGCGGGCGAATTCCCGCGGCGAGTGCGGATTCGACCGCCTCCAGAATCGCGATCAATCGACTCTTGTCATCGATTGCCCCACGGCCCCAGATGAATTCGTCATCCACCACGCCCGCGAACGGCGGATGCGTCCACCGCCGCAGATCATCGACCGGCACCACATCCTGGTGGGCGAGCAGAATCGCCGATACCCGATCCGGTTCGACACCCGGCCAGCGATACAGCCTGCTGTGTCCGAATCGCTCCAATTCCAGTTCGGTGTGGACCAGGGGGAACGACTGTTCCAGGTGTGCGCCCAGCCGGAGGAATTCGGCGTCGCTGGGTTCTGCGGGCTCCGCGGTATCCGATGGCTCGTAGGAAACCGTCGCGCAGCGCAAGGCCAGCGCGAGGCGTTCGGCTACGTGCGTATCGACGACAATCGGCGTGGTGTGGGTCCGGGCGGCGTTACCTGTCATCGAGGACCGGTCTCATTCGGCAAATTCATGGGCATCACTGCATTGTTCAACACCTCGGGCCCGAGTGTGCGGACCTTTTGGTCGCGCCACTTCGCCCAGGCCTCGCTGGTGCCGCCGGCGCGGTCGGGGGTGCGCGGGGTGCTGAGCAGGGGCAGGTCCAGGCGGGCCGCGAGGACGGTGACCTCGGCATTGGCGGCGGCATGGGACCAGACGTCGTCGACGACATCGGTGATCCGGATGCCGAGACGGTGCCCGGCAATGATCGGCCAGTCCTGCGCCAACAGTCTGATATCGGCGGTGTCGGCGACCGGCGCGATGCCGCGGGTGATGATGGTGCCGCGGCCGTCGGGGGCGATATCGAACAGTTCGACCGCGACCGTCGCGGTCGCTGGACCGGACAGACGCAGCGTTGCCGTCGGAATTCCGGAGATGTGCTGCGCGGTATTCAGCGGTTCGGAAATGGACCAGATCTCGCGGTCGGGTCCGGGCAGCAGACCGCGATCGGTATAGGTGCCGGTGCGCAGATCGATCTGAACGCGGTGCGCGTCAGCCGGCGGCCATGCGGTTTCGGAGCGCCAGCCGCCATCGAATTGGCCGACCGTGATGCGCGGGCCGGGCACCTCGATATCGCGACCGGCGACATGCTTATCGAAGAAGGCGAGCAGTTGGGTATCGAAATCCGGTGCACCGCATTTGCTATCGCAATCGCTGTGGCCCCATTGGCCGAACCAGGCTCGATGATCGCCGGGTCCGAGCGCATTCCAGACGTCGAAGATGCGATACGCCCGGGTGTTGTAATCCAGAAAACCCTGGCCGACGAATAGCGGAATGGTATTGCCGCGCAACCGTTCCACGAGATCGCGCTCGCGCCAGAAAGGGGTGGTGGCGTCATGGTTGGTGGTGTTCGCGGCGAATTGCTCATAGCACCCGGCCGGTATCTGGACGGCATTGGACTGGTACTCGGGGGAGTCGTCGGGGCGGCCCGGTGTGGAGGCAATGAGCAGATGCTCGAAACCCGTCATTTCGGCCGGGCGAATGCCGCTCTCGGTGACCGGCTTACCGGAGAACTTCCACGCGACACCCTGCATGTACATATAGGCGTAGGGGTCGACATCCGGTCCGAACGCCGCGACGGCGGCCAGGCCCGCGGGTTTGGCGGCCAGCCCCATCATCCCGGTCCAGGCCTCATATGAGGTGCCGATCATTCCGACCCGACCGGTCGACCACGGCTGCCCCGCAGCCCATTCCACGGCGGTGGTCACATCCGAACGTTCGCCTGGCCCACCGAAATCCGGACATCCTGACGAGCCGCCGTAGCCGCGTAGATCCACGATGACGTAGGTATAGCCCGCGTTCAGGAACATCGCGACGTGCAGGTCGTCGGTGGATGGCCCACCCTCGAGCCGCGGCACGCTCAGATAAGCGGTATGCGAGCGATACGGACTGACGGTCATTACCACCGGCGTGCGCGTATCCGCGGAAACGCCGTGCGGGCGCAGAATATCGGCGTGCAGCCGGGTGCCGTCGGGCGCGGTGATGAAGCTCTGCGACCACTGGAAAGGCACACCGATCGGGTCCGCTGCCGTTACCGGCGCCAACCCCGCGAGCATCAACAAAACCCCGGCCATCCCACGCAACAGCACAGTCACCCGAGAACTATCGACTGCTGCTGGTCAATAGTCCAGCCCCCGGAACGGGGGTGTCACTCAGCGCTGCGCGGTCGGTCCGAGGACCGGCTTCAGATCCAGCACCGGTGTGCCGTCGATCGCTTCCAAACCGTGCACGGTGAGCACGGTCCCATCGATCTCGGCGATCGTGACCCGATGCAGCCCGATCGGATTCGGTCGATGCGGTGCCCGCGTCGCGAACACCCCCGTGACCGGGCGGCTGCGATCGCCGCGCGGATGCACCGAGAGCACCTCCCGATCCGCCCGATGCAACCAGGTGAATACCAACACCGCATCGCCGGGGCGCAAGCCCACCGTGCCCGCCGAGACCTCGGGATCGAGCACGATCTCGGCGGGCGGTGCGCCTTCGTCGCCTTGTTTCGGCGCATCCGCCGGATCGGTCAGTGGCGAGCGCACCCGGCCGATCGGGCGCACGTCATAGGTCTCGGAGGGCATGGAGCCATCCTCGCTTAGGGCTGCATGAGCCCGAAGACATTCCCGTCGGTGTCCTTGACCGTCGCGATCAGCTTCCCGCCGCCGACATTCGTCGGCTGCTGGGTCACCTCGGCACCGGCCTCGACCAGGGTGGCCAGCTGCTTCTCGATGTCCTCGACGGTCCAGTAGCCGATCGGGCCGGTCATTGCCTTCTTATGGCCATTCGGGTCCAGGCCGATGTCCTGGCCCGCCACCCGGTAGCCGACGTAGTACGGCGTGTCGGCGGTGGGGTCCCCGAACAGCGCGCCGTACACGCTCTTCGCCTTGACCAGGTCGGTGACGGGGTAGACGATGGTCTGCAGTCCAGCGGTCATCATTGGCTCCTTGTTCGCGGTCGCGGTTTCCAGTTCACGTACATGACCAGCCCGAACGGGAGAATGTGACAAGTGGACGAGAAATTTCTCGCCGAGCGCTTCGAGGAGCACCGCACGCATCTGCTCGCGGTGGCATATCGCATGCTCGGCTCCGGTAGCGAGGCCGATGACGCTGTCCAGGAGGCGTGGCTGCGACTCAGCCGTTCCGATAGCGATGAGATCGAGAATCTGGGCGGCTGGCTCACCACCGTTGTCGGCCGGGTCTGTCTGAATATGCTGCAGTCGCGCAAGACGCGGCGCGAGGAACCGCTCGACGAATTCGAACCGGTACCGGATGTCGAGGGCCCGGAACAGGAAGCGATGCTCGGCGATTCGATCGGCCTCGCCCTACTTGTCGTACTCGACACCCTCGCCCCGCCGGAGCGGCTGTCGTTCGTACTGCACGACATGTTCGCCGTGCCCTTCGACGAGATCGCGCCGATCGTCGGCAAAACCCCCACCGCCGCCCGGCAATTGGCCAGTCGGGCGCGGCGGCGGGTGCAGGGCGCAAGAGCCACCGCCGACCGTGATCGTCAGCGTGAGGTCGTCGACGCATTCCTCGCCGCCTCACGCGGGGGTGAATTCGAGGCGCTGCTGACGCTGCTCGATCCGGATGTGGTGCTGCGCGTCGATGCCGCCGCCCTCGCCACCGGTGCCGCGGGCGCGTCCGGTGCGAATGCGGTCGCGCAGACCTTCTCCGGCCGGGCCAGGGCAGCCCAGCTCGCGCTCATCGACGGCCGGGCGGGACTTGTGTGGTCCGTCGGCGGCATACCGCGCGTGGTCTTCGATTTCACCGTGTCCCAAGGTCGGATCGTGGCCATCGATCTGCTCGCCGACCCGGAGACCTTGGAACTCATGGAACTGCAGGCGGGATGACCCGTGGCTGTCACATCTCGGCCGCCGCGCTGGTCAGGGGTGTGACGGCGGGAAAGGCACGACGCAGGAGGACACCATGAGCAACGCACGATCGATCGGCTACTGGACCACTACCGGACTGACGGTTTTCGTCCTGGCATCGGGCGGTATCGCCGATCTGCTGCACCGCGGCGGGACCGCGGCCGGCATGACGGAATTGGGTTATCCGACCTATGTCATGACCATCCTCGGATTCTGGAAAGTGCTCGGCGCCATCGCACTCGCCGTCCCGCGCTTTCCGCTGGTGAAGGAATGGGCCTATGCTGGTGCGTTTTTCGATCTGACCGGCGGATTCGTCTCGCACATCGCACATCGTTCCGCCGCGAATCATCTGATCTACACCGGCTTTTTCGCGCTGTGCGTGGTGGCGTCGTGGGCATTGCGGCCCGCGAGCCGCAAGCTGGACGTGCCCGTATTCCGCGGGCTCGGCCGGGTTTCGGAATCGGAAGATGTGACGCCCGGACCGATTGCCGTGACCGCGTGAAGCGGGTGCCCGCTGTTCGCGAGAACGGCGGGCTATTTGCTTTCGCTATCGCTGGGTGAAGGTCATACTCGGCCAACACGATTCGGCTGGTGTCCCAGGCAGCGCGGCGTATGATCGGGCCAGTGCGGGTCCCCCGGGGGAATTATGAGCGAGCGCAGCGAGTGAACAGTAAATACAGCCGAGTTGCGCGGTCATGCCGGAGCTGAGTGTTAGCGAGGCGAGGGCATGACCGAGTCGGTGACCACGGATTGGGACCTATTCGGGCGGGCGCTGGCGCAGTGCCTTTTCGAACTACCTTCCCGCGCAACGTTGATCATCGCCGCCCCCGGCAATCGATATGTCCAATTCGTGCAATACGACATCAAGCTGACCGTCGAACTGGCGGGCAATTCCTATCTCGCGCAGCCCATCTCGGCGACCGGTGAACGCATGCTGCGCGATCTCGGCTGGCGCGAACCCGTCGCGCGTCGCGAAATCGACAACTGGACCCGCACGCTGCTCTGGCCACTGTCTCTGGACACTCTGCGCAGACTCGCGCGCTCGGTCGCCGTCGGGCTGCACGACGCTCTCGGCGTCGGCGCGCCCGCGGAGCTGCGCGCCATGGGTTGGACCGAGACCTCGGGTGATCTGGATCTCACCGCATTGGGTGAGATCGCGCGTCGCGGCGTGAACTGACGCGGTGCGGAGACCCGCCCGACGTGCCACTATTCTGTGAATATGGCAGTAGGCAAGGGCGGCACGCCGTCCAAGGAAGCGAAGGCCGCGGCGAAGGTGGCCCGCAAGCAGCAGTCGAAAGAACGCCGCCAGCAGCTCTGGCAGGCGTTCCAGATGCAGCGCAAGGAAGACAAGCTGCTGCTGCCTTTGATGGTCGGCGCCGTCGTCGGGATCACGGTCGTATTCCTGGTGGTCGGCCTGATCTTCGGGCTGCAGTGGTTCCTGCTGCCGCTCGGACTGCTGCTCGGCGTGCTCGTCGCGTTCATCATCTTCGGTCGCCGGGTGCAGCGCAATGTATACGCCAAGGCCGAGGGGCAGGCGGGTGCGGCGGCCTGGGTACTGGACAACATGCAGGGTAAATGGCGGGTCAGCAATGGCGTCGCTGCGACGACTCAGCTTGATGCGGTGCACCGCGTGATCGGCCTGCCCGGCGTCATCCTGATCGGTGAGGGTTCCCCGCAGCGGCTGAAATCGCTACTGGCACAGGAGAAGAAGCGCACCGCGCGGCTCATCGGCGACACCCCGATCTACGACATCGTCATCGGTAACGACGAGGGCCAGATCCCGCTGAAGGAACTGCAGAAGCACCTCACCAAGCTGCCTCGCAATATCGATACCAAGCGCATAGACCTCATCGAGGGCCGGCTGGCCGCGCTGAGTTCGCGCAGCGGTCCCGCACTGCCCAAGGGCCCGATGCCCGCGGGCGCCAAGATGCGCGGGGTGCAGCGCACCATCCGTCGGCGCTGATGCTGCTTCGAGGCCCGCATCCCGTGGGAGGCGGGCCTTCGCATTCCTAAGGGGTCGTTCCGGTTCGCCCAGTGTTGAGCAACCAGGTGATCCGGTCGTAGCCGATGGCGTGGTAGACGACGAGCACCGTGGTGAAGACCAGCGCCCAGCGAGGCAGTCCCGCGATCCAGAATGCCGCCGCGCCACCGAACAGCACCACGATCTCGACCAGCAGACGAACCCAGCCGTCCACCGCGACCGGGGCCTTTCCGCTGCGGCTCGGATCGCCCGGCACCGCGAACGTTCCCCAAGCCGCGGCGGCGGCGAGCGGCAGCAGGACGACCACCACATAGCGCCAGGGCGAATCGAACGCGCGCCAACCGCAGACCGCGAATGAGGAAATGGCGGCGAGTTCGAGGAACAGGCGGACCGCCAGCATGACGGGATTCAGAGACACCGCCGGAGCGTACTGTTCCGACACCCGCCTGGAGGCACTAGCGTGAGCGGACGACCGCGGTGCCGGTGGCTCGGTCGTGCATGCCGCGACCGTCGGCGTCGGTGAACAGCGCCGGAACCACGAAGACCAGCAGCACCTGGCGGGCCAACGCACGCACGAAACCGACGGCCACCGGTGCATCGACGCGGATGACGCGCAGGCGCAGGAAGTACTGCCCCGGCGTGTACCCGAACAGCGACACCGCGACGACACCGATCACGAACCACACGATCAGGTTGGGCGTCGTGAGCGCACTCACAATCGCCTCGAAATTCGACGGACGCGGCTGCCCGGCCGGAATATCCATCCCGGCGATGATCTTGTCGGGATTCGGGCGCACGATGATCGCGGTCACACCGAGGGAGATGAACCAGTCCACCACGAGTGCGACGATGCGCCGCAACATACCCACCAGCGCCCCGGCGCCGGAGCGGGGCAGACCAAGGGACTGACCGGGGAACTCGGGGGTTGCCGGATCGCCCGGGTCCGCCGAAGGTCCGGAGAGCCAGTATCCGCTGATGCGTGCCATAACCCCCAGAATAGGCCTCTACGACCGGTCGTAGGACACCGCATTAACCCAAGTTGACCTCGGCGGGCGTCGGTAATGTCGGCAGGATTACCATGCTGTTCGAGCCCGGGTGGCCTTGAACACCCGGCCAGCCGCACGTGTAACACTGGCGAAACACAGCCTTGATTGCTGGGAAACACCGCGTCCATACCGTCTGGACGCGACGAACCCATGCAATCGACACTGGCTGGGAACCGATCCGTAAGGAGAACAAGTGACGTTCAGCACGGCCGACGAGGTCATCAAGCACATCAAGGAAGAGGAGGTCGAATACGTCGACATCCGCTTCAGCGATCTTCCGGGTGTGCAGCAGCACTTCTCGATTCCCGCGAAGGCTTTCACCGCTGACCTCGCTGAGGAAGGGCTAGCGTTCGACGGCTCCTCCGTCCGTGGCTTCCAGTCCATCGACGAGTCGGACATGCTGCTGCTCCCCGACTTCAGCACCGCTCGGCTGGACCCGTTCCGCGCGGCCAAGACGCTGAACCTCAACTTCTTCGTGCACGACCCGTTCACTCGCGAGGCCTACAGCCGCGACCCGCGTAACGTCGCGCGCAAGGCGGAGGAGTACCTGAAGAGCACCGGCATCGCCGACACCGCCTACTTCGGTGCCGAGGCCGAGTTCTACATCTTCGACTCCATCCGCTACGACTCGGGCATGAACGGCGCCTTCTACGAGATCGAGTCGATCTCCGGCTCCTGGAACACCGGCGCGGAGTTCAACCCGGACGGCACCCCCAACCGCGGCTACAAGGTCCGCAACAAGGGCGGTTACTTCCCGGTCGCGCCGTACGATCACTACGTCGACCTGCGCGACAAGATCTCGACCAACCTGCAGAACGCGGGCTTCGAACTCGAGCGCGGCCACCACGAGGTCGGCACCGCCGGTCAGGCCGAGATCAACTACAAGTTCGGCACCCTGCTCGGCGCGGCCGACGACCTGCAGCTGTTCAAGTACATCGTGAAGAACACCGCGTGGGCCGAGGGCAAGACCGTCACGTTCATGCCGAAGCCGCTCTTCGGTGACAACGGCTCGGGCATGCACGTGCACCAGTCGCTGTGGAAGGACGGCAAGCCGCTGTTCCATGACGAGGCCGGCTACGCGGGCCTGTCGGACCTGGCGCGTCACTACATCGGCGGCATCCTGCACCACGCCCCGTCGCTGCTGGCGTTCACCAACCCGACCGTGAACTCCTACCACCGCCTGGTTCCGGGCTACGAGGCCCCGATCAACCTGGTGTACTCGCAGCGCAACCGCTCCGCCGCGGTCCGCATCCCGGTCACCGGCAACAACCCGAAGGCCAAGCGCATCGAGTTCCGCGCGCCCGACTCCTCGGGTAACCCGTACCTGGCCTTCGCCGCCATGATGATGGCCGGCCTGGACGGCATCAAGAAGAAGATCGAGCCGAAGGCTCCGGTCGACAAGGACCTCTACGAGCTCCCGCCGGAGGAGGCCAAGGGCATCCCGCAGGCCCCCACCAGCCTGGCCTCGGTCATCGACCGCCTCGAACAGGACCACGACTACCTGACCGAAGGCAACGTCTTCACCCCCGACCTCATCGAGACCTGGATCAGCCTCAAGCGCGAAAACGAAATCGCGCCGGTGAACCTGCGCCCGCACCCGTACGAGTTCGAGCTGTACTTCGACGTGTAGGCCCTTCGGTCGCTCCGCAGGCTTCACTCCTGCGCTGTAAGGCATGGAGCCCCATCCGTTTCGACGGGTGGGGCTCCGTCGTTTCCGGACTACTCGCGGAC
Source organism: Nocardia sp. NPDC050412 (assembly GCF_044458825.1). Taxonomy (NCBI): domain Bacteria; kingdom Bacillati; phylum Actinomycetota; class Actinomycetes; order Mycobacteriales; family Nocardiaceae; genus Nocardia; species Nocardia sp. NPDC050412. The sequence goes on from NZ_JBITIJ010000012.1 coordinate 223,732, forward strand.
AGAAAACCTGGCCCCGACGACATGCGTGTGCTATGCGTTGCGGCGTTGCGTTTGATCGCGATCTGATGGGGCGGTTCGGCACGATATCGCTGGATCAGTATCTGGCCGATTACGAGCTGCGTAACGGATTCCCGCAGGAGAGCGACGGACGGCTCGCGAGTAGTTCGATCGAGCGCGGAGGAGGCGGCGTCGGGTCACCTCTTGCCGTAGCCGGTGGTCGAAGCTGTATACCGCGCGCGCACTTTCGAGTAGGCATATACTGCTTCGGCACTGCCGCAACCGATCTCGGGTTTCGCTGGCGACTGCGCGCTTCGGCACCCAATGACCAGTCTGAATCCCATTGAGCGGCACGGGGATACCGGTGAGTGGGGTAATGGCGGTGGGATCGGTGCGAAGTGGCGCACGAGGTGCGGGTGGGGTTCTACTGTCCCGCGCCATGAGGATTTCAATTGTTTCACTTATAGGTGCTGCCGCAGCGACTTTGGCTCTGACTGCGACGGGGCTCCAGCCTTCGGCGATGGCCGAGCCGAGTGTTACCGCTGTCGGCGGGAAGATCGATTTGCAGGGGGCGGTCAATGTTCGGGATATCGGAGGGTATCGGACTTATGACGGGGCGAAGGTCAAGGCGGGGAAGGTTATTCGGGCGGATTCGTTGGAGAAGTTGACAGACTCCGATGTGCAGAAGCTCGGAACCCTGAATCTCAGAGCGGTTATTGATTTGCGGACACCTGCGGAGGTGCAGTTCGCGGGGGCTGACAAGGTGCCTGCGGGGGTGCAGCAGGTGGCGCGGCCGATCGATGACACCGGGTTGTTCCAGCAGATGCTGGCGGCCATTCAGTCTCGGGATCCGCAGAAGCAAGAGGAACTGCTCGGGAACGGGAAGGCCGAGGAGATTATGGCCAATGTGTATCGGAGCTTCTTCACCGATGATTCGCGAGCCAAGTTCGGGCAGACGATTCGAGATTTGGCGGCGACCGATCGGGCGTCGCTCTATCATTGCACGTCGGGTAAGGATCGCACTGGATGGCTGACATATGTGGTGTTGCGGGCGGTCGGAGTGCCGGAACCTACTGCGCGGCAGGATTATCTGCTGTCGAATCAATATCGCGCCGCGGCGGATGCCAAGTTGCGTGAGCAGGTGAAGCAGGCAGGGCTGATGCAGAATCCCGATCTGCTGATTCCGTTGCAAGAGGTTGGTGATCAGTACTTGGATACGGCGATCGCTGCGATGGATCAGGCCTATGGCGATTTCGGGAAGTTCCTGACCCAGGGCTTGGGTCTCGACGGCGGCACCCTCGTACAACTTCGGAAGAACCTGGTGAGCTAGCGAGAACGGTTCGGGCCCACTCCTTCCGGTGGAGTGGGCCCGATCCCATTCAGCTCAGCCTGGCGTCCGCGGCCGAACCCGCGAGCTGCCGCACAAACTTTCACGATCGCGCACACCGTATGGAGCCTGTTGCCGAATACGCCCAGCACGCGATCGTGACGTCACAGCGGGGGACCAAATCACCTACCGGCGAGCATGATCACCTGGCAGTAGTCCGTCCGGGCAGTTGATTTGTGGCACGGCCGAAATCGGCCCCGTTCGGCAACAGTCTCTATAGTCTGCGCGAACTCCGCATACCTTGTGCGACAGCAGTAGTTCAGATCGGAAGGACCATCTCGACCAGGTCCCATAGTGAGACGCCTCCCGTGCCGAAAGCCGTCACCAAGGCGTAGGCGATGAGTGCGTCCTCCAGATTCGGCTGCCGAACGGCTATCTTGTGGTCGCGTGAGGTGAAGGGCAGTGCCCAAACGGCATTGATCTGGTGCGTTCCGGTCAGCATGAATTCGCCGAGAACATGATCGTCCTGACCCTTCTGCCCGAGCATCAATGTGCTGGAGTGCAGATTCGTCGGCATCAGCCGCAAAATCTTGCCGTCGACCTCGGCGAGGGCTCTATAGGTCCACCGGTAGTAGAAATGCCCACGGCCGACGGTCAACCTGATGGGGCGATCATTGATCGATGCCCGCAGCCGCTTGACATTTCGCGTACCGATGGGAACACGCTGACGTGTGCGCGGACCGACGCGCTCGATGGTCACCACGGTGGCATCGTCGAATACCGGTGCGGTGACCACTCTTTCGTCGGCCCGCGTGATTACGATCTTGCCGAAATGCTCGGTGTCGACGACGAAACGCTCTGGACTGCTCACCCGGCTCCTTCGACGCTAGCGAAACATCCTGTGGCGCTGGGGTATCAGCCCGACTTCTTGGCGTGCTCGCGGACCGTGCCCGCCAATGCGTTCGGCATCGGCTCGTGCCGGATATACGAGCGTGTGAAATCACCCGCGCCATGTGAGAGCGAGCGTAGATCTATTGCGTAGCGGGTGAGTTGGAGTTCGGGGACCTCGGCGTGGATGCGGGTGCGGCCGGTGCCGTGCGGTTCGGTACCGAGGACGCGTCCGCGCCGTCCGGACAGATCGGTGAGTACCGGACCGACGTAATCGTCGGTGACCACCACCCATACGTCGGCGATCGGTTCGAGCAGGGCGATACCCGCGGCGGCAGCGGCCTCGCGCAATGCGAGCGCACCCGCGGTCTGGAATGCGGCATCGGAGGAGTCGACCGAATGCGCTTTGCCGTCGAAGAGTGTCACGCGCAGATCGACCAGCGGGTACCCGGCCGCCACCCCGCGCGCAGCCTGGGCGCGCACACCCTTCTCCACCGACGGAATGAACTGTCGCGGTACGACTCCGCCCACCACCCGGTCGACGAATTCGATACCAGATCCGCCGGGCAGCGGTTCCACCTCGATCTCGCAGACCGCGTACTGTCCGTGCCCGCCCGACTGTTTGACGTGTCGGCCCTTACCGGTCGCTTTGCCCGCGAACGTTTCTCGCAGCGCGACCTTGTGGTCGATCACGTCGACCTGCACACCGAACCTGCTGCGCAACCGCTCCAGCGCGACATCGCGGTGCGCCTCACCCAGACACCACAGCACGATCTGATGGGTATCGGGATTCTGTTCCAGCCGGATCGCGGGATCTTCGGCCGCCAGCCGGGTCAGGCCGCTGGAGAGCTTGTCCTCATCCGCCTTGCTGCGTGCCTGAATGGCAATGGGCAGTAGGGGATCGGGCATCTGCCATGGTTCGATCAACAGCGGGGTGGCGGTGCCGGAGAGGGTGTCGCCGGTTTCTGCGTGGCTGAGTTTGGTGACATAGGCGATATCACCGGCGATGGCCTGGCCGAGCGGACGCTGCTGTTTGCCGAACGGTGCGGTGATTGCGCCGATGCGCTCGTCCACATCGTGGCTTTCGTGGCCGCGGTCCTCCAGGCCGTGACCGCAGACATGCACCGTGTCGTCGGGTCGCAGGGTGCCGGAGAAGACGCGGACCAGCGAGACGCGCCCGACATACGGATCCGAGGCCGTGCGGATCACCTCGGCCGCCAACGCGCCGTCGGGATCGCAGTGCAACGGGGTCGGCGCCGCTCCGTCGGAGGTGGTGACCGCCGAGACCGCATGTTCCGATGGTGTGGGAAATCCGCCGGTGATCAGCTCTAACAGTTCTATGGTGCCGAGGCCCTGTTTGGCCCCCTCGGGAGCGGGTGCGCCGAACAGCACGGGATGGAAACTGCCCCGGGCGACCGCGCGTTCGAGGTCCTCGACAAGTGCCGCCAGCTCGATCTCCTCGCCGGCGAGATAGCGCTCCATCAACGTCTCGTCTTCGCTCTCGGCGATGATGCCCTCGATCAGCCGGTTGCGCGCCTCCTCGAGCTGCGGCAGCTGATCGTCGGACGGTTCGCACTGGACTTCCTCCCCGGAGGAGTAGTCCGCGATGCAGTGCGGAAGCAGTTCGACCAAACCGGTCACCGGCCGATGACCGTCCGGATTCTTCGGCCCGTACACCGGAAGATGCAGCGGCAGAATGTTTTCCGAGGACCCACCGCCGAGCACCAGCCGACAGGTCTCGGTCATCTCGTCGAATTCGGCGCGCGCGGTATCGAGGTGGGTGATCACGATGGCCCGCGGCATCCCGACCGCCGCGCACTCCTCCCACAGCGCACGGGTCGCGCCGCTGACGGCCTCGGCGCCCTCAGCCGCGGAAATGACGAACAGGGCGGCATCCGCCGCACGCAGACCCGCGCGCAGCTCACCGACGAAATCGGCGTATCCGGGGGTATCCAGCAGATTGATCTTGATCCCGTGCCACACCATCGGCACCACCGACAGCTGCACCGACCGGTGCTGACGATGTTCGATCTCGTCATAATCCGATAGCGACGTCCCGTCCTCCACCCGGCCCGCGCGATTCACCGCGCCTGCCGTGAGCGCCAACGCCTCCACCAACGTGGTCTTACCCGACCCGCTGTGCCCGACCAGCACCACATTCCGGATGTCTTCCGGCCGCTGCGCCGTCACAGCCTTACCGTTGGTCCCTGCGGACGCACTCGCTTTCTCGACCATGTGTCTCGCTTTCTCGGTCGACACCTACGGTCCTTCGAGCTTCCCACCAGCGGTCGCCTCGCGTGCCCGGATCGGAAGATCCGATGTGTTCAGGTGCGCGTGGGGTGGTGTGCATGTGGGGTTCAGGTCGGGTTACCCGGATCCGGGGTGTCAAGGGCGGGCGGTTGTCTGCGTTTCGGGCCACAAGGTCGCATCGACGCCTTCCGGCTGTCTGCTGGAACTGCCGACACTCAGAACTTCTGCTACGACATAAGTGAACGTAGGTTAACTAAATATTAGCCAAATCGGCTCGTTTGCTCGAGTCGTGCGCCGAACCGCGCCTACGTCACCACGGTGTCCCCGTCCGAGGCGTCCTCGCGGTCGACCCCAACCCAACATGTTGAACAATCAATGCACAGGTAGATGCCGTGCGAGCCTGGCACAGGCTCGGAGTAGTCTCCGTTGTCCCCTTACCGCGTGCACGAAAGAGGCGCACAATGGTTGCGATACACCGGCTTCAGGGTTTGTGATCGGCGGGTAGCTGGATGTCCGCCGAGAACATTCGGACGGGCATCCGTCGTGATGACAGCGTCCATATATTGGGGGCGGCGCCTGGGTCCGCTGTTGGCATCGCGGCCGCGCTGCACACCACGCTCGATGCCGGGCACCGCGAATGCTGCCTGCAGCGACTATGGCCGCCCCGCCAGTTCGGCCCAGCAAGCGATAGGAAGCGTCATGTCAGAGCAGAACAAGGCCACCGCCAAGCGTGTCCTCGACGCATGGAACATGCGAGACCTCAGCGTATTCGACGAGGTGATTGCGGCTGACTGCATCAACCACGATCCACAGAACCCGTTCGCCGAGGTTCATGGCCCCGACGGTTTCAAAAGGCTCGTGCAGATGTATCTCGCCGCATTCTCGGATCAACGGTTCTTGGTCAACGAACAGATCGCCGAGGGCGATTTCGTCACTACCCGGTGGACGGCTACAGGCACCAACGACGGCGAGATGATGGGCATGTCCCCGACAGGCAAATCAGCGGTCGTTCAGGGAATCACAATCTATCGTTTCCAGGACGGCAAGATCGTCGAGAGCTGGTCATGTTGGGACACGCTCGGCATGATGCAGCAACTCGGTGTCATCCAGGCGGCGCACCCCGCGACAACCTGACTCGTCGCAGAGAAGCCGAGATCATTTGGGCCACTGGCGATCGAACCCAGCAGCTTCAGCCGCCTGGTCCGATCGCCGCAGCGGCACTCAGCTGCCGAAGCGTGCCAGGACGGAGCTGGCCTCCTGGGAGGCGGTGCCCTCCTCGGCGAGATGGGCCATGGCGGGGGCGATTTCGCGCCCGTGGTGGGCCATTGCCTGGGCGTACAACCGGCCCGCGCGGTAGGAGGAGCGGACCAGCGGTCCGGCCATGACACCGGCGAAGCCGATTTCCTCGGCCATGCGGGAGTGCTCGACGAACTCCTCTGGCTTGACCCAGCGGTCGACCGGGTGGTGGCGCGGGGAGGGGCGCAGGTACTGGGTGATGGTGAGGATGTCGCAGCCGGCCTCGTGCAGGTCGCGCATGGCCTGGGTGACTTCCTCTGGGGTTTCGCCCATGCCGAGGATCAGGTTCGACTTGGTGACCAGGCCATCTTCGCGGGCCGCGGTCAGTACGGCGAGGGAGCGCTCGTAGCGGAATGCCGGGCGGATCCGCTTGAAGATACGCGGCACCGTCTCCAGGTTGTGCGCGAGCACCTCGGGGCGGGTGGAGAAGACCTCGGCCAACTGCTCGGGGACCGCGTTGAAGTCCGGGATGAGCAGTTCGACGCCGGTGTTCGGATTCAAAGCCTTGATGGCCCGGACGGTTTCGGCGTAGAGCCAGGCGCCGCCGTCGTCGAGGTCGTCGCGCGCGACACCGGTGATGGTGGAGTAGCGCAGACCCATCGCCTGGACGCTTTCGGCGACCCGGCGCGGCTCGTCGCGATCGAGTGCGGCGGGTTTGCCGGTGTCGATCTGGCAGAAATCGCAGCGGCGGGTGCACTGTTCGCCGCCGATCAGGAAGGTGGCCTCACGGTCTTCCCAGCATTCGAAGATGTTGGGACAGCCCGCCTCCTCGCACACCGTATGCAGGCCTTCGCGTTTCACCAGGCCCTTGAGTTCGGTGTACTCGGGGCCCATCTTGGCTCGGGTCCGAATCCATTGAGGCTTGCGCTCGATCGGGGTCTCCGCGTTGCGCGCCTCGATGCGTAGCAGTTTGCGTCCTGCCGGTGCTGAAGCTGAGGTCACTCGATCGACCTTACGCCTGCCGTGCGCCGCCGTCGGATGCAGTCCATCACTGTGCCGGGCAACGCGACAGCAGCCGACTCATTCGGCTTTCGCAGGCTCGACGGCCGGTGCGGCGCGGGCGATGTCGCGCGCGGTCACCGGCAGTACGCCATTGAGCGCGCGAGTGATCGCATCGGCGACGAGCGGCTTGACTTCGGCCACCGTGACCTCGCGACCGAGTTCGCGCGACAGCGTGGTGACACCGGCGTCGCGAATGCCGCACGGGACGATCGCCTGGAAGCCGTCGAGTGCGGAATTGCAGTTGAGCGAGATGCCGTGCAGCGCGACGCCCTGCTGCACCCGCACGCCGATCTGGGCGACCTTGCGCTCGGAGTACAGCTCGGTCGCGGCCAGCCAGACACCGGAACGGCCCTCGACCCGGCCGCAGTCCAGACCGAGCCCGGTGCAGACGGTGATCAGCGCTTCTTCGAGCCTGCGCACGTAATGCACGACATCCACCGGCTCCGCCAGTCGCACAATCGGATAGCCGACCAGCTGGCCCGGCCCGTGCCAGGTGATCTTGCCGCCGCGATCGACCTGCACCACCGGGCTACCGTCGATCGGCAGATCCTCGGCCTCGGTGCGGCGACCGGCGGTGTAGACCGACGGGTGCTCCAGCAGGAGCAAATGGTCGGAGCCCTCCCCGGCGGCCCGCTGCGCGGCGATCGACCGCTGCATATCCCAGGCGCTGTGGTAATCGATGAGTCCGAGATCCTCGACCACGATCGGGGTCGTATCGAATCGGGCGGACCAGGTGGTGCGCGTGTCGTTCACGCCCTTGACGGTACGCCGAGCGCGGCCATCCAATAAACCAACCCGGTGTGGGCGATGCCACAGGGTTGCCAGGTTTGGCATCGGGCGCAGGCACTGGGGCTGCGGCCACTGCCGACCGGCCTAGTCGCCCTCGACGGGCAGTGTCAACTGCATCAGGGTCAGGTCCATCCAGCGACCGAACTTCCGGCCGACTTCCGGCAGTTCTCCGACGGTGCGGAAATCGAACCGCTCGTGCAGCGCGATCGAACCGGTATTGCCGGACTCGATGGCGGCGACCATTGCGTGCACGGTGCCCGCCCGGCGGGCACGCCCGATCAGCTCGGTGAGCAGGGCGCCGGCGATACCGCGACGGTGGAAACGGTCGGCTACATAGACCGAATTCTCCACGGTGAAGCGGTAACCCGATCGGGTCCGCCAGGGGCCGTAGCTGGCGTAACCGGCGACCTCGCCGCCGATATCGGCGACCAGAATGGGCAGTCCGGCGGCGGTGCGCCCGCGGAACCAGGCGCGTCGATCGTCGAGATCGACCTGCTCGTGATCCCAGATGGCGGTGGAGGTGGCGATATTCACGTTGTGGATGACCAGGATCTCGGGCAGATCTCCCTCGTGCGCGTCGCGGATGACGGTGGCACCTCGGGTGTCTAGCTCGGTCATCGATCTACTCCATTGGGGCGCTTGGTAATTGGCTCCGGTGCCTGGATCGTTGTGCTGCCGGTGAATGTCGGCGCGCGGTCTATACCGTGTCGGTCTCGGTGTCCGTCGTCATCGTTCATCATCACGGCCCAAGGCCGCCGCCAGCGCCGCGCCGATCGTCTGGTGCTGGAACGGGTAACCCGCCGCCTCCAGCGCCGTCGGAATCACACGCGGCCCGTTCAGGATCGCCTCTTCGGCGAATTCGCCGATCAGCGCGCGTAATGCGAACGCGGGCACCACGAATGGGGTCGGCCGATGCAGGACGCGGCCGAGTGCCCGATTGAATTCGGCATTGGTGACCGGTGCCGGACCGACCGAATTGATCGGCCCCGCAATGCTGTCGTGGGTGAGCGCGAAGATGATCGCACCGATCTCGTCGGCCATCGAGATCCACGGCGTGTACTGACGTCCGTTGCCGAGTCGGCCGCCGAGCCCGAGCGAGTACAACGGCTGCAGCATGCCGAGCATGCCGCCGTGATGAGACAGCACCACCGCGCTGCGCAACAGCACCGTGCGCACACCGGCATCGACGGCGGGTTTGGTCGCGGCCTCCCAATCTTGGCAGAGGGTCGCGAGGAAACCCGTTCCCGCGGGAGCGGTTTCGTCGACCACCCTACTGCCGGTGGCACCGCCGTAGTAGTGCACGCCGCTGGCATTCACGAGCACCGGCACACCAGCGACGGCGACCGCATTGGCCAGCACATCGGTCGGGGTCAGCCGACTGTCGCGCAGCTCCTGTTTGTAGCTGCCGTTCCAGCGCCGCCGTCCGAGGCTTGCTCCGCAGAGGTTGACCACCGCATCGGCGCCGCGTAGGGCCCGCTCGTCCAGATCGGCGCGAGCGGGATCCCAGCGGTACTCGTCCGGCGCGTTGGGGGAGCGGCGTACCAATCGGGCGACTTCGTGCCCGTCGCGGCGCAATGCCGCGACGAGCGCCGTCCCGATCAGCCCGGACGAACCGGCGATCACCACCTTCATACGCGACAGACGATCCTTTCCGACTACAGACCGAGGTCCGCCTCGAACGCCGCTTCCTCGAGCCGGTGCCGGATGGTGGTCAGGAAGCGACCGGCGTCGGCGCCGTCGATGAGGCGGTGATCGTAGGTGAGCGGCAGGTAGCACATGGACCGAACGCCGATGGACTCGTTGCCGGTCTCATCGGTGACCACCACCGGGCGCTTCACGATCGCACCCGTGCCGAGCATGCCCGCCTGCGGCGGAACCAGGATCGGGGTGTCGAACAGCGCGCCCTGGCTGCCGATATTGGTGATGGTGAAGGTGCCACCGGCCAGCTCGTCCGGCTTGAGGCCGCCGGTGCGGGCCCGGTTGGCGATATCGGCGATGGCACGGGCCAGTCCGGCCAGCGACAGGTCGCTGGCGTTGTGGATCACCGGGGACAGCAGACCCTGCTCGGTGTCGACGGCGATGCCGAGGTGCACCGAGGCGTGGTAGGTGATCTCCTTCGTGGACTCGTCGTAGCTGGCGTTCACATTCGGGTGCACGCCGAGCGCCTCGACGACCGCCTTGGCGAAGAACGGCAGGAACGTCAGGTTGACGCCCTCGCGGTCCTTGAACGCGGCCTTGGCCTGGCTGCGCAGTGCCGCGATCTTGGTGACATCCGCCTCGTGCACCTGGGTCAGCTGCGCGGTGGTCTGCAGCGATTCCCGGGTCTTGGTGGCGGTGATCTGGCGGATGCGGCTCGCCTTCTGCACGGTGCCGCGCAGATGCGCCAGCTGTGACGGGACCGCCGCCGCGGCGGGCGCTTTTGCGGCCGGTGCGGCGGCCGCGGGGGCGGCGGCCGGAGCCGGCGCCTTCTTGGCCTCGACGGCGGCGAGCACATCCTGCTTGCGGATGCGTCCGCCGACACCGGAGCCGGTGACGGTGGCGAGATTTACGCCGTTCTCCTCGGCCAGCTTGCGGACCAGCGGGGTGACGTAGGGGGCCGCGCCGTTGCCAGAGGTGTCCTGGGTCGGCGCCGGAGCCGTGGCGGCCGGAGCCGGAGCAGGCTTGGGAGCTGCAGGGGCCGGAGCTGGTGCAGGGGCCGCAGCTGGTGCAGGGGCCGCAGCTGGTGCAGGGGCCGCAGCGGCGGGCGCGGGTGCCGGAGCGGGCGCCGGAGCTGCCGGGGCCGGTGCGGGGGCGGCGGGTGCCGGTGCGGCGGCCGCGGGGGCGCCGCTGCCGATCACGCCGAGCTGTCCACCGACGGCGACGACATCGTCTTCCTGCGCGGAGATCTCCAGCAGGGTGCCCGCGACGGGCGAGGGGATCTCGGTGTCGACCTTATCGGTGGAGACCTCGAGCAGCGGCTCGTCGACGGCGACCTGGTCACCGACCTGCTTGAGCCAGCGGGTGACGGTGCCCTCGGTGACCGACTCACCGAGTTCCGGCATCTTGACCGGGGTGCCCGACGCGGCGGCCGGGGCTGCGGCGGGAGCCGCTGGCGCGGGGGCCGCAGCGGCGGCCGCGGGCGCGGGGGCCGGTTCCGGCTCCGGTGCGGGGGCGGGTGCAGGCGCGGCTTCAGGTGCGGGTGCGGCGGCGGGCGCGGGCGCTTCGCCGGCTTCGCTGATCACACCGAGCTCACCGCCGACCTCGACGACGTCATCCTCGGCGGCGACGATCTTCGACAACACACCCGCCGCCGGCGACGGGATCTCGGTGTCGACCTTATCGGTGGAGACCTCGAGCAGTGGCTCGTCGACCTCGACCGTGTCTCCTTCCTGCTTCAGCCACCTGGTCACCGTTCCCTCGGTGACGCTCTCACCAAGAGCCGGCATCTGGACGGAGAAGGCCATGTCCGTTGACTCCTCTGACTGCTCGACGGGTTCTACAACAGTTGATCTCACTGCGAACACCCACCGCGGGTCGCGATGGGTGTCCGAAAGCCACCGATCATTGTGCGTGGCACCGGAGATCTGTGTGGTTCTTGTACCGCGATCCATCCTTGCACTCGTCTGCGAGACGTGTAGCACAGGGCAGCGAACTGCACGGGGCTGGCAAGATGGAATGACCGGTGCCGAGCACTCGGTCACAGGTGGAAGGAGGTCGGCGTCGTTGGGTTTGCTGGATCGTTTCCGAGGCGGCGCGGCCCGGGGTGGCAGCGTTTTACGTGGGGGTTCGGGTAGTGGCGAGGATGCCCGCTATCTCGCCGAGTGGGTGCGCGCCCACACCGGGGTCGAAGGGTACGTGGAGCCCAAGACAACCGTGACGGATGTCACTGTCGTGCTTATTGCCGCCGATGGTGAATGGACCCGCCGCATCGTCGGCGAGCGTGGGGCGCGACGGCTTGCCGGTGATTTGCGGATTCCGGTTTACGACGTTCGCAAGACCGGTTATCCGCAACGGATGCGCGACTATGACGCCCGCAGGCGGGTAGAGCGCCAGCGAGCGTTCGAACGCGAATTGCGCGACCCGTAGCACTGTTCGTTTCGTTCAATATGTTCGCGGCGCTTGCCCGTCAGCCGAGGTGGGTAGCTGTCGACGGTAGTGAGAGGCGGTTCGAACGCCCTCGCAAACCACCATTTCACTACCGTCGATCCCGCCGCGACCGGTGCGGCGCCCGAACGGCTTCGGGCGCCGCGCATGCCGTTGCGATGGGCGGCTTACTCAGCGGTGGGTGCGTCCTCGGCGGCGATGTCCTCGATCACCGAGACCAGCGTGCGGACCGGAACCCCGGTGCCGCCCTTGCCGATGTAGCCGAAGGGGCCGCCGGTGTTATAGGCGGGGCCCGCAACGTCCAGATGCGCCCACTGCACGCCTTCCGGGACGAACTCCTGGAGGAAGATCGCCGCGGAGAGCATGCCGCCCCAACGGTGCGGTGCGACGTTCGCGAGGTCGGCGACCTTGGAGTTCAGGTCGGCCCGCAGTTCGGTGGGAAGCGGCATGGCCCAACCGTTTTCGCCCGCGAGGCGGGACAAGCGGGCGACGCGGTCGCGGAAATCGTCGGTGCCCATGACGCCGGGGGTACGGGTGCCGAGCGCGACCATCTGGGCGCCGGTCAGGGTGGCGACGTCGATGAGGTAGTCCGGCTCGTCCTCGCCCGCGCGCACGATGGCGTCGGCCAGGATGAGGCGGCCCTCGGCATCGGTGTTCAGCACCTCGACGGTCTTGCCGCCGTACTGGGTGAGCACGTCGCCGGGGCGCTGCGCGGTGGCCGACGGCATATTCTCCGCCATCGGGACGGTCGCGATCACCGTGACCGGCAGCTCCAGCTTGGCCGCGGCGACGGTCGTGGCGATGACCGCCGCGGCGCCCGCCATATCCGAGGTCATATTCTCCATATTCGCGGCGGGCTTGATGGAGATGCCGCCGGTGTCGAAGGTGATGCCCTTGCCGATCAACGCGATCTTCTTATCGCCGCCGCGATAGGTCAGGCGGACCAGCCGGGGCTGACGCGAGGAACCCTTGCCGACGCCGAGCACACCGCCGTAGCCGCCGTCCGCGAGCGCCTGTTCGTCGAGCACCTCCACCTGGAGACCGGCGGCCTCGCCGAGGGCCTTTGCACGGGTGGCGAATTCGGCCGGGTACAGGTGGCTGGGCGGGGTGTTGACGAAATCGCGTGCGGTGGCGATCGATTCGGCGACCACCCAGTCGTGCGCGAAACCCTTGCCATAGGACGCACTGGGGTCGCCGACCAGGAGTTCGACCCTGCGCACCGGCTGATCATCCGGCTTGCCGTTGGCGTTCTCGGATTTGAACGCGGTGAACGTGTAGGCGCCTAGGAAGAACCCTTCGGCGGTCGGGCCGATGCCGCCCTCCAGACCCGACAGTGTCGTCACGGCCCGGCCGACACCGGTCAGCGAGCGAGCGGCCACACCGGCCGAGCGGCGGATCTGCTCGGCATCGATCTTATCCGCGGCGCCGAGTCCGACGGCGAGCACACTCTTCGCACCGAGACCGACAGGCGCCGGAATCCTGGTCAGTTCCTCGGCCTTGCCCTTTGCGCCGACTGCGCGCAGCTGTTCCTGAAGCGCGGCGCGCACCTCGGCGGCGAGGATGGTGTCGACGAAGTCGTCCTCCAAGGTGGCGATTGTCGGGCCGTCGTCGCCGGACACCAATCCGATCACCAGTACGTCGGTGTCGGGGCCGATGGTGTCGACCAGGTCCAGTTCCGGTCCGAGCGAACGATCTGCAACAGCGGTCATGGGCACAGGTTACTGGGCAGACGTGCCGCTATCCCGTCGAGGAGCAGTTCGAGGCCGGTATCGAGCAGGGCGGCGAAGTCCAGTTCGGGACCGGGCGAAGTGGCTGAGTTCGGCCTGTCGGTCCGCCGATGTCGTTGGTGCGGGTGCACTTTCGGCCAGCACGAATTCGGTCATCGCTAGCAACCCCGGTATGTCCGACCTACATTGGCCAATGAACACATCGTTCGCGGCGAGAGGATTGCGCTATGGGTACCGGTTCGACCGTTCGGCAGGCGACCGCGGCGGATCGCGATCCGCTCATCGCCGCATTCGCCGCGGCCGCCCTTGATGAGGCGGTGACCGTGTGGATATTGCATGGCCACCCCGCCGACCGGTTCCTCGCGGGCTGGGTGCCCGATCTCATCGACAAGGCGCTGTGCGAGGACGAGATCTGGATTGCCGAGGCCGACGGCAGCATCCGAGCCGTATCGCTGTGGCAGACCGTCACTTCCGTCGACCGCCACGCGGCCGAGGCCGCCGAACTCCGGGCCGCCGCCGATGCTGCCCCCGAGGTCTCGGCGCTGCGCCGCGCGGCCTATGTCACCGGCCTGCTCGCCAGGGAACATCCACGCGAATTCCCGCACCGCTACCTCCAGGTGATCGTCACCGTTCCGGAGCATCGCGGAAAGGGCGCGGGCGGCGCCATCCTGACCGACCGGCTGAAGGCCGCATCCGATGCGAGTATTCCGGCATTCCTGGAAGCCAGTACGCAACGATCGGCCCGGCTCTACACGCGCAAGGGATTCGTGCGCGAAGGGCACACCCACACCCTCCCGGAGGACGGCCCGACGCTGATTCCCATGTGGTTCCGCGGCTGATCGAGATCGCCGCGCCAGCAGGTCGAGTACGAGCCCAGGGGCGGACAACGCCGGGATAAGCTCGCCGGGTGACCGATACCAATCCGCTGCAAGGGCCGATCCATGACGTCCACGTCGAACTCGGGGCGAAGTTCGCGCCGTTCGGCGGGTGGCAGATGCCGGTGTCGTATGCGGGGACGATCGGCGAGCATCAGGCGGTGCGCACGACGGTCGGCCTGTTCGATGTGAGCCATCTCGGCAAGGCAACGGTGCACGGCGCCGGTGCGGCCGAGTTCGTGAACTCGGCCCTCACCAACGATCTCGGTCGGATCCGACCGGGCAAGGCGCAGTACACGCTGTGCTGTGCGCCCGACGGTGGTGTGATCGACGATCTGATCGCCTATTACGTCGGCGATGACGAGATCTTCCTGGTGCCCAACGCCGCCAACACCGCGGCGGTCGTCGCCGAACTGCAGAAGGTCGCGCCGGAGGGCATCACGGTGACCGATGAGCACCGCGAGTACGGGGTGTTCGCGGTACAGGGACCGCGCTCGACCGAGGTGCTCACCGCGCTCGGGCTGCCGACCGATATGGAGTACATGGCCTACGCCGACGCCGATTGGGATGGCCGCCGGATTCGGGTCTGTCGCACCGGATACACCGGTGAACACGGCTACGAGCTGCTGCCGCGGTGGGCCGATGCCGAGCCGCTGTTCCGCGCACTCGTCGAGCAGGTCCGCGCCCACGATGGGCAGCCCGCCGGGCTCGGTGCCCGCGACACGTTGCGCACCGAGATGGGTTATCCGCTACACGGACATGAACTGTCGCTGGAGATTTCGCCCGTGCAGGCGCGCTGCGGATGGGCGATCGGCTGGAAGAAGTCCGAGTTCTGGGGCAAAGACGCACTGCAGCAGGAGAAGTCGGCCGGTCCGCGTCGAATCCTATTGGGGCTGAAGGCGCTTGATCGCGGTGTGCTGCGTCAGGGACAGGCCGTGCTGCGTGCCGGCGAGCCCGTCGGCGAAACCACTTCCGGCACCTTCTCGCCGACGCTGCAGATCGGTATCGCCCTCGCCATGCTCGATACCGAAGCGGCTATCGAACCCGGCACGGAGGTCGATGTCGATGTTCGTGGGCGACGGTTGCGCTGCGAGGTCGTACGCCCGCCGTTCGTCGACACGAAGACCAAATAGTCGGCGTCTGTCTTGTACTGCGGAGGTCGGCGGGTGACGCGGGTACATTCGCGCGCGCCGACACTCGCACCGCGGCGAAACCGCGACCGATAGGATCTGCCTCATGACCGTTGCTGCACAGTTCACCCATGTTCCGCATCCCGCGCCCACCCCGGCGCAGCGGGTACAGGAGATTCTGGCGGCACCGGGATTCGGACGCTTCTTCACCGACCACATGGTCTCCATCGACTACATCGAGGGTGAAGGTTGGGGCAATGCCCGGGTCGAGCCGTACGCTCCGTTGGCGATGGACCCGGCGACGATGGTGTTCCACTACGGCCAGGCCATCTTCGAGGGTCTGAAGGCCTACCGGCAGAACGACGGCAGCGTCTCCTGCTTCCGCATCGACGCGAATGCGGCGCGCTTCCGCAAGTCCGCGCGCCGGATGGCGATGGCGGAACTGCCCGAGGAACTATTCATCGAATCCGTGCGGCAACTGCTCGAGGTCGATAGCGGCTGGGTGCCAGCGGCCGGTGGTGAGGAGTCGCTGTACCTGCGGCCGTTCATGTTCGCCACCGAGGCCGGGCTGGGTGTGAAGCCCGCCGCCGCCTACAAATACCTGCTGCTGGGATCGCCTGCGGGCGCGTACTTCCCGCGCGGTGTGAAGCCGGTGCGGATCTGGCTGTCGACCGAATACGTGCGAGCCGCACCGGGCGGCACCGGTGAGGCGAAGGTCGCCGGTAACTACGCGGCCTCGCTGCTAGCCCAGGCGCAGGCCTCGGAGAAGGGCTGCGATCAGGTCGTCTGGCTCGATGCCTGTGAGCGTCGCTATGTCGAAGAGATGGGTACCAACAATCTGTTCTTCGTCTTCGGGTCCGGTTCCGAGGCGCGGCTGGTCACCCCGGAACTGTCCGGCTCGCTATTGCCCGGCATCACCCGCGATTCGCTGCTCACCCTCGCCGCCGACTCGGGCTATGTGGTTGAGGAGCGCAAGGTTTCGGTGGAGGAGTGGCGCAAGGGCGCCGAATCCGGCGAGATCACCGAGGTGTTCGCCTGCGGTACTGCCGCCGTGATCACACCTGTCGGCTGGGTTCGCTCCGCCGATGGTGAGTTCGCCGTCGGCGGTGGCGAACCGGGCGAGGTCACCATGGCGCTGCGCGATACTCTCACCGGGATCCAGCGCGGCACCTTCGCCGATATCCACGGGTGGATGCGCGGTATGTGACTGCGGCACTCTCACGAAATACCGCAGCCGTGTGCCGGTCGCGGGTCAGCTGGGCATGAATGTGCGCCATTCCTCCAGGGTTTGCGGGCGCATGACGTAGTTGGCGTCCTTGACCGTGGAGAGCGCGGCGGAGGGGTCCTGGGAGTACCAGTGACCGGGGTAGACGACCGGGTCGCCGGATAGGTCCGCTAGGTAACGCAGGCTGCGGAACATTGCCTCGGAGTCGCCGCCCGGGAAGTCGGTGCGGCCGCAGCCGTCGATGAACAGGGTGTCGCCCGCGATGAGGCGATTGTCGAACAGGAAGCACTGGCTGCCGGGCGTGTGGCCGGGGGTGTGCAGCAGTTCGATATCGAAGGCGCCGACACTGACCTTGTCACAGTGCTGGTGTCCGGTGAGTTCGCTCGGCGCGATGCCGGTGACATTGGCGACCCAGGACAGTTCCTCGGCATTGACGTGCACCGGAACGCTCGTCTTCTCCAGCAGCTCCCGCACTCCGCGCAGGGTGAATCCCAGCATGGTGCCGCCGACATGGTCCGGGTGGTGATGGGTGGCGAGCACCCCGGTCAGCCGCAGTCCGTCGGCCTCGGCGATATCTACCAGATCCGCCGCCGCATACGCCGGATCCACCACCACGCACTCGCTGGTCTCCCGATCGCCGATCAGATACGCGAAATTTCGCATCTGTGTCGCGATCGGATCACCCACGGCAAAATCTCGACCGGACAGCAGTTGACGAAAATACAGACGCTCGGAAGGCATACCGTCCACTGTATTGCCTGACCCAGACAATTCGCGCACCGTGCCAGCTATCTCATCGCGGGCAATGTGTCCGGTGCGAGTGCGGGCGTGCGCGTGTACGTGGTCACCGGACTGACGAAGCCGCCGTGTTGGCAGGCGCCGGCCCGATGCGAGTGAATACCGCCGCTGCCCTGTCCAGTTGACGGGCGAAGTGGGTCTGAGCCTGCATTTTCCGCGTGGTCCACGCGAGAACGCACGCTCAGGCCCGATCCGCTATCCCGGCGTGGGGGCCGATGTGGGTCATGAAACCTGAAATATCAAGGGCGGCATGGCAACGCGTTGCTGGCGACGCTGTTGTGAGTCAGGTGCCCAGGGTTAGTCCGGCGGCGGTGATGGCGACGGATATCTCGAGTGTTGCGCCGAGGATGTCACCGGAGAGTCCGCCGAAGCGGTGAGTGCAGTGTCGGGCCCATAGAGCTGAAATGCCCAGGGCGACAAGGACAACGGCGGGGCCGAGCCAGCGGTGGTTCGGGACGGCGAGTATGCCCGCGGCAACGGCGAGGGCGGACCAGAGCGCGACGGTGATCAGGTGCTGGGTCCCGGCGACTAATGCGCCGAAGCCGGTGCCGGGCGCGGCAGCGATGCCACGCCGACATGCGAGGACCACGACCACTCGGCCGACTGCCACCGCGAGCAGCACCGCGAACCAACGCTCGGCCTGGGCCAGTGCGGCGAACGAAAACGCTTGGATCCCAACGACGAACACAATTGCCGCCACCCCGAACGGCCCCGTGTCACCACGCTTCAATATCTCCCTGGCCCGCTCGGGCGACCCATAGGACCCCAACCCGTCCAGCGTGTCGGCCAACCCATCCAGGTGCATCCCCCGAGTGATGAGCGCCAACCCGGCAACCACCACCAGCCCCGCGACCGCAGCACTCACCCCACCCCACACCAACACCCACAGCACCCCGACCCCGGCGGCCCCGAGTCCCACCCCCACCAACGGCGCCAACGCAATCGCCCGCCCCGCCGCGCTCCGATCGACACTCTCCGGCCCCCGCACCGGCAGCACCGTCAGCCACGACACCGCAAGCCGCACAGCGTTCATATTTGCCGACCTGTAATCGCTCGACCATCGCCATCGTCCGATCCACGCAGCGAAACCGCCGTCGCGCACGCCCTACGCCGTGCATCGTTCATGCTGAGCGTTCCGTCGGCTCGGAGTGCCCGGCCCGCCTGTCGCCGGAGGCGTGTGTTGCCGCCGGTGGTTGGGGTCGCCCTGCGAGTCGGAACCGTCGGCTGCCGATGGCGGTTGTCGCGGAGCTTCGGACCGAGAGCGCGGTCCGCTTGCCCGAAGCGCAACGCTCGCTCGTTGCGGAAGGCGCGTGCGGTCACCGTCTATTTCCGCAAGTCCGGTTGCGCGGTCGCTTCGGCGGCGATGCTGGTCTCGGCTTCGGCTTCGGCTTCGGCTTCGGCTTCGGCTTCGGCTTCGGCTTCGGCGACCGAATCGGCTGTGCTCACACCGGCTTCCACGAAGGTGGCCATTTCGGCGAGGGTGGCCACGGCGGCGCGGAGGACGGGGAGGGCGGTCAGGGCGCCGGATCCTTCGCCGAGGCGCATGTCCAGGTCGAGGAGGGGCTCGAGGCGGAGGTGGCGCAGGGCGAGGGTGTGCGCGGGTTCGGTGGAGCGGTGGCCCGCGAGCCACCAGGCGCTGGCACCCGCGGCCAGATCCTCGGCGACCAGGGCGGCCGCCGTGACGACCACGCCGTCGAGGATGACCGGAGTCCGTCGGGTTGCGGCCTGGGCGAGGAAGCCCGCCAGGGCGGCGAAGTCGGCGCCTGCGGCTACGCGCAGTAATTCGACCGGGTCCTTGGCGACCGGGCGGGCGCGGCGCATGGCATCGCGGATCGCGGCGACCTTGCGGATCCAGCCCGCATCGTCCACGCCGGTACCCCGGCCGACAGCGGCGATGGGTTCGGTATCGGTAAGGGTCGCGATGAGGACGGTGGCCGGTGTCGTATTGCCGATGCCCATATCGCCCGCGATGAGCAGGTCGGCGCCCGCATCAATCTCTTCGTCGGCGATCGCCTTGCCCGCGGCGAGCGCGGCATGGATCTCGTCCTCGCTGAGCGCGTCTTCGCGATCGATCGCCCCGCTCGAGCGCCGCACTTTGTGCTTGGCGACCTGCGGATCGGTATCGGCATCGACGGAAATATCGACGACCCGCACGGTCGCACCCGCTACTCCGGCCAGCGTATTCACCGCCGCGCCGCCGCCGAGGAAATTGGCGACCATCTGCGCGGTCACCTCACTCGGATATGCCGAAACACCGTGGCGCGCAATGCCGTGATCTCCGGCGAACACCACCACCCGCGCCCGCTCGAACTGCTTCGGTGGGCACACGCCCTGACATGCCGACACCCAATTCCCAAGCGTCTCGAGCCGCCCGAGCGCCCCTCCGGGTTTGGTCAGCTGCGCCTGCCGCTGCTCCGCTGTCGCCCGAGCCCCCGCATCGGGTGGCACAACCGGTCCGAATCCGTCTGTCACTATCGAGCCTTTCCGGGTCGGGGCAGTTCATTCCTACACCGCGCAGTCCATATCCGGCCCAATCTTGCCGCCACCCCCACCCATCCGCACCACCCACCCCGCACCCGATGCCTCCTCCCGCGCGCTCGCGGCCCACCCGGCCGTCCGCGCGGCGCATCCTGTTCGGTTGGCACGACACCCGATACGTCGCGGCTCTCGCGAGTGACGCGACGTGATCGCCGCAGCTGTGCGGTCCTATTTCAGGCGGAGAGGGAGCCCGGCGACGATTAAGAAGGCCTCGTCGCATGTTTGCGCGAGGCGTTGGTTGAGGGTGCCGATCTCGTCGCGGAAGAGGCGGCCGGAGCGGGTGGCGGGGATGACGCCCATACCTACCTCGGGGGTCACGATCACCAAGCGACCGGGGTAGGCAGTGACGGCGGCGACCAAGCCGTCCGTGTCTGGTGCGATGGTGCCGCGCGGGGCATCCCAGGCCTCGCGCGCGTCGATTCGGGCGGTGAGCCAGGTGCCGATATCGTCGATCAGTGTGGTTCCGGCTGGGGGAGCGGCGGTGAGAACCGTTGCCGGATCGGCGCTTTCGAGGACTGTCCAGTCCGCGGGCCGGCGATCGCGGTGGCGCGCGATGCGCTCGGCGAAGTCGAGGTCGGCGGGATCGGGAATCGCGGTGGCGATATAGCGCACCGGGCCGCCCTCGGCCGCCAACACCTCCGCGAATGCCGACTTACCGGATCGCGCGCCGCCGAGCACGAGGATGCGGTGCGCGCGGCTGCTGATAGATAAGCGATCCGACACGGCAGCACCGTATCAATCCGCCGCGATCATGCCTGCACCTCGCTGGCGCTCGGTTCCGGCATGACCGCATAAGCGGCTGTGTTGATAGATCACTCGCTTCGCTCGCTCATGCCTGCACCTCGCTGGCGCCCGGTTCCGGCACGACCGCATAAGCGCTGTTTGATAGATCGCTCCCTCAGGCGCGCTGCTCAGTCGCCTCCGTGCCTCCGAACCGACGGCGGTACTCGGTCGGCGCGATACCGACGACCTTCTGGAAGTGATGCCGCAACAGCGCACCGGATCCGAAACCCGCTTGTGCGGCGATCTGTTCCAGCCCCTCGTCGGTGTCCTCCAGCAGATGCTTGGCGTAAAGCACACGCTGATTGGTCAGCCATTTCACCGGTGTGGTTCCGGTCTCTGCGGCGAAGCGGCGGGCGAAGGTGCGGGTGGACATCATCGAGCGGGCGGCCAGATCGTCGATGGTGTGCGGCAGGTCGAGGTTTTCGTTCATCCACTGCAGCGTGGAGGTGAGACTGTCGGAGGTGCATTCGGGCACCGGACGCTCGATGAATTGGCGCTGCCCGCCATCGCGCTGCGGCGGCACCACCATGCGCCGCGCGATCGCATTCGCGACGGAACTGCCGATCTCCCGGCGCACCAGGTGCAGGCAGGCGTCGATGCCCGCGGCCGTGCCCGCCGAGGTGATCAGATTGCCCTCGTCGACGAATAGCACGTCGGGATCGACCGTGGCCTCAGGGAACTGTGCTGCCAATTGGTCGACATAGCGCCAATGCGTGGTGCACTTGCGACCGTCGAGCAGCCCGGCTGCCCCGGCCAGGAACGCACCGGAACATACGGTGAGCACGATCGCTCCACTATCCGACGCGTCCCTGATCGCGTCGAGGACCCGCGGATCGAGTCCCTTCTCGAAGGCCGATGCGGGAAAAGCCGGAATCGCCACCAGATCGGCCTTCGCCAGCTCCTCGAGCCCGAACTCCGGTGTGACGGTGATACCGGGAGTCGTGGACGGCAGCGGCTTCCCCGGCTCGGCCCCGCACACCTTGAAATCGAATCCGGGCAGTCCGTCCGCGGTTCGGTCGAGTCCGAAAACCTCGCAGACCACACCGAATTCGAACATTGCCAGGCGCTCGGAGAGCACCACCGCGACCTTGGACAGCATGCATCGAGCGTACCTGGCTGAATCTTTACGAACAATGTCAGAACAGCCACTTTCGGCGGTAAATCACCGAGCGCAAAATTACTGCCATGATAACTTTTCTCGTAAGCATGGCGGTCGTAGTGGGCTTCGCGGTCCTCGTCACACGAGGCGGTCACGCCGGATCAGCGAATGTCATCGATCGCGACGCCCAGCGCCTGCAGTCCGATCTGTCCGCCATCATCGCCCACTCACATCACCACTGAGGCCGCACGATGGACAGG
Source organism: Nocardia sp. NPDC050412 (assembly GCF_044458825.1). NCBI lineage: Bacteria > Bacillati > Actinomycetota > Actinomycetes > Mycobacteriales > Nocardiaceae > Nocardia > Nocardia sp. NPDC050412. The sequence continues at coordinate 245,799 of NZ_JBITIJ010000012.1, forward strand.
GCCGCTCTCCCGACCACTAGGGAGCGAGTTTTACGCGCGGCTCGTCTCGCGGTCCGAGTCGTCGAAGCGTTGCGACCAAGTCGCGACTCTCGACGGCGCCGCTAGCTTGCAGGCCGCTCCAAAGGGGCGGACGGAAGACACCAGAGGGCCGCGAACACGCGGCGCCGCTGGCGCTGCAAATCAAACAGCGTCGCCCGGTCCGACCCGCGGCTTCGGCGCCCGCATCTTGCGGATCTGTGAGGCGCGGACGAAGGCGTACCAACCCAGCTTGTAGCCGGTATCGGTGCTCTCCGGGAAGCGCTCACGCACCCGTCCGTTGACGATTCGGCCGAGCAGGAAGCCCTCGGCGATCATGAAGAACATCATCACCAGCATGGCCAACGTCACAATTGTCTGCAGCGCGGGCGCGACGAACATGGACAGGATCAAGACCAACGCCATCGGCATGAACAATCCGACCAGGTTGCGCCGGGCATCGACGATATCGCGCACGAAGGCCCGAACCGGGCCCTGATCGCGAGGCAGCAGGTACTTGTCCTCACCGGCCAGCATCCTGGCGCGCCGGTCCTGGGCCGCCAGCCGACGCTCGGCCGAGGCGGTCTTACGGTCCTCGCGACTGCCGCGGGTCGCCTTGCGCCGGGCGCGCGCTTCCTTCGCGGTGAGTGGCGCCGGAGCCACCGGACCGCGCCGCTTGCCTTGGGCGTCACGACGTTTCGGCGTCGGTCGGCCCTTGCCCTCGGTGACGGTGGCCGCTTTAGTGGTGGAGACTGCGGCCGAGCCGCCATCCGAGCCCGCCGTCTTGTCGGCGCTCTCGTCGGTGGTGCTGGACTCGCCGCGACGGAACAATTTCACGCGACCAGGCTATTCGATGCGGTACCCCGCAGGAAATGAGGTCGGTGGGAGGTTGTGTCCACCGCAGTAGCCGGTGGTGGCAAGATGGGGGAATAACAGCCCGCTGAGTGGTGTTGACAGCCACGAGCCGTGCGCTGTTCACGGGTTGAACACAGCTGTCCTGAGGAGAGTTCATGACTGTGCAAGACGAGACGACCACCCACGGTGTGACCCTGACCGATGCCGCCGCCGGCAAGGCGAAGGCGCTGCTCGACCAGGAGGGTCGCGACGACCTCGCCCTGCGTATCGCCGTGCAGCCCGGCGGCTGTGCGGGCCTGCGCTACCAGCTCTTCTTCGACGACCGCTCGCTCGACGGTGACCTGACCGTCGACTTCGGCGGCGTAAAGCTGGCCGTCGATCGGATGAGCGCGCCGTACGTGCAGGGCGCCTCGATCGACTTCGTCGACACCATCGAGAAGCAGGGCTTCACGATCGACAACCCGAACGCCACGGGTTCCTGCGCCTGCGGCGACTCCTTCAACTGACGCCTCGGCCGGTTTCCCCGAACGGCATCGGCCATAGTGGCCACCGCCGTCGGCGAAACGGCTGACTTCGTACGAATATGGGTAACTCGCCGGGCGCGCCCAGAACTCGGCGGCGAACTCGACCGTGGGCCCGCGACGAAACGTACCCAACCGTCGGCAATAGTCTGGGGATGCGGGGGAAAGTCGTCGGAGACGTCCAGAACTGAACTGGGCACCGGCCGCTGGTCCGCCATGAAAGCCTCGGGCACTCACCGATCGGCAAGAGACTCGGCGAGTCGGGTGAGCTACGGTGAAGGCGCGGGTTAATCCCGCGCCTTTCGTCGTCTGCCGCCTACCCGAAGGGGCTCAGCCTCGTGTCTATCGCCGTGTCCGCGTCCATTGCGACCGACCATCTCATGCGTTTCCCCGGACGGTTCGCCGACGCGCTGCTGGCCGATCAGCTCGACCACGTCTCGGTGAGCTTTCTCGTCGATGATCTGCAGATCCGCAAGGGCGGTGTCGCGGGCAATATCGCCTACGCCATGGGCGTTTTGAACCGGACGCCGCTGCTCGTCGGTGCGGTCGGCGCCGATTTCGCCGAGTACGGCGCCTGGCTGGAGAAGCATGGTGTCGACTGCTCCACCGTCAAGATCTCGGACCAGGCCCATACCGCACGCTTCGTCTGCACCACCGATGACGATATGGCCCAGATCGCCTCGTTCTATCCGGGCGCGATGAGTGAGGCCCGCGATATCTCGATCGGCGAACTCGCCGAGCAGCACACCCTCGACCTGGTGCTCATCGGTGCCAACGATCCCGAGGCCATGCTGCGCCACACCGCCGAATGCCGCGAACTCGGCATTCCGTTCGCCGCCGACCCGTCCCAGCAGCTGGCCCGCCTCGACGGCGATCAGTCAGTGCAGCTGATCGAAGGCGCCGCATACCTTTTCACCAATAAGTACGAGTGGGCGCTGTTGCTGCAGAAGACCGGTCTGAGCGAGGAAGAGATCGCGCGCAAGGTCGGCATCCGGGTCACCACGCTCGGTAAGGACGGTGTGCAGATCGTCGACCGTGATGGCACCGAGGTGATCGTCGGTGTGGTTCCCGAGGTGAACAAGGTCGAGCCCACCGGCGTCGGCGACGCCTTCCGCGCGGGCTTCCTCACCGGCCACACCACCGGACTCTCGCTGGAGCGCTCCGCCCAATTGGGTTCGCTCATCGCGGTTCTCGTGCTCGAGACCATGGGCACCCAGGAGTGGACCCTCAACAAGGACGACGCGCTCGAGCGCCTCACCAAGGCTTACGGCCCCGAAGCCGCCGCCGACATCAAGCCCTTGCTCTGACCCGCACCGCTCTCCACGGCCGCACCATCCCCGGTGCGGCCGTTCGCGTCTACTCCCCGCGCCGATACCGCTGCCGCGCACGTTCTCGCGCGCCACGCACGATACATCGGGCAAAATCATGCGCGTCGCGCAAAACCATGCGCGTCGCGCAAAACCATGCGTGTCGCGCGAAAAGCTCTGCGCTACAGTGCGCATCGCACCGAGGTGACGACACCTCCTCACACCGGTGCTGCGCGCGTTGTGTTGCGCTCCCGTCGACAGCAACCCATGCTCTGAGCGACGCCAACCTCCACGGCCGCACCGTCCCCGGTGCGGTCGTTCGCATTACTCCCCACGCGGACTCCGCTGCCGCGGACGTTTTCGCGCGACACGTACGAATTCACCGGGCCAATCCATGCGCGGCGCGCGAAAAGATGCGCGGCACAGTCGCATTGCATCGACGGTGCCGCGCGTGTTGTGTCGCGTCGCGCACGGGTTTGCTCGTGAATCGGTGCGCGGCGGGCGAAACGTGCGCGGCGGCAGCGATTAGAGCGAGACCGGGTAGACCGGCTCCTGGATATCGGGAGTGATGCGCTTCTCGACGAAGATCCCGTGCCAGACCATGAAGACCAGCAGCGTCCACAACCGGCGGCTGTGGTCGCCGCGGCCCGCGCGGTGGTCTTCCAGCATGCCCTTGATCGCGCCCTTGTCCAGCAGGTGATCGGTCTGCGATTCGGCGATCTGCAGGTGCGCCCAGTCGTACAGTTCGGTGCCGCGCAACCAATGCCGCAGCGGGACAGGGAAACCCAGCTTCGCCCGGTGCAGCACATGCGGCGGCACGATGCCCTCGAGCGCCTGGCGCAGTGCGTATTTCGTGGTCTCCTTGGTGATCTTCTGCTCGTAGGGCAGCTGCTCGGCAACCTGCAGCACCTCGGAGTCCAGGAAAGGTACGCGCAGCTCGAGCGAATTCGCCATGGTCATCTTGTCGGCTTTGACCAGGATATCGCCGCGCAGCCAGGTGTAGAGATCCAGATGCTGCATGCGCGCCACCGGATCCCAGCCGCGTGACTGCGCGTAGATCGGCGCGGTGACGTCCTGGTGCGTCCATTCCGGCCGGAATTCGCGCAGCACCGCGCGCAGCTGCGCATCGCTGAAGCTGCGCGCATTGCCGTAGTAGCGCTGCTCCAAGGGCAGTGAACCGCGGTGCAGCAGGCTTTTACCGCGTGTGCCGTCCGGAATCCGCTCCGAGAGCTTGCCCGCCAGCTTGCGCACCCCGCCCGGCAAGTACTCGAAGGGCTTGAGCGACAACGGTTCCCGGTAGATCGTGTAGCCGCCGAACAGCTCGTCGGCGCCCTCACCGGAGAGCACCACCTTGACGTGCTTGCGAGCCTCCTTGGCCACGAAGTACAGCGGAACCAGCGCCGGATCGGCCACGGGATCGTCGAGGTACCAGACGATTTCGGGAATAGCGGCCGCGAACTCGGCGGGGGAGACCACCTTGACGATGTGCCGCGCGCCGATCGCCTCCGCGCTCTCGGCGGCCACATCGACCTCGGAATAGCCCTCGCGTTCGAAGCCGGTGGTGAAGGTGATCAGCTTCGGGTTGTGCCGCATGGCCAGCGCGGCGACGGCAGTGGAGTCGATGCCGCCGGACAGGAACGATCCGACCGTCACATCCGCGCGCATATGCTTGGCGACCGAGTCCTCGAGGGCTTCGGCGATATCGCGATATCGGGCGGCCGCCGAACCGGGGGCGAAGGGCCGTACCCTGAACTGCGGGTTGAAGTAGCGCGTGATCTGCGGCGCCGCACCCGCACGCACGGTCGCGTAGTGCCCGGATTCCAGCCGACGGATGTCCTTGTGCAGCGTCTCCGGCTCCGGCACGTACTGCAGCACCGTGTAGTGCTCCAGCGCCCGCGGGTCCAGCGCATCGGACAGCCCGAGCGAGGGCAGCAACTCCAGCAGACTTTTCTTCTCACTGCCGAACGCGGTCCCGCCCGGCCCCGTCGCCAGGAACAGCGGCTTGATCCCGAACGGATCGCGCGCCAGGAACAGCTCCTGGGTTTCGGTATCCCAGATCGCGAACGCGAACATGCCGCGCAGCTTGCGCACCGCCTCCGGACCCCAGTAATGGAAGGCCGCGACGATCGCCTCGCTATCGCCCTCGGTCTCGAAGATCCTGCCGTCCGGGTACTCCTCGGCATGCGCCTTCGCGAGTTCCTCGCGGATCTCGATGTAGTTGTAGATCTCACCGTTGAAGGTCAGCGCGTAGCGCTCCCGGTTCTGCGCTGGTCCCCAGCGCAGCGGCTGGTGCGAATGCTCGATATCGATGATCGACAGCCGGTTGAAACCGTAGATCACGTGATCGTCGTGCCAGGTCCCGCGCTCGTCCGGGCCGCGATGGCGCACGCAGTGCAGGGCGTCGTACACCCTCCCGACCACGTCGTCGGTTGCCGCATCAGATGTCAGAAATCCGAGCAGTCCACACACGGCGTCGGCAACCTCGTTTCCTACTTGGTACGGGCGCTGGCCCGATTCATTGGGTGGCTGCGCCCGATAGGTGGGCGCACAGGACGAAATCTCGTGTCCGAGTATGCCGCACTGGGTGGATTCGTGTGTCGCGCCCACCGTGTTCCATGAAGGCCGTGGCCCGCTGGGTGCCGCTATCTACCGATGCCTCGTTGGCGTCCGACGGCGCGACGAAATTTCATATCCGAGTGCGTCGCACCCCACCGGATCAGCCTGCCGTGTCCCGCGTGGACGGTGCGGCGTCGAGCGCAGGAACGCGCAGCTCGCCTGGCACCCGAAATGTCGTGTCCGAGTGCGTCGCATGCATCGGATCCGGTCGCGGCGCGCGCCCTGTCCTGGGACGATGTCCGGGTGACCGGACCCACCCCCGGAGGCGGCGGAGTGTCGAATGCGACCCGACGTCAAACGGGGCGCCGGTTTGGTCTACGCTGCGTAGTACTCAGGACATTCTTAGGTGGCGCGTGCGCAGACCGGAATGCCCTGAAACGTGCTTAGGACGTACCGCCGGGCGATCGCAACCCGAGCGGTGCACTGTCGGAATGTGTGGCGACCAGGAAGGCGTGAGCGTGGCGCACAAGGCGAGCGAAGAGATCGGGGCACGACCCGTGAAGGGTCGGCAGGGCCGTCTCCTTCGGCGGGTCGGCTTGGCGGTGTCCTTGGGGATCACCGCGATGCTCGTCTCGGGCTGCTCGATCGACAATGTTTGGCTGCGATTCGGCTGGCCCTCGGGCATCACGCCGCAGGCCACCCGGATGCGGGAACTGTGGACCTGGTCGGTCCTCGCGGCATTGGCGATGGGTGTGCTGGTGTGGGGGCTGACCTTCTGGACCGTCACCTTCCACCGCAAGAAGAAGGACTCCCCGGAGTTCCCGCGCCAGACCGGTTACAACGTGCCGTTGGAGCTGACCTATACGGCCGTCCCGTTCGTCATCATCGCGGTGCTGTTCTACTTCACCGTGGTCGTGCAGAACTACGTGCACGAGAAGGTCGCCGACCCGGACGTGACTGTTGACGTGACGGCCTTCCAGTGGAACTGGAAGTTCGGCTATCGCAATGTCGACTTCAAGGACGGCTACCGCTTCGACGGCATCGATAAGGCCCGCGAGGACGCCAACCAGGAGCAGCTCGAGGAGTACAAGGAGCGGACCAAGGACGGTCACCCGCAGCCGGGCCCGGTGCACGGCAAGCCGGAGAACGACATCCTGTCCTACCTGCACTACGACAAGGTCGAGACCGTCGGCTCCAGCAGTGAGATCCCGGTGCTGGTGCTGCCGACCGGCAAGAACATCGAATTCCAGCTGGCCGCCGCCGATGTGGTGCACGCCTTCTGGGTGCCGGAGTTCCTGTTCAAGCGCGACGTGATGCCGAATCCGAAGGAAAATCACTCGGATAACGTCTTCCAGATCACCAAGATCGAGAAGGAAGGCGCGTTCGTCGGCCGCTGCGCCGAGATGTGCGGCACCTTCCACTCGATGATGAACTTCGAGGTCCGCGCGGTATCGCCGGAGAAGTTCACCAAGTACATCGATGCGCGCAAGGCGGGTAAGACCAACGCCGAGGCGCTCGAGTCCATCGGTGAATCCCCGGTCGCGACCTCCACCCAGCCGTTCAACACCAAGCGCGACACCAAGAGCGCGTCCGCGGTAGAGAGCAAGTGAGGACTGATCTGAAATGAAGATCGAAGCGCGGATTTTCGAACTGCTCACGGTGTTCTTCATCATCGTGGCAGTCGTGTACGGCTACTTCACCGGCCAGTCGCGGACCGGTGTCGAGTGGGCGGGCACCACCGCGACGGTGCTGACCGCCGGTCTGTCGCTGATCATCGGCACCTACTTCCGTTTCGTCGCACGTCGCCTCGACCTGCGTCCGGAGGACTACGAGGATGCCGAGATCGTGGACGGCGCGGGCGATCTGGGTTTCTTCTCGCCCGGCAGCTTCTGGCCCATCACCCTGGCCGGCGCGGGCTCCATCACCGCTCTCGGCCTGGCGTTCTTCCAGTTCTGGCTGATCGGCATCGGTGTGGTCTGCATCCTCGGTGCGGCCGCCGGTCTCGTGTTCGAGTACTACCTCGGCCCCGAAAAGCACTGAGCGAATAGCTCTTTCCGAAGCGCCTCACCGGAATCCGGTGAGGCGCTTCGGCGTTTCGGCGCAGTCTGCCACGTGCGACGGCCGAGGCTCGCGCGGCGTCGTAATGAATGATCGCGATCGGGCTTCGGGACCAGTGTGTCGATCGGTGCGCGCAGCACGAATCCCGGATGCTCGTCGAAAGTGTTCACGCGGACATGTCCGCTCGGGCGAAGCGGGAGAGGATGCGGTTGGTGCAGCGGGGTGCGACGCCGGCCAGTCCGCGCAGGGTGCGCGCGAAGCGGGGTTCGAGACGGGCTGGGCGGGTGCGGATGGCGGTTTCGATCAGGCGGGCGGCGTCGGACGGTTCCAGTGCGGGTTCGGTGACGTAGTGCGCGATGGTGCCGGTATCGGGTTGCACGGCCGGATATTGGACGTCGGTCACCTGGATGCCGCGCGGCGAGAGTTCGGCGTCCACGCATTGACCAAAGGTGGTCCAGGCGGCCTGGGAGCTGGCGTAGGAGGCGAAATTCGGGGTGGCGCCGGTCTTCAGGCTCCACGGGCCGACATTGATCACATGGCCGGAGCCGGATTCCAGCATGGCGGGCAGCAGGCCGAGCGTCAGGCGCAGCGGGCCGAAGTAGTTGGTCGCCATCATGCGCTGGTAGTCGCGGAAGCGATCCAGTGATTGCGAGACTGGTCGGCGCAGCGGTCGGCCCGCGTTGTTGATCAGCACATCGACCCGGCCGAAATCGCTGAGCACCCACTCGACCAGCTGATCGACATCACCCAGTGCGGAGATATCGCAGCGGAACCAATTCGCCGCACCGCCCGCATCGACGATCTGATTGCAGGTGGCGACGAGTTGATCCCCGCGCCGGGCGACCAGCAGCAACTGCGCCCCCTGTGCGGCAAGCAGCGTGGCGGTGGCGCGACCGATTTCGGAGCACGCATCCGTCACGAGAACCCGTAGCCCCTCGACGGATTCGGGCCGCTGACGCTTACGATCCGGCAGATGGGTCGGGGCAGTGCGGAATTCGAGCATCAGAGCAACCTTCACCGTAGATGGGCTGAACCAACGCATCGACACCCCGCCGACAGTGCCGAAGGCGACCGCCGCCGCCGACAGATAGCCGACCGCCGAAGGGACGGTGAGGCTATTTGCTGGCGACTATATGCGGCGCGACACAGTCTAATCCGTGGAGTCGTACCTCAGGGCGTGTTCGGATGCGCAGATCTCATCGATTCCGGTAACGATGTCGCGCAACAGTTCTGAGGGCAGCGCGGAGGGCCGCAAACGGCAGGTGAAGGTGATCAGTCCGTGGTCCTCGACCGCGAGTCCGTGCGCTTGTGCCTCCTCACGCAGGTACTTCGAGCGCACGCCGTAGGTCATCGCGGAGATGACGGTGAAGCATCCGGTCCGCTCCCGGTGTCCAGCAAATAAATCGTGCAGTCTGTAGAAAACCGAGGCGTAGGTCGACAGCGGCGCGAAAATCGCGACCCGGTAGGCGGGTCCGCGTTCGGAGGAGCTGATGACCGTGTCGGCCAGATACTCCGCATCGCGCAGTGTCAGCACCTTCGGGGCGAACATGAGCGCGCCCGCCGCGGCATTGCGCACCGGTGCGCCCGCGCGCCCGCCCGCGGCAGAGGCGATGACGCCCAACGACTTCCTGGTCTTGGTGCCGACCTCACGTCGCGCACGCAGCGAGCGGGTGGGCGTGGTGGGGTAGAGGCTCGACCACTGACCGAACCGCACGGTCCCCAACTGCACGTGGCCGGTGCCGACCGGACGCGACACCTTCAGCGGCGCGGTATCGACCCAACGACCGACCTGCAGTGCGACATTGCCCGGCCGGGCGATTTCGGCGTAGGCGTGTTCGACGAAGGAGTCGAAGTCCAGGAAGCGGTCGGCGTCGGTGGTGAGCCAGGTGTGGTCCTTATCGATGTCGACCGCATCGAGGGTGAGTGCGGTGATGATGCCCGCGCGCCCGCCCGCGCCGAGGATCCGGTGGAAGCGCTCGGTGTGGTGGTTGCGACCGCAGGTGCCGATGCGTCCGTCCGGATCGACGTACTCCAGGTCCACGATCTGATCGATGAACATGCCGTACTTGTGCGATGCCGTGCTGACACCGCCGACCGAGGCGAAACCGCCCGCGGTGATATCGCGGTGGTCGCCGACGATCGGCAGCCCGAGCCCGTGCGCGCCGAGGCGTCGATCGATATCGGAGAGTTTGGCGCCCGCCTGCACGCGGACGGTCCGTCTGCCGAGGTTGATATCGAGCACCGCATTCATCTTCCGCAGCGACACCACAGCGCGCGGATCGGGTAACGACAGACCATCGTCGATCGGTTCGCCGCCACGCACCGTGAGGTTTTCCGCGCGACCGCGTGAATTCCGCACCGTACGAACGACATCCGCGGTGTCACGAGGTAGATATTCTTCGGCGGCGACAGTGTGCGGCGTGCTCATGGATCGAAAGCTAACCACAGCGCGGTCTCCGATGCTCGTTCGATCTCTACTGTTACCGGACTGGCGGCGCCAGCCGCTGGCTGAACAGGACGTATCCGGTCGCATCGCACAGATTGACCGTCAGTTCTCTTGACTTGCCATCGATCAGTACCTCGCCGAAATGTTGGAAGCTGTCCAGCGGTGAGGCGTTCTGAACGGCGGGCGCGTGCACGAATACCGCCTCCGGCCCGAAGGTGCCGTCGAGCGGATTCGGGCCGAACGCGCCGGCATTCAGCGGTCCGGACACGAACTCCCAGAACTCGTCGAAGTCGGTGAAGGAGGCGCGCTCGGGCGAGTAGTGGTGGGCCGCGGTGTAGTGCACATCCGCGGTCAGCCAGACCACGCCGCCCACCTTGTTCGCCTTGATCGCCGAGAGCACTTGGGCGATTTCGGTTTCCCGGCCGGATGGGGCGCCGTTGTCGCCATTGGCGGGGCCCTCATAGGCCGTCACTTTTTGTTCACCGTCCTTGACGACAAGTCCGAGCGGTAGGTCGTTGGCGACGATTTTCCAGGTGGCCTTGGAATCGCGCAGACCTGCGATGAGCCACTTCGTCTGTTCCGGACCGAAAATGCGACCGGTGGGTCCGTTGTCGGTGTCGTTGATGTCCTTATAGGTCCGCATATCGAGCACGAAGACCTCCAAGAGCGGACCGTAGGAGATCTTGCGGTAGAGACGGCCGTCGACGGCCTCCCTGGGCTCCAACGGCATCCACTCGTGGAAGGCCTGCCAGGAGCGCGTCGCGAGGATGTCCATGCTGCGGTCGCTGTAACCCTTGGTCTCGGCGACCAGTCCGCCGTGGTACCAGTTGTTGACGGTTTCGTGATCGTCCCACTGGACCACCTGGGCGACCGAGGTATTGAAGCGGCGGTAGTTCTGGTCGGTCAGGTTGTAGGCATAGTTGCCGCGGAACTGCTCCAGCGTCTGCGCGACAGCGCTTTTCGCCTCGGAGACGGTATTGCGCCAGATCCGGCCGTCGGGCAGCGTCACCGATTCCCGCAGCGGACCATCGGCGTAGATCGAATCACCGGAGTGGATGAACAGGTGCGGGTCGCGCGCGGCCATGGCGGAGAAGATCTTCATACCGCCGAGGTCGGGGTTGATGCCGTAGCCCTGGCCGACCACATCGCCGGACCACTGCAGTTTGATATCCGACGCGGCAGCGGGCACGGTGCGGAAGACCCCGGTGATCGGTTCGGAGGTCGCGCCGTCCTCGCCTTCCAGGCTGACCCGGTAGTGCACCAGCTGGCCCGCGGGCAGACCGTTGACGCGCACACGCCCGGTGCCATCGGAATCCGGGGTGAGCAGTGGGCCGGTGAATCGTTTGGCGTCGGTGAACGATTCGGTAGCGGCGGTCTCCACGATCAGTTTCGCGGGCTGATCGGAGCGCGCCCAGATCAGCGCGCCATCGGTGCGCGGATCGCCCACCGCGACGCCGTGGGTGAGATTCGGGCGAGGACGGACCAGCGTGGGTCCGTCGTTCGAGCAAGCGGCGAGCACGGGGACCGCGACGGGACCGAGGGCGCAGGTGCGCAGCAGGGTGCGCCGGGAGATGCCGAAGTCCGAACCAGTCATTGGCTCACCTTGGCGCAGGGAGTCCAACACCATGTGAACTCCCATCATCGGCTCGGCCAACAAGCGGCCGGTATCAGCTGCGTGGTCGGAGTTCGATGATCGGAATGAGTCGGTCGGTCTTCTTCTGGTAGCCGAGATAGCGCGGTTGCACGGCGGTGATCTGCTTCCATGCCTGCTCACGGCGTTGCTCGTCCAACTGTTCAGCCGTGACGTGGTACTTCGTACCGCCCACCTCGGCCCAGACCTGATCCGGATGTGCGGCGATATTGTGATACCAGCCCGGATGCTGGATCGCGCCGCCCATGGAGGCGACGATCAGCCAGCCGCCGTCATCGGCCGGAAACCGGCTCACCGTCACCTGACGCTCCGCACCGCTCTTCGCGCCGACGGTGGTCAGATACAGCAGGTCCATCCCCATGAATCGGTCGTGGCGGAAGCGGTGATATCGCTCCATCGCCCGGATGAAGAAACGGAATACCGGATTGGGTGAGGGCGGTCGGGAACCTCGGGTGCCCGCCGGAATCTTTTGAAAACTCATGATTCGCTCCCCTACCGCTCGGAACTGTCCGCCTAACAGCATTCCACTTCGGTGATCATTTCGGGGCCGGACGCCAGATGACAGAAGACCCCGAACCGATGGTTCGGGTCTTCTGGTGCACGCCTCAGATGGTGTTGTCGCAGAGGATTTCGAATGCACGGACGGCGTCTTCCGGGAAGACGAGTACCCGGTGGCGGGCCGGGTGAGCCGGGCCGATGGTGGCGCGGATCCCGTTATCACGCAATAGGCCGCGGACCGTGCGGGCGGTGGCTTCAGTGGCGACCGTCGCTGCCGCGACGAGCAGCCCGTAGTCCTCGGTGACCGGCTCATGCGAGCGCGTGAGCCACATCATGGGGTGTGCCTTTCGCCGTCGGTGCTTCGGTCCTGGTACTTCTGCAGCACGGCGAGCTGTTTGCGTTCCTCGGCGTGCTCGATCTCGAAGAACCGCTCGGATTCCGCCGCGGGATCGGGTCGCAGGAAGCTACCGGTGCCCGGTTTGCCCGCGGAACCGAGTTTGTTCATCTTCTTCGGGATCGCCGCGCCCTGGTAGGCCAGTGGGATCGGATGACCGTGCTCGTCGACCGGCCCGAGCGCCTGGTGCACCTCGACATACTCACCGTGCGGCAGTCGCTTGATTATGCCCGTTTCGATGCCGTGCTCCAGCACCGCCCGGTCACTGCGCTGCAGACCGATGCAGAACCTATAGGTGATGAAGTACGCGATCGGGGGTGCGATCAACAGGCCGATGCGGCCCATCCAGGTGGTGGCATTGAGCGAGATATCGAACTTCAACGCGATGATGTCATTGACACAGCTGAGCGTCAGCACCACATAGAAGGTGATCGCCATCGCGCCGATTCCGCTGCGCACCGGCACATCTCGCGGCCGCTGCAACAGATTGTGTGCCGCGTAATCCTTGGTGAGCCGCTTCTCGATCCATGGATAGGCGGGCAGGATCACGAGCACCAGCCCCATCACGACCGCCACCCAGAACGCCGCCGGGATGGTGTAGTTGCCGAGGTATATCTCCCACGGCGGCATGAGCCGGGCCAGGCCATCGGTCCACATCATGTAGAAGTCCGGTTGCGAACCCGCCGACACCTGCGCTGGGTTGTAGGGCCCGAGTTCCCAGATCGGATTGATCTGGAAGACACCGCCCATGACCGCGACCGTGGCGAGGGTGAACATGAAGAACGCACCCTGGTCCGCCGCGAAGACCGGCACGATGCGCGCACCGATGACATTGCGCTCGGTGCGACCCGCCCCCGGGAACTGCGTGTGCTTCTGATACCAGACCAGCGCGATATGCGCTGCGATCAGCGCGAGCATGATGCCCGGGAATAGCAGCACATGCGTGATGAACAGACGAGGAATCAGCACCTCGCCCGGAAATTCGCCGCCGAAAAGGGCGAAGTGGATCCAGGTGCCGACGATCGGGATGCTCATCGTGATCCCGCCGAGCGGTGAACGCAGGCCGGTCCCCGACAACAGGTCATCGGGCAGGCTGTAACCGAAGTAGCCCTCGAACATGGCCAGTATCAACAGCGTCGACCCGATCACCCAATTCGCTTCGCGCGGTTTGCGGAACGCGCCGGTGAAGAAGATCCGCAGGCAGTGCACGATTATCGCGGCCAGGAACATCAGCGCGGCCCAATGGTGTACCTGCCGGACGAACAGACCGCCGCGCACCTCGAACGAAATGTCCAGGGAGCTGGCATAAGCCGCCGACATATGCACACCGCGCAGCGGTTGATACGCGCCGTCGTAGACCACTTCGGTCATCGATGGATCGAAGTACAGCGTCAGGTAGATGCCCGAGATCAGCAGAATGATGAAGCTGTACAAGGCGATCTCGCCGAGCAGGAAGGCCCAATGCGTCGGAAAGACCTTATTGATCGAGCGTTTCACGAAGGCCGCGGCGCTGTACCGCTCATCCGCGGCGTCGGCATGCCGCGCCGCCTTCGAACTCATCGCTGGCTCCCGTCCGAGCCGAGTGGCGCCACCTCGTGACGAATGGACAGCACAGGCATTGTCATCTCCTCCTCGATCGGAAACCGGTACGCATAAGACGGTTGAGCGGTCCGAAACGTGACGGCGTGGATGTGAGAGGTTTTGCCGGAGTGCGAATCAGCGGGCGAATGCCCCTGATGGGAGGCACCGCCGTGTGACGGAGATCTCGTCAGGGCTCGGGGAGTTCGTTCAATGCGGCGACCCGGTGTTGCCGAGATCGCCCATCCGCGAGCGGCGGGCCGCCGATCGGCCGGTAGGGTACCGAATCCCGTGCACTACTGCTGGTGCTCATGGCCGTAGGACTCGAGGCGCGAACGCCCCGGGCATCCGGTGCGCTGCCGCCACGAACGCCGCACATGCTTCGGATTGTTTAGCCCCGGTGGCTGTTTCGACCCCGCTATTGACGTCCACCGCGAACGGACGCACCCGTGCGATGGCATCGGCGACATTGTCCGGGCCGAGCCCACCGGCGAGGATGACCGGGCAGCCCAGTTCGTGCAGCGCTGTCACGATGGCCGCGCTCACCGACCAGTCGTGGGTTCGTCCGGTGCCGCCCAAGCGGTCCGCGGTGCGTGAATCGAGTAGTACCGCATCGCAATCCGCGGCGGCCTGACGTGCGGCGTCAGTCGCCTCCGGTCCCGTGACGTGCACCGCCTTGATGATCTTCCGGCCACCAGCGGTCTTGCGGACTTCACGAACAGTGTCGATGGCGACGAGACCGTGCACCTGGATTGCGTCCACGCCGATTCGGTCGGCTAGGTTCACGATCGCGGCCGCGTCCTCCAGATGGGTGACCAGGACACGGGTGACGAAGGGGGGAACGAGCCGCGACAGCGCCTCGGCGTGTTCGGCGTCGAGGGCATCTTCGCTGAAATGGGTAATACCGGAGATCAATCCGATGGCGTCGGCACCGGCGGCCAGCGCGATCCGCAGATCGTCTTCGGACCTGATCCCGCAAATCTTTGCCCGCACAGTCACGACTAAACGATATGCGCCGGGCTGTGCAACCACCGAAAACCGAACGAGCCCGGTGCGTTCGGCACCGGGCTCGTGGAGGTAGGAGGGCTAGCTGGCGGCCGTCTCCGGGATGCGGGTGGGTTCGGGGGCCGGACCGCTGGGGACACCCTTCTTCAGGCTGGCGGCGTAGACGTCGACGTATTCCTGGCCGCCGAGTTGCATGAGTTCGTACATGACCTCATCGGTGACGGCGCGTTCGACGAAGCGGTTGCCGCCCATGCCTTCGTAGCGGGAGAAGTCGAGGGGGGCGCCGAATTTGACGGTCACCTTGTGGCGGCG
The DNA here is from genome assembly GCF_044458825.1 of Nocardia sp. NPDC050412. Lineage (NCBI taxonomy): Bacteria > Bacillati > Actinomycetota > Actinomycetes > Mycobacteriales > Nocardiaceae > Nocardia > Nocardia sp. NPDC050412. Next base: position 260,995 of record NZ_JBITIJ010000012.1, read on the forward strand.
CCAACGAAACGGCCCGGGCGGGCAGACCTCGAAGGTGCCGATGACCGCGACCGGGATAACGGGGACGCCGGTCTCGAGCGCGAGACGGGCCAGGCCGGTCTTGCCCTTGTACAGCCGACCGTCGGGGGAGCGGGTGCCCTCCGGGTAGAGGCCGACGAGGTGACCCTTGTCGAGCAGTTTGCGTGCGGCGTTGAGCGCATCATCGGCCGCGCCGGCGCCGCTGCGGTCGATCGGGTACTGGCCGGTGGCGCTGAAGAAGAACTTCTGCAGCCGGCCCTTGAAGCCAGGGGCGGTGAAGTACTCGGCCTTGGCGAGATAGCTGATCCGACGCGGGCTCATCAGGGGAGCGAACAACCAGTCGGAGAAAGACAGGTGGTTCCCGGCCAGGATGGCCGGTCCGTCGGCGGGGATATGTTCCACGCCTTCGACCGTCGGACGGTTGTAGAGGTGCATGAACGGTCCTGGGAACAGGTACTTCAGCATCCAGTAGAGCATGGCGTCCTAACCCCCGCGGCCGGGATCGTTTACGGGTACAACCGTCTGTTGCCGACTTTACCGCTGGGTAGAGATCACATCCAAGCCGAGCGGCGTATCTCACCACATGTTCTCGAGTACTGATAACCGACCACTCAGTGGGTGGAACGAGCCACCCAGGAACGGCCGCGGCCGGTCTCGGCGAGGGTGGCCCTGGCGAGCTCCGCCGCGCCGATCATCCCCGCCGCCTCACCGAGCTGCGTGGTCCGAATCCTGGCGAGTGGTCGATGCCCCGCACCGGTGATCGCCCGCGCGTACTCCTCGCGCGCCTCGTCCAGGAACTGCGGCGCCGAACTGCTTACGCCACCGGCGATCACGATCAGCCCGGGATCGAAGATATCGCTGACGAATGCCAGCCCGAGCCCGAGCCAGCGGGCGAAATCGGCCATGACCGCCACGGCCAACGGGTCGCCGTCCTGGGCGGCCCCGGCCACCCGGCGTCCGGTCAGCGAACCGGGATCGCGCAGCACCTCACGCGCCAGCACGGTCGAATGCACCGGATCGGTGGCCAGCATTTCGATCGCGGTATCGACCAGAGCCGTTCCGCTGCAATACCTTTCCCAGCAGCCGCGCTTGCCACACGGACAGGACCGGCCCTGGGGCACTACCTGCAGATGTCCCAGCTCGGGTGCGACACCGTGCGTGCCCCGATACAGTTCGCCGTCGATGAGCAGCGCCGCGCCGATGCCGGTGCCGATCGCGACGAGCACTGAATTGTGTCCGCCCGCGGCCGCACCGAATCGGTACTCGGCCCACATGGCGGCATTGGCGTCGTGCTCGAGGATCACCGGCAGTTCGAGGCGTTCGGTGAGCCGCTGCGCGACCGGGGTGTCCTGCCAGGGTAGGTGCGGTGCGAAGCGCACCGTCGAGCGATCGGCGTTGATGAACCCGGCGACTGCCAGGCCGACCGCGCCGATCGGATGTCTGCGGCACAGTTCGCGGACCGCGCGATCCAGCGCGTTCTCCAGCGCGCGTGCCGAATGCGGTGTCGGCGCCACCACGGTGTCGAGCACCTCGCCGTCGCCGTCGACCACCGATGCGCGAATATTGGTGCCGCCGACGTCGATTCCGACGGTCAGTGGTCGCGCATCCGCTACTCGCGCCGTCATGCCTTGATCGTTACGGGGATGCCGATATAGCGGGATCGCTTGCGCCCGGACGAGTTCGACTGCCGCGTGCGGATATCCGCTTCGGCAGGTGTGGATTCCGTATCCGGTGCGTCGTCGTGCTTTTCGGGAGCGAACGAATGATCGTGCGGCACACCGTCTTCGGGCATGACCGGATCGACCGGGACCCCTGCGAGCGCCTCGCGCAGTACCGTGACGATCGCGGTTCCGTGCTCGGCCACCACCGCAAGCACATCGTGATGCTCACCGCGCACCAGCGCCGCGGCCGCGCAGACCGGGCACCAACTGCAGCTCGACCAGTCCGGCTGTCCGTCGGCCGCGCGGCGCAGTACGGGTTCGACCCGTTCGAGCACCGCCTCGGCCAGCAGCTTCAATTCCTCGGCGAATTCGCCGAGGCCGTCACCGGGCTCGGCAGCGCCGGGCCAGTCATTCGATTCGCTCATGCCTGCGCCTCGCTGAGCTCGCTCATACCGGCCACACTTCCGGGTCCGGGTGGAAACGCACGATCAGATAGCCGTCGTCGAGTTCGGCGCCGTCGACCGTGCACCGCCGCAATACCGGCGCCAGGCGCACCCGGCGTCGGACCCCGTCCGCTCCCACGATCAAATCGTCCTCCACTCGTCCCAGTCGCAACGTCGCCGGATCGACGACGGGCAGGTGCATCCGCAACGCGTACACCGAATGCAGACCGGTGCCCGATTCCAATCGAACCACCGGCTCGCCGGAACTTGTGCGAACCTCCGCCGGATTGTCGCTCAGCTTCGAGTCGGCATTCAACCGCTCACCCGAATCCATCGCATACGACAGCGCGGACAGGGACGTGAGCCCGACCGGTTCGGGCCCGGTGTGCTGTGCGATCAGCACCCGTGTCCCGTTCATACCCCGTTGCAGCCGGTTCACCACATCCAATTGTTCGGCGCGTCGATTCACATACCACTGCACGGCGGGATGGGCGGCCACCTCGAGTGCGGTCGGCGGGGGCACGGCGGGCAGCACCTTGTTCACCACCACCGCGTCCAGCCGCAGCCCGAGCAGCGCCGCCGCCGAACGCACCCGCTCCGATTCGGCGATGGCGACCTGTTCGGCGACGGTGATCAGTCGCGCACCGGTGCGGCCGTGATCGGCGAGCAGGTCGCGTACCTCGGTCACCGCCTTGACGATCCGTTCGACCGTGGTGGCCAGCACCACGCGCCGCAGATCGGTGCCGACCATACTCATCGCCCGCTCATGCGGCGGCCATATCCGCTCCACATAACCGAGCAGGGTTTCCGGCGCGGTGATGATGCGCAACATGTCCGCCGAGGGCGGACAGTCCACGACGATCACATCCCAGTCGTCCTCGGCGGCGAACTGGGTGATCTCCACCAGCATCAGCAGTTCCTGCACGCCGGGCAGTCCGGTCAGTTCCGCCGGATCCAGTGCTGCCAGGTCGATGCCGTGATCGTGGTCGGTTCCGGTCGCGAGCACGCGCACCACCTCGCGGAACCGATCCTCCAACAGCGCAAGGGAATCGACCTCGATCACATCGAGGCCGGGCAGTACGCTCGCGACCCCGGGCACGGTGCCTGGATCGTGCGGAAATCGGAAGCCGAGTGCGTCACCGAGCGAATGCGCCTGATCCAGCGAGGCCACCAGCACCCGCTGCCCCGCCCTGACATAGGCCATGGCGGTAGCGCAGGCCAATGTCGTCTTGCCGACCCCGCCTTTGCCGATGAATAGTTCGACCCGAGTACCGGCCGCCTCGGGTTTGTGCGCGATCAGCCTTCGACCCGTTTCTTCAGTTCCTTGAGCGCGGTATCGGTGATCACCTTCTCGGCCTTGCGCTTGAACATGCCGATCATCGGGATATTCAGGTCGACGGTCAGCTCATAGGTCACCTCGGTGGTGCCGTCGGGCTGGTCGACGAGTTGGTAGGTGCCGTCCTGCGCCTTCTGCAGTTCACCGCTGATCAACGTCCAGCTGACCGATTTGTCGTCGGGCCGCCAGGTGTAGGACAGCACATAGGTGTCCTTGACAACTCCGGCATCCAGAACGAAGCGCGCGGTCCGGGCCCGGCCGCCAGCGCTCTTCTCCAGCACCTCAACGGTTTTGGCCGCCGAGACCCACTGCGGGTAGGACTCCAGATCGGCGATGACGGACATCACCCGCTGCGACGGTGCATCGATGATGATCGACCTCTGGGTCCTGTCGGCCATGGCGGACAACGATTCCTTTCAGCTGCTTCTGCTGTGCTCGTGTGCGTCAGCGGGCGGTCGGGACGGTGTGTGCCGGTGCGACACCGGCCGCGCGGCCCGCCTCCAGCCTGGCCTTGATCTCGAACGACATATCCTTGCCCGCCACCCGGCGCGCCCGATTGGCTGCGGCCAGATCCCGTGTCGGCGCCTTCGGTTCGGCGTGCAGGAAGTAATGCAGGATCACCCCATCCAGAGCGGGCTCCAGCCATACTTCCATGGTTCCGGTCAGCGCACCGGTGATCGACCAGCGAATACCCTTGTCGGCCCGGTCTTCCCGGACGCCGAGGGTCAGATCGGGCCACCAGCGGCGCCAATTGTTCTCCCCGGACAGGATCTCGGCGACCGCCGCCCCGGGGGCGGCGACAAACGTCTGATCAGCGACCTGAATACTGCTCACGGCTTCGCCTCGCTGACGCTCGGCTCCGCCGTGCGCAGAGCGCGCTGGCACATGGTTCGCTCGCTCACGGCTGCGCCTCGCTGACGCTCGGCTCCGCCGTGCGCAAATGCGCGCTGTGTCTTTGGTTCACTCGCCGGCGCTCGTTCACAGCCCGAGCGTAGTAGATCACAGTCCCGACCTGTGAGCCGCCGTCGCCTTTATTGCAGCAGTTGACGCAGCCGAGCGCCCAGGCTATCCCAGCGCCACCGTTCCTCGACCCACGCGCGTCCCGCCGCGCCCATCTCGGCGGCGGCATCGCGATCGGACAGGATCTCGACGATGGCGGCGGCGATTTCGGTGGTCTTGCGTCCATCGACGACGCGGCCGGTCTTGCCCTCCAACACGGTCTCCGGCGCACCACCGGACCGTCCGGCGACCACCGGCACTCCAGACGCCGAGGCCTCCAGATACACGATGCCAAGACCTTCGACATCGAGGCCGGCCCCGCGGGTACGGCTCGGCATGGCAAACACATCGGCCAGGGTGTGGTGGGCCGCCAGTTCGCTGGACGGTACCCGGCCGGTGAAGATCACGTCATCGCCGACACCGATGGCCGCCGCGAGCGCGTGCAATTTTTCCTCGTATGGTCCGCCGCCCGCGATCACCAGCACCGCACCGGGAATCCGCGCGCGGATCTCGAGCATGGCGACGATCAATGCGTCCTGGCCCTTGCGCGGAACCAGTCGGGAAAGGCACAGGACAGTCGGGCGATCGCCGAGTCCGTAGCGTTCACGCAATTCCGCGCGCGCGGCCGGATCCGGTCGGAACACCTCGGTATCCACTCCCGGCGGCAGATACTCGAGCGAGGCATTCGGTCCGAACGCCGAAGCGAACCGCCCGCGCGTATATCTGCTGACATAGGTGACGACATCAGTGTGCTCACCGATCGCGCGCAACGCCTGCCGCGCACCCGGCAGCATGGACCAGCCGACCTCGTGGCCGTGCGTACTGGCCAGAATCCGGGAGGCGCCCGCGCGCCGCAGCCTCGGTGACAGCAGCGCCAGCGGCGCCGCCGCACCGAACCACACCGTGTCGCAGTTCTCGCTGCGCAGCAGGCGTGCCGCCCGCCGCAGCACCAGCGGGGTCGGCAACATCAACGTGGTCGGATGGCGCACCACCTGGAACTTCTGCTTCGCATCGAATTTCAGATGACTGTCACCACGCCACCGCGGAGCGTAAACGACCAGATCATCGGGCGGCAGCTCACCAGCCAACGCCTGCAGATACGACTGGATACCGCCCGGCCGCGGCGGGAAATCGTTGGTAACCAGCAGAGTTCGGGCCATGCGAACAAACTACTGTGTTGGATTTGCCGCACCTGCGGCTGTGTCTAATTGCCGCGCCTGCGGCGCGGCGGGTTCGCGGCCCCCTGGTGTCTCGCGTCCGAGCCGTCGAGACTCGCGACTTCGTCGCATGCGCTTCG